>NZ_JFOM01000055.1:0-746 GCF_001860525.1 Paenibacillus sp. LC231 | reverse complement strand
AATCAAAACCACCCGTGTGAACGGGTGGTTTGCTCTGCGGCTGAAAGCCTTTGTTACTGGCCAGCCCTAAAGGGCATTGAATCGTTCGCCAACCGCACTACTTTTTCGGCTACCCCTTAAGGGGCCTTCTAGTTCTTCTTCTTTCGTTTGCTTCCTGTTTCTTCTCCTGTGAATGGATCTATATACTCTTCCAGCGTCATTTGCTCTGCAACCACGTCTTCTTGTAACTGATTTCGTATATACTCTTCAATCACTTTCTTGTTCCTTCCTACCGTGTCCACATAAAACCCCTTACACCAGAATTTTCGATTCCCATACTTATATTTTAAATTTGCATGGCGATCAAATATCATTAAGCTACTCTTCCCTTTTAAATACCCTATAAATGATGACACACTTATTTTCGGCGGTATACTTACCAGCATGTGTATATGATCTTTACATGCCTCTGCTTCTATAATTTCTACACCTTTTCTTTCACACAATTGTCTTAGTATTTTTCCTATATCTCTTTTCAATTTCCCATAGATCACTTGTCTTCTGTACTTTGGTGCAAACACTATGTGATACTTACAATTCCATTTTGTATGTGCTAAACTGTTCACATCAGATGCCATCTGATCTCCTCCTCGTGTTTTAAATTTGGTTGGCGAACCGAATTTATCTTAACACTTCGGAGGATTTTTTTTATACAACGCTTAAGCTATCCTGAACCATACGCATAGCGTATGGTTTTCTTTTTACAA
>NZ_JFOM01000054.1:0-317904 GCF_001860525.1 Paenibacillus sp. LC231 | reverse complement strand
TCGGTAAAGAGTACCCGTTTCAACTTCCCCATTTCGTATCACTCCTCGTCACATACCTTGATTAAAACACAAATGACCCACAAGAAGTCACTTTTTTCAAAGTGTCCATCTTATGGGTCACAGTTCACTGAAATCTTAAGGGCGGTTTTTTTATACCAATGTAAAATGCGAGCGGTTAAAGAGAAGTACTCTGGTATCCGATAATATCCGTAAGTGTTAGATTAACGATTGGATAAGGATGTGAGTACATGCGCATTGCGTCTGCATATACATACTGGAGTCAGGTGAAACGGATGGACGCCGAATCAGCCCAAGGCGGATTTGAACAGCTGCTCCAGAAGAGCAAGAAGGAAGAAGAGAATAAGGGAAAGCTGGTAACCGTAAGGGAAGGCGGTTATTTGCGTCAGTATATGGTTCAACCGGATGGGAGCAAAATGCTGTTAAGCGAGACGAAGCAGTACGAAAGTGAATCCGCCGCCAGTTCAAAAGCTCCATCGATGTCGTTGCCTCGAGTGAGCGGAATGAGTCTTAATACCAAGGACGCTCTCGATCTGCTATGTCTTCAGGCTGGTGCGGTCGGTACGCGTTCCAGCTACAAGATATTCGAAATCACCTAAAATGAATAAATACCAAAAAATCATACTGGTAACAAATTGATACTTGCTGTATAATTCTCAGTAAGTCTTGGTTGAACGTGAGATTTTTCATTGTAATCAACTCTAATTTCATTTATTTTGAAAATAGATGTATTTACATGAAAGAATTCATGTTATAATTTCAATACATCAACTAAGCTCATAGGAATTATCGGTTAATTAATTAGTGTGAATGCATTACAAAAATAAAACATGAATATGGATCTTCGGGGTAAGGTGAAATTCCTAACCGGCGGTGATGCTTCGTTCCGGCGTGAACGAAACTCAGCCCGCGACTCGCTGCGTTCTGGTGTGAATCTGATCGCAGCGACTGACTTGGTGAAATTCCAAGGCCGACGGTAAAGTCCGGATGGGAGAAGATCAAAAATGAGTTTGCCGTGGATGCGAAATTTTCCATTCGGCGCAGGCTTATTTGATCAGCCCCCGTTTACGTCGACACATGTCGATGACGGGGGCTTTCTGCTAGCAAGACCTCCGTATTCAAGACAGGAGAGGGCAAGATGAGTAATATTAATACTGGAGTCAAGGTGAAACCCTATGGCTCCGACACACAGGCAAGTCGACGTTTTAAGGGAGGGTTCTGGCTCGTCGTTTTGGGAGCCGCCCTGTGGGGCGTAGACCCCTTATTCCGGGTCATTCTGCTTAAGAATCTGACTTCGGCACAGATCGTTTTGCTTGAACATATCATTATTTCCTTGATTGCAATTCCTGTGTTATGGAAGAACCGGGAGGAACTAAAAGGCCTTGGCTGGAGTCATGTCGGTGCTCTGCTGTTTATATCCTGGGGCGGCTCGGCACTGGCTACTGTATTGTTCACGATGGGGCTGTCGAGCGGCAATCTGAATGCCGTCCTGCTGCTTCAGAAGCTGCAGCCGCTGTTTGCCATCATTCTGGCCAGCCTGCTTCTGAAAGAGAAGCTTCCGCGTCATTTCGGCGTACTGCTCATCATCGCGTTGGCGGGCACGTATTTACTGACCTTCGGTTTAACCTTGCCGATTGGCCATTGGAATGAGTTTATTCAAGTTGGCAGTCTCTTGTCCTTAGGTGCAGCAGCGCTGTGGGGCGGTTCAACCGTCATGGGGCGCCTGATGGTAGGCAAACTGAAATACGAGACGGTAACCTCGCTGCGCTTCGTGCTTGCCCTGCCGCTCCTGACCGTCATTACATGGAGCGAGGGGGCAGCATGGAATATGCCGGCCTGGAATACCGGGGCCTTTGCCTTGGTATCGCTGAACCTGATCGGCCAGGCATTACTGCCGGGTCTCCTGAGCCTGCTGGTTTATTATAAAGGATTAACCACGACCAAAGCCTCCGTGGCAACACTTGCGGAATTGAGTTTTCCCATGGTGGGCGTGCTCATCAACTGGATCGTATTCCAGCAGATCGTGACAGGTCCTCAGCTTCTTGGATTCCTTCTGATCTGGGTTGTACTGTTTATTATTTCCAGACAGCAATCCGAAGCTTCTCCGCAATTACAATGAAATCATACGTTTGTAGAAAAAGCCGATCCGGGTGGGATCGGCTTTTTTGCCGTTACATAAAGCTATTCCAGTAATTTTGCCTGGTGCAAGGATCATTTTTTTGAAAGATATGTAGGGTTTCCGGAATTAAAGGTGTCTTATATAGTAGCACCGGATCTAAGGCTTGGTTCAACCAAAGGAGATGGTTATAAAGGGGGGAGGATCCATGGAGGATCGGACATTGTTGGACGGGCTTGCGCTGAAAGATCCGCAATGTTTTGAAACATTGGTTGACCGCTATTCACGCTACATAGCCGCGGTGGTCGCTAAAGTGGCTGGTGGACGGTTTAATTCCTACGATGTGGAGGAAATCACCGGGGACGTGCTGGTCAAGCTGTGGACAGACGGGCCCAAAATCATGCTGCGCGGAGATAGCCTCAAGCCTTATCTGGCTATAGCTGCGCGTAATCATACCTTGAATGTTTTGCGAAAAAGACAGCGGGTCATTGAATCCGAATTGGAAGATGATGCGGTTTCTTGTCCTTCTGCAGAGGCATTGGCTATTCTGCGGCAGGAGAAGGAAGCGATTAGCGGCATGGTCCAGGATATGGGGGAACCGGATCGCGAAATCTTCATCCGCAGGTACTTCTATTTGGAGAAAGTCCGAGATATTGCAAGCAGGCTGAATATGCAGGAGAAAGCCGTCACCGCCCGGATCCGCCGGGCAAAGGACAAACTGCGCATTCATTATGAAACCGATAATCTGTAGGATTTCTATAAGGACCGTGTCTATAGGAGTGAAGCTTCGAATCGATAGCGAAAGGGGATGGATGCAAGTGAAGCGGCGAATTGTAGATATCATGGCCAATATCGACAATCAGGAGCTGGAGAATCTCCTCCTTACGGAGGAAGAGGAACGCGAGTTGACACAGCAAATCAGTATGGAACGCATCAAGAATCGAGCGATGAACCGTATTCAAGAGGAGGAAACGATGATGTTTAAAAACAGGAAAGTGAAAAAATATAAAGCGAGTATCGTTATCGCTGCCGCGATGATTATGATACTTAGCACGACCGCTTTTGCGAGCCAATACATGGATAGCTTGAAGCAGTTCTTCGGTCAATCCGCGTCCATTTCGGAAGACGAACGATCACCTATACAAGGGACAGATACCGCGTCCGGGGTAACCATGAATGTGGAAGAAGGGGTTTATGTCGGCAACAGCGGTTATTTGGTGGTCAGCTTCATGAAAGAGGATGGCACGCCATTCCCCGCGGGTGCATCGATACCCGGACTTGAGCTGAAAACGGAACATGATGTGAGTTATATGGTGGGGCAGCAGCTTCTTGACGATAACAAAAAGCTTGTCGGCGTATTTGAGATGGATGCGATGAATGACCTCGACGGGCTTAAGGCACGGATCACAGCCGATCGAATCGCGTCAGCGGACAACACCCAAGCCGTTGAAGGCCCTTGGGATGTCCAATTCACCATTGCTCCCGGGAAGCAGAGAGAGCAGAGTCTGATTATGGCGATCGATAAGGGTGAGGAGGCACTGTCTCTCAGCACGATTAGTGTCTCTTCCATCGGTGTAGCTATCGAAGGCAAGCGTACCGACGGTGAGCTGGATAAACTGCCGGAGTATACGCCGGAGGTTAAGGTTATCGCCGCGGACGGATCAGAACTGATGCTTCATGCCAGCTCGACAAGTACCACAAAGAGCGGGTTTCAGTGGCTGTATAATCTGGACAGCAAGAATAACCTCGTTTTTCTTGGGGATGTGGACATCAAAAGCATCAGCGTCGACGGCAACGTGACGGAGCTGAAGTAAATATTAGGTGGCAAAGAACCTCAAGGGGCAGAAGTGATGACTTCTGCCCTTTACTTGATCAATACCTCAGCAGGAATGGAATCCGAAAGCCGTAAGCGCATCAGGCCATAGCCTCAATGCGCTTACGGCTTTTTTGAGGCTTCGGACCGAAATATGATTCATGAGAAAAAAATGTATTGAAATTGGAGAAAACGTCCATTAAAATGAAACCAACTACCATACTAGTTATACTAGTATGGTGAAATGCGACTCTCAACATAGGTTGGATAAGCAGCTGGATCACTTTGTCGGTCTAACATTCAAGATACGGGAGTCTATAGGTTAAGCCAACATTGTAAGCGCTTAATATTGAAGGGGGGATCAATAGTAGAGCGGATATTATATGCTGTAACGCTGCAACCTGCTTATAGCCACAATAATTGAAAGCGATTTCTTCGTGAGTATTGAATGGAGCTGGATCATGAAACACGGCCATATTCCATGACGAAAGAGGTATGAGAAGAGGCCATACGGATTGGAGTGAATAACGTCGATGGAGCCAAAAGTTGCACATCATTCCTTGCCAGCCGTGAAAGCGGCCAAGAAACCATCCAAACTTAAAACCGTCGCTGCACTGGTCCGGAAGGATTGGCAGCTGTATTCCCTATTGATTTTACCGGTCATGTACCTGCTCATTTTTAAATATGGACCGATGATTGGCAACGTGATCGCTTTCAGGCGATTTATGCCCGGAGGAAGCATCTACGGGGAGAAATGGGTAGGACTGCACTATTTCAACATGTTTATCCATGACCCGGCGTTCTGGAACGTATTCAAGAACACCCTTCTGCTCGGTGCGTTATCCCTGCTCTTTACGTTTCCGGTGCCCATCATCTTTGCGCTGCTGCTGAATGAGGTGAAGAGCAGGCGATTCAAGAAATTCGTCCAGACGGCTTCTTATCTGCCGCACTTTCTGTCCATTGTCATCGTTGCCGGGATGATCCTGCAATTGACGTCAGTCAACGGCTCCGTTAACTCGCTCGTGGAGTTCTTTAACGGGGAACGAATCAATTTCATGCAGCGGGCCGAGTGGTTCCGGGCGATCTATATCTCGTCGGAAATCTGGCAGGGCATGGGCTGGGGCGCGATCCTGTATCTGGCCGCATTAACGACGATTGATGAATCGCTGTACGAGGCGGCAAGGATCGACGGGGCCAACCGCTGGAAGCAAACGCTGTTTGTCACGATTCCAGGCATCCTGCCAACGATTGTGACGCTGCTGATCCTGAATATGGGGGCATTCCTGGCGGTAGGGTTCGAGAAAATATTGCTGCTGTACAATCCGGTTATATATGAGACGGCCGACGTGATATCGACGTACCTGTACCGGGTCGGTCTCGTTTCGAACAACTTCAGTTATGCCACGGCCATTGGACTGTTCGAATCCATAATCGGGCTTATATTGGTATTCTCCGTGAATGCGATCTCGCGAAGACTGACGGATCGAAGCTTATGGTAAGGAGGGAGCGGTTATGAAGGAGTCAAGATCCTATAAGGTGTTCAAAGTGTGCAATGCCATCATTCTGCTGTTCGTTGTCTTCATCACGCTGTATCCCTTCCTGAACGTGGTCGCTCAATCCTTCAGCGGCGAGTCGTACATCAATTCAGGGAAGGTGAACCTGATTCCGAGGGGCTTCAATCTCGATACTTACAAAACCGTCACCAAAGACGCCATGTTCTGGACGAATTACAAAAACACCGTCGTGTACAGCGTGGTCGGCACCGCGATATCGATGTTCTTAACGACGATTTTTGCTTACGCCCTGTCCAAGAAACGACTGGTAGGACGCAAGTTCCTGACGATGTTTGCCGTGTTCACGATGTTCTTCAACGGGGGGCTGATCCCGAACTATGTGCTCATTAACAGCCTGGGCTTCAGCAACTCGATCTGGGCCATCGTAATCCCGGGAGCCATCAGCATATATAACATGCTCATCATGAAATCCTTTTTTGAAAATATGCCGGAAGAGCTGGAGGAAGCCGCGGCCATTGACGGCTTGAACACGTATGGCATGCTGTTCCGAATCGTGCTTCCTTTAAGCAAAGCGGTCATCGCGACCATGGTTCTCTTCTATGCCGTCGGGCACTGGAACTCCTGGTTTCCGGCCTTCCTGTACCTGGATCAGAAGGAGCTCTTCCCGGTCACGATCTATTTGCGCAACATGATAGCGGGCGCAACGGGCGTGACTTCCGCCGGTGCTACCTCGGCCGATAACCTGACGCAGATATCCGCCAATATCAAATCGGTGACCATGGTGCTGACCATTTTGCCGATACTGACGATTTATCCGTTCGTGCAACGTTATTTCGTAACCGGCATCATGCTGGGCTCCGTAAAGCAATAGGACCATCCGTAAGGACATTTTATTGATATCATGGGGGGAATGAGAAAGTGAAAAAGAGTCATCGATCGTTTGCCGGCAAAGCTTTATTGCTATCGTTAATCGTTGTGATCTTGGCGGCGTGTACCGACAAAACAGGCGGCAAAGAAGCCGAAATCCAGGATAAGGGCGCGATGGAAACCTACGCCGTAGGCGATGCGTTCAAGGCGACGGAGCCGTTCGATCTGTCCATCCTCTACAGCGACCAGCCGGCGTATCCTTACAAGCAGGACTGGATGCTTTTTGCTAAAATAAAAGAAATGACGAACGTGACCTTGAAGCCAACAATCGTGCCGATGAGCGATTACAGCCAAAAGCGCAGTCTGCTGATCAGCTCAGGCGATGCGCCGCTGGTCATTCCGAAGACTTACCCCGGGGAGGAATCCGCGTTCGTGGCTTCCGGTGCGATTCTTCCGATCAGCGATTATATTGATCTGATGCCCAACTTCAAGGACAAGATCGAGAAATGGGACATGGAAAGCGAACTGGAAGGGCTTCGCCAGGAGGACAAAAAATATTATGTGCTCCCGGGCCTCCATGAAGCGGTGTGGCCGGACTATACGCTGATCGTGCGCACGGATATTTTCGAAAAGCATAACATCGCAATTCCGACCACCTGGGATGAACTGTATACGGCGATGAAGCAGTTGAAGCAGGAGTACCCGGACGTTACGCCGTTCTCCGATCGATTCAAATTCAACAGTACGCTGAACATCGCGGCTACGGGCTTCGGCACCAAAGGCGGATGGGGCTACGGCAGCGGACTTACGTATAAGGAAGAGACGGATGAATTTGTGTACACGGCGGCAACGGATGAATATAAGGACATGCTGGCCTACTTCCACAAGCTGGTGGATGAAGGATTGCTGGACAAAGAGAGCTTTACCCAGGATGACGATCAGGCCGTGCAAAAGTTCGTGACCGGCAAATCCTTCATCATTAACGGCAACTCCCAGACCGTGGTCCAGCACCGCAATGATATGGACAAAACGCTGGGCGAAGGCAAGTATGCGATCAGCAAAATCACGGTTCCCGGCGGCCCGGCAGGCCAGCTGATGTCCGGCAGCCGACTCGAGAACGGGGTGATGATCACTTCCAAAGTGAAAGAGAGCGAGCATTTTAAAGCCATCCTGCAGTTTATCGACTGGCTCTATTACAGCGACGAGGGACAGGAATTTACGAAGTGGGGTGTCGAAGGCGTAACGTATACCAAGGAAGGCGGCGTACGCAAGCTGATGGACGACATTAACTACAACGGACTGAATCCGAAGGGCACGAAGGATCTGCGGATCGAGCATGGCTTCTCGGGCGGCGTGTTTGCGTACGGCGGCACGACCGAGCTGCTTCAATCCATGTTCAGCGAGGAAGAGCAGCAGTTCCAGAAGAGCATGAGCGAAACAAAAACTGTCGTGAAGCCGGAACCGCCAATTCCGTACTCGGTCGAAGAACGCGAGCGAGTAACGCTTTTGAGCACGCCGCTGAAGGACTACACGGATCAGAACACGCTGAAGTTCATTCTGGGCGACCGCGATCTTGCCGAGTACGACAAGTTCGTGAAGGAGCTGGATAGCCAGGGTGTCGGACAATACCTGGAGATTGCAAATAAGACTTATAAAAAATATAAAGAGCAACAATAACCAACGGATCGACAGGCTGCCGTTTCTTTATGGAAAGGCAGCCTCTTTGGAGGTTCAGACGGTCGTGATGATCCATCCTGCACTGTTGACGACAAGGAGGTTGTTCTAAATTGAGTGTGACCGTTCAAGAGGTAATCAACCGATTAACCGAACCAGCGGGACGCCTTGAATCCACGGTGGACAGGGTTGTAGCTGGAAGCGCGGATGCCATCGTTCACGGCATCGCCGTCACGTTCGCCGCCTCGTTTTCGGTTTTGCAGAGAGCCGTGCAGGCGGGAGCAAACCTTGTGATCACCCATGAGGGGATCTTTTACAGCCACCATGAGGATGGAGTGGATGGGATGCAGGCGAGTTCTGTCCACCAGGATAAAATAGATCTGATCCAATCCGGCAATCTGACGATTTACCGGTTTCATGATGCGCCTCACAGATATGTTCCCGATATGATCACACAGGGATTGGTTCAGGCACTGGACTGGGAGCCCTATATCGATACGTACCTTCCTACAGCTGCCCTAGTCACACTGCCCGGAGAACTGACAGTTCAGGAGATTGCAGAAGATATAAAAAGAAAGCTGATTCTTTCGTATCTTCGTTATGTCGGGAATCGAGGCGGAATATGCTCCAGAATCGGCATAACCGTCGGCTACCGTGGCGGCGGCGCGCATGCCATTCCCCTCTGCGTGAATGAGCGGCTGGATCTGCTTATCGCCGGCGAAGGCCCGGAATGGGAGACACCCGAATATATCGGCGATGCAGCGGCGCAAGGCCGGAACCCGTCCATGCTTCTGCTTGGTCATGCCGCCAGCGAGGAGCCCGGTATGGCCTGCGCGGCCAAGCTTCTCCGCGAGCTTTTTCCGCAGATTCCCGTACATTATATACCGCCCGTGCCCTTGATTCAGGTAATATAGAGGGAGAAATAACTTTAACGGTATCGGAAGAGCCATCCGCATAGAAAGCGATGCGATCAGCCGGATCTTATAACGTAAGCAAAAAGAACACTTGAGCATAAGAGAAAGAGGTAACGAAATATGTCAACAGAGCAAAAGATTAAAGGCTCTACCAGGGAGTATTCATATCAGCTGCTGAAAGACCGGATATTCCATCTGGAGCTGGAGCCGGGTACGAAAATCTCGGAAAAGGAAATTGCGGATGAATTGAACGTCAGCCGAACGCCGGTCCGGGAAGCGTTCATGAAGCTTGCCGAGGAGGAACTGCTCGACATTATTCCGCAAAGCGGGACAATCGTATCCCGTATTAATCTCAGGCATGTTGAGGAAGGCCGGTTTATTAGGGAGAAGATCGAGAAGGAAATCGTGGCGCTCGCCTGCGAAATTTTCCCCGAAGAGTTCCGTTTCCGTCTGGAAACCAATATTGCGCTTCAGGACATATGCGCGGGAAACCATAATTTCTATAAGCTGTTTGAGCTGGACGAAGAGTTCCATCAAATTCTGTTTGAGGGTACGGGCAAAGAACGGACCTGGAAGATGCTGCAGCAACTGAACATTCATTTCAACCGCTTGCGGCTGCTTCGCCTGTCGAAGGACTCCAACTGGGAGAATATCATCTCGCAGCATAAGGAAATGTATCAGCTGATCGTTAATAAACAAGCGGAGCAGGCCATGAACGTAATGGAGCGCCATCTGCGTCTTGTCGTTGTGGAGCAGGATATTTTACGCGAGAAGTACCCGCATTATTTTATTTAACAAGCTTTATTAAAAATAATGACCCGCAGGAGAGTCACTTGAGATCAAGTGACCAGCCTTGCGGGCCATTTTTTTCATTAGATCGATCTGCGGATAACACCGTCAAGAATTTGAGCCACATGAGATGGTCCTTGCTCTAGATCCTGTTGATCCAGGGTAAC
Organism: Paenibacillus sp. LC231; assembly: GCF_001860525.1. Lineage (NCBI taxonomy): Bacteria > Bacillati > Bacillota > Bacilli > Caryophanales > Paenibacillaceae > Paenibacillus > Paenibacillus sp. LC231. The sequence goes on along the minus strand of NZ_JFOM01000054.1, from coordinate 308,032 downwards.
CCATGAGTGTTGTTCATCCATATCAAGGGATCGCTGGAGCCAGCCTGATACCCCTCTGCCTCTGCGGTCGACTTCGACCAGGACGGAAATCCCTTCCTGCTCCGGATACAGAATCAATTCAAGCTCTTTGATATGGCCGGCATAAGAGGAGCCAGGGTAAAATTCAATTTCTTGCACAAAAGGCACGCCCTGGCCTAATCTCGGGTGATATTCACATGTGGCCATTTTGAAGCTGAAGCCAAGTTCTTCCACGGCGTCAAAGACAACGGATGCGCCTTCGTCCGGTTCAACGTCGATAAAATCACGGTCCTTCGGATCGATGGCATTATCGATATCAAGGCCGGTATGGATCCATACCGGCTGCCGTGAAATGGTGAGCGGCGTTTCCAGCGGCAGGGCAAAAGAGAATGGTATTTCCTGTTGATCGCCAGGCTTTAACGTGAGGCGGCTGGAGACATTGATTTTGGCAAGGGTATAGGATTCTATGTACTTCTTGTCGTCGCTTTCCCTGGTGTATTCCGTCATCACTTTCAAGTAAATACGGTCGACCGTCTGCTCTACGTTTCCTCCTTTAATGTGAATGACGCCGCGTACTTCTTCACCTGGATAATAGGAGGATTTTTCGAGATGCGTATCGATCTGGGCTGCTCCAATTCCTACACTGGCTAGCATTTTGTTAAAAAACGACATAAAAGATACCTCCAAAAGAGAATGTATGATAATGGAATTATACGCTCGAAGATCGCCTCTGGTTTCCGAATTGCAAAAATATTTTTTGTGGTTTTGCGCAGTGAAGATATTGACGCCCAGGAAGCTGAAGAATACCCATGAAATCAGGAAAAAGAATACAGCTCGTTAGCATTCGCAGGTTCGGCATGGTATATTGGACACGATACCATTAAGGATGGAGCATTCAAGGCATGAGCGAACAACAACGTTCCGGACCAGGAACCAAAAATAACAATTCAACCGCATACGGAAAGAAGCCGGGTGATAAGGCGGCTGCGAACCAAACAGGGGCCAAGCCGGCTTTTAAGCGCGAACATAGGAAGAACAAGGATTCGTTATCGGCTTCATCGTATTCGAAAGCGAAATCGTCCGATAAATATAAGCAAGGAGTACGCGGGCCACGGCCTTCATCCGGACGTGAGCACGCAGATGAGCTGCAAGCAGGCGACATTATTGTCGTTACGATCAAACGGCTTGGCATTAACGGCGAAGGGGTCGGTTATTACCGCCGTAAGGCAGTGTTTATTGACGGAGCGATCACGAACGAAGTTGTCAAAGCCGAGGTGAAAGAGGTCCAGCCTAAATTTATCAAGGCACAGCTGGTAGAAGTGGAGAAGCGTTCGCCTTACCGGATTGAACCTCCTTGTCCTGTATTCGGCATCTGCGGCGGCTGCCAAATTCAGCATATCTCCTATGAGGGACAGCTGCAGGCTAAGACGGATATTGTGCGTGAGGCGTTCAGCCGGTATGCAGGACGGGACGATGTGAAGTTTAAGCCGATCCTCGGCATGGAGCACCCATGGAATTACCGGAACAAAGCGCAGCTGCAGCTGAAACGGAAGGGCGGCGAAGTGATCGCAGGGCTCTATGAAGCGGACAGCCATACGATTGTGGACATTAGCGGCTGCCCGATTCAGCATCCGAAGGTGAATGAAGCGGTGGAGAAGGTCAAATCCGTCCTCGAAGAGTTGCGGATTCCGTTGCATAAGGAGAATGGAAACAAGGACGGCGTTCGGACGATTGTGGTTCGTCACGGCTTCCAATCCGGGGAGCTTCAGGTGACGCTGGTCACGGCCGGAAGCAAGCTGCCAAGGCAGGACGATCTCGTTCGCATGCTGCGCCTTACCATTCCGGAGGTGAGCGGGATTTCACTCAATATTAATCCGAAGAAATCCTCACTCATCTTCGGAGACCGGACAATCTCGCTGTGGGGAGCCGAGAGCATGCAGGAATCGCTGAGTGACCTGCAATTCTCGCTGTCGCCCAGAGCGTTCTTCCAGCTGAATCCGCAGCAGACGGTCAAGCTGTATGAGTCGGTCCGGGGGGCAGCCGGATTGACGGGGAAGGAAACCGTCATCGACGCCTACTGCGGAACGGGCACGATCGGCCTGTGGCTTGCGCCTTATGCCCAGGAGGTGCGCGGGATCGAGACGATCCCCGAAGCCGTCGAGGACGCCAAGGCCAATGCGCAGCGAAACGGACGGGCTAATGCGAGCTTTCACGTCGGCCAGGCAGAGGAACTGCTGCCGCGTTGGGTCAAGGAGGGTATGAAGCCGGACGTCATCATTGCCGACCCGCCGCGTACCGGCCTGGACTCGCGCTTCCTGGAGACGGTGCTACGCACCAAGCCGAAGCGGTTTGTATACGTATCCTGCAATCCCTCGACCTTGGCGAAAGATTGCAAGGTCCTGCTTGACGGCGGTTATGAGCTCGATTGGGTGCAGCCGGTCGACATGTTCCCGCAAACAAGCCATGTGGAGTGCGTAATAGGGATATGTCGAGTCGATACCTAGAAGTCTATAGTTATCAGTATTCGGCGAAGTATTTCTCCTTTGCGCAAGATGAGAGTGAGTATAAAAATAAGGTTTTGAAAGAGACGATCAAGGTTTCGGTCGTATTGGATTTTAAGTGGGTAGATATGAGCAACGATTTTTAGTTTATTAAGGGTAATATAAACGAGTGTGAAGGAGGGCACCTCAACAGGTGCCTTCTTTATTTAGTAATGTACTCAGTAATCTGGTATTCTATTTTTTACTAGGTAAACTTAAACGCATGGGAATCAGCAATAAATGGGCATGAAAGGCTACCTTCAAAATTGAAATAGAAGGTGGCCTTTCCGCATCATCCTGTATCATGCGGATCATTTTCCGAGCCTTAAGAAATGCATTGAAACTTGATTTTTCGATACAATGTCGATTAAACATCAAGGGAACACGGTATAAAGTCTGGTTTTAATGGTTTTACGTTTTACTCATAGGGCCAGAGTCATCTTTGGTATTGTCACAACAAAATGAAACTATAAAAGTCGAAGTATAGGAATGTTGACGAGAAATGTCGTTGCATAGGAGGAATCGAGGGAATAGATGGAGAATAGTTACAACTATATTGGTTCCTGGGGGAAATCGATATAAGCCTTAGGGCCTAATTGATGATTCTGTTGAGAATTTAATCCATCTAATGATAAGTGATAGAAGAAAAATAATTATCCCCGCTTTTTCAATAAGAATGAAGGCTCTGTTGGCGACATGAAAGCAAGATTTAGATGAGAGTTCTCCCATCATTGAGTTTGCTGTTTTTAAAATTTAATTAGCTTGTTTGGAAGTGACGGTGAATTTTTAATGGCGGAAAAACGATTAGTTGATTTTAAAAGTAACGGCGGTTCGCTATTATTTAGTTTTCCTTTATATACAAAAGTAAAAGTTAATAGTGCAATTGAAACAACAGATGATTCGGAGATTTTAGATTATGATGAAGAGGGGATTCCAAATATTCTTCATCATATATACTTTAAAGAAAACAGAGACTTTAGATTTTTGAAGAAACTAGTGATTGAAGAACACAATTTCTTTTATTATTGTCCTTTTTGCAGCAAAGAGGTACCGATCATATATAAGGGAAAAATCGTCCATGGAAAATATAAAGACTCAATACTTTCAACCTACTCATATATGTATAGCATGACAGAAGAATTTGAAGATTATAAGGATTCAGCAACTGAGAATTTTTCTAAACGATATCAAGAATTTACTAATGAGGTATTTGGAGAAAACAAAACGCTCCAAATGAATTTAGAGTGCACTTCAAAACATAAACATAAGTTCTACGCAATACTTCAATTGACAGATGATAATTATTTAATTAAGACAGGGCAATATCCTTCAATTTTAGATTTTGATAATTCTTTAAGGGAATACAAGAATGTGTTAAAAAACAAGGATATTTCAAAAGAGTTGAACAATGCTACTATTTTAATAACACATAATATGGGCGTAGGTGCCTTTCTTTATTTGCGTAGAATTTTTGAAAAACTTATTTTCGAACAATTCGATAAAGCCAAATCTGAGCATAAAATTGACGAACAAAAGTTTAGGGAAGCAAAAACTAAAGAGAAGGTATCACTGCTTTATCAGAACGGTTATGTTCCTTCTTTTCTGGCTGAAATCAATCCTTTTCTTTATGACATTCTTAGTAAAGGTGTACACGAACTAGAAGAACAAGAATGCAAGTTGCATTACAACATACTTAGAGATGCCATTCTCCTGATTCTGGAAGAAAAGATCGATATGGAAAAAAAAGAAAAGTTAAAGGAGTTCACTAAAAACAAATTAAATACAATTCATGCAAAATTATCGCAATAATTAGCTGAGCGTCTTTGGAGAAATCAGAGAGTCTCACGGAATGAAAACAGCGTGTCACGTTTTCAATCATAACACAATACAATTCTAGCATCAATGTGGACAGTATCTGTTTAAGTAAATTGTGTAACGACTACTTATAACCAACGAGTAGGGATAGGACTGAGACATGAAGGAGTAGGGTTAGGTGAACTTAGTGAATTATTCTATGAATATACAAGACTTAACCAAACAGGTTGTCGATTTAATTTCTTTGAAGCAAGAAGGTGCCCACTGGGATTTTAAGCGAGAATGGTATAGTAAAAAGTCTGATCTTTTGCACGATATCATATGCATGGCGAATAACTTATCAAATCAGGATGGTTTAATAATTATTGGTGTTGACGAAGAAAAGGATTTTGTAGTACAGGATACAGTAAATGACACCAACAGAAAGAAAACACAAGATTTAGTGTCTTTCCTTCGTGATAAGAATTTTGCTGGTGGAATAAGACCGACTGTTACAGTCCAATCAATCCTAGTATCTAAAAAAACTATTGATGTGATAGTTGTACGCAATGATCGCAATACTCCATATTATTTGACAGAGCAATATCAGGGGGTTTTTGCAAATAATATCTATGTGCGAATTATGGATACAAATACACCGAAAAATTCTTCTGCTGATATAAATATAATTGAAACTCTTTGGAAGAAACGTTTTGGAATACATGCGACAGCACTTGAACGTGTAATTCTGTACTTACAAAGTCCATCAGATTGGATTAGTTCGTCAGATGAATCCAAAAGGTACTATAAGTTTGCCCCTGAGTTTACTATAGAACATATTTCAGCTGCAGATGACAGAAACGGTTATGTGTTCTATCTATTTGGGCAATATGATAACAGTCCTCACTGGTATGATATAAACGTTTATTATCATCAAACATTATTAGATTCGTTAGGAGGCGCGGCCTTAGATGGAGGCCGATATTTCACTGCTACTCCTAAAACAGGAGGGTTATCGTTAGATGACAGCGGAATGAATTGGGATATTAGTTATAAGTATTTCATTAAAGAATCAATAGAATACATTGTTCATAGGTTTTATATTACTGAAGATATAGATGAGGAACTCACATCAAGGAGACGATTTTTAGATTGCGTTCTTGTCTTTGATTCGGAGTTGGAAAAAGCAAGCTTTGATAAGTTTGTAAAAGCAAGATACTCGCACTATAATGCCTCCGATTTTACAGCAAAACTTCCTCACTTTCCACAAATAGAGGGTTATAAGATGAGTGTTTTTAAAAAGGATTATATGAATGCGCTTATTCTTAAAAAGATGCTGAAAGATTTTAGAGCAATTTAAGGGAGTACGGAATTCTGATTTGGAGATTCGTATGTTCAGGACAATATAATCCAAAAAATGGGGGGGTAAGATCGTGTATTTGTCTTCATTGCAAATCAAGAATTTTAGGTGTTTTGATGATAATGAACACATCATTAATTTTAATCAGGGATTAACGGTTTTAGTCGGAGAAAATGATTCGGGTAAATCGGCTATAATGGATGCTATCAGGATTGTGCTAGGAACAACAGACTTTGGTTGGATTCGAATAGAAGCAAATGATTTCTATAATGAAGATACCTTTCTAGAAATCACTATTAGTTGCAAATTTTCTGGTTTGACTCCAGATGAGCAAGCTGCGTTTTTGGAATGCTTGACATACGAAAAGCACAAAGATGGTAATACGCCTTATTTGTATTTACACTGGAAATGCAAATATTTAACGTCTTTTAAACCGCCAAGACCAATTTCTTCGCTTTCTACGGGTAAGGATGGTAATGGTCCGGCTCCTTCGTCCGAAGCCCGTGAGTTGCTTCGCATTACCTATTTAAGGGCTTTGCGTGATGCTTACAGTGATATGCAGGCGGGAAGGCATTCACGCTTGTCTCAAATTGTACAAAATATTCCGGGGCTGAATCAAGGGGAACATGAATACCAAGACGGAATGGATATGAATAAGTTGTCTTTGGTAGGTATTACAAATTTATCGAATCGCTTATTGGCTGCCCATCCTGCTCTTAAGTCAATAAATGATGATATGACAGAAATATTAAGTAAGCAAATGTTATTGAAAAAAGATGCTATTAAAACAAGGTTTGAAGTGGCTGGTACCAATAGTAATGATCTTCAAAAAATAATGCTACTTTTAGAAAAACTTGACTTGGCAGTAGATAAAAATGCGAGTGCTATGCAAGGTAAGGTAGGGTTGGGAACAAGTAATATCATGAGCATGGCATGCGAATTGCTCTTGCATAAGGAGTCTGAGGCGACAAAAAAATCGTCTTTTTTACTTATTGAGGAACCGGAAGCACATGTGCATGCACAGCGACAGCTGAAATTAATTCAGTCGTTGGAAAAAGAAACGGAAAATAGACAACAGCAGATAATTATCACAACACATTCCCCATTGCTGGCTTCCGTTGTGAAATTAAAGAATATCGTAATATTGAAAGAGGGACAAGTGTTTCCACTGGCAGAAGGGCACACTAATCTCGAAAGTGATGATTACATCTATTTGGAAAAATACTTGGATGCTACAAAAGCCAACTTGTTTTTTGCACGAAGTGTTATCGTTGTAGAAGGACCCGGAGAAGCTTTGTTACTTCCTACGATAGCCAAGTTGTTGGGGTGCAGCTTTACTGATTTCGGAACTTCATTAGTTGATGTTCGAAGTACAGGGTTGCGCCGCTACGCGAGAATATTTCAACGTTCCAATCATAAAAATCCACTGGGCATTAAGGTCGCTTGTGTCACTGATAGAGATGTGATGCCGAACTGTGCTCCTGGAATTTGTATTAATGAAAAGTATACCCTAGATCCGTCTACATGGCCGAAAAAAGCAGATCGGAATTGGAGAGCGGAGGCAGATTTTACTACATCGGAAGAAGCAACAACTTATCTTGAGGACATAAGGCAGAAGGCAGATGGGCAACAGGTTATAACATTTATTGCGGATCACTGGACTTTGGAGTATGACTTGGCTTTTGCGGGCTTAAGCCATATTGAAATGAAAGAGGCATTAATAAAGGCGGTAGTGAAAGTAAGCTATGCTAAGAAAAATTGGGATGCAAAAACAAAAGAATTTAAAACTACTATTGAAGCATTACCTACCATTGAGGAAAAATCATCTTACTTTTATAGATTTTTCACAAAAAAGATAGCATCCAAAGCAGATTTTGCACAGCAGTTTGCATTTGAGCTTGAGGAAGCTTTTACGGGAAAATCAACTGAGTTGAAAGCAACGCTACCAAAGTATGTAGTAGACGCAATAGAATACGTTGCAGGGGAATAGATTATGGGAATTGAAAGATTAAAGGAAATAGAAATTACTGATGGCGACATTGCATGGGTTGAATCTATTATAGGCTATCAATTTGATAGTGATAGAATCGGTGTCATAAAAAATATGGAATCGATAGATATCCAGGCGTTCCCAGGGAGCGGGAAAACAACGACACTTATTGCGAAATTGGCAATTTTGGCAAGGAAGTGGCCATACGCAAATTCTGGTATATGTGTCTTGTCACATACAAATGTTGCTCGTGAAGAAATCGAAGAACGATTAGGAAATACTGATGTAGGAAAAAAGCTTTTGATGTACCCACATTTTATAGGCACACTTCATTCCTTTTTCGATACATTTGTTGCTTTGCCTTGGCTTCGTTCCAAGGGTTTTCGTATGAATATGATAGATTCGGATCTTGTGAGAAAATCTCGCTGGTATATGCTCCCTTTCGGTACAAGATCATATTTAGAACGGAACCATAAAGATGCACAAATTTGTAGCTACAGCGGGGACATCGGCGTTATTAACTGGGACAAACAGGGTGAAACACGTCAAAAGATTTTGGATGCGATACAGGAGTCTCAAAGTGATGGGAACTTTACATTTGATGAGATGCTTTTATATGCAAAACAAGCGTTGAAGGAGTGTGATTCTATACCTATTGGACTACAGCAGAGGTTTCCGATAATCTTTATTGACGAAGCGCAAGATACTAATTCATTTCAATGGGAGCTAATCCACAAGGCTTTTCCAGAAGCAGGCGGTATGACGATTATACAGGGATTTGGTGATAGCAATCAAGCAATTTATAATTACGTTAATGAAATTGTTGAACAACCAGAATTTCCAAGGAAAGCACCACTGCTATTAAGTGAGAGCAAAAGATTTGATAATAGAATAGCTCAATTAGCGAACACAGTATCTATTTCTGCAGAGCAAATGCACGGTACGGAAAATGATTATACTGAGAGAGAAAGTTGCCATACTCTTTATTTGTTTTCAAAAGATAAGGCTGGACAAGTAATAGAGGAGTTTGCACAACATATACTAAATACTTTTTCTGATGATGAACTGTTGAAGAATAAGAAATTGGGATGCCATGTTATAGGGATGGTCCATGATAAGAAAGACGAGACTCCTGAAAAACATTTTCCAAAAGGCATATATGATTATTGGCCTAGTTATGAAGCAAAAAAGGCAGATAGAAATTCAAATCCCAATAGGCTGATTGATTATTTTAGAAGGGGACGCTTTGAATTTCAAAAAAATGGGGAATTGAGTGCTCAAATAGAATGGATTGCCAAAGGCATACGTAGACTCATCAACACAGCAAAAGGTCAAAATTTAATAGCTGCAACTAATAATCCGGTTTCATCAATTATCAAACAAATCTCAGAAGAAAAACAGTTGGAGTTACGAAAAAAATTCTATGCATTGTCTTCTGCGGGTATTTCCACAGAGGAAAGTTGGAAAAGCGTAGTGAGCATTTTGGAAAGTGTTCTGAAAGAGTTTGACCTGACATTAAATGAGAAAGTTAAGAAGTTTATATCATGGAAAAGCGATATTGATTTGAATGGAAATGCCAAAGAAACAGTACCGCGCACATTACCAAATCATTATATCTTTAAGGAAAAGGAAAGCGAACGTTGCGTTGAACTAAAGTTCGGCAGTATTCACTCTGTAAAAGGAAGAACACATTTAGCTACCTTGGTTTTAGAAACATATACAAAAGCACACAACATGAAAGCGATACTTAAATACCTTTGCAATAAGCCGCCCAAATCCATTGGAGCTAATCATAGTCGCCTCAAGTGTCAGTATGTAGCTATGACACGTGCGAAAGCGCTATTGTGCCTTGCAATACCGTTAGAGTTTGTAGATGAGAAAATAAAGAAAAGGTTAGAAGATGTAGGATGGGCATTGAAAATTATATCCTAGAATAAGGATGGAGGTGCAGGCTTCGTAATTATTGGCGCTCTCAAATTATTCGGGAAGAGTAAGCAAAGCATCAATTCGAAGTTATCGAGTATCCCGGTGCCAGATAGCCTCCAAATGCTTCTGACTAATCATTAAAGTGAAAATACATATAGGGTCAAGAGATCATCGAAGGTGTGATTTATGATGACATTGCATAATCGATAGTTAGCCTATATTGAATGTAGAGGGCATATATGAAAAATATATTTTTGATTGGCGGGACAATGGGCGTAGGAAAAACAACGACTTGCCAAGTTATAAAGGGCAAATTGAACAACAGTGTATTTCTGGATGGAGACTGGTGCTGGGATATGCATCCCTTTCAAGTGACCGAGGTAACCAAGAAAATGGTTATGGAGAATATTTGCTTTCTCTTGAATAACTTTATCAAGTGTTCTGTTTTTGAAAATATCGTATTTTGCTGGGTCATGCATGAGCAAGCGATTGTTGATGAGATTCTATCACGACTCGATACAGCAGGTTGCAAGGTGCATCTTATCTCCTTGGTATGCAATAAAGAGGCATTGAGTGAGCGACTGATGAAAGAAGTAGATACCGGAACTCGTACGGAAGATATAATCCGCAGAAGCTTGGACCGTATACCTTTTTACGAAAAACTGAATACATCTAAAGTGGACGTATCGAATATCACTCCGGAGCAAGCAGCCGACTTTATTATTCAGCGATTCTCAATTTAGATGAATTAAATGTGAATTGGTGTTTACGCCATGCGTGCTTTGTTGTCACGGAGAGCAGATCAAAGATGGGGAGTTGCGTCAAATAAGTATGAAAGGGAAAGGCTCCCCTTTCGAGTAAATTGTAGCAAGTGTCAAAAGCCCAAGAATGCCGATTTCACGGCGTTCTTGGGCTTTGTTCAGTAAGGTGCCGTTGCTGAAAAACGGCTTTTCGAGCAGCTCCTTTTCTTGATTAAAAATCCAATCATTCGCAACGAATCTTTATATTCATTGCTCGGAAGCCTTTTAGCATCATCATTTTTAACTTCTGATTGAGCCTCTATTAAAAACCAATGAATTATTTACCCCTCCAGACCAAGCCGTTCACGAAGTATCCGTAGACTTTCGTCTACTGTTTGATGGGCCGTATCGATAATAAGTCGATCTCGATCCCACGCCTCGTATTGTCTATTCTTAACTTCATCCCAAGTTGGAAGAATAAGGCCAGAAATATCCGTTCGGCGTGTGCGGACACGGTCCCTGTATTCACATTCATCAGAACAAACAACCTAGATTTCAACAAACGGAATCTGAAGAGATTCCGCTACGTCGCGCCAAGCTTGGCGCGTGATGGTGATCGGATTGACCGTATCTGCGATCACATCAAGACCCAAGCGCAGGTTTTGTTTCGCAAGTTCGTAACACACAATGTAGCCTTCCGGCCCGTTCAAAGTGATTCCGGCAGTACGCATCGCCTGTTCAACTACATCGACCCGAAGATACGTAGCTCGGAGCTCCTTAGCTAAAGCTGCGGATAATGTGGATTTGCCGGTACCCGGCAAGCCGCCAAAAATATATAGCATGTTGTTCCCTTCCTTTCACCGCCAGCAAACTTTTCCGCAAAACGCATTGTCCTCTCACGATTCTATCCTTTAGACCTTGACTCTCCAATCGCATTTAGTCTATTGTCGTCTGTTTTTGGGCAACCAGAAAGCCGCGAGATGTCCTCGAAAAACTTTCTTCAAAATATTTTTCCTCAAACTACCCGATTTTGCCCGAAAAATGAAACGGCTTATGAGGGACAAAATCCCCTCGCCATCGTTCTTTGAAAATCGAATACAAGTTTGTCCGGTACATTCCCCATGCAGCCTCAAAGGAAAGCCAGTATGCCAGCGCGCCATGACCGACTTGTTCCTGCTCCTTTTTTCAAGACACAGGTCAAGATGAGAGCGATTCCGCGATGCATAGCGAAATGGTGGTTCCATTTACGGCGATGATCTGCATGGAGGTATTATGATACTTCCGTCTAGCCACAGCTTATCGCAATGGGGGCGGCCTGCAGCGATCCTGGGGGAAGCGCAAGCCAGCGCTTATGGAGACAGTCAACCACTGTCCGCCGGATAAATTTTTTTCTATGTTTACTTTTTCGTCTGTGTTTTCAATGTCGGATACAAATAGATTTCATCCTATGGAATTTCGGAGCGACCCGCAGATATGAAGCCTATATACATGAAGTCACTCCTTATCATTCTTCATTTCCAGTATGACGTGGAGAGCAAGCTTAACGAAAACACGACACTCTGATGAAAGATATACGATTTGAAGTTGAATATCCAAGAGTTCATCCCATTCGGGTGATCTCTTTTTATATAGATATCTTTGAAAAGCCGGTGCTCGGGTTCCTCCAAGCAACCGGCTTCTTCTATTTTGAAAGGAGACTTGACAGATGGCCAAAGTAATCGCCCTTGCCAATCAGAAAGGCGGCGTGGGCAAAACAACGACAGCGGTCAACCTTGGCATCGGGTTGGCTGCGGAAGGCAAGCGGGTGCTGCTGCTGGATGCAGATGCACAAGGGAATTTAACGGATTCACTTGGTTTTCAAGAGCCGGACAACCTCCCGGTATCGCTGGCGACAATGCTGCAAAAATGTATGGCGGAAGAAGCCTATGACCCGCAGGAAGGCATTTTGCAGCATCACGAAGGAATTGACCTGATGCCCGGCAACATTGAACTGTCCGCCGTAGAAGTGGCGCTTGTGAATACGATGAGCAGGGAAACGATTATGCGGGCGTACATCGATTCCGTCAAGGACAACTATGATTACATCCTGATCGACTGCATGCCAAGCATGGGCATGATGACAATCAACGCCTTGGCAGCGGCAGATAGCGTCATTATTCCCGTCCAAGCCCATTATTTGCCCGCAAAAGGCATGACGCAGTTATTACAGACGGTTGCCCGCGTTCGCCGCCAGATCAACAAAAAGCTGGTGGTGGAGGGAGTGTTGCTCACGATGGTGGACAGCCGCACCAATTTTGCCAAAGATATTTCCTTCATCCTTCGCCGCGATTATGGGGACAAGCTGCGCGTGTTTCAGACGGAAATCCCCCTTTCCATCCGCGCGGCGGAAACCAGCGCTCGCGGCAAAAGCATTTATGCGCACGATCCGGGCGGACAAGTCGCCAGAGCTTATGCCTCATTAACGAAGGAGGTGCAGGATATTGGCAGCGAAAGAAGACCGACGCGCCAGCATCAAGCTGACCACAGTCGATGATTTGTTTACAACGGAAGAAACCCGGAATGCGACACAGAAGGAACAGATCAAGGAAATCCCGTTGGCGGACATCAGTGATTTTCTCGATCATCCTTTTAAAGTAAAGGCAGACGATGCGATGTTGGAAATGGCAGAAAGCGTAAAGCAATACGGGGTGCTGGTTCCTGTGCTGGTACGTCCCAAAACAGATGGCGGCTTTGAAATGGTGGCCGGGCATCGGCGTAAAAAGGCAAGTGAAATGGCGGGAATGGTAACTATTCCATGTATTGTTCGTGAGTTGGACGACGATCAGGCGACCATTATTATGGTGGACAGTAATTTGCAGCGAGAGCATGTGTCTCCGAGTGAAAAGGCGTTTGCATATAGGATGAAGTTAAATGCGATGAAACGTCAGGCAGGCAGACCGAGCAAAGAAAATGCTGCCCAAGTTGGGCAGGATATAAATGGTAAATATTCGGTCGAGATTTTGGCGGAGCAAGTAGGTGAAAGTCGCAATCAGATTAAACGCTACATCCGTTTAACCGAACTCATCTCCCCCATTCTCGAAATGGTGGACAATAAGGATATCGCATTTAGCCCGGCGGTTGAAATCTCTTACTTGGCCGAGAAAGAGCAGCAAGCCCTGCTGGAAACAATGCAAGCCGAAGATTGTACGCCTTCGCTGGCACAGGCGCAGCGCATGAAGAAGCTCAGCCAGGACGGTAAGCTGAACGGGGATGTCATCTTCGGCATTTTGACGGAGGAAAAGCCGAATCAGAAGGAGAAGCTGACGATTCGCAAGGAACGGCTTAGCCGCTTTTTCCCCCAAGACTATACCGTGCAGCAAATGGAAGAGGTCATTGTGCAACTGGTAGAAAATTGGTATCGCAGGAAGCAGCGGGAACGTGAACACGAGCGTTAATATCCCCTTCTCTCTAGGATGGAGAGATTTTTTTATGCCCATTTTTGCTGAAAGGAGCCTTTCAGATGGACTTTACCGCAGGAAAACGGCGACAGTATGAGCGGCTGATGAAGGAAAAGCCCGGCTTTACCCGCAACGATGAATTGCCAGATGAGGATGAACGGGAGCCTCGCAAGCAGAGAAAAGGTGCACTATGCGGGCATAAGAGGCCTAATCGCAAAAGGAGTCGGGAGGACTGACGATGGAGCAGGAGAAACGAATGGCTGGCGACTATGAGGTCTATCAGGCGCTGCCTATCGGCAGAGTCGAGGTTATTTTGGGCATCGACACGACGAATGCCGAGAAGCCCTATTTGGTCTGCTACTGCGACCAGAACAATTTGTTTGGCATCGATCAGTATTATGGCGCAGAAGGATACGCGGACTATCTGGAGGCAATGCGGGAGTTCGCTAAGCTCATGCAGTGGGAGATCGAGAAGCTACAGACGGAGCGTTCTGCCCTTCCGGAGCCGATGGCCCCTATTCTATCTGCCCATTGCCTGCCCATCAAAGGGGAGGATGAACTTAGCGGCAGGCTTGTCGTGATCCGCCCGGAAAGGCTGCGACCGGAGTTTCGCACGGCGGATCACCAACTGGTTTGGGTGACGGGTGGCTTCGGCGCATCGGGACATTCGCGCGGACGAGCGGTTTACGCGGAAAGGCTCTATTCGGGCGACGAATGCCGCTATAACCGGGAAGACTTGGCGGGCTTCCTCAAACCGGAGCATACACCGGCGTGGGCAGTAGAGAAGCTGGCGCTGCTTCAAGCGGAGAAGCAGCAGAAGCCACGGTCGCGAGACGAAGCCCGCTGAAATTCAACTCATAATAAAGAAAGGAGTCGTTAGCGATGTTGCCGACTTATCGAAACCGCAAGGTGTTAGTCATTGCAGCTATTGGGGTTGGGTTGACGCTGCTCGTGGCGGCAGCCGTCTTTTTGCTGATGCAGTATAACGAGCAGCAGCACTTGCAGCAACAGATGCAAGAAAGCTATGAAAAACAAATCGAGCAACTGAATCAAGAAAAGGAATTGAACAGCCGCGAGGTGTGGGTAGCAAGCCGAACCGTTGCGGCAGGTGTCGCGCTCACAGCCGATGATCTCCAGGCGATTCCGATGCCCATGACCCTTCTGCCACCCGGTGTCATTACAGAGCGGGAAGCGATTATCGGAAAGCATGCCAAGGTGGAGCTGGAGGCGGGCACGCCGCTGCTCGCTTCTTTGTTGTACGAAGGACAGCCGGTTCCGAAGGATGTACGGCTCAAGGAATTTCAGGTCATTCAGCTTCCCTCCAATCTGAAGGCTGAGCAGTTTATTGATGTACGGATCGGTTTTCCGACCGGAGAGGACTTTGTACTGCTGTCCAAAAAGAAGGTGCGGCAGTTGACGGGCAATGTCGTGTGGTTGGAAATGAACGAGATGGATATTTTGCAAACGTCCAGCGCTATTATTGATGCTTATCTGCAAGGGGCGCGACTTTACGCGCTGCCGTATATCGAGCCTGGCTTGCAGGAGGCGGCAGTCGTGAACTATCCGGCCAATCCGAAAGTGCTCGACCTGATGGAGATCGACCCAAACCTGCTCGAAACGGCGAAAACCGAATTGGCTCGAAGCCTGCGCCAAACGCTGGATGCCAATTTGAAGGCGGTCAGCGAGTCGGACAAGCTGCGGGCTTCCAGCGGCAATGTCACGGTGCAGCAGCAATTGCAAAATGAACGGGCGACAACCCGGCAAGGCAACGCCATGTTTGAAACGCAGCCGCTGTCAGGCAGCGGAGCTTCGGAACCGCATGTATCAAATGACAAATCGTCGGGAGAGGGGCAGTCGCCGGTTTCCGCAGTGCCATCGCCGGAACCGTCAGCTCCTGCCAACCCGGCAGACTCGATTACGCCCCCTACGGCCGCAACCGAAACGGAAGCTGCGACGGAAACCGAAGCGCCATCGGGAGAAGAACGCTGGGAGGACATTTTAAATCAGTAAGGGAGACGGCTATGAAAAAAATCGTATTTCTTGGTTCGGCGGACAAAAGCCATGTGCTGCTGGCGCTGGGCCGTTTGTTGACCGCACTGGGGCAGAAGGTACTGCTGGTAGATTCGACGATGGGACAAGCGGTTCAAGGCTATTTGCCGCCCGCCTTCACGGGCTGCGCTGTGCAGGAGTTTGAGGAGATGGATGTGGCCTACGGCTACATTACTGCCGCGCAGTTGGATCGCGCATTGGAACAAGCGGGAACAGTAGGCACATATGATGTGCTGCTGCTTGACACGGATCATACGCAGATGATAACAGGACGGAATTTGCCCGATTTTGACAAGCGGATTTGGTGCTGGGACGGCAAGCGGCTGTCGCTGCAAAAAAATGAGGAGCTGATGCTGCGCCTGTGTTTGCACGAGGCGGAAGCGCCGCTCTCTTTTTATGAATGGCTGTCTCCCGCGCTGCCGGGCACATTGCCTGCATGGCGGGCCGAAACACGGCTGCGCCATGTGGAGTGGCTGGAGCCTTCCTTTCATTTTCCGTTGGATGAACGTGACGCCATAGCGGATTTGCATAACCAGCATCAGCATCGCATCGACCTTCGCCGCGTCAGCGGAGCGTTTCGGCAAGTGCTGCTCACCATGCTGCAACAGCTTGGGGATTGCGATGCCAAGGCTGCGCGGCGCGCTTGGGCGACGGCTCAAAAGCGATGGCGAGTCTGGTAGAAAGGAGTGGAACGATGGGAATGATTGTCGTGTTTTGGAGTCCGTTCCCCGGTCAGGCCGGAACGACCACCAGTCTGCTGGCGGCGGCTACGTGTATGGGGCTGGAATACTCGGCCCGGCTGCTGCTCCTTGGCCTTTTGCGCGAGGAGGATGAGGCGGTGCAGCGCGCCTTTTACCCGCCAGAAAAAAATCCGTCCCCGTTGCCGGATACCGGCATGGATGCGCTGCTGCGACTGCTGCAAAACCGCAAGCTGGAAGCGAGAATGCTGAGAGATTATGCGCAGCCGCTGCTTCGGGAGCGGCTGGATGTTCTGCCTGGCTCGGCGAAGCCGAACGCAGGCTTTGCCATGCTGGCGGAGCGCTGGCTGGAGCCGCTTTTGGACACCGCCAAGCGTGCCTACGATCTGGTGCTGCTGGACGGCGGCAGCGTGACCGCTCCGGGCTGGCGGGAGAAACTGCGGAATCGGGCGGATCTCATCGTCGTTTGCTTGCCGCAAAATCGCTTGCTGCTGGAGCGTTTTTTTCAATCGCCGGAAAGCGTACAGCTCAACGAGCAGAAAGCGATGCTCGTGTTTGGACAGTTCGATCCGGGTTCGTCTCTGACTGTAAACAACCTCCAGCGCCGCTTTCATTGGCAGCAGCCAGCCTTTCCAGTCGTGCATAATACGGGCTGGCTGGACGCGGTTCAGCACGGGGAGGCGATTCCGTACTGGTTTCGCAATCGCAAGACCTCGCGCCAGCATGAAAACCATCGCTTTGTCCGGCATGTGAGGGAATTGGCGCATGCGCTGATCGAAGGCGTGGGCCGGAATCAGCCTGTATTCGGCGGCAAGGAGGACAAGCCATGATGACGCTGCTGAACACCCTGATTGTCATTGCCTTGCTGCTGCTGGCCGTATTCTTCCTCTATTTGCGCATGAGCCGCCGTCTGCCGGAGCGAACGGATGGCGAGACCGTGTACACGCTGGCGGCGATGACTGCGTTCGTCAAAGACATGCTGCACGAAATGACAACGAGCCATCTCAGCGACTTTGGCTTGTCCGAGGAGGAGTATCGCCGCCGCAAGAATAAACGGGCGGAGCTCAAGAAGGCGCTTCGCGGCTGCACCTCCGGCGATTTGCGGGATAAGGAATACGTGAAGCAGGTCATCACCGATTTGCTGATGCAGCAATACGAAATGGACGATGCGCATCTGAACCTGCTCCTGCCGTTTCATCAACCGGAGTCGCTTTCCGCCCAGGATCAGTTTGATATCCTGTTGGATCGCTACAAGCAGCAATTCGGGCTGCGGGCGCTGGAGCAGATGATTCAGGCGTATGAGCTGGATCGGCAACGCTTTGATGAAGACGGTCAGCTTGAGGCTTACCGGATTTCGAGGGCAGAGATTCGAGACATTTACGCGCAGGAATCGCCCTCTTTGCAGACCGAGGACAAGCTTCGCATTGTCGTGCAGCGGATTTACCAGCACTACAAAGGCTTTAGCGTCATCGACGAGCTGCGCGATATGCGAATCGACGGCGTATCCGGCGGCGTGTCCGGTTTGCCGCCGCTGATGTGGGAGGGCGAATGGGCGTTGGAGGACGAGGTAGAGTGGCAGGCGCTGCCCCGTTCGCATGATAGCGTATGGCTGTTTTACAAGGGCAAGTCCATTCATTTGAGCTTCCTGTCGTTCGGCACGGAACAGGAGCTGCGCCGAGTCTGTCAGCTTATTTATAAGCACAATTTTCCCGGCCAACTTTCCGAAGCAAACGGGTATAAGGTCAATGAAATGGGCGACGGCTCCCGCGTCGTCGTCTTGCGCCCCCGGTTCGCGGAATCGTGGGCTTTTTTTGTGCGCAAATTTGATGTGCAAAGCGCCACGCTGGAGCAGTTGATTCAGGACGAAAACGCGGAATTGCCCATCGGACTCATCCGCTATTTGGTGGCGGGCGCGCGTATTACGGCGATTACCGGCGCGCAGGGCAGTGGCAAGACGACCCTGCTGATGGCGATGGTGCGCCATATTCCGGCGGTGCTGCCGATTCGGGTGCAGGAAATGAGCTTTGAGCTGCAACTGCGCAAAATTTACCCGAACCGCAACATCGTCAGCCTGCGGGAAACGGAAACGATCTCCGGCCAGCAAGGGCTGGACATTCAGAAAAAGACGGACGGCTCGGTGAACATTTTGGGCGAGGTGGCGACCGATCCGGTTGCGGCGTGGATGGTGCAAATGGCGCAAGTAGCTTCGCTGTTTACGCTGTTTACCCATCACGCCAAAACGTTTCGCGATCTCGTGCTGTCGCTGCGCAATTCGCTGCTCAAGACCGGCGTGTTCAGCAGCGAGCGTGTGGCGGAACAGCAGGTCGTCAGCGTCGTCAATTTCGACATTCATCTGCGCCGTGACCTGGACGGACGGCGGTATATCGAACGGATTACGGAATGTGTGCCGGTGCCGCAGGAGGCGGACTATCCAGCCGAGTTTATCGGCAAGATGACCAAGGATGTACGGCAGGCCGCTTTTATGGATACCGCGCTGGAGTTTTTTCGGCGCTCGACGGATCGCCCGCTGTACGCCGCGCGGAATCTGATCGAATACCGGGACGGACGGTATGTCGCTGTTCATCCGCTGTCCGAGCAAAGCCGCCGGGACATGGCGACCTATTTGAGCGGCCCGGATCAGGCGGTATTCGATGCCTTCCTGTCCAGCCATTGGGGGGATGCGCGATGATGCGGGAATGGCTCTCTCCCCTGCTCGGCATCTCAACGGTTTTGTTCCTGATGGCGGTGGCGGCGTTCCTGTGGCTGTCCCGCCGCGATTCGGACATTGCCGCCATTCGGCGGTATGAGTCGCTCCGTAAGCCGGGACAAGCCTCGCGCAGGCAAGCGATGTACAGCTTCCTGCAACAGCTCTACAGCGTGTGCGAGCAAGTACCGATCCTGCGCGCCTATTTGCATCATTTGCGCAAGCGGCTCCTGATCGTTCGGCTTGGCGACGAGTGGAAGCTGCGGCTGGAGACGATGAAGTCGGCCTTGCGAGTGTGGAGCCTCTTGCTCCTGCTTGTCCTCCCTCTTGCCGTCATGGTGCGCGATCCGTTCACCTGGGGCATGCTGCTGATCGGTCTGTGGGTAGGGCACGGCGTTTTGGCGGACATGGGCGTGCAGCGGCTGGAGCTGCGCCTGCTCCGGCAGCTTCGCATCTTCTTCGGCGATATCCGCCACCACTACCATCGCCACGGCATGGTGGAGGAAGCGATTTACGAAGCGGCGGACGGCGCTCCCTATGAAATGGCGCTGCACGGGCAGGAACTGTACGAGATGCTGACGGACAGCGATGCGGAGGACAAGCTGGCGCAATATGTGGAACTCGCCCCCAACCGCTATTTGCAAGGGCTGGCTGGATTGTCTTACCTCATTAAAGAGCATGGCGACCGGCAAACGGAAAGCGGCTCAGTGTACCTGAAAGGGCTGGAAAAGCTGTCCGGCGAGCTGAATCTGGAGCTGCTGCGTCGGGAGAAGCTTAGCTATTTGTTGCAAGGGCTGACGGTGATCGCGTTGGTGCCGCTGCTTTTTACCCGCCCGATTGAAGCATGGGCCAGCCACTTTTTCCCGTCAATGGACGCCTTCTACGCCGGAGCGCTCGGCTGGCTGGCGAAGCTGACCCTGCTCGTGGTTGTCTGGTTGTCCTATGTGCTGCTCCGCGCGCTGGGAGAGTTGGACGGGACTGCCCGATCAACCAGCCGAAACAGATGGGAAAGGCGCGTGTACGATTGGCCATGGATACGCTGGCTCGTGCAACGGTTGATACCTGTCCCCGATTCGCGGGAAGCGCAGCGCGTGACCCGGCTGCTCAAGGACACGGCATCGCCGCTGCGGCTGGAATGGTTTTATGTGCAGCGCTTAGTCGCGGGCGCGTTGGCTTTCACCGCTGTATTGGGGCTGTTCGTGTCCTTGCATGCAGCGGAGCGGCACCAACTGCTTTATGCGCCGGTAAAACCGGGGATGCTGTTCGGGCAGTTGTCCGCCGAGGAGGAAATCAAGGCGCGGGAAACTGCAGCGCTGGATCGCCACATTTTGGAACAAGTAAAGGAGGTGAGGCCGCGCAACGAACGCATCATCATGAACCTACTCCGTCAGCAGGCGGTAAACGGTGAACAGGAAGAGCAGCTTCGCCTGACCGCGCGGCGGGTGATGGACAAGCTGGAGCAATTGGATCAGCCGTGGCTGCTGTGGTGGGAAGCCTTTCTAGCACTTGCCGCAGGCTGGGGCGGGTATGCGCTGCCCGTCGGCATCCGGTTGTTTGAGCGGCGCATGCGGCGAATGGAGATGAAGCACGAGGTCGATCAACTGCAAGCGGTGATCGCCATGCTTTCCGGGATGGAGCGCATGTCGGTCGAACAACTGCTGATCTGGATGGAGCAGTTTGCCCGTGTGTTCAAGGAGCCGCTGCAAGCCTGCTTGCTCCACTTTGAACAGGGCGAGGAGCAGGCGCTTGCGCAACTCAAGGAGGATGCGCCGTTTCTGCCGTTCGTGCGGACGGTGGAGAAGCTGGAGCTCGCATCACAGCATTTGACGATCCGCCAAGCGTTCGACGATCTCGAAGCGGAGCAGGCGTTTGCGCGGGAGCAGCGCAAGCAGGAGTATGAGCAGTTGATTGAGCAAAAAGCAGGCTGGGGCCGATGGATTGGCTTTACCCCCTTGATGACGCTGATCTTCGGGTATTTGGTGATACCGCTCATTGTCGTTAGCCTGCAGCAAATGACCGCCTATTATGAGCAGCTTCAGCGCATTCAGTAGGCGGCAGCATCGCTTTCCCTCATCTTGCGGGAAGGCATTTTTGTATTTCCATGTCAAAGGAGCGAATGGAAGATGTCGAATGCACAAAAAGCATTGGTGATGGCAGCGGGGATTTTCCTCGCCATCGCCCTCATTACCCTGGCCGTGGTCTTGTTTGTTTCGGCCCAGGATTCCACCAAAGCGGCTCAAAGCAATTTTAGCAACATTCAAACCGAGCTGTCGCAGACGGCCTTTACGGTATACGACAATACGACGTTGTCGGGCAGCCAGGTTGTCAACGCGCTGCGCAAATTCCGCGATGTCGATCAATTCGGTATTCAGATTTTCACTGGCAAAAATCCGGCTGGACTTTGGTACGGCAAAACGATCAATACGAGTGTGCCAATGGATAACGTGACCTACGGCACGGTCGTTGGCGTTGCTCCCGGCCTGATCGCCCAAACGGTAGACGAGGCGGATATTAACTATGTCAATCCGAGCGGCAAGTTCCGCGCGACTCTGGTGCTGGACAGCAGCAATGTCATTCGCGGCATTGTTTTCCGGCAGCAGTAAGACCGAATGAAGGGCTGAAAGCGTCTGGGTATCCCCGGGCGCTTTCAGTTGGAAGGAGGAAAAACGGATGGATTATGCCCCGAGAACGATGATGGAGATGAGTGTCGCGTTTCTGGCGTTTCTGCTCGCGGCGGGAACGGGCCTAATGCTGTTTCAAAACGGAGCTTCGCTGAATGCGTTGGCCTACGTCTCGGGCCAAGCCCAGAATCGCAGTTTGCATCAGACCGCAAGCCCCATAGCCAGCGACGGCACGTTCAGCGGTGCGGAGGTACTCCACGTACTTGCGCGGCTGGAAGAAGGCGATGCGGAAATAATCGTGAACGGTGTCCGATACGAAGCGCCGCTGGAACGGGAGCAGCTTCGCGTAAGCGGCATCCACCTGCAAGCGAAATATGTGCCGCAATATGAGCGGGATGAGAGCGGACGGCTGCTGCGGCTGATCTTGAGGCGAGTGCCATGAACACGCTGACCAAGCTGTTTGCGGTGCTGATTGCCCTCCTGTTGCTCTACCTGTATCCGCTCGCCGCCGCCTTTGACCAGCAGGACGATATTTCCGAGCTGGTGGCGCTGCGGGCGACGACCTCATTTGTGGATGCGGTGCGCGACAAGGGCGGCATTACGCCCGCTATGTACTACGATTTTATGGCCGCATTGGCTGCAACGGGCAATAGCTTTACGGTCGAGATGGAGCATGGCAGCAAAAAATACGTGCCGGTCTACGATGACCCGACTCGGCCGGAGACGTTCCGCGGCATCTATGAAATACATTTCGATTCGTACTATGACGAACAGATTTTGCCGGTACTGTTTCCTGACAATACGCTGGCCAGAGATGATCCAAGCCGCCGCTACCGGATGCGGGCGGGTGATAGCTTCTCAGTCACGGTGCGCAATACGAATCGGACGGCGGGGACGCTGATCTTTGACATGTTGAACAATACGATCAGCCCGAATGAAAAGATCGTTATTCCCTATGGAGGGATGGTGCGCCATGCGATGGATTGAGTGGGCGATTGTCGGCGCACTGCTGTTCCTTCCGTTTGCCACCATCAATCGTATTGAGACGGATGCGCTGCGCCGGACGCTGCTGACCGAATTACGATATGACGCTGCGCTGGATGCGGCGGTGGACGATGCGGCGAGCCAGTTAATTGGCAATGCCAGCCAGCAACGGGAAGCGCAGTACGGCTCGGAGAAACGGGTCGCACTAAATAAGGAAGACGCCATCGCGGCGTTTTATCGGACGCTGGGTGCGGGCTTTGGCATCGCGGACGATCCGGTGGCGCAAGGCACGCTGCGCCGCTACATCCCCGCGATTGTCATTGTGGGGTATGACGGCTTCTATGTGTATAGCGAACACGAATGGGTTGGCGCTGACGGGAAGGCGGTGATGAAGCCGGTTTGGGGCGCGAAGAAGCCGTATGCCTACGCCGATGCGGCCGGCAACAGCCTGTCGTTTACGCTGGATCAGGAGGTATTGGCTTACGATGCGGCGAGCGGAAGCTGGCAGGAAGGGTTGCGGCAGGACATTCGGCAGCAAACGTCGATTCCGCTCCTGCAGGATGCCGAACAATTTGAGCAGATACGGCGCAGCACGATTGTCCGGGCGATTCAGGATGAACTGGCATATCGGATCAACCAATACAATGAAACCGTCTCCCGATCCGGATTTTCGTACGTGTTCACCTTGCCGCTGATCCCGGATGAGGACTGGAGCAACAGTATCGACGATGTGGGCGTCATGGCGTTTTTGCAAGGCATTCCGATGGGCGTGAAGGTGTACAACAGCTATGCATTGGGGGGAAGCCGGGTGCTGAAACAGGAGGCCATTATCGGCGCTCGAAAAGGCGCGATGAAGGTATATTTCCGCAACTCCTGCGGCTACGGATATCCGCGCGAAGAGGTGTTTGCCAACGAGCAAGCGGCTGCGCACAAGGGGTACATGCCGCTGCCCTGTCCGCAATAGCTGGCATTATCGAAAGGAGGAAGCCGGATGTGTATGTCCGAGTATTGATTGGAATTTTGCTATGGCTTGCCGTCCATATCCCCGCCGCGCAAGCAGCCGGGCCTGTGTATACCCAGGCTTGTGGCGGCAGCGAATTTGCCATGGCGTTAAAATCGGATGGCACGGTCTGGTCGTGGGGCAGCAATCAACAACGGCAGTTGGGATACGATTCCGGCGGTGCAGTCGTTTCGTTCCCTACTCGGATTCAATCTCTGCATCAGATCACGGACATCGCTTGCGGCGCCACCTCGGGCTATGCGCTGCAAGCCGATGGTTCGGTATGGGTTTGGGGGCGTGGAGCAGAGGGGCAGCTTGGTCTTGGCGACACGCAGCAGAAAAATGAACCAACACTACTTTCATTGTCCGATGTGACGCAAGTGGAGGCCGGAGTCCATTTTGCGCTGTTTGTACGTGAGGACGGGACGTTATGGGCAGTTGGAGAGAATCAGCAGGGGCAGCTTGGCGATGGGACGACCACGAGCAAGACATCGCCGGTTCAAGTGCCGGAGCTATCTTCGATTCTAACCGTCGCGGCTGGCGGCACTCATAGCCTGGCCGTCACGACGCATGGCCATGTATACGCTTGGGGGAGCAATAGCTACGGCGGCATTGGCAATGGAGGAGCCGGACCGCCGGTAACCACGCCGTACTGGCAAAGTACCTTGGCCAACATCGTCAGCGTGTCGGCAGGGAACGATTCCTCCTTTGCCTTGGATGGCAATGGTCAGGTCTGGTGCTGGGGCGTGAATACGTATGGACAACTGGGCTTTGGCGATACCGTAAGGCGCTATGAGCCGACGTTGTTTTCGGCGTTATCGAATGTAGCTTCGATTCATGCCGGTGGCGATTACACTCATGCGAGGCTGTCGAATGGCGAACTATGGGGCTGGGGCTCGAACTGGAGCGGCAAATTGGGAGACGGGACGGGGATGGATCGCCATTCCCCGGTGCAAATACAGATGGAAGCTGTTCAATTTTTAGGCAGCATCAAATCCAACTTTGTTCTGGCAGGAACAATCGACGATTTATTGTATAGCTGGGGCTATGGGGCGGGCGGTGTGCTTGGATACGGCGGCGGCTCACGAGCCTTGCCCGGCCTGGTGACCGGGACGATGACGACAGCAAAAGGAACCGCTTCGTTCTCAACGGTAGCCCTGCCGTCCTCGCTTCAAAGTTCGGCAACCTTGCCCATAACGGTTTCGGACTTGCGCGGCTATAACGCGGGTTGGACGCTCAGCGTATCCGCTTCTCCATTTTACTGGTCGGGACTTGATCCCACAACGGGAAACAGCAGTCTGATCGCCAGCTTTCCAGCCTCCAGCCTGATGATAAACGGAGCCGCGCCGATTACGGTGCTAAATGGTATGGAAATCGACGCCGTTCACGGTCCCAAGCACCTGCCGGGACAAACACTGGGGACGACCTCCGTCCCCATCATGCAGGCAGACGCCGGGTACGGCACAGGGAGATATGAGACGGCCATGTTTTTGGCGCTGGCGGTGCCGTTGACCGTACAGGTATTTCAGGCTGCTCCTGCCTCTTCCTACGAGCCAGGCGACACGATTGGCCTGTTGGCCGGAACGTATACGTGTACACTCACCTTGACGCTGACCAGCGGAATTTGAACAAAAGGAGCGAATAACGCATGAGGATTCGACTGTTGCTGCTGGCAACGGTTTTTTGGGTTGGAACGGGGTTTTCCGCCCCGGCGAAGGGACAGCAATTGATCGTGAGCGGCGATCCCGAACACGTCCATCCGCAACTCGGCGCTTACGTCGAGGAAATTGTCCCCGGAGAGGAACGCGAGTATGCGGTGGAGGTGAGCAATCCGACGGAGAAGGACATCACCGCCCTGCTCTACATGGCGGATGCCATCCCGGCGCTTGGAGGGGGGATGGATTTTACGTTGCCGAATGATCCGGATCTAAGCTCGGCAGCTTGGTATACAACGCCGGATCGACCCATTACAGTGCGGGCCGGAGAAACAGAACGCTTTACCGTGAACATGCGCATCCCCGATTCCGTTCAGCCGGGTCAATATGTCTCGGTGATCGGCGTTTACGACGATCAGGATCACACGGTGGAAGTGTCGGACGATACGCAGGCGCGGTTTGTTACCCACGTGGTTCGCAAGACCGGCTTGCAGGTCGTCCTCAACTTCAAGCTGGACGAAGCGAAGCCGCCGCAGGCGGTTCCGCATGCAGCCGTCTATGCGAAAGAAAATGAGAAAGCTTTCCTCTCCATTTTGCTCATGAACGAAGGCGGCAGTTTATCCAAGCCGGAGATGACCGTGGAGGTCAAGCGGCAGGACGAAGGTAAGCCCGTACTGGAACTGAAAACTCGCTTTGACTCCATCTATGCGGGGACGGTGGCGCAATATCGGGCCGAACTAAGTCGACCGCTCGCTCCGGGAGCCTATTTGGCGGAGGTCATCACGAACGTCAACGGGCAGATGGAGCAAAAGGTACTGCCCTTTGAAGTGGCGGGCGAAGAAGAAAGCACCCGCTGGGGAACGGCGTCTTCGGGCGAGGTGATTCAGGTAGCGGAGGACGGCTCCCCGTTGCCCGCGCCGTGGCTTGGGTTGCACCGCATCTACCTCTATGCCGGACTGTTGTTGCTGATTGTGATCGTCACGTGGCGGCGAAAACGTGCCGACAAGCGGCGTTCTAGGGAGCCGCGCTAAAATCCCATGCTGCGTCCGGGCGCAGCATGTTCATATAGATCACCCCATTTGTAAAGGAGAATTGATCTATGTTCAACTTCATTCGCAAGCTGCTTCCCCTTGCCTTGGCAACGGCGCTCCTGCTCCCTGCCGCCGCCCATGCCGAAACGGTGTCCATCATCGCAGGCACGAATCAATCGTCGCAGACGGCCATTTCCTTCAGCGCAGTGACGCTGGACGTAACCGCGAATCAGATCTCGACGGCCTCCAATGGAATTACCGTTCGCGACAGCCGCGGCAGCGGTGCAGGCTGGTCGGTATCCGTGTCGTCCACCGATTTTGTGAGCGGCTCCTTGCCTGACCCGACGACCTCGGGCATGTATACCGTCAAAATTCCGGCCAGCGCTGTTTCAGTCATTGTTGGTACGCCGATTGTAGCCTTGAGCGGCCAAGCCGTCGACCCGACCCATGGGCCGCTGGCCTATAACGGCACGCTGTCCGCCACGCCACTCAAGCTGATACAGGCAGATCCGGGTTACGGCATGGGCGAGTATACGGCAGGCATCTCCTACTCGCTGGCAGTGCCGAAAACCGTAACGGTGGCTTCGGTGAGCAGTGGCTCCAGCAAGTATGAGGTGAATGATGTGGTCGGCACGGTAGCGACTACCTATACGGCGACGTTGACCTTCACCCTCGGCTCGGGCGTATAAGACGCGCGAAACGGCTCCTGTTTCTTCATTGAAATGGGAGCCGTTTTCCGGCTTGCAATATAGACAGGCTGTACCGCTATCCCCTATCATGAAGGGAAAAGAAGGTTTTTCCATATGAACAATTCTGATATGAGGAGTGAAGCCGTTGAAAAAAAGAATATTGCTGGTGTTGATCGTGGTCATGCTGATGAATGGGTTTGCCCTGACTGCGAGCGCGGCATCCAAGCCGCCAACATTTATCACGGTAGTGATGGATGGTACGAAGCTGTGGTTCCCCGATGCCCAGGCGTTCATTGATGAAAACCAGCGAACGTTGGTGCCGGTGCGGTTTGTAGCGGAGGCGCTCGGCGCAAAGGTCGGCTGGGAAGCGGAGAGCCGGTCGGTGCCGATCCAAAAGGACGATCAGAACATTCGGTTGACCATCGGCAGTCATGTCGCGACGGTCAATGGCGAAGAAGTGGCCTTCGATACCCAGGCGGTGATGCAAGGTGGTCGCACTTTTGTTCCATTGCGATTTGTCAGCGAAATCCTTGGCGTTGCGGTGGAATGGGATGGTAAAACGAATACGGTGTTTCTGTCCAATACAGAGCAGCAGGCAGGCGATCTTGATCCGTGGGGCAGGCTGATTCGCACGACTGATCTGCCGAGCAATGCAGCGGATTATCCGTACATTCTGGCGGATGTTCCGAACGCGATGTATGAGCTGGCGTATCCGTATTCTGATCCGGAAGATCGAAAGGTATCTTCGATGCTCTATTCGACCATTTCCGAGTACAACAAAGAGAATGTGGACATCTGGTTGAGCAGGCTGAAAACATTTGGCGCATTATGGCTCAATGTGGACTACCGGACGATTGATGACGAATGGGCGCAGGCGTTGTTTGCAACCAAGATGCAAAACTCCAATGCGGAACTGAAATATATTCGTCAGTATGTGGATTGGGTAAAAACGAACAAGATTCAGGTTGAGGGTTATCTTGATCCAGAACCATCTATGATCTATTATGATGGATTTGGAGCCAATCACGTTCGAGTCAAGTTCAGAATCAATTTTGTATCATTTCAATCTTCAGAAAATTTGATTTATGATGAGTGGTTCCCTAAAGACGCTGAGTTTGAGAAAAATGTGTGGTACGAGGGGTATTCGGATATTAAGTTGGTGACCAATGTCGGCGGAGACTGGGGAAGTACGTTGAAAGTATCACCGACAGCGAGCCTGTTTTTTAACCACACCATTTCGAAGGCGGAATAGCAAATGAAAATAAAAACATTACCCAAACGACTTGTGTGCATGCTGCTGGCATGCACTTTTTTTATGTCGATTGTCTTATTGCCACATGTCGTAACGGCTGCTCCTCAAGTGCGTATTTTTGACGGAGCTATCCAATTTGAAATTACCAGTACAGCCGCTACGACTTCCATTCGGTACAAAACGGTGGGCTGGGTTGTGACGCGAGAACAGGTATGTTCCACGACTTCTCCTAAACAATGCAGTGATCCGCGAAATCGCCCGCATGCGCTGTTTCTCAATCAGGAGGTCAGACAAAAAGGGCAGTATCCTGATCCGCCCATACCCGGCCAGCCATTGACTTCCTATTACGAAGTACCCGAAGAAATCGTGACTCAGCGACTTTGGGCGGCAGGCATGGACGGCATTCAGGACAATGACGATTTGTACTTCTATGCCGTCATGGTTTCCATCAACGGAGACGGCTCGGTTCGCAAAGGCCCCTTCTACACTCTGTCGGGCATCAAGCAAGCCGAGGGCTGGCGGGTTCCCGACGATCTCGACGACTATTTCGGCCTTCATATTCCCTATCGCAGCGCGGAGTTTCCGGTGGATGTCGTGGCCAAAACCGTCGATGGCCGAATCATTCAAAAGCCGGACGTGACGTTTTTGAAGGGCAAATACAAAATCGGGGAAACGATAGACCACGAATTTCCGGCTACCTTGACCGATGGCGGAAAAACGTATCGGATCGTCCGCTCCTACTTGACGCCCAAACAGGATACGACGCAGAAAAAGTGGTTGCAGGAAAATCCCGAAACGAATGATAAAGTCCGTATTCGCAGCTTTACTGTAGCCCTTGGCGGTTCGGACGCGATTGCCGAATATGAGGAAGCCGCAAGCCCCGTGAAAGCCTACTATCAAAAGGAAGACGGTACGGTGCTACAGGAAGTAGATAAGGGCGAGTTTGTGACAGGAGAGGAAGCGAACCACACCTTTGAAGCGACGATAACCAAAGGCGGACAAACGTATGAGATCATTCGCTCCTACATTACGAGCAACAGCAATCCGACAGAAAAGCTGTTCATTCAGGAAAAAGGAGACAGCAAGCTGCGGGAACGTACCATTTTGGTGGGTTCGAGCGGTTCCAACTTTGTGGGTATCTACAAGGTGCCCTCGCCCGTTACTGTTACTTCCGGCATCGACGCACCGGGGCAGGCGGCTTCGACGGAAACAGCGGTCATGGGCGATTTTACGTTCGAAGCCAAGTCGCAAAGCCAGCTCAAGTCTTATCGGATTACGAGTATCGAAAACGCGCAACTGGTCAACGCCAGTCAGCAAACCGGCGCACTGAGCGGCACATCGGCCAGCAAATCGCTGCCGATTCGCATTCGGCTTGGCAGCAGCGATTCTGTCACTGTCAAAATCACAGTCGTGGTGACGGACAAGGCCAACCAAACGGGCGATTCGACCGCCGATCATACGGTGCAGATCAATCGCGGCGGAGAACCCCCGCAAACCGGCTCCGAGCAGCAGCGCGAGGACATGGATGCATCGGCATCGGCGGTGATCAAGGCGGATGCGCGCGGCGCAGAGCGCTATGACGTGCTCAAGGGCATCCCGACATCGGAAAGCCTATACGTGAACGCAAGCGCGAAAGCCTATTTGTACAAAAACAAATTTACGGAGATCAAGGGAACAAAACAGTACCCGGTCACCGTTAGCCGCACCTATTCGCTGCATTGGACGGAATACGTCTCCGGACCGCCAGACAGCGGGGGCAACCCGACCACTATCCCGGTATCTCGCTCCGCTACTCAAACGGTTACGCAAAACTATACGGTGGAACGCAAGTTCAGCTACTGGCTGATTGATCGCCTGGAAGTGTACGGCTTGCAGCGCGCTGAAATATCCAACTATGCCTTGCCGGGCGGCAAGGTGACGCTGCAACCGAGTGGCTACACGCCGCCAACCGTTTCGGCCAGCCATGATGTTTCTCCATCAGCGCATGTGACCGATCCGGTGTATCGTAATGTAACCTTGCCCGGCCAATCGTTATATGGCGGCTCCAGCCGTCCGTCTGTGCCTTCCGAGAACTGGAAATCGGAGGCGGAGCAGGCGGTCGGGAAAATCAAGGTGCGGAACGATTCGCTCCTATTCAACGGACAGACCATTATGGATAGCCGAACGACTGAAGAAACGGCTCCGGCTCCAGGAACGATTCCGGCTCCGCCGATTATCGGGCAGAACGTGCTGTACGGCAGCGGTTTTGTTATCGATTCAGGCAAAATCAATAAGGTAGCGCAGCCAAGCAGTGGGACGCTCTCCTACTCCCTGATCAAAGGCATTGGCGGCGGAAGCAATCAAACCTTCCCGATTTCCGGCATCAATCCGGTGACGGTGCATACGCCGATTGTGAATCGGGCCACCGTCTCCGACGATCAGGCGCATAGCCAGAAGACGGTGCCGACACCCGGGCGTTCGGCGCTCATTTTGAATCGACCCTTTACGGTGACCATCCCGACTAGCGGGCAGCATCGAGACATTACGGGCTACGGCAACCGGGATTATGCGAAATACATCCGCGACAAGCAGGTGAGATTTCCTTTTGACGTGTACAAGGCTGACCGCACTACACTGATTCCAAAGGAGACCTGGACTTCGATTCCAGTTGGCCAGCTACAGACGACGTTTTATTTGCCGGTGTGGGTGGATGAAGGAAACTATGAGGTGTTGTTCCGTTCCTTTGCCGAAAACAGTCCTGCTTCGTTTACGTCGCAGCCTAATGCCAACCTGGATGTGAACCATCATGTGGCGACGCAGGTGGTGCCGGTCGAAGTCATCGGCCGTTTGTTTGATTTCCGTATTACCGACATCGCGGATTACCAGTGGGAGATGGTATTCCGCACGGCCAAAGGCAGTGCAACGCCAACCGGCAACAGCTATTGGGTCGGGCCGAACGGGATTGACGGCGCAGCGCGGGGCAATGCGGCTCCCTTCATATTGCCGATCCGGCAGGGCAGTCACCCGGAGAGCGGCAAGAAAAACGTGGCGATCAAGACGGGCTATCACTTCAAATTCGAGGTCAAGACGCTTGGCAATATGTTTGGTTCGGGCGACGGTATCCTGATTACGCCTACCTTCTATTTCGTGGACAAGAAGGGACAGAACCGACAGCCGGTGGACTTGTATTACCACTCGGGCAACAAGCGGTTTATTCGCATCGGCTCCGCAGAGGACACCGAGCAGCGGCTGGTCACGCTGGATACCCGACTTCGTAATGTGCCGAAGCAGGAATTGACTGATACCGCCAGTTCCCTCTGGAGGTTGAATGGCGCTACAGGCAATCAGACCACGTATGTGCAGCAATTATTGAAGGATGCGGCACAAAAGAAGATTTACGTTGGCGGTTATGACGGCATGCTGCTGCCGCCACAGCTTCGTACCTTCATCGGCAGCATGCAGGTGCCAAGTGGCGTTGATACGGCGCGAGCGAATGCAGCCGTTCAGCTTTGGCGCGGGGAATATAGCTTGCCCGCTGCGCCGTATGCAGTGCCTGCGGGCTTCAATGTGGCCGAGTACGGACGCACCCACAAGCTGGATGACCAGTCTCCGATCTTCCTGCGCGACGGCTACCTGATCGTTAATTTCAACATCGAGACGATACGTAATCGGAACACCAGCCAGCCGCACTTGCAATACAAAAATGCGCCGCTGAACAACCAGTGGCAATTGGAGGGCTTTGCCCGCAGCTTTGTCGATCCGTATGGCGCAAGGTTCTCCCTGCTGGACGGCGACGTGGCGTTTTATCATGCGGACCTGTCCAGCTACGACGATTTTGGCACGGGCGGCACCCACTGAATTGGGAGGAATGGACATGTTTGAGAAGCTGCAAAGCGCCGCTCCCGAGGAAGCGGCTTATTTTTATACGGGTTCGGCTGAGAATGAGATCGGGCGTTCCTGTATCGGACATCTGCGCGGGGACTTCGGGCGCTCGGGCGAGGAGTTTTGGGTGACCTGGTTTCCGCGGAACTCTCCCTTCGAAACGGCAGCGTTTAAGGACGAGTTGGGCAAGGTGTTTCAGGCGATTGGCGACCACGGCGTGCTGAAAAGCCGTCAGCATATGCTTCGCTTTTGCAGCAAGCACCCGGAGGCGCGTATCGCCGGGGCTTGGAGCACGGACGTATATGGCTTTCGCATGGAGACGCAGGAGCATCGCTACTACCTGCGCTGCTTCCCGTTTGCTGGGGATTACAACTTCTACTTGTACTGCTACGCCCGGACGGAGCGCGTGGCCGAGCAGCAGCGGCAAGCCCCTCCCGCCCCTGCGGTAATTATCCCGCAGAAGAAAAAAACGGAGCCGCAACGATAGGAGGACGCCATGAACGATTTGACGCGTTATCGGCTGCTGGCGGAAGCCGCGCTTCCCCCGGCGGCCAAGCTGCTGTACAGCTATTTGCTGGATTTCGCAGGCGGGCGAAACGGCACTGTGTGGCTGTCTTCCCGCCGCCTCGCGGCAGAGGTCGGACTTTCGACCTCTGCCATTCGCCGCAACCTGCATCGTCTGGAACAAAACGATTTGATTCACCTTACCTCGCGTTATTCCGAGGAAGGCATTCGATTGACCAACAAAATTACGATCCGGTAAGGAGGTGTCCCCGTGACAGCCAAGCTGCAGCGCATGGTCGAGCTGTCCGCCCGCACAGCGCATGCGGTGGTGAACGATACCGGACAATGGGCCGACTTCTTGCGCACCGCCGCATGGAATTACAAGTATCCGTTTCAGGATCAACTATTAATCTATGCGCAACGCCCGGACGCTACCGCCTGTGCCCCGATTGAAGTATGGAACCAAAAGCTGAACCGTTGGGTCAAACGCGGCGCGAAGGGCATAGCGCTGATTGAGGATCGGGGCAGCAGCCTGGGGCTGCGCCATGTGTTTGACGTATCGGATACGCAAAGCCGCCAGTCCCGCGCCGTGCCGCTGTGGCGCATGGACGAGGCGGATATGGAGGCTGTGCTTGAAACGCTGGAGAACGCCTTTGGACACGAACGGGAGCCGGGCATGGAGTTGCCCGGCTCCTTGCTCGCTGCGGCGCGGAACGCCATGGAGGATCACAGCGCCGATTATGTGCAGATGCTGCTGGCCGAGCGCGACAATAGCCTGCTCGAAGAACTGGACGCCTCGCATGTGGAGCTGCTGTTTCGGGAAGCCGCGCAGCACGCCGTTGCCTACATGGCAATGGTTCGCTGCGGGCAGGAGCCAACTCATTACATCAGCACCGATGACTTGTCCGGTGTCGGGTATTTCAACACGCTTCCTGCTCTTTCGCATTTGGGCGCAGCCATCAGCGATGTGGCCGAGACGATCTTGCGGGAGATTGAGTCTACTGTCCGGGCACAGCGCCGACAAAACAAGCGAAGTCAAGCTCTGGATTCATCTCGCACCGTTGCAAAGCCAGAACCGCTGTTGCACAATGAAGCTAAACCACGCGAAGGGATGATCGAACATGGAACTGACCTACACGCAGAGCGGGGATTACCTGCTGCCGGATCTGGCACAACCGGAGTCGGTGGGCATCGGGAAATACGGCCTGCTACGCAAGACGTTTCTGAAAACCGAGCGCAAGGGCACCTACGCCCACCTGATGCTCTCGGAGCAGTTGAACCCGCATCTGGCGGAGATCGACCGGACGGCGAGGGAACAGATCGAGCAGACCATCGCGCAACTGCTGACGCAGCACCCGGCACCGGACAAAGCGAGCGATCCGTTGGGCTGGACGGGCCACATGAACAATCTGAAGCAACAGGCGGAGGAACTGATTCTGACCGAACTGGTGTATCGCTAACATGGCATGACCGGAGAACGGAGGACAATCGTCTTCCGTTTTTTCATGACGGGAACCAGATCAACGATATGCTGCGAACCGCGCCGCTCTCGGAGAGCAAGGCGGAGATCGCAGCTTTTTTTGATGCCCATGATGATCCGGTAGAACGCGCCCTGTACGTCAGAAGCCTGTTTCCGCAGGAGAAGATGGAGCTGGAACTGGAGCCGGATACTTGGATCGGTGTGGAGCCTTACCAAAATGTGCTGCATATTTGGACGGGCAAGTCGGATAGCCGGACGGCCCAAGGCTTCTACGATTGGGGCGTGATCGTCGGCCATATCAAGAGCATGATGCTGCTGGGCGAATTTGACCGGACGCAGCCGCCGGAGCCGTCCGCTGAGCAGCAAACGATGTGGCTGGAGGAGACGGCAGAGGAAAAAGCCGCCGCGTTTGTCTGGCCGCAGGAGGTCATAGATGCCGTGCTGCAAAACGGCAGCGGCTTCGAGCATGGCAAGCTGCGGATTGCCCTTCATTTTCAGCAATCTCTGTCGGCGCAGGACAATGCCGAGTATTTGAAACGGGAATATGGGACAGGCGGTCGCGCCCCTGCTTTGATCGGTACGAATATCCATGAGCATCACGACAGCAAGGGCATTACGTTGGAACGCGGCTTTCGAGGGGATCAGGATCAGAAGCTGGTGCTGCCCTGGATGAAGGTGCAAAAGCGGATTGGCGAGTTGCTGACCGCCGGACGTTATTTGAATCGCCGGGAAGCGGAGCAGTTGCCCGCCTATGCCGAACAACTGGAGGAGCAACGGAGGCCGCGCGAAGCCGAGCTGCGAGAACGGCGGCTCCCGTTGCCGGAGCCCCCATTGGATTCGCCGCCAGATGCCCTGCAGCGCGACCGGAAGAAGCTGCGCTATGCGTATGCCGAGGGCAGCTCCATATACATTGGCGCGGATGAATATGAAATCGTACAGTTGGAATCGAATAAGGTGTGGCTACAGGATAAGCAGTTCCCGCTGTTTTCAAAGGAAATGAGCCGCGGGGAATTGGAACGCCTGCTGCGCGACAACCCGCTCAACGATCATTTGCTCTCCAATGAACCGCTGTCCGAAGCGGAAGTAGCGTTGTGGGAAAGCGATGGAACGGATGACCGTTCGGAGGAACCGGCGCAAGCCGCAACAAAGCAAACGGAACAAGACGGAACACCTACTACGCCTATTAACGAGGCCGCTGCACACCCGCGCGAACCGGCGAGCAATTATCGCATTGTGGATGTTGCCTTGGGGCACGGCGGTGCCAAAACGAAATTTCGCCGCAATGTGGAAGCGATCCGGCTGCTCCAACAGTTGGAGCAGGAAAACCGCCAAGCGGATGCGGAGGAGCAGGCGGTGCTGGCGCATTATGTGGGATGGGGCGGCATCCCGCAGGCATTCGATGATGCCAACAGCCAATGGGCTGCTGAATATGCCGAGCTGCAAGCGCTGCTGACCCCGGAGGAGTTTGCGTCTGCCCGGGCCTCAACCCTGAACGCCCATTATACGTCGCCAACGGTCATTCAGGCGATGTACGAGTGCCTGGAGCAAATGGGCTTTCGGCGGGGAAATATTTTGGAGCCTTCCTGCGGGATTGGCAACTTCTTTGGTTTGGTGCCGGAATCGTTTCAGGATTCACGGCTGTTTGGCGTGGAACTCGACAGCTTGACCGGGCGCATCGCCAAGCAGCTCTACCCGCAGGCTTCCATTGCGATCAACGGGTACGAGCGGACGAACCTGCCGGACAGCTTCTTTGACCTTGCCATTGGTAATGTGCCGTTCGGCGGCTATGGCGTGGTGGACAAAAAATATGACAAGCACAAGTTTCTGATTCACGATTACTTTTTTGCGAAGACGCTCGACAAGGTGCGGCCGGGCGGCATCATCGCTTTCATTACCTCCAAGGGGACGATGGACAAGCAAAATCCGGCGGTTCGCAGGTACATCGCGGAACGGGCGGCATTGCTCGGCGCAGTGCGCCTGCCGAGCAATGCGTTTCTGGCCAATGCCGGAACCGAAGTCACGGCAGATATTCTCTTTCTGCAAAAGCGGGATCGCATGGTGACGGTCAACGAGCAGAGCGAGCCGTGGTTGGCGTTGGCTGAAACGGAGGATAGCGTGCCGATCAATGCCTACTTTGCCGCTCAACCGGATATGGCGCTAGGTACGATGGCGTTTGATGACAAAATGTACGGCAATCGCGAGGAAACCACATGCCGACCGTACCCGGATGTACCGCTTGATGAGCTGCTGCGCGAGGCATTGACCAATATTCACGCCGAATGGGTAGAAGGAGAACGTGAGGAGCAGCCGGAGGAAGCGGAGGCTTCCTTGCCCGCCGATCCGAACGTGCGCAATTTCAGCTTTGCGCTGGTGGAAGGCAAGGTCTATTTCCGCCAAAACAGCCAAATGCATCCGGTCGAAACCTCGGCAACGGCGACGGGGCGCATCAAAGGCATGATCCAGTTGCGCGATACCGTGCGCGACCTGATCGAATATCAGACCGAGGACTACAGCGAGGAAGCGATTCGCGAACAGCAGCGCAAGCTGAATGTGCAGTATGATCACTTCGCAGCGCAATATGGGCTGATTAACAGCCGCGCCAACAGTCTCGCCTTTTCGGATGACAGTTCCTACTTCCTGCTCTGCTCGTTGGAAATCCTCGACGATGAAGGGCGTATGCAGCGCAAGGCCGACATGTTTACGAAACGCACCATCCGGCAACGGACGCAAGTAGAGCAGGTGGATACGGCGTCCGAAGCATTGGCGGTGTCCATCGGCGTCAAGGCTCGGGTGGATTTGGCTTATATGAGCGAACTGACCGGTATCCCCACAGAAAAACTAGTGCAGGACTTGCGCGGCGTTATCTTTCCCAATCCCGAACAGATGGATGATGACGGAGAGCCGCTCTACGAGACAGCGGATGCGTATTTGTCCGGCCATGTGCGCGACAAGCTGCGTATCGCCAAGCAATTTGCGGGCTATGATGCGGAGCGGTACGCCGAGAACGTCAAGGCGCTGGAGGCGGTGCAGCCGCCGGATTTGATGGCTTCCGAAATCGATGTTCGGCTGGGGGCGACCTGGCTCCCACCCGAAATCATACGTGATTTTATGTTCGAGTTGCTGGATACGCCGCCGATGTTTCGCCCTTCTATTCAGGTGCTTTATTCCGACTATACGGCGGCCTGGAACGTGCGCGGTAAAAGTGATGACCGAAGCCATAACATCAAGGCGAATATGACGTATGGAACGAATCGTATCAATGCCTACAAAATCATTGAAGACACGCTTAATCTGCGGGATGTGCGCATCTTCGATACAGCGATTGAAAACGGCGTGGAAAAGCGAGTGCTAAATCGGAAAGAGACGGCCATTGCCCAGCAAAAACAGGAGCTGATCAAGGAAGCGTTCGGCGAATGGCTGTGGCGAGATCCGCAGCGCCGCGAACGGCTAACGCGCCTCTACAATGATCGATTCAATGCGATCCGCCCGAGGGAGTATGACGGCAACCATATTCGCTTTACTGGGATGAATCCGGAAATCCGGCTTCGGCAGCATCAGGTGAACGCAGTCGCTCGGGCGCTCTATGGCGGCAATGCCCTCTTTGCCCATTGTGTCGGCGCAGGCAAAACGTTTGCCATGACCGCCGCAGCGATGGAAAGCAAGCATTTGGGCTTGTGCAACAAAAGCATGTTCGTTGTTCCGAACCACTTAATTGAGCAGTGGGCGGCTGAATTTTTGCAGCTTTATCCGTCTGCGAATGTGCTGGTGACGACGAAAAAGGATTTTGAGACGAAAAACCGTAAAACGTTTTGCGCCCGCATTGCCACTGGCGATTATGACGCGATCATTATCGGGCATTCACAGTTTGAGAAGATTCCGATTTCAATGGAACGCCAGCGCCAGCAACTGGAGGAGCAGATTTACGAGATTACCGGCGGCATTCGGGAGTTGAAAGAGGCTAAGGGCGAGCGGTATGCGATCAAGCAATTGGAGAAGACGAAGAAGACGCTGCAAATCAAGCTCGAAAAATTGAACGATACGAGCCGTAAAGACGATGTGGTCACGTTTGAGGAATTGGGTGTGGATCGGCTGTTCGTGGACGAGGCGGATTCATACAAGAACTTGTTCCTGTACACCAAAATGCGCAATGTCGCGGGGCTATCGCAAACCGAAGCGCAGAAGTCATCAGACATGTTTATGAAGTGTCGGTATCTGGATGAACTGACGGGCGGACGTGGAATTATTTTCGCAACGGGAACGCCGATCTCGAACTCCATCACGGAAATGTATACGATGCAGCGGTATTTGCAGTATGGGAGCTTGCAGAAGCAAGGCTTGCAGCATTTTGATTCGTGGGCGTCCACGTTTGGCGAAACCGTCACCGCAATTGAACTGGCTCCGGTAGGAACAGGGTATCGGGCGAAAACCCGCTTTGCCCGGTTCTACAATTTGCCGGAGCTGATGAATATGTTCAAGGAAGTGGCCGACATCCAAACGGCCGATATGCTCCAGCTCCCGGTGCCGAAGGCGCATTTTCATAATGTGGCTGTCCCGCCAAGCGAGTTTCAACGGGATATGGTAGCCGACCTTGCCCGCCGCGCGGAACAGGTTCGAGCCAAGGCGGTCGAGCCGCATGAGGACAATATGCTGCTGATTACGAATGACGGGCGCAAGCTGGCGCTCGATCAGCGGCTGGCGAATCCGCTGCTGCCGGATGATGAGGGCAGCAA
Organism: Paenibacillus sp. LC231; assembly: GCF_001860525.1. NCBI lineage: Bacteria > Bacillati > Bacillota > Bacilli > Caryophanales > Paenibacillaceae > Paenibacillus > Paenibacillus sp. LC231. Next base: position 268,969 of record NZ_JFOM01000054.1, on the reverse strand, counting down.
GATCAGCGCCTGCGCCAGTAACATCCACCGGCATTGGCAGGAGGGGCAGCAGCAGCGGCTCACGCAGTTGGTTTTTTGCGATTTGTCTACCCCGAAAGCAGACGGCACCTTCAACGTTTATGATGAGATCAAACGCAAATTGTTGGAGAAGGGTGTTCCAGCAGCGGAGATCGCCTATATTCATGATGCTAATACGGATGCGCAGAAAAAGGAGCTATTTGGCAAGGTGCGAGCAGGACAGGTTCGCGTTCTGCTGGGATCGACGTTCAAGATGGGAGCCGGCACGAATGTGCAAACGAAGCTGGTTGCTATTCATGATCTCGACTGCCCTTGGCGTCCGCGAGATTTGGAGCAGCGTTTGGGTCGGGTGATTCGTCAAGGAAACCAAAATAGCGAAGCCTATATCTACCGATACGTGACGGAAAATACGTTCGATGCGTACCTGTATCAGACGCTTGAAAACAAACAGCGCTTTATCTCGCAAATCATGACGAGCAAGTCGCCGGTTCGCTCTGCCGAAGACATTGATGAAGCGGCTCTTTCTTACGCCGAAGTGAAGGCACTGGCGACCGGCAATCCGTATATTAAGGAAAAGATGGACTTGGACATTCAAGTGTCCAAGCTCAAGCTGCTCAAGGCCAACCATCTAAGCCAGCGTTATGCACTGGAGGATCGGTTGCTCAAGCTGTTGCCGCAGCAGATCAAATCGACGGAAGAACGGATTGCCGGGTATGAGCAGGATGTGGCTTTGTACAGGCGTCAGGATGCCGATAAGATGGACGGCGAGGAAGCCGCCTTTGCCGGAATGACGATCAAGGAGTTTACGTATAAGGAACGCGCATCGGCAGGCGCGGCGCTGCTGGAAGCCTGCAAGGGGATGACATCTCCCGATCCGCAGGAGATCGGCCAATACCTGGGCTTCTCCCTATGGGTTTCGTTCGACAGCTTCCATAAGGAGTACAAAGCGACCTTGCGCGGCGCGTTGGGGCATAGCATTTCGCTTGGAACTGATGCAAGCGGCAATCTGACTCGGCTGAACAATGCACTTGTTGCGCTGCCAGAGAAGCTTGCCTATTGCCGCGATCAACTGGTCACGCTCCATAAGCAGATGGAAACGGCGAAGGAGGAGATTGCGGCTCCCTTTGAACAGGAGCAGGAGTTGCAGGCCAAGTCGGCGCGGCTGGCGGAGCTGAATGCGCTGCTGAATATGGATAAGCGGGAGAACGAGGCGATAGACGCAGGCGTGGTCGATGATGAACCGGAACTGACGGAGCGAAAAAGAATGAATCGACAGCAACGATGAGCGAGCTGACCGGGGCGCGCTCTTCTGTATATCTCCTGGTTTGCTTTAGAAAACCGCTATAATGACGAGGTAGGGAGGGATTTTCGATGGAGCTTTTTCCGGATAAATACAAGCTCACCAAGCAGCAGAGCTTGTTTCTGGCCAAAAAGAAATGGGATGAAAATATATACTGCGGGATGAAGATGGAAAATCGCAATATTACATTTCCGCAAACGCAAACGATTTTGAATGGCGTTAACGTACCTAGCGTCACGCTGGACGATATTCAGGCGGTGCTCAACATGCGCGATGCCTGGCGGTACTTGTTCCATGCGATTGATGAACCGATTACCTTGACGCTGTTGTGCAAGCTGAACGAATTTGTGGCGCGAAATGAAGCGCTCGAATGGGGCGTACTGCGTAATGGCCGCGTTGGCAGCTCGGGAACGGATGATGTGCCTCCCCTTCCGGTACAAAGCGAGATCGAGCAGGAACTGGCGGACTTGCTGGCTGCCGATATGACGACCACCGAACGTGCTATTACGGCCTTTCTGTGGGGAGCCAGGCGGCAAATGTTCTGGGACGGCAATAAGCGAACCTCCCTCCTGCTGGCCAACAAGCTGCTCGTGGAGCATGGACATGGCATGCTGACGATTACGGAGAAGAACATGGAGCGTTTTAATGAACTGCTCTCCGCCTATTACAGTACCAATGAAATGAGCGAGATCAAACGTTTCTTGTACGAGCATGCGATCAGCGGTATTGATTTTGAGCCGGAGCGCCGCGAGCCGGAACGGGCGAGATAAGCCCGGCGTGATGAATCGATCCCAAAAGCCTGTTGCCCTTCACCGGCGGCAGGCTTTTTCTCTTGGCGTATCCAAACGAGGAGGCGTGAACCATTGGAATCGAATCAGGACAAGGTTTATCGGGTAGGGATTTATTGTCGCGTAGGCAGAAGGGATGACGGTATTGCAGAGAGCGCCGGTATTGCCGATCAAAAAACACGGTTGACGGAATACGTGGTGCAGCAGGGCTGGCGATTGGCGAATGTGTATGCGGATGATGGTTACAGCGGCATCCATTTCAACCGCCCGGCGTTTCAGGCCATGCTGCGGGACATCCAGGACGGAGGAATGGATTGCATCATGACCTGTGACTTGGCGAGGCTCAGTCGAAATCAATCGGAAGGGTTGTTGGTTTTGGAGCGCTTTTTTCCTGAGCGCAAGGTTCGGTTTTTGACGCTGGATGGCAGCGTGGATACGTTGAATCGGGGAGCGCTTAGCGCCTTACCAGCGCGCCATAGGTTCAACGTAAAGGATAGCGACCGGAAGGCGACAGAACGAAAACCGAATGCAGGAGAGAAAACGGCAAACCGCAGAAAGGGACATTGGCCTACACGCGGATAGTTCGAAGCTCGGACGCTGCCCATCCTATTCTTGATGTGCTTCGATGTGGCGAAGCTTGCCTAATGGAATGATCCATAGAGATGATCAATGACAGGTTCGCGCGTTCCGGCCGGATCAGGTATGTTTGTTATGGGAGGGAGCGCGCATGGAAAAGGAATGTTGGCAGCAACTGGAGCAGGTCTTTGACGATCTGGACAATGAAGTCACCCGGCGTTTGCGCAATGAGGAAGCTTATATGATGTGGGTTCAGCGGAGGGTTGAGATTCAATTGCAGCATCCGTTTATCAAGGGCATGATGGATGGCGATGCTGGTGTTTTTCCAAGCGATCAGGACTATCAAGCCTGGCTGGAGGTTCAAAAGACGCTGGATGAAACGATACGCATGGAACGTATGGCCCTTTATTGGCAAGGTCATGCGGATTGTTATGCATACCTGAAAAAAATAGGGGCGCTATAGCCTCAGAAACGCCATATACTGAACCCGACAAGTCTGTTGCCGACCGGTAACAGGCTTATTTACGTTCATCTCTGCTTGTGTGTGGACATTGAACAGGATGAAGATGTACGAAAGGAGCGAGTCGATGGCTTATGTAAGCAAAGAACAGATTGAGCGTGCCAAAGAATGGGACTTGCTGACGTATCTGCAACATGTCGAGCCTTATGAATTGGTAAAATGCTCACGAAATGCCTATGCGACACGCAGTCATGGCAGCTTGAAAATATCCAACGGCAAGTGGTTTTGGTGGTCGCGCGGGTTTGGCGGACGCTCGGCACTTGATTATCTCATTAAGGTGCGGGGAATTTCCTTGCCGGAGGCGGTGCTGCATATTAACGAGCAGGCTTCCCTCTCTCCATCACCGGTTTCGCAAGCGATTCAGGAGGAGAACGCTGCTGTTCCATTCGAGCTTCCCGAAGCCTATGAAAATGCAAGCCGCGTGGTTGCTTATTTGCGTGGACGGGGAATTGCCCGAGAGGTGATTGAGGCGTGTCTCCAAACAGGACGCCTGTATGAAAGCCGGAACTACCACAATGCGGTGTTTGTCGGTTTTGATGAGCAGGGCGTTCCACGCTATGCGGCGATTCGCGGAACGACTAGCACTCGCTATATGGGCGAAGTGCCGGGCAGCGATAAGCGTTATGCCTTCTCGCTTCCAGCAGCAGAGAACAGCGCTGAACTGCATCTGTTTGAGAGTGCCATTGATCTGCTGTCCTATTGCACGTTAATGTCGATTCGAGGAGAGGACTGGCGGCAAGTCCATCTTCTGTCGCTTGCGGGGATACACCGCCCCGCAGAGAATAAGGACGAGTCGGCACTTCCGGCTGCTCTTCTCTCCTATCTGGATCGCCACTCGGAAGTAAAGCGACTGGTGCTGCATTTGGACAATGATGAACCGGGACGCTTGGCAGCAGAGATGATCGAGCAGCAACTGGCTCAGAGCTATCTGTTGAAGAATGAACCGCCTGTCCAAAAGGATGTAAATGAGGACTTGATGGCGTACAAAAAGCAACGTGAGTTTCCAGCACGGTAGTATTGCGGCACAATGGCAAGCCGGCTCGTCATTCGCAATAATAAAAAAGTATCCATCTCAGGGGGAAGGGGGATTGAGCATGCAGTCGAGAGATGACAAGGAGCAAGGCGAGACAAGTTGGGATGCGGAGAAGATTGAAGCGGCATTGGTGGAGGCAGAGGAGCAAGCTCGCAGCGATAAGACGCGATATGATCATCATCAGGTCATGCGCGAGGCGCGACAAAAGATCAATCGAAAGGAACGTTGAGCGAGGTATTGTGTTCAAATTGAACCGGATCAAGGTTCCACGAAGACGCTGTTTGCACGGCGTCTTTTTTGTTTGCCCGCAGCCCCCTCTTTTTCCCGGCAGGTGTCCTGATGGCAACGTGTAACGTTGCAGCAAGCACTGAATTTGGCTGGCCGCCAAATTCGCTTGTTAGGGGCACCGCCCCTAAGACCCCTGCGTTTTCGCAGTAGTTGGCTTCAAGACAATCGCTATTCACGATGAATCGATTTTGAGGAGCAGTTTTTTTCAGTGAAAGGAGTGCTTCAATTGCGAGAGCGAAGAATCAAGATTATGGTTCGTTTGAACGAGCATGAACGAGAGCGTTTGGTTCAGCAAGTGAAGCAAACGGGGCTTTCTCAAGAAGCCTATATCCGCTCTCTGATCAACGGATATATTCCAAAATCATTACCGCCCCTGGATTACTACACCATGCTGCGTGAACTGAATGCTATTGGCAACAACCTGAATCAGCTTGCAGCGAAGGCGCATTCGACCGGCCATCCGGATCGCAATGCCTTCCAGCGTGAAGCGGAGGATTTGCGGCGGGCTATTCAACAGATACAAGAAGCGGTGACTGCGCCGGAGCCGCGTCAAACTCCTCTATAAGTGAGGAGAACAAGGTATGGCTACGACCGCGATATGGGATGTGAGCGACCGTCTAAAGCGCGTGTTGAATTATGCTGTCAATCCAGATAAAACGGATCAGGGGCGCACGGAAGCAGATGGTTTGCGACAGACGCTTGCCTACACCGGCTCAAACGCGAAAACGGAGCGGCAGCTTTATGTGAGAGGCATCAATTGCGATCCCATCACCGCCCATGAGCAAATGCAACGAACCAAGCGGCAATTCCAGAAGACGGGCGGTATTGTCGCTTTTCATGGCTACCAGTCCTTTGCGCCGGGGGAAACGACACCGGAGCAGGCACATGCCATCGGTGTGAAGCTGGCGCAAGCACTTTGGGGAGAACGCTTTGAAGTAGTCGTCGCCACCCACCTGGACAAGGATCATTTGCACAATCACTTCGTTCTCAATTCTGTCTCCTTCATAGATGGCAAACGTTACTACGACAATAAGGCGTCCTATGCGCGGATGCGGCAAACCTCCGACCGGCTATGCCGGGAGCATGCCTTATCCGTTATCGAGCATCCGGATCGCGGCAAGGCCAAGCAGTACGGGGAATGGCGAGCCGATCAGGAAAGCAAGCCGACATGGCGTGGCGTCATACGCGAGGACATGGACGCAGCTATTGCTGAGGCAAGGACGATGAGCCAATTTTATGCGCATCTGCAAGCGAAGGGGTATGAGATCAAAGCTCATGTCAAGCATTTGGCAGTCCGTCCGCCGGGCAAAACGAGATTTGTTCGCTTGCGCACCTTGGGTGAGGCCTACATGGAGGACGCGATCAAGCAACGTATTTTGAGCAGTACGTTATCGGAGAAAAAAGCAGCCATGCCGCTTCCGCGCCGTAAGCGAGCCGTGTTGATTCGAGGAAAGCGCTCAGCCAAGCATCGCAAGCTTTCCGGCCTTCAAGCGTTATATGTCCGTTATCTGTATGCTTTGGGCATTCTGCCCCGCTATCGTTCGTCTCCGAGACGAGCGTCTTTTTTGTTGCGAGAAGACCTGCGCCACTTGTCGCAAATCATTGAACAGACAAAGCTGCTCTGCCGTCATCAGCTTTCCAGCCGAGCGCAATTAGTAAGCTATTATGAAGCTCGACAGGTCGAGATGAGTGAGCGACAAATTGAACGTAAATTTTGTCGTAGGCGCTTGCGCAGTTGCCGACAGCCAGAGCAGATCGCAGCGTACCGTGAACAGATCGCGGCGCATTCCCGGCAACTCGCGCAGCTTCGAAAGGAGGTGAGGCTTTGCGCGGGCATTTTGGCGCGCTCCGATACGATCAAGGACAAGTTACACCAGCATGAAGAACAATTCAGGCATAAGGAGGTAGAAGCCCATGAGCGGAAACGAGGCGGCCGATCAGGTCGTCAGCATGAGTCTGCGCGGCATTGAAGTGATGGCGAAAATATCCGGCGAAGGCGCCAAGCATCTCGCCGTCTATTTGTTCGCCGTACTGCAAGGGCAAAAACAGACAAGGGGCCGCACGCGGTTGGAAAATTTGCTCCGCAGCGGGAAGGAATTGAAGGTATTCGCCGTGCGCAATGAGGACTTGCCTACCTTCTGCAAGGAAGCGAAGCGTTATGGCGTCCTGTACTGCGCGTTGCGGGACAAAAAGAATGTGGACGGCCTGTGCGATGTGATGGTGCGCGCCGAGGACGCCTCCAAAATCAATCGGATCGTGGAACGCTTCCAGTTGGCAACGGTGGATACGGCCAGCATCAAGCAGGAAATTGAACAAGCCCGTCAGGAGAAGCAGCCGGACAGCATGGAAGCGGAACGAGCGATGAAGGCCGCGACAACCGAGGAACACGAGCCGGTAACCAAGGAGCAGGAAGCTTCCTCACCGGCAATCAGCGAGGAGTTTTTAGATGAGCTGCTGGGAAAGCCGGAGCCGCCGGAGGGGGTGGAGCCGGAAAACGAGGTGCCGGAAGGCGAGCAGCCGGTGCACGAGGGGGAACCGCTGGCCGAAGCGGAGGAGCCGGAACGCCTCCCCCTGCCTCGCCAAGCCGAGAGCCAGAACCAAGCGGAACCCCTCTCTCCGTCCGTGCCTACCTCCGCGCACAACGAGGCATCCGACACGATCCGTGAACAGCCGAAGCCGAAGGTGTCCGTGCGGCAATTGCTGCGCGAAATTCGCGAAGAGAACCGAGCTGCGGAAAAACGGCGGCAAGAGCAGCAGCAAGAACGGGAGCCGGGCTTGCCGAAGCGGAAGAATCGGGGCAAGGCTCCTGTTGCCGTGAACGCTCCGGTCGAGACGCCAAAGCGTAGCGCTCGTAAGAGGGGCAAATGAGCCAGTGGGATGATTTGTTCCGCCAGGAAGCGCCACCGGTGACGGCCGCTTCGCAAAACCAGCCCTTCGACAAGGAGGCTTCGGTGCAGAAGAAGCAGGAGCTGCGCCAATGGACGTATGAAACCATTGATGCCACTACGGCTGCGGTCGCACAAACCGGCGAACAGCTTCAACAGTATTTGGATGTGCAAAGCCGCTTTGGCCGGTACAGTGTTTCCAATGCGCTGCTTATTATGGCACAGCGGCCGGAGGCAACGCGGATAGCAGATTTTGAAGGCTGGAAGGCAATGGGCTTCCACATTCGCCGCAAAGAAACCGGCTTTTACATTCTGGAGCCGGGCGAGACGTACAAACGCGAGGATGGCAGCACAGCGGTCAGCTACAACCCGAAAAAAATGTTTGATGTTGCCCAGGTGATTGGCGAGAAGCCGGTACTGCCGCCCCTGCCGGATGAACGCACCCGCATCAAGGCGCTCATGCATCGTTCACCGGTTCCGATTCAGATGGGTGACGCCTTGCCAGCGGACATGCATGCTCTCTATCAGCCGGATGTCCGCCAGATTGTCATACGCCGCGGGCTGTCGGCCGGTGATATTTTTCGTTCGCTTGCGCAGGAAATGGCGCATGCGGAAATGGATCAAGGTAAGGCCGACTATAGCCGCTCGGATAACCAGGTCCAAGCGTACAGTGTTGCCTATATGCTGAGCAAACAGTTCGGCGTGGAGACAGCGGGCTTCCGCTTCAACCGGGCTGTCGAAAGGCTGAAAGGGCTGGAGCCTCAACAGATTCGTGCGGAGTTAGCCGTTATCCGGGACACGGCCCACACGATGAATAGCCGGATGTACCACATGCTGGGCCAACTGCGGCAGCAGCAGCCGAGTCGCAGCGATACGGCTCGTTAACGTAATGCCTGACCAATGACCATTTCGATGACGTGGGAGGATGGCCGATGAAAGAGGACGAGCGTATTCTGAGCTTGGATCATTACGAGCATGGTATTGTCATCAACGCCTTGAACACCCTGCGCAATGGTTTGATCGGGGAGCGGCGATCGACAGATGCCGTGGACGATCTGCTGCTGAAAACGATTGATGCCCCCTATCGAAAAGCGAAGCATCGGAGCCAGCATGCGGCGCGCTAATTCCGCAACGAGTCAGTTTATACTCGTTGCGGTTTTTTTATTGCCGGTCATCTGGCTGGCGCTGCATGCCGCCCCTGCCCTATCGGACGGCTTGCCTGCCCTGCTATTGCAGCTCAGCGCGGCAATGGAGCATCCCTTCCATATCCGCTGGGTTGCCGATACGCCGCGCAGCCTGCTGCTCTTTACGCTGGCATATGCCGTCTGTACCGGCGTGTATCTGTCCTCGCTGCGCAACTATCGCAGGCGCGAAGAGCATGGCAGCGCCCGTTGGGGAAAGGCGAAGCAAATCAATGCCAAATACCGAAGCAAACAGCCAGAGCAAAACAAAATCCTGACGCAGCGCGTTCGGATCGGTCTTGACGGCCGTAAGCATCGGCGGAATTTGAATGTGCTGGTGGTCGGCGGATCGGGAGCCGGGAAAACACGCTTTTATGCCAAGCCCAATGTCATGCAAGGCCATACTTCCCTTGTCGTTCTCGATCCGAAGGGGGAGATTTTGCGGGATACCGGCGGTTTGCTCCGGGCAGACGGATATGACATCAAAGTGCTGGATCTCATTAACCCGCATCTGTCGCACGGCTACAATGCGTTTGCTTACTTGCGGGACGACAAGGACGTACTCAAACTGGTGACCAATCTTATTCGAAATACAACGCCAAAGGGCAGCAATACGAACGATCCGTTTTGGGAGCGTTCCGAAACGGCGTTGCTGGAGGCGCTTGTGCTGTACCTGCTTTATGAAGCGCCGCCGGAGGAGCAAAATTTCCCAATGGTGATGGAGATGATCGCGGCGGCGGAGGTTCGCGAAGAAGACGAAACGTATCAAAGCCCATTGGATGAACTGTTCGAGCGGCTGGCCATGCGCGAGCCTGACCATCTGGCGGTCAAGCAGTACAACATTTTCAAATTAGCAGCGGGCAAGACGGCAAAGTCCATCCTGATCGGTCTCGGAGTGCGGTTGGAAAAATTTAATCTGCCGACCATCGCAGGCATGAGCGTGGTGGATGAACTGGACTTGTCCGCCATGGGAACGAAAAAGACGGCGCTTTTTGCCGTTATTCCCGATAACGACAGCAGCTTCAACTTTATCGTCGGCATGCTGTATACGCAGTTGTTCCAGACTCTGATGTACGAAGCCGATTACCGGCATGGGGGGCGCTTGCCCGTTCATGTCCATTTTGTGATGGATGAATTTGCGAACGTCGCTTTGCCAACAGAGTTTGACAAGCTGCTTTCGACGATGCGCAGCCGGGAAATTTCGGTGTCCATCATCCTGCAAAATTTGGCGCAGCTCAAGGCGCTATATAAAGATGAATGGGAATCCATTGTCGGCAACTGCGACCTGTTCCTGTACCTCGGCGGCAATGAGCAATCCACCCACAAGTATGTGTCGGAGCTGCTCGGCAAGGAGACGCTCGATACGAACACGTATGGACTGAGCAAAGGGCGCAACGGGAGCTATTCAATTAACTATCAGCAGACAGGCCGGGAGCTACTGACGCCGGACGAGGTTCGGCTGCTGGACAACCGCTATGCGATATTGTTTATCCGCGGCGAACGGCCGGTGATGGATGAGAAGTACGACGTGCTTCGGCATCCCAACGTGCCGTTGACGCTGGATGGCAGCGGAGAAGCCTATCGGCACGGCGACGAGGGGCATGCTGTGGACTGGACAACGGTGGTGCTGCATGAGCAAGGCGACTATGAACTGTTGTCTGAGAGCGAACTGGAAGAGCTGATATTACAAGGAGATGATCGGCATTGAAGCGTAAAACACAATGGTTGCTGGCGTTCGGTACGATGATTGTACTCGGAACGGTAGGGACTTCGACGGCCTATGCCGCAGGCGATCCGATGGAAACGGTCAATAATTTCTCCAATTTCATTTTTGGCCTGATCCGGGCGGTAGGCATGATTATCTTGGGCTTCGGCATCGTTCAGATCGGCTTGTCGCTCAAGTCGCATGACCCATCCCAACGAGCCAACGGTTTTTTAACCTTGGCGGGCGGGGTCATTATTACATTTACGAAGGAAATTCTAGCTTTAATCGCGGGATAACCGATTACGCCGGAGGGGAGCGCTCGCTGCTCCCCTTCTGGACTAAAGGGTGAGGGCATGTCGAAAAACAGTTGGATCGAAGAAAATCTAGAGAACGCGCTGAACACCTGGAACGACAAAATGAACGAGATTTGGCAGCTTGTCACGCAGTCGCCAGCCGAGTTTAAGGGTGGCGTGATCTGGCAGGTGGTCACGGATATTCACGGTGCGCTGCAGGCGACCGGACTTGCGCTGCTGGTGCTGTTTTTCGTGGTCGGCGTGATGAAGACGGCGGGCAATTTTGCCGAGATCAAGCGGCCCGAATTGGCCGTCAAGCTGTTTATTCGCTTTATTCTCGCCAAGGCGGTGGTGACTTATGGGCTGGAACTGATGATGGGGCTGTTCACCATTGTGCAGGGCGTCATATCGACCATCATGGGGAACTCCGGCTTCGGGGCGATGGAAGGAATCAGCCTGCCGGGCACAATTTCACAAGCGATTGAGGATGTCGGGTTTTGGGAGAGCATCCCGTTGTGGATCGTCTCCTTGCTCGGCAGCCTGTTTATTACCGTGCTGTCGTTCATTATGATTCTGTCGGTCTATGGCCGTTTTTTCCGTATCTATTTGTACACCGCGATTGCACCGGTTCCGTTGTCGGCCTATGCCGGTGAGCCAAGCCAAAGCATCGGCACCTCCTTCCTCAAGGGCTACGCTGCGGCATGCCTGGAGGGCGCAATCATCGTGCTGGCCTGCATCATTTATGCCGCCTTTGCCGAAGCGCCGCCAGCCGTTGCGGATGGAACTGGAGCCGTGACGATGATTTGGACATACATTGGCGAGTTGATCTTTAACATGCTCGTATTGGTTGGCGTTGTCAAAATGGCAGACCGCGTAGTTCGAGAGATGATGGGCTTATAGAAAGATTCATGTTGAAAAAATAATGAGCCGCTCCCTCTTCTCCCCTCCTTCTACTATACTCTAAATGTATAATCTGTTTTGCTTGATTATATGTTTGACTTATTAGTGGTTCGTAAGTACCATTTATGTATCCTATAAAGATGATTTTGGCGCTGATCCGGATCGGCTCTCAGACGGGAGGATAATCGATGAAAGAGTTGGAGCGAGAGCTGGAAGAAGAACGGAAACGCTTGAACGAATTGGGATTGCGCCTGATAAAGCAATCCATTTCGTTAGCCGACAATCGAGAAATGCAGGAACTCAGTCAGAAAGTCGATCTTCTCGTGGTTCGTTCTCAACGCAGGAAGCGTGTACAGAAGCAGCATGAACGGTAGTAGAAGAAGGGGAGGGGGAGCGCGTATGGAGTTTCCATCATGGTTCAGGCAAATCATTCAAAAGAGATTGGACAAGGTGACGGCCAAGATAGCCTATCATCCCGATCTGGAGCAAATACGGAGGGAGGAAGAGAAAGCCTTTCAGGCTTTGTTTGCCGGGATCGACCTGAAGCAATCACCGGCCTTTTCAGAATGGGAGGATCGGCATGGCTTGCTGCTTGCCATGATGAATGAGAAGCTGTATTTGAGAGGCATGCAGGATGGCATTCAACTCGCTGTTGCGCTGCTGTCCCCCTTGATCTGGCAGGAAGAGGATGAGCCTTTGGAAGGGTAACTCTGTTCTATGGCAGCAGAAGATTGGGAGGATGCGTATGGAGATCAAAATTAACCGGGAGATCCGGGCATATACGGAAAGCTTATTCTTTGGACTGTCCTTGCGGCAGTTCTTTTTTTCTGTTCTGGCCATAGGCGCGGCGATTGGCCTGTACTTTGGCTTGCGGAGTCAAGTGGGCATCGAAACGGTAAGCTGGATGTGTATCCTCGGGGCAGCACCTTGTGCTGCGCTGGGCTTTATTCAGTACCACGGCATGACCGCAGAGCAACTGCTGTGGGCGTATATCAAGTCGGAGTTTCTGATGCCGAAGCGGCTCGTCTTCCATTCGACCAACCATTATGTTGAAGCGCTGCGGTTGAAGCTACGGCAGCGCGGTCTGGAGGAGACGCGATGATTAAAACGCTCAAGCGCATCCTGAGCCAAGACAAGGAGCGCTTTGTCGTTCCCAAGGGTGTTCAACAAGCGATCCCGATTCGAGCCATGTGGCCGGACGGGATTTTTTGGGTTGGCAACAAATTCTCCAAGTCGTTTCGCTTTGAGGATATTAATTATGCTGTGGCCTCACGAGAGGACAAGGAAGCGATGTTCCTCGCTTACGGCGAACTGCTTAATTCATTGGACAGCGGAGCAACGACGAAAATTACGATCAACAACCGGCGACTAAACCGGACTGACTTGGCTGATTCAATTCTGATCCCGCTGCGGGAGGACGGGTTAGACCCGTACCGGGAGGAATATAACCGCATGCTGCTCGACAAAGCGACCGGCGCCAATGAAACGTATCAGGAAAAGTACATCACCGTCTCCATTGTAAAAAAGAACATTGAGGAAGCGCGGCAATATTTTGCGCGGATCGGTGCCGAGTTGTCCGGGCATTTTACACGGCTCGGCTCCAAATGTACGGAGCTGAATGCGACGGATCGCTTGCGCAGGCTGCATGATTTTTATCGCATTGGCGAGGAAGCCGACTTTCGCTTCGATTTGTCGGAAACGATGCGCAAAGGCCATGATTTCAAGGACTACATTTGTCCGGACACACTGGAGTTTGAGCGGGATCATTTTCGCATGGGACGCTTCTATGGCCGCGCGCTCTTCCTGCGGGAATATGCCAGCTACATCAAGGATAGCATGGTTGCCGAGTTGTGCGACCTGAACCGCAATCTGCTGTTGTCGTTAGATGTCATCCCGATCCCGACCGACGAGGCGGTGCGCGAGGTGGAAAACCGGCTGCTCGGCGTGGAAACCAACATTACGAACTGGCAGCGGCGACAGAACAAAAACAACAACTTTTCGGCGGTCATCCCCTATAACATGGAGCAGCAGCGCAAGGAGAGCAAGGAGTTTCTGGACGATCTGACCACGCGGGATCAGCGGATGATGTTCGGACTGCTCACGATGGTGCATATTGCGGAGAGCAAGGAACAGCTTGACCAGGACACCGAAGCTTTGCTTACGACAGCCCGCAAGCATCTGTGCCAGCTTGCCCCGCTGACCTTCCAGCAGATGGACGGTCTGAATACGGTTTTGCCGTATGGGCTTCGCAAGGTGCATGCGTTGCGGACGCTAACGACCGAAAGCACGGCGGTCTTTGTCCCATTCCGCGCCCAGGAGGTCATGCATCCCGGCGGCGTTTACCAAGGGCAGAACGTCATCAGCAAAAACATGATTTTTGCCAGCCGTAAGCAGTTGCTGAACGGAAATAGCTTTATTTTGGGCGTTCCCGGCTCCGGCAAAAGCTTCACGGCAAAACGTGAAATCGTGAACCAGGTGCTGGCAAGCGACGATGATGTGATCCTGATCGACCCGGAAAGGGAATATTCCGCCTTGGTGAAGGCGCTTGGCGGCGAGACGATTCATATCTCGGCTACATCGTCGAACCACATTAATGCGATGGATTTGAACCGGCAGTATGGCGACGGAGCCAATCCGATCATTCTGAAGTCCGAGTTTGTGTTGTCGCTGTGTGAGCAGTTGATGGGCGGGTACCCGTTGGGGGCAAAGGAAAAATCGCTGATCGACCGTTGCACCGCCAGCGTCTATCGAAGCTTCTTGCAGAGCCAATACAAGGGGGAGCCGCCAACGCTGCGAGACTTCCATGCCGAGTTGCAAAGGCAAGCGGAGCCGGAGGCGCAGGACATTGCGCTTGCAATTGAGCTGTTTACGTCCGGCAGCTTGAACACGTTTGCCCAACCGACAAACGTCAACGTGAATAACCGGCTGATCTGCTACGACATTCTGGATTTGGGCAAGCAATTGCTTCCGATTGGGATGCTGGTTGTGCTGGATAGTATTCTCAACCGCATCACGCAAAACAGGGTAAAGGGCAAAAACACGTATATCTTCATTGACGAAATTTATTTATTGTTCCAACACGAATACAGCGCCAACTTTCTGTACGCGCTTTGGAAACGCGTCCGAAAGTATGGCGCTTTTTGTACGGGCATCACGCAAAATGTGGACGACTTGCTGCAAAGCCATACCGCGAGGACGATGCTGGCCAACAGCGAATTTATTGTGATGCTGAATCAGTCCAGTACAGATCGCAAGGAACTTGCGGAATTGCTGAATATTTCGGATTTGCAGCTCTCCTACATCACCAATGTGGACGCCGGGAACGGGCTGATGAAGATCGGGAGTTCGTTGGTTCCTTTCTCCGATCAGTTCCCGCGGGACACAATGCTGTATCAGTTAATGACCACGAAGCCGGGCGAATAGGCAAGCTGAAGGAGCGGCAGGATAGATGCTGCTCCTTTAGCTCACACGATTTAATCGCCGTCTCCCTCGGTCAACAGCGCCTTCAAAATACGGTGAGCTTGGCGCTGCCGGGCTTCGTCCTGCTGCAAGAGCAGCAGCAAACTCTCCCATATCCAAGGATTCTCTTGCAAGCTGCCTGCTTGGTCGCCAAACAGGTCATGGACTGACATATGTAAACCGGAAGCGATTTTTTCAATCGTATTCAATTTGACATTGATTTCGCCGCGTTCCACTTGGGCAAGGTAGCTGCCAGCCATGCCAATGCGCTCGCCCAACTGCTCTTGTGTCAAATGATGAGCCATTCGATGCAGGCGAATTCTGGCCCCTACAATTTGCGCAAACGTACCCATACCATACCACAACCTCTCTACTAAAAGTGTAGACTACACTTCCAGAGGGGTGGAGAGTCTTAAAACTATAGGTACAACCACAAATTATAGTTTTAGAGGATAATGGATTATACGAGGCAGGATGAAATCGCAAAGGGGAGGAACTCGGCACTCAGCCGAGGCTCCTCCCCTGATATTGTTCAATCAAGTATTCATGCGCTTAACCAAACAGAGCTTGGCGAACCGTGAGCTTGATCTTTTTTCTCAAGCGATAGATGCGCGTCGTGACAGCCGTTTTCGACAGGCTGTATTTCTGGCTGAGCGCGTGTATGGAGAGGCGTTCCTTGAAGTAATCGACATACAATTCTGTTTCCACGCGGCTGAGCTTCTGTAAGACATGCTGAGCTAGGCTGTCCATGTTCAAGGTCGCGATTAAAACCTCGTACAATTCAAAACTGTTGGCGGTCAATTGATTGGCGATGCTGTCGCTGATCGGAATTTCGTATTTTCGTCGTCGATAAAGCTTTCGGAACAGAGTGTTCACTTGATTCCGTGCGGTCTTGTACAGCCAGCCCGCAAGATTGGGATGAGCTTGCAAGGTTGCGATATTTACTTGCACCTGCACAAAGGTGTTTTGCGCACATTCCTCGGCCATCTCGACGGCCTGCCCCCGTGTTAACCTCTTGCAGTAGTTCAAAATGCGGGTGAAATACCTGCGAAACACATCCACAAAAAACGTTTCATGACTCCCGAGATTCATCAAAATCGCGCCCTCCTTCTAATTTCAGGTACACAGACAACGATGAATGGAACGGAGCGGCTGGGCAACGTGAACGTAGGCTGCTTTTGTTAATCCCCCCCTTTTATGAACAGCTATGTATACAAGCAGCAAGCAGACACAGAGAGTCTTCCCGCTGTTGTATCTTCAACCCCTCCATCATTCAACTGGTTCCAAAGGCATTGCTTATCCCGCAACGGATGGCTTTCGATGAGCAGATTCTCCCGGGAAATGGTATCGAATCCCGGTCGTTTTGTCATGAATTGACGTTTTTTTGACGCAATATGTGATTTTACGACTAGATAGCGACATGTTGTATAAGGGAATTTTACCCTAATTTTAAATCTTCGCCCAATGGTTCTTTTGGACTAACTTATTCAGTTGGAGTAGAGCAGGCTGGAGGTTTTGAACATCCATCATTTGCATTCCGGCTAGCGCCAGGACAACTTGAGACAAGCTATCACGGCGGTGCTGCCTTGCGGGCAGGAGCTGATAGATATGCGATGTCCTCGAATGTACGATAGCTTGATTTCTTCCCCCTGTCTTGCTTCTGGTAGTGGGAAGTTTGCTTTCCCGCGACAATCGGCTATACGCGGAATGAAATATGTGTTAGCCGGAACCTCTCAAGCGGGAGGTTCTTTTTGTCTGCCAGAACATCGAAGGAAGCGATGGACAGGCAGCAGGGGGTGCCGCTCCCCGCCTCCGGTTTGGTTTTACGAAAAAACCAAACCGGAGGCGAACAAAATGAAGATAAAAATCAACCTGCGTGAAATCTATCCCTTCTACCAAACCGATATTTGGGTGGAGGTTGAAGAAGAGATGGCTCGCGAGCTGCGACAGTTTGATTTGGATGAAAGCGCGTACATTTTAAGGAGATATCGAAATCGAGCGTATTTCTCCCTGGATCGGGAAGATGGAATTGAGCAAGAAGCCTTGCTCAATCCGGCTTCCCCGGAAGAACTGCTGCTGCAAAAGGCTTCCCGTGAAGAGTTATACAAAGCCTTGTGCCAATTGCCGAGCAAATGGGTTCAACGAATTTATGCGCATTATATGTTGGGTATGAGCAAAGTTGCGATAGCGCGGTCGGAACAAATAGATGAGAGTACGGTGCGTAAATCAATTGAGCGGGGACTTAAGCAGTTGGCACGGTTGTTAAAATCGGAGTAGATGAGATCAGTGAAACGCTAATCAAACAGGCTATGAACAAATGCGTGACGAAGTGTGGTCACGCATTTGTTGTTCACTTTGAAATATACTTGTGCAGCAGACATGATCGATGACGGCAAAGTTCTCCTGATGGTGGGCAAATGTTTTATGGTTATCGATTTGAGTTATCGGGCAAGTACCTTCGGCCGGATGAATTGGACACTGTGGAAGCTGTATACGCTTATGTGATGGATAAAATAAGCCATACTACCCGCGTGTGATGGTGACGGCGCGGGGGCCCGGCGTTTGCTGCGGCAATGGAACGGGTGGGGTTCCCGGTTCCGGTTCCACAACATGCGCTTGAAGCCCAAGACATCCTATAAAAAGCATTATGCAGCGCTTCCCAATCCATCCCAACCTACGTCTATATTTAGGAAACCATTAGGAAGGGATAGACTTATAGGCTCGTGGCCGCGTTATTACGATAGTCTCAAACTGTTCTCTCCAGCACGTTTCTCGTCGATGCCAGGCATGAAGTTCCCCGGCGATCCGAATGGCTATCCCAAGCGTGATGAAGTCATTCGTTATTTACAGGATTACCGGGCAAAATTTCAATTGCCGGTCCGAACCAATCAGCGCGTAGCATCGGTCGAAAGGGATGGAGAAGGGTTTACGGTCCGTACGGCGGTAGGGGATACGTTTCGGGCGCGCACCATCATTAATGCGACCGGCTCCTTTCACAATCCCTATACGCCAGTTGTGCCGGGGCAGGAGGCGTTTCAAGGCCGCACACTTCATTCCTCCGAATACCGGAATCCGGAGCCATTTCGCAATCAACGCGTCGTAGTGGTCGGGCGCGGCAATTCTGCCGTACAGATCGGTGTTGAGCTGGCCGAGGTGAGCAAGACGTCTTTAGCGGTACTCCGGCCGGTCCAATTCATGAAATCGAGGCTGTTGGGTCAGGATGTGCATTTTTGGATCAAACTGATTGGGTTTGACACCTTTCCATTTTGGCGGTTCGGGAAAACCGCGCCGAGTTCAAGTGCGGTGAACGATTCAGGCGGGTACAAAGAAAAAGTAGCGGCAGGAAAACCGGATCAACAACCGATGTTCACATCCTTTTATGAGGATGGCGTCATTTGGCCGAACGGGACAAAAGAGCCGGTGGATACGGTGATCTTTGCGACAGGCTACCGGCCGTATCTTCCCTACCTTCAAGCGATTGGCGCGCTGGATGCGGAAGGAAGGCCGTTACATCAAGCAGGCATAAGCGACGTTCCGGGGCTTTATTATGTGGGGCTGGAAGGGCAGCGTTCCTTTGCTTCTGCTACCTTAAGGGGGGTGGGGCCGGACGCGCAGTTTGTTGTTAAAAAGCTTTTGCATCATCTTAAACACTGAATGCTTACATTTTTTGATAAAAGGATGGAACCGACTTGAACCTCAATTGGTTTGCTGCGGAAATGCTCATGAAACAACGCCAAAGGGAAATCGAACGATCTGCTAGAGAAGCGTGGAAATGGTAAGACGCTATGCAAAAGCAATCGGTCCGATTCTTTAGTAGGCGGCCAATCATTCGTGCAACACCAACGGCTTGTTGCGCTGCGAGCTGCTGTTGATTGTATAAAAAAACTAAGGAGTGATCTTTCATGAATCAAGTGAGTAATTGTCAAATTCGTCAAAACGTTCGGAATCGGTATAAGGAGATCGTCTTACAGGACGTAGGGGCGGGGTCCTGTTGTACGCCAGCGCCAGCTAATGCTTGCTGTGAGTCGCCCGCGGACGTTTCCGCTAAAATGGGCTACTCGTCAGAAGAACTGACAGCCGTTCCGGATGGGGCGAACCTTGGCCTCGGCTGTGGCAATCCGCAAGCCATTGCCGCTTTGCAACCGGGAGAAGTCGTGCTGGACCTGGGCAGCGGCGGCGGGTTTGATTGCTTTCTTGCCTCCCGTCAGGTGGGCGCTTCCGGCCGCGTCATTGGTGTAGATATGACACCGGAAATGGTCAGCCGCGCTCGCGAAAATGCCAGTAAAAGCGGATTTACCAATACGGAATTTCGGCTGGGCGAGATCGAGCATCTGCCGGTTCAGGATCATTCGGTTGACGTAATTATTTCAAACTGTGTCATTAATCTGTCCCCATCGAAGCAGCAGGTTTTTGACGAGGCGTTCCGTGTGCTGCGTAACGGCGGCAGACTGGCCATATCGGATGTCGTGGCAACAGCCGATTTTCCGGAAGAAATCAAGCAGGATATCGACCGTATCTATTCAGGGTGCATTTCAGGAGCTTCCTCCGTCGGCGAACTGGAGGCCATGCTTGCGCAAAGCGGTTTTACCCAAATTGAGATTGAACCTAAAGACGAATCCCGGACATTCATCAAGGAGTGGATTCCCGGCGCAAATATCGAACAATACCTGGTGTCCGCCGCGATACGTGCCATCAAGCCATGAGCAGTGACGGGCTGAACTGTTGCAACTCGTGTTGAGCCGAACAAGCATAAATAAGAAGGCGCTGCCGGTTAGCTGGCAGCGCCATCGCCTTTGCAACGTATAGCTGCGCTTTGCGGTTTATACCCTATATATTTCGCATCCCCTTTATAAGGAAATATTGCGAAGCTGACCATCAATATGTTTGGTTCCATACAGCGGCGGTATTTTGCCTTCCTCCAGAATCGTGCGCGGACGTACACCACGTTTTAAATTCGGTTTCTTTATCGCCTGGATATGCCAAGGTGTACAATGGCGTTATCAAAATCCCCGTATATGGTCCAATGCCGTATCCTTTCCACCGAGGGGGCAGCATGTCAGTTCCTTCACACTTTTTTGAGCTACTTATTCGGAACTTATGATTTTTTTCAAGTTGAACAAATAATCAAATATGTATTTGAATATTCGAGAGGTTTGGTGTATTATAATAATCAAATTAACGTTTGATTGTTGAGGGGGCAAAGAATCGACTATGAATAACTCTTGGAACAAAGTGATTTATCGGTTCTGGGCTCCTTTCTATGATTATTTCTTTAATTCCGGCCCTTTTTTAAACGCCCGGAAAAAGATTTTTGAGAACCTCGACATTAAGCCGAGAAGCAAAATTCTTTTTGTGGGCGTCGGTACGGGAGCAGACTTACAGTTCATTATGGGCAAAGATATTTCTGTTACTGCAATTGACTTGTCATCCGACATGCTTGATAAAGCAAGAAATAAATATGATGCACCAAACTTTACGTTCACAGAAATGGATGCGCAAGATTTGGCCTTTTCTCCGGAATCGTTCGATATGGTCATTGCGAATCTGATCCTATCTGTCGTACCCGATCCGGATCAGTGTTTTCAAGAAATGATTCGGGTTACTGGATCTGGGGGACGTATAGTCATTTTCGATAAATTTGCCCCTCCCTCGCAGGAATTGCCTGTAATTAAGAAATTCCTTCGTCCCGTCGTAGCAATGATGGGGACGGACATTGGCCGTCATTTTGAACAAGTCGTAAAACCATACGAAAACCATATTCGAGTGGAGGAAGATGAGTCTGCCTTATTTAACGGCATGTATCGGAAAATCATACTTCGTAAAATCCAAGCTTAAACTACTGGCAAGATGTCCGGATGGAGGGTGAAAGATGCGTAAAGAAGACACTAGAGATTTTATACCAGCACTGAGATTTCACTGGCTTACATCATTTTATGATCCGATATTACGCTGGACAATGAGGGAGTCTACCTTCAAGAACAAATTAATTAGACAAATTCAAGTTGATTCGGGGCAGCGAGTGCTTGATCTAGGATGCGGGACCGGTACATTAACCCTTCTTTTAAAACAAGCTTACCCGAAAGCAGAAGTAACCGGACTCGATATTGATCCGAATGTTCTCCGAATTGCAGAGAAAAAAGCAGTGGATATGGGAATGGACATCGTATTTAATCAAGGAATGTCGTTTGAACTTCCCTACCCTGATCATTCATTTGATCATGTTGTCACAAGTCTAATGTTTCATCATTTGACTTTAGAAAATAAACTCCGAACACTAAAAGAAATTTTTCGTGTACTTAAACCAGGAGGTGAACTTCACATAGCGGATTGGGGAAAGGCGCAAAATCGGCTCATGCGCATTGCGTTCCTTTCAATCCAAATCCTCGATGGTTTTAAAACGACAGCAGATAATGTAAATGGCCTGATACCGCAAATCATCGATAAGGCCGGGTTTGCTACATCTAAAGAGACGGATAGGTTTATGACAGTATACGGAACCCTTTCTTTATACAAAGCGAAGAAATAAAACAGCATTGCGGTGAAGGTAGCTTCACTGCTACTGCCGCAAATAGCTGGCCGGAGTAAACCTTTGTTAAATGGTAATGTTTAATCAAATAAGTATTTGGATATAAGAACATGTAAATCTACAATTGGATGGAGCAAATCGCTATGTCACTCACATTAATTCTTTCCGCTATTGGCACGTTCATCGTGACAAACGTTGACGACATTTTTGTGCTGATGATCTTTTTCGCACAGATTGAGAAAGCGCGGCACACACAAGTTGTTCTAGGGCAATATCTTGGGTTCGGATTGCTCGTTGTATTGAGCCTATTAGGGGCTTTCGGTTTTACATTTTTGCCACCCGAATGGGCCGGGTTTCTCGGGCTGATACCGATTTATCTCGGTATCCGAATGTTCCTCAAAAAGGAGGAAGAAGATGAGGCAGAGGAAGCGCTTGAGAAATTGGGCGATCTAAAGTCACAACCTTCAAACAACCGATTGTTTGGACCACTAACGGGTAAGGTCGCTGCGATTACCTTTGCCAACGGGGGGGATAACCTGGGCATATACATCCCGTATTTTACGACCCAGGGGAATGCGTCACTTTTATCCATCGCGATTGTGTTCCTCTTGATGGTCGCGGTATGGTGTTTCCTGGCGTATCGGCTGGCAAGCTTCCCGGCCATTCTGAAGATTCTGGAAAAGTACGGAAGTGTCATTGTTCCACTGGTGTTTGTCGCATTAGGTATTTCGATCATGCTGCATGGTGATTCATTTGCATATCTCATAAGACTGTTTGGATAACGTTCACGTAAATCGAAATGACGAACTGGAGGGAAACACAATGGTAGTAGGCGACGCAAGCATGCACACGCAGTTGTTGGTCATCGGCGGTGGTTCTGGGGGTTATGTTGCAGCTATACGAGCCGCGCAGCTCGGCAAGAAAGTGTTGCTGGTGGAAAAATCGGAACTCGGAGGTGTATGTCTCAATTGCGGCTGCGTGCCGTCCAAAGCGTTGCTATCAGCGGCGCATCGTTATGAACAAATGCTGGACAGCGGCATATCCGGGTTAAAAGCGAAAGGCGTTGATATAGATTTTTCACAGATTCAACAGTGGAAACAGTCGAAAGTGGTGAATCGCCTCAAAACGGGTATTCAATCCTTGCTCAAAAAGCATGAAATCTCGGTCTTCAAAGGAGAAGCGTTGTTCATAAATGATCGGGAAGCCCGTCTCTATAATGAACAAGAATCGCTCCGATACCAATTTGACGATTGTATCGTTGCTGTCGGATCGCGCCCAATTGAATTAAAAGCATTCCCGTATGGAAATCGAATTTTGTCCTCCACGGAAGCACTCGCCCTTACCGAAATCCCTGAGCGGATGGTCGTCATCGGCGGTGGCTATATCGGTATTGAGCTAGGCCAAATGTACGCGAAGTTCGGCACGAACGTAACCATTTTGGAAGGTTCACCGTCGATTCTGCCTGGATTCGAGATTGAAATTACCCGGATTGTCAAAAAAAATCTGGATTCCCATGGCGTTACGGTATATACGAACGCCATGGCTCAATCCGCCCAACAGTCGGCTGATGAAATCACGGTTACCTTTACGGTAGATCAGACCGAACAACAAGTGATGGCCGATTATGTTCTTGTGACAGTAGGACGCCGACCCAATACTGATGGCGAACTCGGTCTTGACCGGATTGGGGTAAAAATTGGAGACCGGGGACTGGTCGAAGTCGATCAACAAGGGCGAACGTCTATTCCACATATTTATGCGATTGGTGATATTATCCCTGGTCCTGCACTGGCGCATAAAGCTTCATACGAAGGAAAAGTGGTTGCTGAAGCCATAGCTGGCCAGCCAAGTGCCTTCGACTATAAAGGGATACCTGCGGTCGTGTTTTCCGATCCGGAAATTGCTTCCGTAGGACTTAGCGAACCTGAAGCCAAAGAGAAAGGATATGACATCATGGTGGGTAAGTTTCCGTTTGCGGCAAATGCGCGTGCTCTCTCTTTGAGTGCGTCCGAGGGGTTCGTCAAGCTGGTAGGCGATAAGAAAACAGGTTTGATCCTTGGCGGGCAAATCGTCGGCACAAACGCGTCCGACTTGATTCCGGAAATTGCCTTGGCAATTGAAATGGGAACGACCATGGAAGATTTAGCCCTCACGATTCATGCGCATCCGACACTTGGGGAATTGTCGGCCGAAGCGGCAGAAGTTGCCCTTGGCCATCCCATTCATATTTAGTTTTGTTTGCCTTTGACAAACCAATGGCGCAAGCATAATATAATAATCAAATGAACATTAGATTGAGGTGATGGGAATTGAAAAACCAAGATACATGCGAGATCTTTTGTTATGACGAGGATAAGGTCAATCGAGTCCGGGAAAAATTAAGCAAAAATGATTTTCAGAATATGGCGCAAGTCTTTAAAGTGCTTGCAGATCATACGCGGCTAAAGGTTGCTTATGCCCTGTGCGATGAAGACGAGTTATGCGTCTGTGATGTGGCCAATATTATCGGCTCCACGATGGCGACGGCTTCCCATCATTTACGGCTGCTGCGGAACATGGGCATTGCGAATTATCGGAAGGAAGGGAAGCTCGTTTTTTATTCCTTGGGAGATGAGCAGCTTAAACAAATGATAAGGCTCGCCATTGAGCATCAAAGGGAGGTTGTTGGCGTTGAATAAAGTGGCTGAATCATTAGAGAACAAAAACGTGTACCGCGTTGAAGGATTTACATGCGCGAATTGTGCCGGGAAATTTGAGAATAATGTCAAGCAATTGCCGGGCGTTCAAGATGCGAAAGTGAACTTTGGCGCTTCAAAAATTGCCGTTTTCGGTGAAACCACTGTTGAGGAACTGGAGAAAGCCGGTGCATTTGAGAATCTTAAAGTCATCCCTGAAAAACCGGTACGGATGGCAAAACCGGAAGTGAACGAGGAAAAAAACGTATTCAACGTTCAAGGATTTACTTGCGCGAACTGTGCCGGGAAGTTTGAAAATAACGTGAAGCAGCTACCAGGGGTTCGGGATGCGAAAGTGAACTTCGGGGCTTCAAAAATTGCCGTGTACGGTGATGCAACGATTGAAGAACTGGAGAAAGCCGGCGCATTTGAAAATCTGAAGGTAACGCCGGAAAAAACCGTACGGGCAGCGACGCAAGAAGTCAAAAAGGAAGCCAAACAGCCTTTTTATAAAAGGCACAGCACGTTACTGAATGCGACGTTATTGCTCGTTTTCGGTTATCTTTCCCAGTATGTCAATGGCGAAGAAAACCTGATCACTTCCTTATTATTTGCGGCCTCTATTGTAATGGGGGGATACTCACTCTTTAAAGTCGGTTTCCAAAACTTGCTTCGGTTTGAATTTGACATGAAAACCTTGATGACCGTGGCCATTATTGGAGCCGCGATCATCGGAGAATGGGCAGAAGGCGCGATTGTCGTTATTTTGTTTGCCATTAGTGAAGCACTGGAACGATTCTCAATGGACCGCGCGCGACAATCGATCCGTTCCTTAATGGACATCGCTCCAAAAGAAGCTCTTGTAAGACGCAATGGACAAGAGATGATGATCCATGTTGATGATATCGCCGTTGGAGACGTTATGATCGTGAAACCCGGTCAAAAGATCGCCATGGACGGTGTGGTTGTAAGTGGATACTCCGCCGTGAATCAAGCCGCGATTACTGGTGAGTCCGTACCGGTAGAAAAAACGATCAATGACGATGTCTTTGCCGGTACGTTAAATGAAGAAGGCTTGCTTGAAGTTAAGGTAACAAAGCTTGTGGATGACACAACCATTGCAAAAATTATTCACCTGGTTGAGGAAGCACAGGGAGAACGCGCTCCTTCGCAAGCGTTTGTTGATAAATTTGCGAAGTACTATACACCCATCATCATGATTGTCGCCGCTTTAGTCGCGGTTATTCCTCCGCTTTTCTTTGATGGGAGTTGGGCCGCATGGATTTATCAAGGTTTATCTGTACTCGTTGTAGGTTGTCCTTGTGCGCTTGTGATATCGACTCCAATTTCCATTGTGTCGGCAATCGGAAATGCGGCCAAGAAAGGTGTCCTAATCAAAGGCGGCGTTTATCTCGAAGAAATGGGAGCCTTGAAGGCCATTGCATTTGATAAAACCGGCACGCTAACAAAAGGAGTCCCGGTTGTAACGGATTTCAAGGTGTTTAACGATCAGACAAATACATCGGAATTACTATCTGTCATTACGGCTTTAGAGTACCGTTCTCAACACCCTCTGGCGTCAGCGATCATGAGAAAAGCCGAAGAGGAACACATTTCGTATTCGGATGTAAAGGTTGACGAGTTTTCTTCCATTACAGGCAAAGGCATTAAAGGGATAGTCAACGGAACGACGTTTTACATCGGCAATCCAAAACTCTTCAAAGAACTGCCAACAACTCGTTTCAGCAGCGAGCAGGAGCAATTGGTTACAACCCTTCAAAACGCGGGCAAAACGGCCATGGTTGTCGGAACTGACAGTACAATTCTCGCGGTGATCGCCGTAGCGGACGAAGTTCGCGAGTCGAGTAAGGACGTTATTCAAAAGCTGCACCAGCTGGGCATCAAAAAAACGATTATGCTTACCGGTGATAACAAGGGTACGGCAACTGCCATCGGCGGACATGTCGGCGTATCGGATGTTCAGGCGGAACTGCTGCCGCAGGACAAATTGGACTTTATTAAACAATTGAGATCCGATTACGGGAACGTAGCCATGGTCGGGGATGGCGTCAATGATGCCCCTGCGCTGGCCGCCTCTACAGTCGGCATCGCGATGGGCGGAGCTGGCACAGACACCGCGCTGGAAACAGCAGACGTGGCTTTGATGGGCGACGATTTACGGAAACTTCCATTTGCGATCAAACTAAGCCGAAATGCACTTAGCATCATCAAGCAAAACATCACGTTTGCGCTTGCGATAAAATTGATTGCTTTGCTGCTCGTTATTCCGGGTTGGCTGACGTTGTGGATTGCTATTCTTTCCGATATGGGGGCAACGCTCCTGGTTGCATTAAACGGATTGAGACTCATGCGCGTGAAAGAATAAATAAGCGAGTTAGGGGTTTTACGCCCCTAACTCTTTATTTGGAAGGATGGTGTATGTGCTTCGTTACTTTATTTTCGCTATTATCGCTTTTTCCGTTGACCAATTGATCAAATGGAGTGTAGCAACTTATATGGATCTCGGTCAAAAAATACCGCTTATTTCGGGTGTTATTCAATTGACATCCATTCGGAATCGGGGGGCCGCATTTGGCATCTTGCAAAACCAGCGACTATTTTTCATCGTGGTGACAGCTATAGTTCTTATTGGCATTATCGTCTATTTGCGCAAAATCTATCGCAAGCAAAAATTGCTCGCTTATGCGCTAGCCCTGATTTTTGGAGGGGCACTGGGGAATTTTGTGGATCGCGCTTTACATGGCGAAGTCGTGGATATGCTGGAATTTACTTTTATCAACTATCCTGTATTTAACATGGCGGATGTGTTCATCACGACGGGAGTTATTATGATCATGATTGACACGTTTCGGTCATCCAAAGCGGATAAGGCATCAAGTCAGAGCTTACCGGAGTAGATCGGGGTGGTTATGCTGAATTGGGGCAGTCTGTTTTATGTATTTCTGGCGGCGGCCGCCAATGTGATCGGCGGCCTCGTTTTTGTGTTAAAGCGACATTGGTCACGTAAGAGCTTGAATGCTTTGATGGCTTTAAGCGCAGGACTTTTGATCGCTATTGCCATTTTGGATTTTATTCCGGAATCTTTGGAGCATGATTCCTCAAGCCCGATTTTCATCCTGCTCGGTGTATTGGCGATTTACTTTTTTCAGCAATATGTCGCCGGTTATTTTCACTTCGGCGAGGAAACACATGCCACACAACACGAAAAAAGTACCGCAGTCGGTGCCATGGCCGGTATGCTCATCCACACTTTTTTTGACGGGTTATCGATCGCGGCCAGTTTTGAGGTCGATTTTCGTTTGGGCATTACGGTCTTTATTGCCGTGCTTCTTCACAAAATTCCAGATGGACTCACGATTTCATCCATTATTTATATTCTTTCCAAAAACAGGACAAAGGCTATGGGCGCCGCACTTTTACTAGGAATCTCTACATTGGCAGGTGCGCTGACGGCATTTATTTTTGCCGACTATTATTTGCCTGGGGAACAAACGGTTGCCGTCGCGATTGCTTTTTCGGCAGGGGTGTTTCTGTATGTTGCCGCCACCGATTTACTGCCTGTAGTGAATGCATCCGGAGATCGCCGTGCGGCGTTGTTTTTCTTTATAGGTATCCTGTTATATTTTCTGCTTCAATGGGGAACCAACTGGCTGGCCCCGGCCCTGCATTAATTCATGATCATGTTATGTTTTACTTATTGGGTGGCGTGTAGGACAGAGCTTGTTTTCCAAGCGCTTCCCAACTCCTGATAAACTGCTGCTTGTCCACCTGCTGCCCTTTCACGCCGGATAAGGGATCATTGACGTAGACGTACTGCTGATCGTATCCGACCAAAAGTACGCTATGTACGGAGAACGTGGCACGAACGGGTCCGGTAGGTGAATCCCAGACGACCCATTTCGGGAGTTCTACATATGTTGTGGTTGTCCATGCAATAACAGGTACTCCCTGTGCCAATTGTTGTTCAAGTGTGTCAAACGAATGATTGGTTAAATCGACGGCGGTTGGAATGTAGTTTTTTAATAAATCGAATAAAGCCGAGTGATAGATACTGTACCCTTTTTCCTTGCCTGTGATATCCCCAACAAAACCGAGATTTGGGTTTCCCCAATACGTAATGTTGCCCTGCGCATCGGTTTTCATTGGGGCTGGATCTTTTTTCATTTCGCCGACAAGCTCCATTTTATTCTTAGCAATGCCATGAAACTGAAGCAACATGGCCAAACTGGTGATCTCACACCCGTTATATAACTCCGGCAATTGTTTAATCAAAGGCGCATCGAGCTTTACAATGTTAATTTGGGGCAATGACGAGACGTCTTGCATTGGGATTGTTTTTGGTTCAGGCAACATTAACGGTTCCGACTGAAGTGAACGCCAAGCCAAAATCGGCCTCCCTGACACCTTTTCGTACAAAACGCTGCCTATTATCACATTTATGATGATAAGCGTGCTGATGATCGAGTAAACAAATGATATTTGTAAAGATTTCGATAACAGGATCATTGTCCTACGCATGGCACAAGTTCATTCCCTCTATTCTAGTCTGTTTGAAACTAGGGTATGTTTTGCCTATCGTAGCATGTTTACTAGAAAGATTAAAATCTTTAGTTTCATGTGATAAGGAGGTATGGTTTTTGAACCCTGAAAATATTACGATTTGGTTGGCGTTTGGGGCCGGTTTTTTATCTTTTATTTCCCCTTGTTGCCTGCCTTTGTACCCGTCCTATATCTCGTATATTACGGGTATCTCTACCAAAGATTTAAACGAACGGCAAAGTCTTTTTCACCGTAAAGCCTTGCTGCATACGTTATTTTTCATCCTCGGATTTTCCATTATTTTTTTTGCTCTAGGATTATCGGCCAGCCTAGTAGGGGATTTGTTTGCTAACAATCGTACACTAATCCGTCGATTGGGTGCGATTTTGATTGTCGTGATGGGACTGGTTATGCTCGAGGTGTTCAAGCCCCAGTTACTTATGCGAGAAAAACGGTTCGCATGGAAGACGAGACCTTCCGGCTATGTCGGATCGACATTGGTGGGTATTACGTATGCGGCCGGATGGACGCCTTGCGTAGGTCCAATCTTATCTGCAATTGTTGCTCTGGGCATCACAAATCCTGACCAAGCCATATTGTATATTTTGGCCTATACTCTGGGATTTGGCCTTCCCTTTTTCATCATGGCGTTTTTTATCGGAAAAATGAAATGGATCATGAAATATTCCAATAAAATGATGAAAATAGGTGGTGCGTTAATGGTTTTGGTTGGAATTTTGTTATACACCGACCAGATGACGCAGATTACGATATGGTTAATTCGTTTGTATGGAGGTTTTACCGGTTTTTAAACTATCACGATTTGCTTAACACTGCTTGAGGAGTACGTCCCTTTTTTGTTTACTTTGACGGATGTAAATTAGGGTATATCAGCAAAGCTGGTACTGCCACCCACAAAGCTTAAATATTATTAAAGGGGGTCATCAACATGTGATCGCCGCGAGGCGGTCGTCTATGGTTGGGAGTAGGGGCGGCGCATTGTCGGGGCGTATTTGCGCACAAGCCAAAAAAATACGCTTAAGCAAAGACTTTACATATAAGGAAGCCAATTTCCCACTTAGGGGGGAGAAACAAAAATAGCCGATTTCACCGCGTTAAGAGGTGTACCGGCTATTTTTGTGTAATCAAATTAAGTCCTTCGCGTAACATTTTAGAACACTACTTTACTATGGGGAATACTAGGTATACTGACCATACTGAAACTTAAATCCTGCTCAGGAACTTCATAATTCATTCGATTCACTAAATAATCGAGACTCACTTTCATGACTTCTATGGTGACCCATTCACCGGCACAACGATGTCCCATAAAGTAATCGCCCCCACCTTGCGGAATGAAGCCGAAGGGGCTTCCGTCCCATTTGCTTGGCGTATGTGCTATTACGCGCCATGAATTGAGCAGATAAAGCACAAATATCGATGCAATCCCGGAGCAGATTGATACAATTCACTCTCGCTTGAACATCAGGTTCTTTCAAACATGAACTTAAACATTCTTTGCATGTCTTGCGTACATTTATTACAAGCGTCGATACACATTTGGTATTGCTGGACAGTTGAATTTACAGTGGCTGGCAAAACCTATTCCTCCCTTAGTTTTTCTTACTCATTGTAATTTTTGTCAAGCCACATTCTTTTATGCATGCGTCCCTTTGGAAGATGATCCCCAATGAACGAATAATTGGACAAAAAATAACAATCCTAAACCAAGGGGGTGATGGCGATGATGGATCATATGATGATGGACAGTTCTGTGATGGCGATGATGTGTTTCATGATGGGGATTGGAGCTCTTATCGTCATTATTGTTATTGGAATAACGATTTACATGGTGACTCGTTTACTTATGAAAAAAAGCAGACTTGAGGATCGTCCCCTCATGCTGCTTAAAGAAAGATATGTAAAAGGCGAAATTAGCGATGATGAATATACTCGGATGAAAAAAGTAATCGCTGATTTGAAATAAGAAGAAAGTATTAATCCGGCGAGAATTGATCTTTTGAAAGACTGCGAAGGCGCTACCGGTTAGTTTGGTAGCGCCTTTGTCATTGCGCGTGTAGCCACGCTTTGCGGTTTTATTTCGCATCCTGCTTATAAAGAAAGAATGCGAAGTGTTGGTTGTCCATCAATATGTTTGGTTCCGTACAGCGGTGGTGTTTTGCCTTCCTCCAGGATGGTGCGCGGACACCACGTTTTAAATTCGGTTTCTTCTCGCCTGGATATGCCAAGGTGGACGATGGTTTTATCAAAACCGCCGTAAATGAGTAATTCTGCCCCTAATTTATGAAATTTAATCATGGCTGTGTCGGATGTCAGTATGCGGGGAATGGCGAGATAATAAATCCATTTTCCTTTCAGGCTGTTAAAGTTCGGTTTGCCTGAGCGGGACCGCATATGTTCCCGGTCAATCGTGCCGTTTTTGATGTTCGGCCGCGGATGTTTCCGCTAAAATGGGCTACTCGTCAGAAGAATTAACATCCGTTCCAGATGGGGCGAACCTTGGCCTCGGCTGTGGCAATCCGCAAGCCATTGCCGCTTTGCAACCGGGAGAAGTCGTGCTGGACCTGGGCAGCGGCGGCGGGTTTTATTGCTTTCTTGCCTCCCGTCAGGAGGGCGCTTCTGGCCGCGTCATTGGTGTAGATATGACACCGGAATGGTCAGCCGCGCCCATAATTTTTTTTGGAAACCTTTTGCCCGCCAACACAATAATGAAAATCAGGTTTCTTGGATTCTAATTGATGAACTTATAGTTAAATATTAAATAGTTTTTTTCGACTTGAATTAACTTTACTCATTTTGATATTTAAGTACCCGATTTGAACTCCAGAATGAAAAGGTTAGTAGAGGAGTGCCATTTCCATTGGTTCTTTTGCTGTCACAAATCATTTTGAGAGGAGAAAGCATATGATACCTACCCTATTTCGTGACTCCCAACATGAAGCCTTCTACTATCGCATGTTGACAGAACGTAGATGCACGGATAGTTATCACAGATCATTATTCTATACGTTAGGAATATCGAAAGATACGCGCACTCATATTCATGACGTATTCGATTTTTCAAATGGTGGGATTAAGCCGGAAAGTCTGTCCGCGCCCTGGCAAACCGGGAGCTCTATCCGCACTTGCCGATTGGCGTTCAATCTCTGGAATGGCTGGAGCCAAGCTGGGGAGGAACGCTATTCAACCCCGCATGAACTTTTTGATTGTGGTTTTGCTCCTTACTTTTTTGAAGCGATACGCCTCCGTTATCCCGATTATTGCAGATATCAATTCCCTTCCTTCAGGCCCAAAGCTGAACGTAGTCGGTAAGTTGAGGGGGAATTAGCATTGAAAAAACTAAAAATCAGAAGGATAGTTAAGTCGATCAAACAGATCAACAAGCACGTTCGCGTACTTAAACGAGGTGTATTCGGAAGGAACAGCACCGCCCGATACAAGGTGCAGGAACGTACCCGTTCTTCTTCCGAGCAGATACAAGATCGCAATGATGCGAATATACAGGGAGCCATAGGCAGTATCGTGCGTGTATCGGTGGTAGCTGCAACCACCATCCGAAAGCGATGGCTCCACTCCAATCAGGCGCGTCATTCTCATCCACATACAGACCAGGATTCGCGGTCGAGCGCGCGGCCCAGATTGCAACGTTGGCCAGCTAACGGGAGGCAACCACGAATCGCTAGACGGAAACCGCCGCGCTTATCAGGAAAGGCGGTGGTTCAACACCTGCCCGAAAGGCAACCAGCCGGGAAAAAGAGAGTTGGACATACAACAGCCAGTATCAAAGCCGACCACAATGGAAAAACGAAAGGATATGCGCCGCAGCGGAGGACGGCCGCTATGATGGCTTTTCCGCTTTCGGGGAAAATGAAGCAGAAAGGAACGATTCGCCAAAGGCGAGCGCTTAACGTAGTAGCTCGCACCATCAAGTCCGCTCATCTCTCCGTTTCAGAGGTCGATCATGCTAGTAAGGATGAGAAGCACGCAGCTCATCAGAAGCGAATGCTCCAGGCCGCAATCCAGGCACGGTATTCGATACAAGGGGCGCGAGCAGTCGCGCACATGAATATTCGCATGATTAAAATGCTCGTTCGAGCCACAGCGCTGCTGGTGAAGGGAGTGGCCGCGCTGCTAGGAGTCAGTAGCAGCGTTATTATTCTGCTGTGCATCATCATGATTATTGCGGCGCTGCTCTCCTCCCCGTTTGCCATCTTCGTGGCAGATGAAAATACAGAGCCCGGTACACAGAAGCTATCGTTGATCGTAGACGAGTTGGATGAACAATTCATGACTCGACTGGAGCAGGAACGTCAGGCGGCCGGAGATGTAGATCGAGTAGAAATCCATTACGTTGACAGCGAAGAAAAAAGCCGCATCGACAATTGGCCGGAGGTATTGGCCGTTTTTGCGGTCAAAACGTCCATGTCCACGGCGGGATTTGACGTGGCAACGATGGATCGGCAGCGAGTCGAGATGCTGCAAACGGTCTATTGGGATATGAATCAGATCGATTCGCATGTTGAGACGCTGGAGTATACGGAAATGGTCGCCATTGAGCAGGATGACGGAAGCATAGAGGAGCATCCGGTGACGGAATATGAACGTGTCTTGCATCTGTCGATTACGGCTCGAACGGCAGAACAGCAGGCAACTCTCTATGATTTCTCTATTGAACAGAACGATATAATGGAAGAGTTGTTGTCAGCAACATTTCGACCTATGATGTTTGCGCTTCTTGGTAAAGACGAGAATGTGGGCTTGTCATCGGAACAGTTTGAAGCGATTATGACCGATTTGCCTGCCGGTGTGCTTGGAAGCCAGGCTGTCGAGTTGGCGTTGACCCGGTTGGGCGATCCCTACAGCCAACTAAAGGCGGGGCAGGACAACTACACGGATTGCAGTTATCTCGTTCAGTGGGTGTATCGGCAATTAGAGGTCGGCCTGCCAAGAACGGCGGCAGAGCAGGCGCGTTTCATCGTAGACAACGGACTTTCGCTCACCGCAGATGAGTTGATGGCCGGCGACTTGATTTTCTGGAGCTACGAGCAAAACGGGCGATTTATGGATATTACGCATGTCGGCATTTATGCTGGTAACGGCAAGGTCATTGACGCCTCCTCCACTCGCCTGCAGGTTGTATATCGGAATGTATTCGACGCCGAGCTTCAAGTGATGTATGGTAGGCCGTATTTTCCTTTTGTGGAGTGACCTATAAGAAGCATATCACAGCCCTACAGCACTTCGGTCATATTACCGAAGTGCTGTAGGGCTTTTCGTTTAACAAACATGATCGGGTACCCGATTTGAGCCTCAAAATGAAAAGGTTAGTAGAAGGCCTTGTTTCTAATGGCCATATTGCTACCTAAATTCGGTTTGAGGGGATGATCGCTTGAAAACGGATTTGTTGAGGTACAGTATGCAAATTGCAATGCTCAGGCAATTGCTGACACTATCCTTGATAAGTGAACAAGAGTTCGATTTGATCAAAAAACGAACCATGCGTGATTATGGCATCTATTCAGACCTTACATCTGGATAAACCATCGCATTCGTTCTTTATAAATGAAGTTTTGAAATTCAGATTCGCACCTTTGTCGAATTCACCTGAATTTAATACGCTAATAGCGTAGAAATCAACTCAGGGGAGGAAACAGCAATGTCATTTTCAGTTGAGGTTATAAAAGCAAATCGAAAGCTGTCAGATCGTACTGGCGGACAACAAGAAATTCTGAGAGTAGCCCCGTATGCACGGGTAAGTACAGACACTGAGGAACAACTCAACAGCTACAAATCTCAAGTTTCCTATTACAAAGAAATGATTAGTCAGCGCAGCGATTGGACACTGGTTGATATTTATGCAGATGAAGCCATTACGGGCACTCAGGTGAAAAAGCGTGATGATTTTCAGAGATTAATAACCGATTGTCTCAATGGAAAAATTGATATGGTCATTACCAAGTCTATCTCCCGGTTTGCCCGAAATACAGTGGACACCTTAAAGTATGTCCGCAAGCTCAAGGAAAGAAATGTAGCTGTATTTTTTGAGAAAGAGAACATCAATACTTTGACGATGGACGGCGAGTTATTGCTTACAATCCTCAGTTCAGTAGCACAGCAAGAGGTTGAGAATATTTCATCGATTGTTAAAATGGGCTTGAAAATGAAAATGCAACGCGGCGAGCTTGTCGGTTTCCAAAGCTGCCTTGGTTATGACTACGATCTCACAACCAAGCGAATCTCAGTGAATGAGGATGAAGCGGAAGTTGTACGATACATTTTTGAGCGTTATATTGCTGGTGTGGGGGCCTCTGTCATAGCTCAAGAGTTAACGAAGCTTCCTCATAAAACAAAGCGTGGGAACTCGGAATGGGGCGATACTACAGTGCTGGGTATCATTAAAAATGAGAAATACAAAGGCGACCTTCTTCAAGGCAAAACCTTTACGCTTGATCCGATATCCAAGAGGAGGTTGGATAACCACGGTGAGGAAGATCAATATTACATTAAGAATCATCACGAGCCCATTATAAGTGAGGAGATTTTTGAGAAAGCTCAAGATATTTTGTACAGACGAGGAAAGCCACGCGGGAAACTTGATAAAGGCAGTAAGCGTGAAAAGTTCAGTCGGAAATTTACATTCAGTTGCAAGCTGGAATGTGGATTCTGCGGAAAAAACTATTCCCGAAGAAGTTGGAATAGCCGAACAACTTACGCAAAAGTCATTTGGCAATGCGTCACTTTCTCGAAAAAAGGAAAGAAATATTGTCCGCATAGCAAGGGAATTGAGGAAAACATAATTGAGGGAGCCTTTGTCGAAACGTACAATCGCGTATGTGGCAATCATAAGGATGTGTTAGATGAATTGTTGTTGAGGATGGAGTCCGTGCTTGGAGAGCAGCAGTATCACAAGCAATTACTTAAAGTGAAGCACGAAATCCAGGCTCTCGAACAAAAACGTTCCAATCTGATTGATCTTCATCTGGATGAGAAAATTGACCGCGCCACGTATGAACGTAAATATGATGAACTGGAGTCCACGTTAACGGAACTAATCGAAGCGAGAGAACAACTGGAGGCTTCGGCTCAAGAAGAAGTTGACGTTGAAAAAAGAGTGCAACACTTTCGTAACGTGCTTCAAACCAATACCGTCCTTTCTGAATTTGATCGAAATGTATTCGAAAGTGTCGTTGAAAAGGTTATAATGGGAGAAAAGCAGGAAGACGGAAGCGTAGAGCCGTATCAATTAACATTTGTATTCAAAACGGGCTTAAAGAGCGCTGTTCAATGCAAAGATGGAAGGCAAACTCCAAAAAAGCTAACAGTAGCGGAGAGGAGTGATGCATGTCCCCATGTCCCAAACAACACATGTGGAGGCGGTAACGCTGTTGATCAGGAAAGACAATTAAATCGGAGATATTGCAAAGAGGGGCGAAAGAGCCCCTCTTTTTTCATTGTTATAAAACAGCAGGACACTTGCCCGGTTTGTTTCTTATAACCAGGCAGTTGCATAGGAGATTCCAGCCCGCTTCGGTCGACAACACACTTTTTCTATGATATGGTAGCAAGTAATTAGGCATTTCGTTCCCTTGGGACGAGGTGCCTTCTCGCATATTTATAGCCGTTTTACATTAAATGTCTATCTGGAGGTGATGCAATGGTGCTCCTGATTTCCCCGCTACGGGGGGAGAAATCCGTAGTTCATTATGGACGATCGATGGAGAGTGCACCCAAATAACGATAATCTGAGGAGTGTTGTTGAGATGAGAGTAAATTTACGAGCAGAAACGCGCGCCGCGATGAACAAAACTGGACTTAAGCAGCTTCGTCTTTCGGGGCGAATTCCGGCGGTTGTATTTGGCACAGGGGAAAACAATATGATGATTCAACTGTCCGCCAAAGAATTCGGCAAATGGGCAAGGAACGGCAAAGGAGGAATCCTGGAGCTTCGTTTTGACGATCGGGAGCCGCTTCCGGTTTTGCTGGAGTCCGTTCAGCGTGATTCAATTACTCGTGAATACATTCATGTCGACTTTTTGCGCATCAATATTAATGAAGTTGTTCGGACGAGAGTAAATCTCGATTACATCGGCACCGCCAAGGGAGCCAAACTTGGAGGCGTCGTCCAAATTCAAAGCACGTACATCGAGATTGAGTCTTTCCCTGACCGTATTCCTGCCATCATTCCAGTTGATATCAGCGGACTGGTTATCGGGAATTCCTTACACGTCGGGGATCTTAAACTGCCAGACGGGGTCGTGCCGATCTCTTCGGCAAATGAACTGCTCGTGTCGGTGGTGACACCGAAAGTCCAGTCGGAGCAACCGGAGGCTATGTAACTTCTGCTGCCGGCGATTACTTCCCGATACTCCATCGGGAAGCGATCGCCGGTTTTTTGCGTAAAACTTGAACAGAATCCGGAACTTTCCATCAAGTGAGACTAGGCTTGGTCGTCATTATTATTGTACACTCAAGTCATGTGAACTGCGGCCTGCCGCTTATTCGGCAGCTGCATACTAAGCCAATGAAGGAAGTGTCAAACCATGAATGCAGAATCCGTTATGGCGGAGCTTGAAGGGCTAGGCAAGGAACGGCTCAAGAAA
Organism: Paenibacillus sp. LC231; assembly: GCF_001860525.1. Classification (NCBI taxonomy): domain Bacteria; kingdom Bacillati; phylum Bacillota; class Bacilli; order Caryophanales; family Paenibacillaceae; genus Paenibacillus; species Paenibacillus sp. LC231. The sequence continues at coordinate 231,641 of NZ_JFOM01000054.1, read as the reverse complement.
ATGTACCTGTCCAATGGGGCGCGTGAACCGCTCTTTGGCGTGGCGACAGGCGCCATGAAGCCGATGGCCAAGAAAATTAAAATCAATCAGCCTCTGGCTGAGCAGCTTTATGCCACCGGGAACTACGACGCCATGTACTTTGCTGGCATCATTGCAGACCCTAAAGCCATGACGGCAGCGGATTATAATCGCTGGATGGATGCGGCCTATTTTTATATGCTGTCCGATTATGTGGTTGCCGTTACGTTGGCAGAGGCAGATATTGCGCAAGACGTTGCCGATCAATGGATCGCAAGCGGCGAAGAGCTCAGAATGTCGGCGGGGTGGAGCTGTTACTGCTGGCTGCTCGGCAGCAGACCGGATCGTGAGTTCCCGGAGAGCAAAATCTCGGCCATGCTCGAACTGGTGGAAAAAACCATTCACGAGTCTCCGGATCGAACGAAATCCGCAATGAATAATTTCATGTACACCGCAGCCATATCCTATTTGCCGCTTCATGATAAGGCGGTTGAGACCGCAAAAGCCGTAGGACCTGTAGAAATGAAGCGGGACAATAAGAGCAAGTTCCTGAACGCTACCGAAAATATTAGGAAAGAAGTCGAGAGAGGGAAACTAGGTTTTAAACGCAAGTATGTGAGATGTTAAACCATGTTTTTAATCGACAGATTTGATGGAAGACCTAAAGAAGGCGGTGTTTTGCTGCCTTCTTTTAAATATCCTTTTTCATATAGTAATGCGTATGCCGTCCGGCATTCTCGATCCGGCCATATACCTCATACCCCTGCTTGATGTAAAAATCCAAGGCTTGGAAGCTCAATGTATCCAATTTAACGAACTCGCATTGTTTCTCTTTCGCTATTTTTTCCACCTCGTTTAACAGCTTGGTGCCGTACCCTGATTTACGGAAAGGTTCGTCCACGAACAAGTAGTGGATTTCCAGCCAGTTCCAGCATATTTCACCCACAATTCCGCCTAAAATCTGACCGTCCGCATTCCTCAACAATAGGTTTACTTCCTGATAACGTCCCTTTAAGTCGTCTGGGAAGTGCATGAGATTATACTTAATCATTTGGTTCCTTACGTAATTTATGTCGGCGCTGTTTGATTCTGCAGTTTCATTAGTAAAATAAATTTGCATAAGGTTTGCTCCTTCTGGTATGCCACATCTGTGGTATGTGAGGATACGAAATCGGTTTATTCCTATCCTTCTCAAGATATCATAGCCTTTAGGTGGATCGGCGGTAAAAAATCTTTTTAAAAGAATGTACCCGTGAGGCAACGGGATGCCTATGCTATACTGTGGTTGTTATTTGATCCGTTTCATCTAAGGGAGGATTGTCCTTACATGTGTTGCATCGCATTCATACGTATTCGTTAATGAAGGTACAGAGCATCTAAATCCGTCCATTTTCATGTAAAAATGCGAAGGATTATTTGTGCTGTGCCTTTTTCATTACTATACGAATGAATGAGGTGCTTTTTTGTGTTTAAACATAATAAAAATAGTCGGAAAAAGTTGAAGAAACCGTCTAACTTTTCCGCTCAGCATTTATTAATCAGCAAACGGCTGATTCATGAGATGATCGATTTGGCCCGGATCCGATCCACCGACATCGTGCTCGATATCGGAGCGGGGACAGGGGCATTAACCTTTCCGCTGGCAGAGAAGGCGGCACAAGTGCTCGCGATCGAGACAGATCCGGCGTTTATTGATAAACTGTTCAGCAAGATAAAAGATGGCAGCAACATTCGCATTAAGCCGTCGGATTTCCTGGAGGTTCCTCTTCCGAAAAGTCCGTTTGCCGTCGTGGCGAATATTCCGTATTCGATCACCACAGCGATCATGGCGAAGCTGCTGGATCATCCCGGCGTGCCGCTGCAGCGAGCCGTGCTGCTTGTGGAGAAGGGGGCAGCCAAACGTTTTACAGCAGTTCCGGTTCAAGATCCGCGTATCTTAAGCTGGAGGATGCATTATGACATGCGGCTCGTGCGGACCGTATCGCCTCAACATTTTGCGCCGCCTCCCAAAGTGGATTCCGCTATTCTAGCCATCAACCGGAGGAAAAAGCCGCTCATTGCCACGCAGCATCAACCGAAGTTTAGAGCACTGGCAGCCTATGGATTGCGGGACCCGAGGCTGCCGTTATTCGCGTCTCTGGCGGGCGTGTTCACGCCTCCTCAGATTACGAAGCTGGTCCGAATGCTGGGGGTGGATCGGGAGCTCCCCATCGGGAGGCTGAACGAAGAGCAGTGGGGGACTGTATTCCATACGATGCTCCAGCATGTGCCGTCGAACCGTTGGCCCAAATTATCTGCTAGCTCTAAAGGGAAATTCAAAAAAAGAGAATAACATTCCATGGGGATATTGTCGTTTCTAATACGATCATTTATAAAATATTCGCAGAATTCGCTTGACCCTGACACTAGTGTCAGGGTTTACAATGAAATCGAATCGTTCATCCAGGAGGCGAAAAAGCATGAAAATCGGAGAACTTGCAGCCCGTACCGGCGTCAGCATCCGTTCGCTTCGATACTACGAACAGCAAGGATTGCTTATGCCGGTTCGCAACGAGAACGGGTACCGGGAGTATTCGATTCTCGCAGAAGAACAGGTGCGTACCATCCAGTTATATTTGAATCTGGGATTGTCCACCGAGCAGATCGCCGGTTTCCTGCATTGCGTCTTGAAAAATAAAGAGGCGTTCTGCGCGGAAGTGTTCCCGATTTTTCGTCAAAAAATTGCAGAGATCGATGCGCAAATCCACCAGCTGAACCATATCAAGATGAATCTGGAGGAACGCATGCAATCGATTCTGGAGGAACGAGAATCGGAAGAAGCGGAGGAATGCAAATGAGTTTACCACGAATAGATGCAGCCAGCTTTCAAGGCGCGATTAAACAGAATGGAGTCACGCTGGTTGAATTTGGAGCCAAATGGTGTCCGCCGTGCAAAGTGCTGCTTCCCATTCTGGAAGAGCTGAGCCAGGAAGAAGCGGGTCGCCTGGAGGTCTATCAGGTGGATTGTGACGAATCCCCGGAGCTTGCCGCTCAATTCGGTATTATGTCCATGCCGACGGTGATCGTGTTTCATAACGGAGAACCGGCAGACAAACTGATTGGACTTCGGCCTAAGAGTGTGTACCAAGCCGCGCTAGGCCGTTATGTATCATAGAATCGAATATGGATGATTAAGCGAAAACGCCTCTGTTGTTTAATGACACAGAGGCGTTTTCTATGGAGGTAGAAGGCATTATGCGCCGTGTATCGAATTCTTATACAGCAACCGTAATACGCTGCCGAAGGAGATACTTTCATGAGATCAAGAAGGAAAATCATATCTCTTCTGACTATCATCGTACTAAGCTGTCTTGCCATGAGCTTGGTAGACGCGGTGATCCGTCCGGATTATGCTGTTAAATCCGCCATCAAGATCATCCTTTTTCTGTCATTACCGATTGGTTACGCCATGATCGCCGGCGGGGTACCGTTTCGGAGGCTGTTCACCTTCGAGAGAAAAGGCCTTCTGATGTCCTTGCTGCTGGGATTCGGCGTATTCACGATCATACTCGGCGGATATTTTTTGTTGAGTCCTTTATTTGATTTCACCAACGTAACAGGAGCCTTACAGGAGAACTTGGGGGTAAACGCGGGCAATTTTGTGTTTGTAGCCCTTTACATATCGATTGCGAATTCACTGCTGGAGGAGTTCTTTTTCCGCGGTTTTGCTTTTTTCACACTGAAGGAGCAGGTCGGACGACGGTTTGCTTATCTATTCAGTGCAGGGGCCTTTGCCGTGTATCATATTGCGATGATGTCCAGTTGGTTCTCGGTAGGGCTATTCCTCTTGTTAATCGCCGGTCTGGTTGTCGCGGGCCTACTGTTTAACTGGTTGAATGAGCGCAGCGGCAATATTTACGCATCCTGGATGGTCCATATGTTTGCCAATCTTGCCATTAACACCATCGGATTTATGCTGTTTGGGATCATCTGATGATAGGATTTTTTTGCTGATAAGAGTATGCCGGCAAGGCGGCGGGAAATTTTAAGGAGGCGTTTTAACTGACAACAGAGATCTTTTTCTCAACTAACCCCATCGGTCATGTAACGGATGAGCAGCTTCAAACCATGCTGGACAGACACAATCTAGGGAACCTCATTTCTGCTGAGAAAACGTCTAAGGGAGTAGGAAATCAGACGTTGTTCATTCACTCGAGCAAAGGAAGCTATGTATTGAAGGGAAATCCCCTTTATGCAGGGCAGTTCGCTGAAGAGAAATTTTATACGGACTATTTGCACGAATATACATCACTGCCTTTATCGGCTCCGTATCTGTTGGATGAGTCCGGCGATATTTTCGGCTGGAGCTACGCGATCATGCCCTGTCTTCATGGCGTACATATGAATGATCCACGATGTAGAGCAAGGCTTGACGCAACGGATCGAATAGATATTGCCTCTTCAGCAGCCAGCATTTTAAATGAAATGCACGGCTGGATAGTGGATCAGTATGGCGAGCTTGATCCGCAAACACAAAAGATCCGCCCGTTTGAGGGATCTTATAAAGAGTGGCTCTACCATCGGATTCGGTACTGGTTGCAGGATGCCAAGCAATATTCCCAGATCACTCCAGCCGATACGGAATGGGTTGAAGAGGTGCTGCGTGCCTCGGCAGATGCGTTCGATAAGCATTGCTCCCCCACTTTTGTTATGGGGGATTTCAAGGCAGAGAATATGCTGGTAGCGTATGATACGGTTCGTCAGGAGTGGCGAATCAGCGGCATTTTTGATTTTACGACCGGATATTTTGGGGATGGAGTTGCGGATTTGCCCAAGATGGTGATTATGTATTGGGATTTCGAGGAACAGGAAGCAGCTAGGCATTTTGTACAGATGTACTTGCAGGGTTCTGCCATTAAGGAAGGCTTTGTTGATCGATTTAGAGTGCATATGCTCCATCAGCGTATATTGGATTGGGGATGTGCCAAAGCGATGGGTGCAGTTACGTGGGATCCGCAGCTTGCTTTTTCCGACTGGGCAAAAGATTATGTTTATGCCATGGACTACTTGAGATCGTGGATTGCATGATGCTTGTGGAATTCCGGATTGACCTTCACATGATGTGATGGTTTACAATGCGGTTAACCGAATGAAAAAGGAGCTGCTGCGTGTGCATATTAGTGAGTTGTCACGTAAAACGGGCGTAAGTTTGCGTTCCTTGCGTTATTACGAGGAGAAGGAACTATTGTCTCCGGACCGTCAGAATAATGGCTACCGTGAATATAGGGAGACGGATATCGAGCGGGTTCGGCTGATCCAGATGTACTTTAGCCTGGGATTGACGGTGAAGGAGATTATGAGTTTTTTCCAATGTGCGTTTGATGAGCAGCCCAAAATCGAATGTCTCCCGAATGCGATTGAGGTAGGTAAGCGGAAGCTGGATGATATCCAGCTGCAGATCGAGCTGCTGAAGCAGGCGGAAATCCATTTGCAGAAGAACATTAAGGCATGGGAAGCTATTTTGGACAAGGGGGATCGGCGTAATGAACAAGGTTGACGGACAGGTTGTGAAGCGAGTTGCTGTCGTGACGGGGGGCAACCGCGGAATTGGAAAAGAGATTGCAAGGCAGCTTGCTGCCAAAGGGCTTCAGGTGATCATTACATCCCGGGACGAAGGGAAGGGGAGGTTAGCTGTCCAGGAATTGCTTGCGGCCCGGCTCGATGTCAAGCTGCAGGTGGCGGATGTCCACGAAATCAACGATGTGGCACGGATGATGGAGCGAATACAGTCAGACTACGGCCGTCTCGACGTGTTGGTGAACAATGCCGGGGTTATTTTGGACCGAGGGGTTTCTGTGCTGGATGTAGAGGAGTCGGTCGTGCGCCAAACGCTGGAGACGAATTTTTTTGGTGCTTTGCGTATGACGCAGGCGGCGATCCCTTTGATGAAGAAGCATCATTACGGGCGTATCGTAAACATCTCTTCCGGTCTTGGCGCTTTCGAAATCATGCAGGATGGTTACGGTTTAAAAGGGTCATCCTCGGCTTACCGTATCTCCAAAACGATGCTGAATGCGTTAACCTGCCTCGTCTCGCAGGAGGTAGCCGGTGCCGGCATAAAGATAAACGCGGTTTGCCCTGGCCGGGTTCAGACCGATATGGGCGGTGAGGATGCTCCGTTAACCGTTGCCGAAGGGGCTGATACGGCTGTTTGGCTGGCGACGATGGAGGAGGATGGACCGAGCGGGGAGTATTTTCGAGAGCGGCAGCGAATCGCTTGGTGATGTGGTGGGGATTTTTGCTATGCAAGGGATGACGTCTATTGTTTGGTTTACCGATGGATGACGCTGCTAATGATTAGCAATATAAAATACTCTGAAAAAGACCCATTTCGAAGATGCTGATGTATAATAATCGGTATCAGGAGGTGCAGAGTATGAGTGGGATCAACATTTTTGGCCATCAGGCTTTGTTTGAACATGTCTACAAAAGTGCTCCAATTGGCATTGCCCTGGTTACGATAGAAGGAAATTGGATCAGCGTAAATCCTGCGGCTTGCAAAATGTTTGGCTTGACGGAAGAAGAATTGATGGCACAGCCGGCAACCGATTATATTTATTCTGATTGCATTAACAATAAAGATAAGCTGTTTCAATCCTTGGATGAGACGTCCTCAACCATTGCGGTGGAAAAACAATTCGTACATAGAGACGGCCGTGGCATATGGGCATCGATGCATGTTTCTCTGGTTCGTGACGAAAAGGATCAATCTCCTTTGTTTTTCATTTCGCAAATTGTTGATATTACCAACAGCAAGATTGCCGAGCAAAGGCTCCAGGAGAGCATTGAACGCTACACCTCGCTGAAGAAGTATAACCATGATGCGATCATTTCCTTCAATCTGGAGGGAAGGATCATTAATGGGAACCAGATGGCAGAGCAGCTGACCGGTTTTAAAATTCCGGAATTAATTGGAACCCGCATTTCAAATTTGATCGGTGAACGTCATCTTGCTCGTATACTTTCTCCTTTAGCGGATTATGTTGCTGTCGAGAAAGCTATAAACGTTATCCATCACAAAAATGGACACACGGTTGAAGTGCTCGCTACGCTTGCACCCATTGTCATTTATAACAAGAATGTGGGTTTTTACATTATTGCCAAGGATATGACAGAGCAGAAGAGGCTCATCATCGAGAAGGAAGCAGCCGAGAAGACAAATAAAGCCAAGAGCGAGTTTCTGGCGATGATGAGCCATGAGATCCGTACGCCGATGAATGGTGTTATCGGGATGACGGACTTGATACTTGAGACAGAGCTTGATGACGAGCAGCGGGACTATGTACAGATCATTAAGAAAAGCGGGACAACCCTTCTGAACATTATCAATGATATTTTGGACTTTTCAAAAATCGAATCGGGCAGAACGGAGCTGGTGAAGGAAACATTTAATCTAAGAACGGCTTTGTCCGAGACATTGAACCTGATTCTTCCGAAGGCGCTGGAGAAAAATATTGAGGTGACTACCTCTGTAGCTTCTGACGTGCCGAATCAAGTGTATGGGGATGTGACAAAGCTAAGGCAGATCTTAATGAATCTGCTTAATAATGCAATTAAATTTACGCCTAATGGCGCCGTCTCCATCTCTGTGCAGTGTGTCGAGGACCAGGGGAACTCGGCCCTTATCCAATTCTCCGTTATGGATACGGGCATTGGCGTGCCGAGTGAGAAGGTTGCGCAGTTATTTGAACCCTTTTATCAAGTGGACCACTATATGACCCGCCAGGTGGAAGGAACGGGACTGGGGCTGGCGATCTGCAAAAAACTCGTTCAGTTGATGGGCGGAGATATCTGGTACGAGAAGAACCAGAACCAACCGGGGTCAGTCTTTACGTTTACGGTTGATTTTTCGTTTAAGTCGAATGATGTCAATCAACAGGAAAATGGGGCCGTTCACGAGAATCACTCCTCAGGAAACGATCTGAAAATTTTGATTGCCGAGGATAATGAGGTGAATCAGTTAGTTCTCAAGAAAATGATTGAGAAGCTGGGATACCATTCGACCACCGTCCAGAATGGACTCGAGGCGGTTGAAGCCTTCGAGCGTTATTCGTATGACATCGTGTTCATGGACATTTCGATGCCCTTCATGGATGGAACAGAAGCGTTCCGGCTCATTAAAGAATCGGCATCATCCGAAAAACAGCCCTTTATCGTGGCCGTTACGGCCCATGCGATCAAGGGCGATCGCGAGAAATATTTAGGGATGGGCATGGATGAGTATGTAAGCAAGCCTGTCAGCATGAATGTGATCTCGGGCATTATCGATAAGTTTCTGGCTGAGCGAGATATGTCTCAAGCCTAAACAGATGAAAGCTCAGGTGATCTCACTTGAGCTTTTGTTCAATCTAATTATAGGAACCACATCGCATCCAGTTTGCAGTTGCTTATCTGCCGTCGCGTGTATGAGAGATGCAGCCGTAGTGAATGGAAAACGGCCTGCGGGAAGGTTCCCGACAGGCCGTTAATGTTATATAAGGTGTCCTAAGAGGCGTTACCGGTTACGCTGCTTCCGCTTTTCGTAAGATTGTAGGTGATGACCTCACCGCTCCAGAAATGGAACTTGAGGATCACTTCTCCGTCTCTGACCTCATTAAAAAAGGTAGGCTTGAGCTTGATTTCACCGGTCGAGTAGGATGGGGAGAACGTATATTCAAACTCTTTGAAGGAGGTCCAGTCCTGCGGTCCTGCATTGCCTCCCGTCGCGTATACCGCCTCCATCGTGGCTAGCTGATCTCCGTTGAATGTCGTTGGAATGCTGAACGAATCGGTTGTACCCTGCGTGTTGCGAAGCTCGGGCTTATCATGGAAGATGACCCTGAAATTCCAGTCCGCACCGCGGTTGAATTTGGCCGTCAATACAGCGTTCACGCCGAATTGGCCGGATGAAGTCAGTCTGGACAGCAGGCTGGATGTAAACGTAATCGCATTTCCGTTAAGCGTATAATCCTGCCCGGCAACTAGCAGCTGTCCGTTTGTGCGAACTTCGGTTAACGTGTGGCCGTTTAAGTTCAAAGGTATGCTCTTATTCTGGATGGCCGTTCCTTTTTTTACGAAGACCAGATCGGTGTCAGCCGTGGAAGAGCGACCGCTCCAACCCGCCTTCATGATGTTGTACAGCTCCGGATCGGACCAGGTAAAAGCGGTTCGCTTAAAGTGCTGGCCATTGTCCCATAGCATATGGGTAATGTTCTTCTCTTTGAGATAATAGGTTAGATATTCGAAGAACTTCAGCTTCTCTCCCTGCTCAATGACTCCCGTGCTCTGATCGAAGCCAAGAAGTCCATATTCACCCAGGATGACAGGAATCCCTCTGGCGATAAAGGTGTTATACACATTGTTGAATGTTTGATCGATATCGTTCCGGGTATCCGTCTCAAAACGGGTATAACCCGCGATGTTCACACTGAACGGCCAAAATCCGTAATAATGGACCGTCGCAATGAGATTGGAGTCATTCAGCTTCGTCATGGTGTTATATAGTTCGTTCATTCTCTCCTGGGTTGGAGAGGCCTCCAGGGTAGATAGCACAAGCGGCCGGGTTGCGTTGCGTGCTCCAGAGCCGCGGACGATCTGATGGAATGAAACATGAAGTTCATCCAGCATCTGAAATGCTTTCTTCTCATCGGTGGTCCCGCCATCCGAGAAACGAGGTTCATTGACGCTTTCAAACATCAGTTTGCTGGAATGGTTCCGGAAGCGATGGGCAACTTGAGTCCACACGGCGTTGTACTTGGCAACGACCTCATTGCGATTGTTCTCCATATGGCTGATCCATAGCCAAGAATCGTGATGGACATTGATCATGACATACAGATCGGCTTTAAGCGCCCAATCGACAACCTCCTGTACCCGGTCCATGTAAGCGGCGTCGATGGTATAGTTCGGCCCGCTGCCGATATGATTGTTCCAGGTTACCGGAATGCGGATGCTCTTATATCCTTGTGCCGCGATTTGGTTGATCAAAGCTTTGGTGATGCGCGGATTCCCCCATGCTGTTTCGTCTGCCCCCACGGCGTCCAGCGAATTGCCAAGGTTCCAGCCGGGCTGCATATCATGGACGTAGGCTTGGGGATTTTTCTTTGGAGATCTTGAATGTTCGTTTTTCGCAGCGGATGCAAAGGATGGGAATAGTGAAAGGACCAGAACAGCGATAAGTGCCAAGGAACATAGGGATTTCTTATTCAGGTTTATCATTAGCAGCTCCTTTTGTAATGAAAGTTGTAAATCGATGTTTTAACTAGAGTGACTTCGTGTGAGGTATCTGTCGGGTTTTGAGGTTTTAGTTGTCGCGAAAGGATTTAGAGCAGGCGTTCACCTCCAAGGGTATATTGAAAGCGCTTCCCAATTTATAAATTATCATATTTTCCCATTTGGAAGTACCCGGACAATTTGTCACAAAATCATGTGAAAATTAGTTATAAGATGCAGGTAGTTTTGGAGAGGGCTTGATGGGTGGAAAGGGATAAAAAAAGAGCTGACCCTCATGGTCAAGTTTGACATGAGGGTCAGCTCTTTATGTTAGAGAAGGTTGGTATTCTACCTTCGACTAAGTTTTTTTAACTAATACAAGTGTTTTGGATGCTTCGGATAAAGGTGTTGCGGATGGAGCACTCGAAGCGATTTTCTTGTCTTTGGACAGTACGGACAGGACATAAACGGCATATTCCGTATTGTCTTTAATGTCTTTACCGAAGGCATCTTTGGCAGGGATTTCAATCAGAGCCGAGATATCTTTGCCATCGGGTTTTATGGTTACATTGGTATTGACTTTGGCATCCGCTTCCGTCGCTGTCTTCAGATCGAAGGCCTTAATGCTATTTTTCTCTACAAACAACAGGCGGTATGCCGTAATGCTGCGTTCATCGATCGCCTTCTTGAAATCGACTTGAAGCTTCCCGCTTGCATCCAACTTGGCTGTAACGCCCGTTGCTCGGGTCGGATTCGGGATTTCGAACTCCGAAGAAGAATTGGAGATGTTGTTGTTGGTAGAAACGGTGCCATCAGCTACAGCAAGGATGTAAACTCTATATTTAGTACCAGTTACGATAGCTGCACCGTTGACGTCCGCTAAACCGGCGGACATTTTGTGCTCGATTCTGTTAGGAGATGGATCTACCTTCGTATACAAATGTTCCTTGGTGATTTTGTTGGCATCGTCTAATCCAAAACTCTGGTTAGCCGGTACAACCATGATTCGGTATTCTTTAACACTTCCTGATGAAGGATTGAATTTGACAACAATGTCACTGCTGTTCCCGTTGGTGCTTTCAATCCCGGCATACACATCCGAAGGAACCGTTACAGCGGTACCCGTAAGCTTAATCGGCGCAGATGGTGCCGACAGGGCATTGCTTATTGAACCATTGTTGCTTACGGACAATACAAATACTTGATAATCCACCAAATTGCGAATTGGCTCATTGTTAACATCTCTTGTTGTAGGTCTCAGAACATCCTCAAAATTGGAACCGATCGGTACTCTGTCGAAGTAAGGTACATTTTTAGCTTGCGCTTCAGTAAAGCTGCCAGCGTTTGCTTGCTTCACGACCATGATTCGGTATTCCTTGATGTTGGATTCATTCGCAGCCTTGGTAAACGATACTTTCAAGTCGCTTGCGTTATTGTTGTCGCCATTATCAGCTGCTGTAACGTTTGTTACTGCTGCTACCTGGGTCACGCCTTGAATCGTCACGGCATTAGAGACCGATGAAAGAGCATTGCTGTAATTCGAATAGCTGTTGCCTCTAGATAAGACGTACACGCGGTAGCTTGAACCTCTTTGAATGAGATCCCCGTCGGAATCCTTGGTCGTGCTAGTCAAATCCCGAGTGATGGTGCCACCGGTTTTGTTAACCGTGGTGTAATTCCCGTTGTTGTAAGCTTGCGACACGTTCAGGCTTTGGTTTGACTTCACAACGAGAATCCGGTAATGATCGATGTAGCTTTCGCCATAAGCGGGACTGAAGGCGACTCTCAGATCACTTCCGTTTCCGTTGTTGCCGTTCAGTGTCAACGTTGGCGTAGAAACAGGGTTTACATTCTGATTGTTGTGTCCAAGCGTAATCGATGAGTAATTGGATAATGCATTGTTATTACTCGAATATCCTACGGACAGGACATATACGCGATAGCTGATACCATTGCGAATCAGCTCCCCATCGATATCTCGGCTGCTGGAATTCAGGGTTTGAGTAATGTAGTTGCTGCTGTTGTTTTTATTGATTTGAGTGTAATAATAGCTGTTGTTTAAGTTAGTGGCTCTATACAGATCAAAATAACTATCAGATGATTTTACAACGAATACCTGGTAGTAGTTGATGTTCGAACGATCGGACGGCTGGTTGAATGATACCTGCAGATCACGTCCGTCATTGTAGTTGTTCACGTCGGTGACAGACAGGCTGGTAACCGCGCCCACATTGTAGCTGGAACTCAAGATGATGGAGCTTGATGGAGCGGACAGCACGTTGTTATTGAGGTTATTGTTGTCCACGGCCATGACGAATACGCGATAGTACACGCCGCTACGAATCGTTGCTCCATCCACATCTCTGGCACCCGATGCCAGCGTCAAATTGTTGATGTTATTGCCGGTTTTGTTGACATGAGTATAGTAGTTGTAGCTGGAGGCCGTATTCGCTTTACTTAAGTTGAAGCTGTTATAATTGCTGTCCTTTACGACAAACACGCGATAAGAGTGAATGTTGGATTCGTTGGATACCTTGTTGAAGCTTACGCGAAGATCGCGGCCATCACCATAATCGGCGATATCCGTCACCTGCGTAATGAAAGGAACCGTTGAATTGCCCGTGCTGAGGGTGATGGAAGACGAACCTGAAGACAGGTTGCTTGCAAGCACGTTCTCATTGCTGCTCACAGACTGGACGAACACGGTGTAAGCAACTCCGCTGCGGATAAGCTCCCCTGACGTATCACGAGCCGAAGAACTTAGCGTCGTGGACAGTGTTGTATTCGTCGTGCTGGTTTTGCTTACCGTCGTGTAATTTTGGCTTTGAACGGATTTGGCAGCCGCCAGATTAAACTTGGCAGCATCCTTCGTTTTTACCGCAAACACGCGATAGTTGGTTACATTGCTCTCATTCTGGGCACGCGTGAAGCTGACCTGCAGATCACGGCCATCGCCATAGTCGCTCACATCGCTTGCCTTCACGTTGGTTGCCCCGTTTACTGAATTGGTGTTGGTCAGCGTCAATGACGGCGAAGCCGAGGAAAGGGCATATGTGCCGCCTGTTTTGCTGACTGCCAATACGTAGGCTTTATAAGCCTGGTTATCGCGGATAAGATCATTATCCACATCCCTTGAGCCCGACGTGAGGGTCAGCGTCGGATCCGAGCCGGACGGGTACACCGTTGTGTAAGCTGCCGAGGACACGCGCTGTGCCTCAGATTGGTTTAACGTTTTGGACTGCTTTACAATCATCACCCGGTAATGCGAAATTAAAGACTCGGTGGATGATTTGGAGAAGCTCACCTGCAGATCGCGGCCGTCGCCGGCATTGCCAATGTCCCGAAGAGTCACATAATTCACAGGCACGATACCGGTATTATTTCCGCCGCCTGAATTGTTCGTTGTTTTGACGGTGACCGTTTTCGTTTTGGAATTCCAGCCGATTTTTTGGCCGAGGGCTTCACTTACGAAGCGTACCGGTACCATGGTATTGCCTTTTAAGTTTTTCGCCGGAACATCCAGCGCTACCGTCTTGTTATTGATGGTGGCCGTCTTGGAGTTGATTTTTAGAATGACGGTTGTGCCATCCTTGGTCGCTGTGACGGTTTTCGTTTTTTGATTCCATTTGACCGATGCATCCAAGGCTTCGAAGATGGATCTCATCGGAAGCATGACGCGTCCTTGGATCATGACAGGCGCTTGAGGCGTATACAGCTTGACGCCGTCAATCAAGACGCTGATGTTCACTGCCGCCTGTACCTGCGATTGGAATGTCATGGGGATTAACAGTATAGCTGCTAGCAAGGCAGTCCATATTCTTTTCACACACTCAACCTCCTGAAATTTAGCTTTGTTATTATTTTCCTCTACAATATGACGCATTGGCCTGGAATAAAGTTTCAACTATAACATCGGCAATCCGAAAATATTTTTTAGTACCTGGTCATAAAAAAGAAAGAAACAGCGTGTTTCTGCCGTTTCTCCCCTGCTGATGTTGATCAATATTGTTTAATTGTATCGGTGCCGCCCTGGATCGACCGGGTCACTGCATCATATATATTCGGCGGGTGCTCGGCGATCCGGTGGCACAGGTACAGAAACCATTCCTCACCGTAAGTCAGATAAATCCGAATAGGGAAGCCGTCATCTTTCATTTGTCTGGAAAGGTTCGGGCGTATGCCATACAGCATCTCAAGCTCGACGGCGGATACGCGATACGTTTCGTTGCTTGTGATATGCCGAAGGATCGTTTCATCATGGGTGGCGACCGATACGGGCCTGCCTGCTTGAATGCATAAATCGACCAGTTGAATATACCTTGAAGTCAGCATCTCGGAACGGGGAATATAGTGCCCCTCTAGTTCCTGATAAGCGCCTTTCACGATGCGGATCGTGCCGGGGCTGTCGGAAAGAATTCTTTCGAGATCTTCCATCGTTCTCGGGAGCTGCGCTTGCAAAGTAATACCGACATTCGTGAATTGGGCCGAGATTTTTCTGTGCAGTTTAAGGATGGCATCCGTTTTGGCGGATTCCTCCATGCTGATGACCAGCTCCAATCCGGCTTCCTCGGCTTGGCCAGCCAGTCCGAGAAGATGCCGGTATGCCAAATCCTCGTCTACCGATAATCCGATATGGGACAGGTCGAGTGATATTCGGGTTCCCGGCCTGTCTTTGGCACAGGCCTTAATTAACCGGGAGAACTCCAGGAAAGCCTGCGTGCATTCCGCTTCGGTCAGCGTGTTCTCCCCGATATATTCCAGCGAAGTGCGATAACCTTTGGCGTCCAGAGCATCCCGACATGACAAACCTTGTTCCAGCACATCGCCCGTGACAAAACGCTCTGCTGCACGCAGCAGGATCGGATACCATTCGGCGGATTGCTGGACGTACTGTTTAAGTTGCAGATTACGGGCGACTGACTTCAAAGCGTCGGCAAAAGCCAGTTCCGTTAATGAATCGTTCAAGTTAAACACCTCGTTTGATTAAGATCTCCTGTGATTCTATCAACGTATAGGCGAGAGGGTCTTGTATAAAATTGCGGTTTGTTTAAGATGTCGCTGCTTTTGCATACCGAAGTGGCGTTGTCCCTACGCAACCGGCAAAAGCTCTCGTGAAATGGCTCTGATCGTAAAA
The DNA here is from genome assembly GCF_001860525.1 of Paenibacillus sp. LC231. NCBI lineage: Bacteria > Bacillati > Bacillota > Bacilli > Caryophanales > Paenibacillaceae > Paenibacillus > Paenibacillus sp. LC231. The sequence continues at coordinate 216,259 of NZ_JFOM01000054.1, read as the reverse complement.
CCCGGTCTCCACAGCAACGTCGGCTATGGCTTTTCCTTGAAGTAACTGCTCTTTGGCGTAATTGATGCGCAGTAAATTCTGATAAGCGTGGGGAGCTAGATGATAGGATTCTGTAAACATCCGAATCAGGTGGAATTTGCTGACTCCGGAGATGCCTTGCAGAATATCAAGTGTAATGCGATCTTTGTAATGATGATCCAGATACTGCTTCACTCGCAGAATAGCCGGGGATTGATGAACGCTGCCGCTAGACGCCAAAGCGGCTTCCTCTTGAAGGAGACCCGTCTCCCGCATTAATGTCATAAGCACGGACTCCACTTCGAGGGGAGTGGCATTTTGCTGAAGCAGTGTCCTGCAGGAATGAATCAGATGCCGGGATCGTTCGTTTTGATATTTCGGATGCAGGATGGGCATATGGGCTTGATGGAAATTGGATTTATAGTCCGAAGAGGTTTGACCGAGCCACCGGGGATGGACAAACATCATAGTGTACTTCCAGTTTGCAGGATTCTCGGGATGACAGGCATGAGGCAGCAGCGGCGGAAAATGCACAATATGCCCCTGGGCAGCCTCAAACCGTTTCCCGGCCGACCATACGCGGGTGGCTCCCTTTTCAATGAGGCCAATGGAAATTTCTTCGTGAAAATGCTTCTTATAAGAAAGATTGTCTAACGTATCGCATTCTTTGATTTCGAGAAACGGCAGGTCAGAATCACGCAAAAAAGTGATATCGGGCATTTCCGTCATTCCTTTCCTTCAAACATCAATAGATTCATTATAAGGAAGGCGTTATGTTTGTTCAAAGATCGCGTCCATATTTGTATATAACTTTACAGAAATATAACTATAAAGTAATATAATAAACATGTTGAACGATAACCTTTTTGAAGTGTTGGCAGAACCGAACCGGAGGACAATATTGGACTACCTGCGCGTGAAAGAGTGCACGGTGGGCGAGATTGTAGATCTCATACAGCTTAGCCAACCAGGCGTATCCAAGCATTTGCGCATTTTGCGGGAAGCCGGTCTTGTCTCGGTGCGGAAAGAGGCACAATGGCATGTGTACAGTCTGAATGCCAAGCCTCTGGAGGAAATCCACCACTGGCTGGAGCCTTACCGGCAGTTCTGGACGAATAAGCTGGATGATCTGGAGAGGCTGCTGGATGAGGATGAATCTCCTTAAACATCCTAATGTAGTTTGATTGGAAGATCCATTTTTGAATAAAACATTCCTAAGGAGGATGAAAAATGCTGGCAGTAGTACAGCAAGACGAGTTCGGAACAACCGTCCGATTTGAACGCCGCCTGAAGCATTCGGTTGAGAAGGTGTGGTCCTATCTGACGGATAATGACAAGCTCACACAGTGGTTCTCGGAGCTGAAGGTGGAAGATTTGCGCCAAGGCGGAAGAATTACATTTGACATGCAGGATGGAACGTTTGAAGAATTTGAAATTACAGATTATCGGGAGTTATCGGTACTAGAGTATACGTGGGGAGAGGACCGGGTGCGTTTTGAGCTGCATCCCGAGGCTGGAGGATGCCGTCTGGTACTAATCGAGTCGATAACGAAAATTACGGATCATACACCGAAGGATATTGCCGGTTGGGACGTATGTCTGGACGTCATTGAAGCACTGCTGGATGGCAGGACGCTTGAATCGCGCAAAGACGCCTGGTCCGAAAAATACGAGCAATACGTTCAAGCATTTAAACAATTGCCGCGTGCATAACAATCTGCTCCGACCCAGCATGTAAACATCGGGGTCGGAGCTTTTTTATTGGAAGATGGATGAATTGCATCTATAATCGGGTTAGGGATATATTCCCATATGGAAACCGCTGGGGTGGAGGGGTTAAAATGCCGGATTACACGGTACACATCTTGCAGCTTAGAGAAGATAACTATCATAACGGGCTTAAGCTGGGTCGCCGTCTGCGAAATCAACCGATATTAAAAGCGTTCGAAGCGGTCACCAAGCCGGAGATCGACACGGAACAACTGAAGAGCATTTATAACGAGTTTGCCCCGCAGCTGTTGTCGGAGCTTGAAGGGCTGGCGGAAGGCTTGGAAATGCCGTTTTCCAAAGCCGCGGCGCTTCTCGGCGGATATGACGTCCCGAAAATCGCGGCCATGGGATGCTCGGCGATGATCACGACTTCGTATTACGTAAGAAATTACGACTTTACGCCTGCGTTTTACGATGGTTATTTTACAGTGGCTCAAGCCGATCAAGGCTTAGCGAGTGCAGGTTATAATTTGCAGGCAATAGGCAGGCATGATGGGGTGAATGAGCAAGGGCTTGCCGCCGGGCTGCATTTTGTCAGCTTTGACGGATACCAGGCGGGTCTGTCGCCTTGGGTCGGCGTTCGGATGGTATTGGAGTCATGCGGTACTGTGGAAGAAGCGTCTTATATGCTGCGCCATATTCCCCATGCGGCGTGTTATAACTTTTCAGTAGGGGATGCACGAGGGAACATGGCCGTTGTGGAAGCAAGTCCGGATCAAGTGATTACCCGTACGGGCGGGGAGGCGGCGATCGCCTGCGTTAACCATTATGAGGCTTTGACGGGCAAAAACAGACCATCCATCGAGCACTCCCTTCAGCGTAAACGTTATATCGATAGTTTGGATGCTGAACCGTTAACCCAAACCGAGGCTTTTGGTTTGTTTAAGGACCGAAAGTCCCCGTTATTTTTTACCGATTACGACGATTTGTTCGGAACGCTGCATACCTTTTCGTACGCCTTCGAAGAAGGAAGGGTCATGACATCGCTTGCTCAGGGGGGCGTGCTTGATTTTTCGTTCAGGGATTGGATCGAAGGCAAGGATCTTCAGGAGGCAACACTGACCGGGCATATCGATTGACAATAAATCTATCAGAGAAGCGCTTCTTCCCAGGCGAAGAAGTGCTTTTTGTGCTGCTCGGGCTATTTCAAATTTGGAACATTCTGTGACATTGCCATCGCGGGGGGTGGCTGCGTTTTCTTTGGCCGATTTGTTTGTGCTACACTGATTTTAAAGGATCATTTCATTGAATGAACGTCAGAAAACAAGGAGTCCAGCAACGGTAAAGACACAAATAAGAGGTATAGCACAGTCACGACAGATGCCGAAGTTTGTATCCAATCACGGTGAACGGCCCTCCGGCTTAATCGCCGGATATGCCCTCTTTTGGGTTACATTAGTTTACATAACGATTTAAGCCGATATTGCAACCATGAGTTGGGAGTGGGTACACATGGCTTTTGTGAGCATGAAGGATGAATATAAGCGCTACCGAATGGGAGAGACCACGATTGTAGCCAATGATGGAATCAACCTGGAGATTGAAAAAGGCGAGTTTGCGATCATTGTCGGTCCCAGCGGTGCAGGCAAATCCACGGTGCTGAATATATTGGGCGGCATGGATACGGCGGATGAGGGACAAGTACTCGTGGATGGAACCGATATTGCCAGGTTTAACAGCAAGGAGTTGACCGGCTATCGGCGCAATGACGTCGGATTTGTGTTTCAATTTTATAACCTGGTTCCCAATCTGACGACAAAAGAAAATGTGGAGCTGGCTTCGCAGATTTCTCCTCGAGCCCTGGACGCGGAGCAAGTATTGCGGGATGTCGGCCTGGGTAATCGTCTGAACAATTTTCCGGCACAGCTGTCCGGCGGAGAACAGCAGCGGGTAGCGATTGCCAGGGCACTCGCCAAGCAGCCGAAGCTGCTTCTCTGCGATGAACCCACGGGTGCGCTTGATTATCATACAGGGAAGCAGGTGCTTAAGCTGCTCCAAGACACTTGCCGCCATACCGGAACGACGGTTATCGTCATTACGCATAATTCTGCCCTGACGCCGATGGCGGATCGGGTCATCGAGATCAACAATGCCAAGGTCCGAAACATGGTTTTAAATCCGAACCCCGTTTCTGTAGACAACATCGAGTGGTAGGGAGACTCATATTATGAAGAAAAGAGCGTTGTGGACTGATATTTTCCGGGAAATATCGCGGACAAAAGCTCGGTTTCTGTCCATTTTTGCCATTATCATGCTCGGCGTCGGTTTTTTTGCGGGGATCAAAGCCACGGGTCCAGATATGCTGGACACAGCGGATCACTACTATAGCGATTTAAAGCTGATGGATCTTAAGGTTCAGTCCACCTTGGGTCTCGATCAAAGCGATATCGAGAAGCTGAAGTTGATTGCCGGAGTGGATAAGGTTCAACCTGGCTATAGCGCAGACGCATTTCTCGGTGACAGCGGGCGGATCGCAAAGGTCCTCTCCTATGACCCAGGAAATAATCTGAATCAATACGTGCTTACAGAAGGTCGAATGCCGGAGGCCGCAGGAGAGATCGTCATCGACGCGGGAGATCGGGGGAACGAATTTAAACTGGGGGATCAGATTACCTTTACCAATCCGGATGAGGAAGTCAATCTCAAGAAGACGTTTGACCACCTCACTTATACGGTTGTGGGAAGGGCGAAGAGTCCGCTGTTCATCAGCAGCATGAGCCGGGGAACGAGCGGCATCGGCAAGGGGACTGCGGATGTGTTCGCGGTTATACCGGAGCAGGACTTTAAACTATCTGTATATACGGAAGTCTACCTGACCTTCCAGGACACCGCTGAATCAGCTCCCTATACGCTTGAGTATGATGAGAAGATCAAACGGCACAAAGAAGCGCTAGAACTGGCACTAAAAACCATGCCGCAGGAGCGGCTGGCGGAGATTCGTGCCGAGGGGCAGATGAAGCTGAATGAGGCCTTGGACAAAATCAAGGATGCCAAGAAGCAGCTGACCGATGCGGAGCGGGAGTTAAAGGAAGCGAAGATCAAGCTGAATGAAGGAGAGCAATCCTACCGCGATGGCGTGAATAAACTTCAAACCGAGCTGGCACAGGGACAAGCCAAGCTGGATGCCGCGGCAAGAAAGCTTGCCCAAGGCAGAGCGGAGCTGAAGCGGAATCATCAGCAGTTGGAACAAGGACAGTCCCAGCTTAAGACAGGGCAAAGTCAACTGGATCAACAGAAATTGGAGCTCGCGCCAAAGCTGGCACAAGGGCAGCAATTGGCGAAGGCGCTACAGCAAATCTCCGGTTTAGATCCGAAAGACATACCGGAAGAACAGAGGCAAGAGCTGCTTTCAGCGGCTCAGGCAGCAGATCCGAAACTGGGAGCAGCCATTGCGGGTTACATGGAAGGAGCATTGGATGGCTCTGCTTTGCAAAAGGCTGCTTCTGCGTTCCGGAGCGGTTTGAACGAAGCTTCGCAACAGCTGGATCACGCTCAGCAGAAGCTGCATGCAAGCCGGGCACAACTAAAAGAAGGAGAGGCCAAGCTTCGGGAAGCCGAGCGACAGCTCGTACAGGGCGGAGCTTTGTTGAAGCAAGGAACGGAGGAGCTTGCTGCTGCTAAACAGGCAGGGGAAGCCAAGCTAGCGAATGCGAAAGCGGAGCTTAGCCAAGGACAGGAGAAATACCAGGAGGGTCTAAAGAAATTTAATGAAGAAAAAGCAAAGGCTGAGCGGGAAATCGCCGATGGCGAGAAGGAAGTGGCGGAGGGACAGAAGGAGCTGGATCAGCTCGAGCTGCCGAAAGTCTATGTGATGGACCGCAGCATCAATCCGGGCTATACCGAGTACAGCGATAATGCGGACCGCTTATCTTCCATTGCAACGGCATTCCCGGTTTTCTTTTTCCTGATCGCCGCCCTCGTCAGCCTGACAACGATGACTCGTATGGTTGAGGAGCAGCGGCTGCAGATCGGAACCTTGAAAGCACTTGGATACAGCAACCGGGATGTGATGAAAAAATTCCTGGTGTATTCGACGCTGGCAAGTGTTGCGGCCTCAGCAGCCGGACTGTCTATCGGCTTCACCTTGTTTCCCGCTATTATCTATGATGCTTACGGCGCTTTATACAATCTGCCGGATGTGAGAACGCGATTTTATCTCAGCTACAGCATCATCTCGATCATCGTGGCCGTGCTCTGTACGACCATGACCGCTTATGTGGCGACGCGGGTGGAACTTCGAAGCAACGCTTCGGTCCTGATGCGCCCCAGAGCCCCCAAGAACGGATCCCGCATATGGCTGGAACGAGTTCCTTGGGTGTGGAACCGGCTCGGCTTTATTGGAAAAGTTACCGCCCGTAATTTGTTCCGCTACAAGCAGCGGATGTTTATGACCGTTTGCGGTGTTGCCGGCTGCACGGCCCTGATTCTGACCGGTTTCGGTCTTAAGGATTCCATCGGGGATATCGCGCCGCTGCAATACGGAAAGATTATGCAGCATCAGGCGACCGTTGTATTTCAAGACGATAACGGCGATAGCGGCATGCTGGAGGATTATAACAAGCACATTGCGGACATGCCGGAGATTACGGGGATTTTGAATGTGACGCAAGCGGCGATGACCGCAACAGCTCCGGGGCTGAATACTCAGGATGTGAGTTTGTTCGTGCCGCAATCGCCAGAGGAGATCGATTCCTTTATCGTCCTGAAAACCCGTGTGCAGGAACAGACACTGTCACTGACGGATGACGGTGCGATCATTACCGAGAAGCTTGCCAAGCTGTTTGATCTCAAGATCGGCAGCACTTTCACCGTCCAGAACAGCGACAACGATTCCTATGAAATACGTGTAGCCGGGATAACGGAGAACTATGCTATGCACTACGTCTATATGACGCCGCTGTATTACGAAGAGATTTTTGATGGGAAGCCGGAAGTGAACAGTCAATTGCTGACGTATGACAACAACAATCACGATCCGGAGTGGGAGGACCAGCTTGGAGAAACGTTAACCGCAAGCCAGCGGGTGGCGATGGTCAGCTTCACGAGTGGAGTAAGCAATGCCTTCAGTGATACGATGGACAGTATGAACGTCGTGGTGGTTGTCCTGATTGTATCTGCAGCAGCGCTCGCGTTTGTCGTCCTGTACAATCTGACGAATATTAACGTATCCGAGCGGATACGGGAGCTGTCAACGATCAAGGTGCTTGGCTTCTATGATAAGGAAGTAACCATGTACATTTATCGCGAAAATATGATTCTGACCGTACTGGGGATCTTAGCGGGCAGTCTGGGAGGCGTGTTCCTGCACCGGTTCGTTCTCCTGACCGCGGAAGTGGACGCGATGATGTTCAGTCCCGCGATCCATGGAATCAGTTTCGGCTATGCAGCACTGCTGACGCTGTTGTTCTCGGCCATTGTGATGGCCTCCATGCATTACAAGCTAAAGCGGATTGATATGATTGAAGCGCTGAAATCGGTGGAATAGATATATGTTTCAACAAGAGAGCCCTATTCGAGAGGAGACAATCCTGAAGAATAGGCTCTTTTTTTCATCTCCTTTGCAAAGCTTCCTATACAAGCCAGAAGTTGCGTTTTGGAATGTGAATTACTGTGATTTTTTAATCAGTCGGTAAGTTCTAGGAGAAAATATATTATAATAGACATATCGAGCTCTTGTACGAACTAATATTGCTACTACATGAAGACCCGTGGGTAATTGATGTATGAACATGATAAAGGTCTTCAGCCTCGGAGGAATGCTTATGGGAATGGTTTTCTCGATCTTGAAAAAGTACCGCGTCGCAGCGATTGCGGCACTGGTCATGATGCTGATTGAGCTCACCGTAGAGCTGATTCAGCCGTTGCTCATCTCTAAAATCATTGACGACGGCATACAGAAACAGGATTTGTCCGTTGTCTGGATGTGGGGAGCCGTTTTAACTGGAAGCGCTATCATTGCCTTTATAGCGGGGATATCCAGCTCTTTTTTTGCGGCGCATACGAGTCAGGGACTCGGCTATGATCTGCGCGATCAGCTGTATGAAAAGGTGCAGTCTTTCTCTTATTCGATATTTAACCGGTTTGCTACCTCATCTTTGATTACCAGACTTACAGGTGACGTCACCCAGATTCAGGATACGGTGTTCATGGGATTGCGGTTTATGACGCGCGTTCCGCTCGTTGTGCTGGGAAGCATCATCATGGCATTGGTGGTGAATGTGAAGCTGGGCTTGCTGCTTGTCCTTACCGTGCCATTATTGTTTATTTTTATCGCTTGGATTATGAAGCGGGCAGCGGATGCGTTCCGCCATGTACAGCAGCGACTGGATGCGGTAAACGGCGTCATTCAGGAGAATCTGACCGGGATTCGGTTGATACGCGTATTCGTACGGATGGGACACGAAATTGAACGCTTTGCCCGTACCTCTGGCAAGCTGATGAACACCACGGTCTCGACCTTGCGATTAACGGAGACAACGATGCCGTTTATTCTTCTCATAATGAATGCTGGGATCATGGCGGTCCTGTGGTTCGGCCGCAAAGACATCGCGTCCGGCAGTGCCAGCGTCGGCGAAGTGGTTGCCGTAGTCAATTATTCCCTGCGTTGTATTGGTGCCATGTCCGCCCTGTCCTGGGTTGTCGTTGCCTTCTCCCGGGGACGCGCTTCCGCGCAGCGGACGCAAGAGGTGTTAAATACGGAAGAGGATGCAGCAAGCGCGGCCAAGGATAAGAATAAAAAGGTTCAGATTCAAGGAGGCGTGAAGTTCGAGCAAGTGAGCTTTAGCTATCCGGGCAGCGACATCGACGTGCTGACGGATATTTCCTTTGAAGCGAGGCCCGGAGAGCGGATCGCGATTATGGGAGCAACTGGTTCCGGCAAGTCTTCATTAGTACAGCTGATTCCACGGCTTTACGAGGAAGAGAAGGGAGCAGTACGCGTAGACGGAATGGATGCCGGATCGATCGATGAGGTAACTCTGCGCAGCAGCATCGGTTATGTGCCGCAGGAAGTGCTGCTCTTCTCCGGTACGGTCCGGGAGAACATTGCCTGGGGACGCGAGGATGCTTCCATGGAGGAAATTAAAGAGGCGGCGCGCAGAGCGCAAATCCACGATACCATTGAGCGTCTGCCTAACGGTTATGACACGATGCTGGGCCAGCGCGGGGTCAACTTGTCCGGCGGACAGAAGCAGCGCTTGTCCATTGCGCGGGCGCTTGTGCGAAAGCCCGCCATCCTTATTCTGGACGACAGTACCAGCGCCCTTGACGTCCGAACGGAAGGCGCTCTGCTGGATGCCCTGAAGGATTTGTCCTGTACGACGTTTTTGATTACGCAGAAGATCAGCTCGACCACTTCGGCTGATTTGATTCTGCTGCTGGACGATGGGCGTTTGATTGGAAAAGGGAACCACGAAGATTTGATGGAAAATTCCTCTCTATATCGACGCATCTATGAATCCCAATACGGAGAGGAGGCGCAGCAGCATGCTCAAGGCATTCACTGAACCGTTTCGTCATCCAAGACCGAAGATTGATCTTGGCAAGAATAAGGATGGCGGCCAGGGGGGCAAGCCAAAGGCCAAGGCCAAAAACTGGTCGGGCACCCTCTCCAGAATATGGACTTATCTCGCCCGCCGCAAAGGCAAGCTCGCACTCGTGCTGCTGATGGTGTTGATCAGCTCGGGCCTTGCATTGCTAGGTCCCTATCTGCTTGGCGTCGGCGTGGATAGATTTCTGGATGATGTGCGTAATCCGGACAGCTCCATCGACGCGGCCTGGTTGTATTTTCTCGTTGGCTTGGCCGCCGTCTATGTTCTTCAGGCTTTAACCACTTGGCTGCACAACGTCTGGATGATCGGCATCGCCCAAGAGACGGTGTACCGGATGCGGATGGATCTGTTCACGCATCTGCACCGGCTCCCGATCCCGTTCTACGGCAAGCGCCAGCAGGGCGAGATCATGAGCCGCCTGACGAATGATATCGAGAATGTGAGCTCAACGCTCAACAGCTCAGCTATTCAAATTTTCTCGAGCGTGTTGACCTTAATCGGCACATTAACCGTCATGTTATGGCTTAGTCCGCTCCTTACGCTGCTGACATTCCTGGTCGTGCCTCTGATGATGATGGGGATGCGCTGGATTACCCGGCGGACCGGTCCCTTGTTTAAGGAGCGTCAACGCAACCTGGGGGATCTGAACGGGTATATTGAAGAAACGCTGTCGGGGCAGCGGATTATTAAGGCTTTTTCCCAGGAAGAACGGGTTGTCCGCGAATTCGATGAGCGCAATCAACGGATTCGTCTGTCGGGCTTCTGGGCGCAGAGCATATCAGGCTTCATACCGAAGCTGATGAACGGGCTCAACAACTTGAGCTTTGCGATCGTAGCAGGCATCGGCGGCATCATGGCAATTCAGGGGCATATTACGATCGGCGTCATCATTATATTTGAGAGTTATGCAAGGCAGTTTACGAGACCGCTGAATGATCTCGCAAACCAATGGAATACGCTGCTGTCTGCCATTGCGGGGGCGGAACGCGTATTCGAGGTGCTGGATGAAGAGGTTGAAGCGAAGGACGAAGGGGCTGCTGTCACGCTGAAGAGCGTGGAGGGCGCGGTGAAGTTCGACAACGTCTCGTTTTCTTATGAGAAAGACGGAGACACACTGGAAGGAATCAGCTTTGAAGCGAAACCCGGCGAGATGATTGCGCTGGTCGGTCCGACCGGTGCGGGGAAAACGACGTTAATTCAGCTGCTCTCCCGGTTTTACGATCCGGACAGTGGAAGGATTACCCTAGACGGGCGGGATATTTCTTCGATTCGCAGGGAGAGTCTGCGCGCGCAGATGGCTTTTGTACTGCAGGATTCCTTCCTCTTCCAGGGCACGATCCGTGAGAATATCCGCTTCGGACGGCTGGATGCCACCGATGAGGAAGTGGAAGAAGCCGCGAAATTGGCCAACGCCCACTCGTTTATCGTGCGGATGAAGGATGGTTATGACAAGAAACTCAAGCCTGACGGCAGCGGCATCAGTCAAGGACAGAAGCAGCTGCTTGCCATCGCGAGGGCGATTCTGGCCAACCCTTCCATGCTGGTGCTGGATGAAGCGACAAGCAGCATCGATACCGTAACGGAAATCAAAATCCAGGAAGGATTGCAGCGATTGATGAAAGGACGGACCAGCTTTGTCATTGCCCACCGTCTAAACACGATCCGCTCGGCGGACCGCATCCTGGTGCTCAAGGATGGACGCTTATTAGAGCAGGGCTCCCATGATGAGCTGCTGAAGCAGGGAGGATTCTACAGCGACCTGTATTACGGCCAGCTGAAACGGGCGGCTATGTAACAATATGGTGCAGACACCACGATAAGGGAGTGTGCCTCTGCTCTAGAACCACTCGCACCACTGGTTCCAACTGCGGTTTCCCAAAATAATGCTACCTGAAATAGGGCATGGTTGGAGCCGAGCGGCCTATACCATTTGGAATATCGCATTAGCCATAATCAAAACCACCGGAGAGGCTATAAGCCAAGCAGGGCTCCGGTGGTTTTTTTGTATTGGATTTTATGATTTTTACTCATTCGTTGACAGTGGTTACTTGAGCTTCTATTTATTGCGCGATTTGAGCTTGTTTACTTATAACCGTTCCGTTATTTAGCCGTTTGCTGCCAACAGGCCCCTTTTGAGGCCATTTACGGATCCTATGTCACTATAATCGGGGTAAAGTCCATGTTTCTGGGGCCTTAGCAGAATCAGTATCATCATGGCTGATTTATACTATGGCCCCACTCTTTCCGCCCTCATCCGTGATTATCGGGAGGACTTGACAGCCAAGCAATAATTAACGTTGTCGAATGCCGTTATTTTGTGATCAGGCTGACTCTCATTGTAGGCCTGAAAAAGCTCCCTCGTAATCTCGGAAGGAGTTAGATGCTGGTAAATCAATAAATTAGCCTCTTCCAGCATTTGCTCCAGCTCCGCGTAGGAATAGCCTGCCTGCATGGGTTCGCCTGCACGCATAGCCATCATGACCTGCTTCTGCGCCCGTTCACCCGCCTCAGGGGTAAGCGTAAGCTCATCGGGATAATCAAAGACAAAGCTGCTGCCGCTGGGGACCAGCCGGGCAATGGACGACAACAGCTGTTTGAACGTCTGTTTTGGCAAATAATAACTGATTCCGAGCAAGCTGCTGAAGCTGATTCGTTCCGGGTCAAAATCTGGACAAGCAGCTAAACGGCTTATCCAGTCCGCTTCTAAAAAGTCGGCCGCAATGCAATGCAGATTCGCCGGCTTGGCCAATGGGAGAGCGGATACGCGTTTTTCTTTATCCGCTGCCGTAACGGGATGATCGATCTCGAAAATACGCAGTTTTTCAGCCCACTCCGGCTGTCGGTAGGCGAAGGTGTCGTAGCCGGAGGCAAAGATTAGATACTGTTCGGCTCCCAAGCTGGCGGCAACGGCGAGCGATTGCTCGGCAAATGCTGCTCTCCCGAGCGGAGAAGGAGACAGCTGATAATCGACGACTTCGCGCAGCGCCTGCTCCTGCGAGCCGACAAACGACGGCCGGAAGAAAGTTACGGCCTGGGACATGTTGAAGGCTATCTGCTCGTATTCCTGATCGGTTAATAGCTGGATGGCGATGGGATCGTCAAAAATTTTCACTTGATTATGCTTGGCGTGATACGCCCGCGAAAATGCGCTGACAAGAGCGGTCAGGCTTTTCTTTTCCATGATGGATCACCTCTTATCCGTTGTAGCATGGCAAGGCCCGACAGGATAAGACTTGACTTTCATGTAAATTTATGGTATAATAAATGTATTGAATAGTTAAATTTCACATTATCGCCATATTTGATGGCGTTTTTTTTATTTTCTCCTAATATTGGATGTGATACCTGGTAAATCCGGCACCCGAGTGGAGCGATTGGATCGACTTTTTGGAGAATCCGGGAGCCACCAGCAGAGACGAAAACCAAGGGGCTGTCCCAAAGGTCGATTGACCAGGGATAGCCCCTTGGTATGTTGATAAGACGCTACGAATATAAATCCATTCCTCCAATCGCTGTGTCCCCCAGCGGAAAAAATTCGAGGACAAAGGCAACCGCTGCAGCTTTTCCCGGGCACCTCGTCCTCTCAGCTACTTCGTTGATTTTCATATAAAACAGCCCTGATTTCCGCATTGTATAATTCTGGGCAATCACAAAGGTTCAAATGCGGAGCCTTGCATATTTTAATCTAACACGGACCTATCTGCTGTTCTTTCCCTTATTTAGAGCTCGTAGTTTGAAGCCGCAGTTTACGCTGCCCCGCGGCTTTGCCAAATTGCAGCATGAACAGCAGAAGAACTCCAGCTTGCAAGGCAACCAGGACGATATAGATGTTGCTGTAGGTGGAGGCGCCCTGGAACAGGTTCAGCGGATTCCAGGAGCTGCCGGCGCCAAGATCGACAGCTTTGCCGTACACCCCCGTGGCGATCGCGCCGGACAGGAAGTTAAGCAGCGAGAACAATCCCATCCCGACACCGGTTTGCTCTTTGGGCAGCGACAATGAGATGGTCTTGGAGAGCGAGATTTGCATAAATATTTGACCTACATTGCCAAAGACCAGAATTAGCGCAATGAGGTATGGCGATACGCCCGCGAAGGTGGACAACAGGGCGAAACAGAGCAGAAGCAGGGTGGACGCTGTATAGAACAGATAACGTGTTCCCTTGGTATCCGCGAGCTTCCCGCCTCTTCCGCCGAGTATGGCCGCAGCGACGGCTCCCGGCACCATAACAAATCCGATCCATCCCGGAGCCAAACCGTTAATATCCGCCAGCAGCTGCGGAGTAAGAAAAGGCAGGGCGTAACCGACACTCATGATGAATATGCCGAGGACCAGGCCGACCGAATAGCTTTTGTTGCTGAATAAACGGGGCTGGACAAAAGGTTCTTTAGCCGATCGAATGCGCAGGAGGAACAACAGGAACAGCATGAAGCTGCCTACGCCGAATATCCATCCACTCTGTGTCACCGCAAGGAGCAGCAGGGCAACCGTTCCGGCGAGAAGACCGCCGCCGAGCCAATCGATTCGTCCACCCTGACCTTGTTCATTGCCCAAATATTTGCGGTACAGCGGCAAGGTAACAAGGATCAACAGCGGGATGCAGAAGAGCCATCTCCAGTGGAACATACTGACGATCAAAGCCGAGACTACCGGCCCAATCGCGCTTCCGATGGCGAGTCCGGTGGCGGTTATGCCCAGCGCGCGGCCCCGGCTTTCCGCAGGGAAATAGCGAACGGGAATGATCATGGCGGTTGCCGGAATGACGGCTGCCCCCGCAGCCTGGAGGATCCGCCCCAGCAGCACCATCCAGTAGGCTTGTGCCGACAATCCTGCAATAGAACCGACGAGGAAGAGAAGCAAACCGAAAGTGAGCAGATTTTTGAGTTTATAGGTGTCGGCCAATTTTCCATATAGGACGGAGCCTATGGCATAAATCAGCATGTAAATCGACGATACCCAGCTGACCTGGGCAAAGGAAAGCTGGAATTGCTTGCTGATTTCCGGAAGCACGATATTAAACATCGTTGCGCTCATCGATGAGAGAATCATCGTAAACGCCAAAATGCGTATTAATTTTTCAGCAGATGGTGGTTGTTGCTGATGTTCGTTCATGTGATTTCCCCCTTTCCTTTGGTTACGATTTATTCTACAATCGATAGTTAATAAATAAAAATATATATTATGACATGCATTCATATACTCAAGGGTATCAATAAAGGAGGAAGAACATCGTGGAACTGCTTCAGCTGCATTATTTTCAGACGGTGGCCAGAATGGAGCATATGACCAAGGCTGCGAAGGAACTCCGAATTGCCCAGCCAGCGCTCAGCAAGACGATTGCCAGGTTAGAGGAAGATTTGGGAGTACAGCTGTTCGATCGGCAGAATCGGCAAATCAAGCTCAATTCATTCGGGAAGGCTTTTCTGAAAAGCGTAGATACGGCATTATCAGCGCTTGAGGAAGGGAAGAGAGAGGTGTCGGATTTGGCAGGTATGGAGCGGGGCAGCATCCGCATTGCAACGACGGCACTGCCTCGGCTGTCCAAAGCATTGGGAGCTTTCCGTGCGCGATATCCTGATGTGAATTTCCGCATTATCCAGATTCCGCCTGACTCGATGATGGAGATGGTGCAGATGCTGGAGAATGGTGAAGTCGATTTATGCTTTGCGGCTGCGGCATTGGATGATGACAAGTTTCGGGAAATCCCGGTTCTTCATGCCGAGGTATTCTTGGCGGTACCCCACGGTCATCGATTGGCGGGCAGGAAGAGCATTTCCCTTCAGGACGTTGCGGGGGAAGCCTTCATCGAATACAAGGAAGGCCACCCGTTCCGAAAAATGAATGAGGAGTTCTGCCGATTGGCCGGGATCAGCCGGGATGTCGTCTGTGAAGTGGATGAACCTGCCGCTTTGGGAAGTCTGGTGGCCGCCGGGCTTGGAGCCGCATTTGTACCCGGGTGCAAAGGGGATGAAGAGCCGCCGTACGCGATGGTGCGTATCGAGAAACCTTCCTGCTACCGTACCTTCACTCTAGCGTGGCTGGAGCAGCGATATTTGTCCAAGGCCGCAAGAGAATTCCAGTCATTCCTGGTAGACTATTTCGGCGAGTTTCAGGAGCCGATGATTCATAGGGACGTGATCTGACAGGTCACGTCTTTTTTCCTGTCCCGGCGATCCCCTTCTACATAGTCCGGGCCTTCTACGCATACAGATAGATCAAGAACTTTCAAGGGAGGAACACGATGCTGGATCCAGTACTGACATCTCCGAATTTGAAGCTGTTTGCGGACTCAAACGACACCTTGAACTATAAACGCGATGCGGGAAATTACATAACCCAGGTGTTTGAAAACCAGATGCCGGCCATTGCCACAGGATTCTTCAACGTTCATATGACCAAAGGAATTATCATCCAGCCCCACTGGCATACGAATGCCGATGAGCTGGTGTTTGTCATCAGCGGCGAAGTGCTGACTTCCGTATTTAATCCCTTCACCCAGAAGCTGATGACCTACAAGCTAAAACCGGGACAGGTATCGATGTTACCAAAAGGCTGGTTCCATTGGATTCTGACACTGAGCGACAAAGCCCATATTCTGACTATATTTGATAAGCCGACGCCGGATATCGTATATGGGTCGGACTTCCTCAGGCATATTCCGAAGGAGATCTTGCATATCGCCTACTGCGTGAATGAGGAGGATTACGCCAAAGCGGTTGCTCCGCTGAAGGAAACGGTCATATTGGGGCCACCGCCGGGCTGCGGCAAGCGGGACGAACATGCCCCCTACGTTGAATCGATTCAGCGGCAGCCGTTTGGCCAGCCATTTCCGTTTAACGCACAGCAACCTTCGCCGCCTAGCTATTATGGATATGCACCACCGCCATCATATCCATCATATCCATCGTATCCATACAATTATCAACAAGCGAGGATGCAGCAGTACGGCGTTTCCCCATCGTATTCCCCTTATTCACAGCCGCCATCGTATCCGCCGCAAGCTTCCTTCTCGCCACCGGCACCCTATGCGCAACCGGTAACCTATTCGCAGCAGGCACATCAGCAATCGTCATTCTTCCAGCCGCAGCCGTTCCAGCAGCTTCAGTATCTGTACAGAACGAGCCCGGATCCTGAGCCAGTCTCTAGCCGTGGTCCTGAACCCGATACGGAATTTGGGCGAGAGGGTCAGTGACACCAAAACTTGTTTCCTTTTAGTGTCAGAATGAGATAATATTTCCTGAAAATTTCATTACACGACTCCGAAGTCTTCAAACTCCCTTGGTGGTTTCTTTTGAAACCACCCTCCGGAGAAGAAGGCTTC
Organism: Paenibacillus sp. LC231; assembly: GCF_001860525.1. Classification (NCBI taxonomy): domain Bacteria; kingdom Bacillati; phylum Bacillota; class Bacilli; order Caryophanales; family Paenibacillaceae; genus Paenibacillus; species Paenibacillus sp. LC231. The sequence goes on along the minus strand of NZ_JFOM01000054.1, from coordinate 199,602 downwards.
TTTTTGTATCCCGGATCGTCCGTATATTTTCCTTCCGAAAAAAGCCTTGCCTGATCTGGAACGTTCTGGTATGCTATTGTCCTTCTCTCATTTTCGCCTTGTCTGAAGTGGATGGGTCCGCCATCTAAAATGCTTATCGGAGGTGCTTCATGCTTTATTTCACATTGGCTTCCAAAGCCTATGCCCGCAATTTGCAGTACCGCGGCGCACACATGGTGCACAATATCGCCAGCGCGATGTTTGGCTTCATGTATGCCTGTATCTGGATCGGTCTCGGTGCAGACTACGCACTCGGAGATTACGGAACGCAGGGAATGGTCGGTTATATCGCCTTTACGCAAGCTGCGCTCTGGGTTTCCAGTTTCGTCACGAATGGCCTCGGCATTCCCCAAGCCGTGCGAACCGGCCATATTTCTCTGGATTTGATGCGTCCCGTTCATTTGTTCAGTCATTTGATGGCCAAGGAATGGGGGCAAATCGCCTACCAATTCGTTTACAAATCATTCCCGATCTACCTGGTGTATTACTTTGCCTTCTCGCTGCATTTACCCGGAAAAGCATCTACCTTCCTCTATGTTGCCATTGCGCTTGCAGGAGCCGCCTATTTATCGATCTGCATCAACTATCTCATCGGCGCATCCGCATTATGGACAACGGAATCGTCCTGGTTGTATTGGGGCAACCATGCGATGATCAATCTTCTTGCAGGCTTCTTCATTCCGATTGAATGGCTGCCGGGCTGGCTTCAGACGATGGCCTGGTGGTCGCCGTATCCGTATCTGCTCTATGTGCCGACCCGGATCTATCTGGGTTTTAATGACGTTTCCTATCTATGGGGGACGCTCTTTTGGTGCGTGCTGCTCACGATGGCCAGCCTGCTGGCAACAGGCTTCCTAAGACGGAAAGTGGAGGTGCAAGGAGGATGACCACGAGATCCTGGCTATCTCTATACGCGCTGCTGATCCGCACCAGTATCAAAAGCCGCATGCAGTACAAATTCAATTTTATCCTGGCTTCGTTTCTGGCGGCGCTAATCCAAATTTCTGAGTTTCTCATGGTTGCCATCGTCCTCTATAAGTTCGGGGCCATCCAGGGGTGGTCCATGCATGAAATCGGGTATTTGTTTGCCGTTATGACCTTATCGAAGACGCTCTACCGGACGTTTGCGGATGAAGTGCACCATCTTGAACACTATCTGGTCAACGGGGAGCTTGACCAGCTGCTGACTCGTCCCATGCCGGTACTGCTGGCGCTCATGCCGCAGAAATTCCGGATTATGCTGGGCGAAGTGCTGCAGGGCGGTTTTCTGCTCTGGTGGTCGCTGCATGGCATGATGGCGGCAGGGCAAGTCGGATGGAGCGCGGTGCCGCAATCGCTGTACATTATCGTCACGGGGGCCGTCATCCTGTTCTCGATCGGACTCGCGACCGCCACGTTCGGTTTTTGGACGACCCGGATCACCGAGCTTCAAAATATTACGGAGGACGCGGCCCGGACGGCAGCCCAGTATCCGCTCACGCTGTATCCCAAATGGATGTCGTCGATCCTGCTGATCGTGGTCCCGGTCGGTTTAGTCAATTACATCCCGTCATTATACATACTGCGGGGCGAGCTCGGCGTTTGGGTGCTGCCCGCATTGGCTGGAGCGGCTCTGGTATGTCTCTTCTTAAGTCTGAAATTCTGGCAGTTTGGTTTGACCAAATATCAAAGTACAGGGAGCTAAGGGAGGAACGCGTCAATGATTGAAGTCCACGACATACGCAAGGAATTCAAAACGCCGGTTGTGAAGGAGGGGCGCTTCTCCGGGCTGCGAACCCTGTTTACGAGAGAATACCGGACGAAGGAAGCCGTGAAGGGAATCAGCTTTCAAGTGGAGCAGGGGGAATTCGTCGGTTACATCGGACCGAACGGGGCCGGCAAATCCACCACCATCAAAATGCTGACCGGCATTCTCCACCCGACCTCGGGTCACGTATCGATCGGAGGCATGAATCCGCACAAGGAGCGGCGCAGCGTCGTGAACAACCTGGGCGTTGTATTCGGTCAGCGGAGCCAGCTGTGGTGGGACCTGCCGGTGAAGGATTCCTACGATATTTTGGCTAAAATGTACAGCGTGGATCAGGCGGACAAGGAGCGCAGACTCGGACAGTTTGCCGAATTGCTGGATTTACAGGCGTTCTGGGAAACGCCTGTACGCAAGCTGTCGCTCGGCCAGCGCATGCGCGCCGACCTCGCCGCTGCGATGCTGCATGATCCGGACGTGCTGTTCCTGGATGAGCCGACGATCGGTCTGGACGTAAACGCCAAACGGAACATCCGCCATTTTCTCAAGCTGATCAACGAGCAATTCGACAAGACCATACTGCTCACGACGCATGACATGGATGATATCGAACAGCTGTGCAATCGCGTGATGGTCATTAACAACGGCGAGCTGTCTTATGATGGAACAGTAAAGTCTTTACGGGACACCATCGGGCTGCCTACCGTGATCACCGTCACTTTCCGCGGGCCTTTTGTCATTCCCGATCAATCTTTACGCGAAGGCGGTCTTCCCGCCCCGATTCGGGTGACAAGCACGCTGGATAACACCGTCACCATTGAGGTGAACCGCCGCGAGATGAATACGCTTGATATTTTTAAAGAGCTGGGCCGCTGGGGCGAGCTGGATGATATCGATATGGAAGATCCCGATTTCGAAGATGTGATTCATAAGGTGTACTGAACAGAGGCAAGCTACCGCATATTTAAACTAAACTTAAACTTCAAGTCATCTGAATGCTCTTTTTGTTAAGTATGATGAGCTTGAGGTGATTGACATGAATCATTCAAGAATGAAGAAAGCCGGGTATACGGCTTGTTTTGCCGCTGTTATGTATGCCCTCCCCCATTTCTGGTGGGGACTTGGCATCGGGTTTGCATTCCCGGGGGATTTCCAGGAAGCGCCTGATGAATTTTTGACGCACGTGATCGGTTACTGGGGAATGGGTACCCTGGCCTTATTGGCAGCCGTTTTCGCGCTTGCTTTTGCCAGACCGTGGGGGCTGCGCTTACCGAAATGGTTGCTAATTATACCAGCTGCCATCGGTTCTGTTTTGTTGTCATTATGGGGATTTACTTACTTCGTCATGCAGTATTTGTTGGCGGTCGGCCGCGTTCAGTCGGCCCCCATGTATGCCGATCAAGATGCAAGCCCCATGGCGGTGTGGGGATACTTCTGGTACGCGCTCTTCCTGATCTGGGGAATTTCACTGGGTACAGCAGCATACTATGGGGGAAAAGTTCGTAAGCAGAATAAATCAAATCGTTTCACTAAATAACGCGTGTATTTCTTTCGTTGGACATTTTTGGTAACCTTGTACAATATAATAGGATACACACCTAAAGAGGAGCCTGCACGGTTCCTTTTTAATTTGGGTGCAAATGGACATAGAGGAAGTATAATATAGAGATAGAGGAAGGAAACCTCTGCTCAGATCATACGAGCCCAAGAATAACATCTACATATAAAGGATGAGCCACCATGAAGTTGATGAAGCGGATCTGGTTCCGTATCGGTAACCATTACAGGAAGAAGCGGGATTTTGAACAAGCCCTTAAATATATGAGAAAAGGCGAAAGTGCCATTACCAGTTTCAATGATAAGCTGCACTATGCGGAGCTGCTGCACAACAGCGGCCATTCGGAAGAGGCCGTAGCTTATTTGGAGCGCGTGATCGATACGAGCGGAAGCCATCGCGCTTATGAGCGGCGCGCTCATATTTTGCGTGAGCTGAACCGGGAGCGCGAGGCCATTGAGGATCTAAATGAAGCGATTCGGTTGAATGCCGACAATTATATGAATTGGTATACCCGGGGGATTGCCCACAAAGATTTGAATCAATATGAAGAGGCGATCCGCGATCTGAAGGAAAGCATTAAAAGAGAGGACAGGAGCACGGTTATTTCAACTTATTATGAGCTGGGCATGACCTTTTATGAGAGCGGCAATCCGGCGGAAGCGGCGCACTATTTTCGCCTAAGCATCCAGGAGCCGGAACGCGCCATCCCGATGTATTATTACATGCTGTCCGTATCCCTGGATCTGATGGATCATGTGCAGGAAGCCGTGGGTGTTCTGCAGGAGGGAATCCAGCTGGCCGATCGGTATGAAGCGGAAGCGGATGGCGGATATGGACTGTTTGCAGGCAGCACCAACTACAGCTACGGTGCATTTCAGACGTTTCAGCGGCAAGTGCGGGAGGCGTATTCTTTTCGGAAATCTATGGCGGACCTGTACGTGCAGCTTGGGGACATCGGACAGGCCGAGCACTATCTGTCGGAGGCCATTGAGCGGTATCCGGATTCATACGAGCTTTACTTAAAGAGAGCGGAGGTCTTCAACCGTTCCGGTAACAAAAATGCAGCTAAAGCGGATTTGGCATGGGCGATTGAAGCGGCGCCGGACGATTACCGCGCGTATTTCGACATGGCCCGGATTTATCGCGAGGATGGTCTGGAGGATCAGGCCTACGAGCTGATTTCGAAGTTGTATGCAAGACAGCCGGACTCCCCGCTGGCCTGCTATTGGATGGCCGACTGCTATTACCGGCTGGGTCGTCAGGAGGAGGCGCTGGCGATCAATGACAAGCTGCTTAAGCTTGAGAATGATGATGCACCGAACTATGTGCAGCGCGCCGATATTTACATGGAGATGAATGATCTGCCATCTGCGGAGCAGGCTCTGAAGGAAGCAGCCGCGCTTCAGGACGGGACTGAAATCCGCAATAAGCTGAGTTATGTGCTCTATCTTCAGGGACGCAATGAGGAAGCGCTGCTTGAACTGCAGGAAGCGGTTAAGCAGGAGGAGTCCTTCTCCGAGCATCCGACGTATTTGGCGGCCAGCGGGCATATCTATAAGGAGATGGGCATGTGGGATCTCGCCATCGATGCTTATTCCCAGGCGATCCAGGCGCATCCGTCGAATCCGAGATTTTACGAGTTTCGTGCCGTTTGCTTTGTGGAGACCGGACAGCTGGAACGGGGATTAGCGGACTGCGCTCAAGGACTCAGTTTGAACCCCGGGCAAGGCAGCCTCTACAGCCTGCGAAGCGGAATCTACTATTCGATGGCGGATTTTGCGCGGGCGAAGGAAGATACGCTGCAAGTGCTGGAGCTTTCGCCGGGTCATCCGGGCGCTTTTTTCAGACTGGGACAGATTTATTACAAGGATCAGGAAGAGGATGCGGCATTGGCTGCTTTTGACGAGGTACTGAGGCTGGTTCCCGAGCATGCCGACAGCTATCTGTACAAAGCACATATTTATTACAGCCAGTTCGAGCATGAAGATGCCATACAGGCCATCGTGAACTGGAGCTTGCATCTTCAGAAGGAGATGCCCCCGGCTGATAAAATCCAAGCCATCGAAGGCTTGGAGGGCTTTGAAGAGAGTTTGCTGAATAAGGCGGTAGAACGGTTAACGGGCATGTATGGGCATCAGCTTTATTTGTCCTGAATGCCGCTCTTAACCAGCAGAATCATGTAATCCTGCATTCACTCTGTAAGTCCGATGCTCATGTAGGGATGCGTTGATCACGAAGAAGTTAGAGTCCGCCAAGAAGTGGTGTCACATTTTGTCTAAAATTATGGTATGATTCAATAGTTGTTGCAGCATAACATGCTCGCAGGCTGCATAGCCAAGCGGGCTTTCTTCATGTGCAAGGAGGGGGATTATCATGATCTCACTGCAAGAGGTCAGTAAAAGCTTTGGCAGCGGCAGTGGCCGTTATCAGGCGATAGACGCTGTCTCTCTTCATATTGAGGAGGGAAGCATTCACGGAATCATCGGCACGAGCGGAGCCGGAAAATCGACGCTGCTGCGCATCATGAATGTACTGGAGAGACCGGATTCCGGCCGAGTCGTGGTGAATGGTCAGGAGCTGACCTCCCTTGGCGGCAGGGAGCTTCGGGAGGCAAGAAGATCGATTGGCATGATCTTTCAGTTGTTCCAGCTGGTCAGCAACCGGACGGTATGGGGCAATGTTTCGATGCCGCTTGAGCTCGCAAAGGTACCGAAGACCGAACGGGCGAATCGTGTCCAGGAGGTTCTGCGTTTTGTCGGACTTGAGGATAAAGCGAAGTCGTATCCGGCTCAGCTAAGCGGCGGGCAGAAGCAGCGGGTAGCGATTGCCAGAGCGTTAGCCAATTCGCCGACCGTCTTGTTGTGCGATGAGCCGACCTCTTCCTTGGATCCCCAGACAACCGCGGATATTCTGGAGGTGCTCCGGCATATCAACCGAACGCTGGGGGTAACCATCGTAATCGTTTCCCACGAGATGGACGTGGTGAACGACATTTGCGACCAGGTGTCCGTTATGGAGAACGGACGTCTGAGCAGAACGTACCGCAATCAGCTAAGCGATGGAGAGATTTCTCGGGGTTCCGGATCTTCAATGGACGGTGCAGGGAAAGTGGGGGATGGTTAGTTCCATGAATGACATCATTCCATATTTAAGTGATTATTTTGCCTATGTCCTGCAGTATCAGAATGAAATCTGGCGGGCGATTGGCGAGACGTTCATCATGGTGGGCATATCGATTGCTGCCGCTATAATACTGGGTCTTCCGGTAGGAACACTGCTATTTTTGTGTCGAAAAGGCCAGCAGTATGAGAATCGCCTTCTATTCTCCATTTTGAATGCCTTGGTTAACGTCATACGGTCATTCCCGTTTCTGCTTCTGGTTGTCATTATGATACCGGTCACGAGATGGATCGTCGGCACTTCCCTGGGGACGCTGGCCGCTGCGGTGCCTTTATCCGTCGTTGCGGTGGCTTACTATTCAAGGCTGGTAGAGCAATCCTTGCTGGAGGTGCCGAAGGAAGTGATGGAAGCGGCCGCTTCCATGGGGGCATCCACACTCCAGATGATATACAAATTCCTGTATGTAGAGGCCCGCTCGGGCCTTGTACTTGGGCTGACAACATCCACGATCAGTTTTATCTCGTACTCCACGGTGATGGGGATCGTGGGCGGGGGTGGCGTCGGGGACTTCGCGATCCGTTACGGGTACCAGCGATTTGAGGGAGAGCTTATGTCATTTACGATCATCATTATGATCATTCTGGTACAGTCCATCCAGTTCGGCGGGAACCTGGCATCCAGGCTGCTGGATAAGAGAAAAGTTTAATTCTATTTTTTGAACGCATGCACACCGATTATATTTTAACTGGAGGTAACCAAACGATGAATAAGAAATTAATGCTGCTGATGCTGACCCTCTTGCTGGTGCTGGCAGGCTGCGGACAGCAACCTGCCAAGGACAAGACTCCGGAGAGCGCAGCACCCGATGCCGCGGAAGAAGTTACATTAAAGGTTGCAACGCTCATTCCGCCAATGACCGAGGTGCTTGATCTGGTGAAGCCGATGCTGAAGGAAGAAGGCATCAACCTTGAAATCCAGATCTTGTCCGATAATGTGCAGCCGAACAATGCGCTGGCCCATAAAGAGGTAGATGCGAACTTCTTTCAGCATGTGCCGTACATGGAAGAGTACAATGCGAACAACGGCTCGGAATTGGTTCCGGTCACGCCGATCTATAATGCCGTTTTTGGAGCCTACTCCAAAAAATATAAGACCATCGAAGAGCTTCCGGATGGTGCAAGCATAGCGATTCCTAACGACCCTTCCAACATCGGCCGATCCCTGGTGATGTTCGAGAAGAACGGCCTGATTAAGCTGAAGGAAGGTGTCGGCATTCAAGCGACGCAGGCGGATATCGTGGAGAATCCGCATAAATACAAGTTCACCGAGGTGGATCTGCTCATGCTGGCCCGTACGCTCGACGACGTCGATATGGTTGCCATGACGCCAGCATACGCGAAACCGCTGGGACTTACCCCTAAGAAAGATGCTCTTGTAACCGAAGGCAACGACTCCGATTTCACCATTACGCTGGTGGCCCGTAAAGATAATGTGGATTCCGAGCCGATCCAGAAGCTTGCCAAGGCGATGACCAGCCCGGAAGTGAAAAAGTTCTTCGAGGATAACTACTCCGAGATTGCGCTGCCGGCTTTTGAATAAAGCGCGTATTTTATGGTTCGCAATAACCGTTTTCCGAGGTTTTCGGGGGACGGTTATTTTTTTGAGTGCGGCCAAATATGGTATACTCTTCATGGATTTGAGAGGTGCACCTTACATACCCATACGTATTGGAGTTGAGAATTTATGAAAAAAGAAGTAATCGACAGACTCATTACCTATGCACAAGTGGATACGCAGTCAGACGAGAACAGTAATACCTGCCCTTCGACACCGGGACAGCTGACACTGGGTCAGCTGCTGGTGGACGAGCTGAAGGAAATCGGCATGCAGGATGTAACGATGGATGAGAATGGCTACGTGATGGCCACACTTCCGGCAAACTCGGATAAACCAATCCCGACTATCGGCTTTTTGGCACATATCGATACGGCTACCGATTTTACGGGCGCCGGTGTCAAGCCGCAGATCGTCGAACAATATGACGGACAAGACATCATTCTGAACAGAGCGCAGAATGTGGTGCTCTCCCCGCGGGATTTTCCGGAGCTGAATGGCTACAAGGGGCATACCCTCGTTACAACGGATGGCACCACCTTGCTTGGAGCTGATGATAAAGCGGGAATTGCCGAGATTATGACGGCGATGGCTTATTTGATCCAACACCCGGAACTGAAGCACGGTAAAATCCGGGTTGCTTTTACGCCGGACGAGGAGATCGGGAGAGGACCGCACAAGTTCGACGTGGAGGCTTTCGGGGCTAAATACGCATATACGATGGATGGCGGACCGCTCGGGGAGCTTCAATACGAAAGTTTTAATGCGGCAGCGGCGCTGGTCACTTGCAAAGGGAAGAATGTCCATCCCGGAACGGCCAAAAACAAAATGGTTAACGCGGCGAAAATCGCCATGGAGCTGAACAGCATGCTCCCCGCGGAAGAAGCGCCTGAACATACCGAAGGTTATGAAGGCTTCTATCATCTTACTTCCATCGAGGGTGACGTGGAGCTGACCGAGCTTCGTTATATTATCCGCGATCATGACCGGGAGCTTTTCGAAGGAAGAAAGGCCAAGCTGGCTTCCATCGTAGAGGAGCTTCAAAACAAGTATGGAGCCGAGCGGATCATCCTACAGATGAAAGATCAGTATTACAATATGCGTGAAAAAATCGAGCCGGTCAAAGAAGTGGTCGACATCGCCCAGACAGCCATGGAGAAGCTGAAAATCAAGCCGATCATCGAACCGATCCGCGGTGGCACCGACGGTTCTCAACTGTCGTACATGGGCCTGCCAACACCCAATATTTTTACGGGCGGGGAGAACTACCACGGGCGGTATGAGTATGTATCCGCCGACAATATGGTATTGGCCGTTCAAACGATTATTGAAATCGTGCAGTTGTATGAGGAGCGGGCTTAAGTTAAATCTTTTCAAAAAGGAGCTGCCGGCAGGAATGCCGGCAGCTTTTTCGTATGCTCTTGTTTGGGCCCGCATTAGATATCTTGCCTGTCTATAGATCATGCTTTAGTAGAACCTTTCTCCAGGCTGTATTTATACTCGCTTGGGGTCATGCCTGTCCATTTGCGAAACTGCTTGGAGAAATAGAGTGCATCATTGAAACCGACAGAGGAAGCAATCTCATGAATGGAGAAGGACGATTTCATGAGCGATTTGGCTTTCTCAATACGTACCTTCATGAGATATTGCATGGGGGACATGCCTGTATGCTGTTTGAACATTTTGGACAGATGTGCCCGGTGATAGCCAAGCGTTTTGGCCATTTGATCAATGGAGAGCTGTTGATGATACTGGGTCGAGATCCATCTCTCGGTCTGCCTTACGCCTCGCTCGATATCCGGCACGTCATTGGAGTTTGACGGAAGATGCTCACGGTTTAACATCGCCAGCTTATGGAGCAGCAATCGGAGCCACCCGGAAGCCTGAAGGTCCTCAAGCCAGGGATGATCCGATTGGTTAAAGCCCAGACGGAGATGACGGTACATGTCGATCAGCGACCTTAGCTCAGCTTCATCCGTGCAGTGGATAATCGGCTTAGCCGGCGTAACACCCATGTCGGCCAGCAGCATCTTGGTGCCTTTTTCTTGTAATGCAACCCAGTTATAGTGCCAGGGGTTCCGATCATCGGCTTCATAGCTGAAAAGAACTCCGGGAAGGATCACGAAGGTATCGCCTGCCTGGCAATGATGCACGATGCCGGCACACTCGAAGATGCCTTGGCCTGTTAAGACGGTGTGTATGAGGCAGTAATCATGAATGATCGGACCGATTTTGTGGCGTGGTATGGGAGTTCCCTCACCGCTGAACAGGATGTTCAGGTCGTGACCGCCCGGTGAAGGATTCATACCAATCGTGTAGAGCGTATGGTCTGGCAAAATAGACATGCGCTATCCCCCTTAAACGTGTGCGAGATCAATCGATATCGTGGATGTTGAATTAGGGTTAGCTTACCTAATGAAACAACAAATGTCCATATCGCACTTGTTTTGCTCCATATTCAAAAAAGACCGATTATCATATAGTTAGTCTTGTGAAAGCGTATTAATTCATGGAGTTTAGGGAGGGAATTAATTGATGTCTAAGATTACATTTATCGGAGCAGGAAGTACCGTATTTGCCAAGAATGTCCTGGGGGATTGCATGCAGACCCCGGCCTTGCAGGGATTTGAACTTGCTTTGTATGATATTGACCCGATCCGTTTGAAAGATTCGGAGAACATGCTGAATAATATAAAGAAGACCAGCGGCAGCACCTGTGTCGTCAAATCATACAGTGACCGCAAGGAAGCTCTTCGAGGAGCAAAATATGTCATCAATGCCATCCAGGTCGGAGGATACGATCCGTGTACGATTACGGACTTTGAAATTCCGAAGAAGTATGGACTCAGACAGACGATTGCGGATACTGTGGGAATCGGCGGGATTTTCCGTAATCTCCGCACCATCCCGGTCATGCTGGATTTTGCGGCCGATATGCGGGAAGTTTGTCCACAGGCGCTGTTCTTGAACTATACGAACCCCATGGCGGTGCTGACCAATGCGATGAACACGCTGGGCGGCGTGCAAACGGTAGGTCTGTGCCACAGCGTACAGGCTTGCATTCCGCATCTGTTCGATAATCTGGGGATGGACAAGGAAGGCGTGCAGGCCAAAATCGCCGGCATTAACCATATGGCATGGCTGCTTGAGGTAACGAAGGATGGCGTGGACCTGTATCCGGAAATTAAGAAGCGCGCGGCCGAGAAGCAGAAGGAGAAGCATCATGATATGGTTCGTCTCGAGATGATGCTGAACTTCGGTTACTACATTACGGAGTCGTCCGAGCATAACGCCGAGTACCATCCATATTTCATCAAGCGTAACTATCCGGAGCTTATTGAGCGCTTTAATATCCCGCTGGATGAATATCCACGTCGCTGTGTGAACCAAATCGAGGGATGGAATGCGATGCGCGAGGATTTGGTCAACAACCAGGATCTGAAGCACAACCGCTCCCATGAATATGCTTCTTACATTTTGGAAGCGATCGAGACCAATGTTCCGTTCAAAATCGGCGGCAATGTAATGAACACGGGACTGATCACGAACCTTCCGAAGGAAGCTTGCGTTGAGGTTCCGTGTCTGGTCGATGCCAGCGGCGTAACCCCGACCTATGTCGGCGATCTGCCTCCGCAATGTGCCGCTCTGAACCGCACCAATATCAATACCCAGCTGCTGACGCTGGAAGCGGCGGCAACCGGCAAGAAGGAGCATATCTATCATGCGGCGATGCTCGACCCGCATACGGCTGCCGAGCTGTCCATCGATGACATCAAGAGCCTGTGCGACGACCTGATTGAGGCGCATGGAGACTGGCTCCCTAAATACCAATAAGGCTGATACCACTTAAGCAAAAACAACAGAATTTTTGCAGCAAAAGAAATATTATTCCATAAAAGAGAGACGCTCTGGTATCTACAGGGGCGTCTCTCTTTATCGTTAACGGATTGCGCGCGGAAATTACCTATGTTATGGATTTATATTGGCGTGCGGGAGCGTGATGAGAAACACCGTTCCTGATCGTGGCGAGCTCCGAACCGAGACACTTCCATTCATGGCGCGAATGGCTTGATAGGAGAAGGTGAGTCCAAGTCCGGTGCCGCTCATTTTAGTGGAATAGTAGATTGAACCGAGACGACTCAATTGCTCAGGGGTCATGCCGATCCCGTTATCTTTGATTTCGATGGACACCTGTTCTGCTTCTTCATAGATGGTGACGTGGACCGTGCCTCTGTCGACGTCTTTGCTGGCCTCAATCGCATTCTTAATAAAGTTGACCAACAGCTGCTTGAGCTCCGCCGGACTGCCTAAAATGTAAATGGGGAGCTGAGGGTAATCAGCGCTGAGGGTCACGTTGCTCATATTAGCATATGAAATCATGAGCTCGACAACAGATTTGATCTGGGCCGAAAGCTCGATTCTTTGCTGAAACGGCAAGTGTGGTTTGCTGATCGAGAGATACTCGGACAAGATTTGCTCGGTCCGGCGAATTTCCTCCATGCTGATTTCCAGAAAACGTTCGGTTTTTTCCTGAGGGAACGTACCGCTCTTAATCAATTGCAGGAACCCAAGCACGGTTGTTAGCGGATTGCGGACCTCATGGGCAAGGGATGCGGCGACATGATTGACGGCTTCGGCTTTCTCATTCTGGATATACCGCAGATAAAGCTCTTTGTCGGATACGGATTTGTTAAACAGGGTCACGAGAAGCCATATTCCGAGCGAGTTATGAACCGGCATAGCTAGAATATTGAATACGAAGTTATTTATGATGTAGTCAGGTTTGGTTATGTAGAGTATCGTGAGCGGGAGAATAGAGAAGCTGATACCTGCTATAAAAACGATCCAAAATTTGTGTTTGGTTCGATGGTACATGAATGACAATAGAACGGACAGGGGGAACGTAAAGATCAAGATAATAATGGCGTCGATCATGCCGGATCCGCCAATGTACAACCTGTAGATTAGAAATTCCATAAGGAGAATTGCCCCAGTCAGGAACCCTCCGAACAGCATGCCGAAGAACATAATGACATACCGCACGTCAAAGATCAGCCCGCTTTGAACGGACGAAGCAAAGGTCATGGACAGCAGCATGCACAGCGAACAAATGACAATGATGAAATTACGGGAATAGTTGACTGTCAGTTTTCTGTAATAGATGTTGTATGCGACAAAAGGCATCAATGCAAACAACAACTGCAGCAAAACATCTTTAATCACAGGCAGTAGGCCCACCCCTTTGAAGAGTATCGAATCGTCCGCTAGATTACCTTGTCCATTCAAGTTCGACGTCAATTGGAAAAATCCTTGAGGCTTGAATAAAAATAACAAAATTTATTCGTACTCAGATGGAGTGGAGGAACATATAAATTCATCGAGAAAGCGCTTGCAGACAACATATGTCTGTCCCGGATACTCAGCACTTAAGTGAGAACACATTTCCATGAATGGAGGGTTCACAAGTGAAGCTGAAGACCGTTCTGAGACCCATGTTCATTCTTTTGTTGGCCGCGTCTTTTTTTGCTGCCGGATGCCAGAGTGTAACGCCGCCAACCGCATCAGATCCGCCGCCGCCCAAAGAAGAGGTAAACACACCCGGAGGCAGTGATAAGCCGGCACCGTCGGGCGATGCGAAAGCGACGCCGAGAAATGAAACGCTATACGTGAACGGTTTGCAATGGGGGGCACCTACGAATTTTAACCTGCTTAGCGGAAACCCGGCGTTTCCGATTAACTACGGAAACTCCAGAGAACTCGTCTATGAAACCTTGTTCATGGTCAATCAGCTGACAGGCGAGTTGGAGCCGCTGCTGGGTACCAAGTATGAATGGACCGACGATCTGACCCTGAAGATCGAATTGAACAAGGATGCCAAATGGAGTGACGGCAAGCCATTCACCTCCGATGATGTCGTTTATACCTACCATCTCGGCAAAAAATATGACATTAACTGGAGCAGCTTCTGGACCTACATCGAGGACGTAACGGCAGACGGGCCGCAAACGGTGAACATCAAGCTGAATAAAGACAATCCGAACAAATTGACGGTGCTCGACAGCATCGAGATCATGCCGATGCTGCCTAAACATGTATGGGAAGAGGTCGAGAAGAAAGCCAATAACGACCTAGCCACCATTCGTAAAGAAGTCAACGAGGACCCGATCGGAACGGGGCCTTACAAAATGTATTTTTACAATGATCAGAAGATCACGATCGTACGGGACGATAACTACTGGGGGCAGGCACTCTTTGGCAAGCTGCCGGCTCCCAAATATATCACCCATGTCATCTATAAAGACAATGCAGCGGGCGACCTGGCATTCAAGAGCGGTCAGGTAGACGTATCGCAGCAGTTTATTCCGCAGGTATGGAAAATGTGGGAGGGCGGGGCTCCGGTTAAAACCTATATCAAAGAGGCTCCCTATTATGTGCCCGGCTCCATGCCATCGATCTTCTTCAACATGACGAAGGAAGGACTCAACAATTCGGATGTCAGAAAAGCGATCGCTATGGCGATTGATTACGGCAAAATTTCGGAGCTGGCCATCAGCGGCTACTCGGCCCCAATGGAGCCGTCGTTGACGCTGAATACGGAGGCCGAAGCGAAATATGTAGACCAGGCGGCTATCAAACCGCTCCAATGGACAACGGATGTGGATGCGGCCAATGCGCTGCTCGATTCCATCGGCGCCGCGAAGGGGAAAGACGGCATCCGCGTCTTGAACGGAACCCGTCTCGGCCCGTTTGAAATCGAGTGTCCATACGGCTGGTCGGATTGGAATGCGGCGCTTGAGATTGTGGCCCAGAATGCGAAGGCAATCGGTATCGAGATTCGAACCAAATTTCCGGAAGCACCGGTATGGACCAATGATCTACAGACCGGCAAGTTTGATATCATCATGAACACGCCTGCCGGCGGGGTCAGCCCAAGCCAGCCGTGGAACCGCGCGATGACCATCATGTACTCCAAGGGCGTTGCGCCAATGGGCGAGATGGCATTCTACAACTGGGGCCGGTATAAGAACGATCAAGCCGATGCCATCATCGAGAAGATTCCAACCATTACGGACGAAGCTGAATTGAAAGCGCTCTACACTGAATTGACCCAAATCTGGTTAAAGGATATCCCATCGATTCCGCTCATGTATCGTCCTTGGGTATTCGATACGGTCAATGAATCCGTATGGAAGGGCTTCCCGACGGAAGGGGACGGCAGCAACATACCGCCTCAAATTTCGATGGATGGAGCCGGTATCAAATCGCTGTATCAGATTCATAACTGATGGATATAACTCATTGAACCAAGACCTATATTGGCGGATTTGCACCCCTGATATAGGTCTCTTTTCCACCAATTTCAAGGTGTGATCCATGGGGGTGAGCTGCTTGAGCGTTTACGGAAAATATATCGTCAAGAAGTTCTTCTGGTACTTTCTGACGCTGGTGATTGCAGTCACGCTGAATTTCCTGCTGCCCCGGATGATTGAAGGGAATCCGGTGAGCATGATTGTGTCTGAGATGACGCAGGGGATGACCGACAGCGATACGATCAAACGGGTCTATGAGACGTTTCTCGTCGAGTTTGGAATCGACAAGCCTTTATGGGAGCAGTTCTTCATCTATCTGAAAAATTTGGCGACAGGCAATTTGGGCACTTCATTCGGCCTATATCCGAAACCGGTAACGGAGATTCTGGCCTCGGCGGTTCCATGGACGATCGGGCTTCAGCTTCCGGCCATTCTGGTTGGCTGGCTGATCGGGAACGTGCTGGGCGCCGTTGCGGCTTACCGCAAGGGCGTATTCGATAAAGTGATATTCCCGGTGGCCTTGTTCGTGAATTCCATTCCTTTTTTTACCTTAGCCATTATTATGCTGTATGTATTCGCCCTGTCCCTGAACTGGTTTCCGCTGCATGGGGGCTACGATTACCAGATGGTGCCGTCACTCAGCTTTGAATTCTTCGCTTCCGTACTTCGGCATCATACGCTTCCATTTCTATCGATCGTGCTGGTTACGATTGGCGGCCAAGCCATTGGCATGCGGGAGATGTCCATCTATGAGCTGAATTCGGATTATGTTCTGTACAGCAAACTTCTCGGGATACGGGACTCCAAGATTGCGAGGTATGTATTCCGAAATGCGATGCTGCCCCAGATCACGGGATTGGCGTTATCCATCGGTACGATGGTGGGCGGTTCGCTGA
Organism: Paenibacillus sp. LC231; assembly: GCF_001860525.1. Lineage (NCBI taxonomy): Bacteria > Bacillati > Bacillota > Bacilli > Caryophanales > Paenibacillaceae > Paenibacillus > Paenibacillus sp. LC231. The sequence continues at coordinate 183,321 of NZ_JFOM01000054.1, read as the reverse complement.
TCTGTGAAATCGTATTCAGTTATCCGGGAATCGGAACCTGGATGTTCACGGCGATCCGTCAGCTGGATTATCCGTTAATCTCAGGCTGCACCCTCTTGATCGCCCTGGCCGTGCTGCTGGCCAACTTTACGATTGACCTAATCTACGGCTGGATCGATCCAAGAATCAAGGCCGCTCAGATGGAGGATCAATAATATGAACAGTTCCTTTCGCATATTGATCAAATCGCCAAAGTTTATGTTCGGAGCCTGCATGCTGCTGGCTATGATCGGGATGGTGCTGATCTACCCGCTCTTTAACCGCAACGATCCGCTGGAGATGATCGCCCTGGCGTACCAGCCGCCGGATTCGAAGCTGCTGCTGGGGTCGGATAACTTCGGCAGGGATTTATTCCTGGAATTGATCTATGGCATTCGGACTTCCCTGCAGGTTGGGCTGATTGCCGGCGTATTTGCTACTGTGATTGGTCTTGTGATCGGTTTAGCCTCAGGTTATATCGGAGGCATGATTGATAATCTGCTGACAGCCATCACCAACATTTTCATCGTGATACCTTCCTTTGTCATCCTCATTCTGATCTCGGTCAGCATCGATTCGCGCAGCTCGTTTGTTACGGCGGTTATCATTGGCATTACCAGCTGGCCCTGGACGGCCAGGGCCGTACGTGCTCAGACATCCTCGCTGCGAAACCGGGATCACGTAAATATCGCGAAAATATCCGGCTACAGCACGCCGCGCATTATCATCTCGGAGATATTGCCGTACATCGCTTCCTATGTTGTCATGGCGTTTGTGCTGCAGACGGCATCAGGTATTCTGTCCGAGGCTTCCATCTCGATGCTGGGGCTGGGACCGTACAACACGATTTCCCTTGGCATCATCATGAACTGGGCGCTCGTATTTGAAGCACCGGTTGCCGGCGCTTGGTGGGCCTTCATCCCGGCGGCGATCTCCATCGCCATCATCACCTTCTCCTTGTACATGATGAACACCGGCATGGATGAGATATTCAATCCGAAGATTAGGAGCTGATGGGTGTTGTGAGCACAAATATACTGGAAGTGAACGAATTGAAGACCTATTACCGTACCCGGTTGAAGGAGCATGTCTATGCCGTAGACGGGGTGAGCTTCTCGCTCGAAAAGGGGAAGACGCTTGGCATTGCCGGTGAATCCGGCTGCGGCAAATCGACCCTTGCGCTCAGCCTGATGGGTTTCTATTTTCCACCGCTGCATTATGGCAGCGGCTCGATTGTCGTAAGCGGCACGGATATTATGAAGCTTGGCAAGGAACAGCTCCGTTCCCAGGTGTCGGGAAGAGAGATATCGTATATCCCGCAAGCAGCTATGAATGCCCTGAATCCTACGCTCAAAATCATTCATTTCGTCGAGGATATTATGAAGGAGCATCGCCCTGAGCTGAACAAGAAGCAGGTGTGGGATATGGCGGCGGAACGGTTCGAAACCTTGAATTTGTCAACCAAGGTGCTGAACTCCTATCCGAACGAGCTGTCAGGCGGCATGAAGCAGCGGACGGTGATCGCTATTTCCACCATTCTGAACCCCAAAGTGCTGATTGCGGACGAACCGACCTCGGCGCTGGACGTAACCTCGCAGAAAGCGGTGATCAAGCTGCTGAAAAGTCTGCTGGATCGGGGCTATATTCAGTCTCTGGTATTCATCACCCACGAGCTGCCGCTGCTTTATCACGTAACGGATGACATCATCGTCATGTATGCAGGGGAGATCGTGGAGCGCGGAACCGCAGAGCAAATGATTTTTGACCCGATCCATCCTTATACGAAAAAGCTGATGGGTTCCATCATTGTGCCGGAGGAAGGCATGAAAGGCCATAAGCTGGCCGCTATCCCGGGTACCCCGCCTAATCTGAAAAACGTACCGGAGGGCTGCCGGTTTGCAGATCGCTGTTCCTATGTGCAAGACGCCTGCCGTAAGGGAAAGATAACGAGCCGGACCGTGGAGGATCGCATGTATCGCTGCATCGTGGAACCGGGTGTGCTTAAGGAGTGGTATGCAAATGAAGAGGAATGATGTCCTGATTCGGGGAGAGTATCTCACCAAGGTGTTCGGTTACGGGAAGCAGAAGACCACCGCCGTGGAGGATGTCAGCTTTACCTTTCATGAAGGCGAAATCATATCGATTGTCGGCGAGAGCGGAAGCGGCAAAACGACACTGGCGAAAATGATCATGGGCCTGCTGAAGGAGAGCAGCGGTACGATAGAGTATATGGGCAAGCCAAGGCAGCTGAAGCGGCACAGAGACCGCAAGCGCTATTGGAAAAATATCCAAGCGATCTTTCAGGACCCGTTCTCTTCGTTCAATCTCTTCTATAAAGTCGAGAAGCTGCTGCTCGATTGCATCAAGCTGCAGGGAGATAAACTGACGAAGGAGGAGCAATTCCGCAAAATGAAGGAAGCGTGCTCCTTTGTCAATCTGAAATTCGAGGAGCTGCACAATAAATACCCGTTCGAACTGTCCGGCGGGCAAATGCAGCGCCTGATGATCGCCCGGATTTTCATGCTCCATCCGAAGCTGCTGATTGCGGATGAACCGACCTCCATGGTCGATGCATGCTCGCGGTCCACGATACTGGATATGCTCTTGAAGCTGCGAGATGAGAACAACATGACGATTATTTTCATTACCCATGACGTAGGGCTTGCTTATTATGTAAGCGATACGCTGTATATTATGGAACAAGGGAAAGTCGTGGAGCGGGGACCGGCGGAAGAGGTTATCTTGAATCCGCAGCATCCTTATACCCAGCAGTTGATTGCCGATGTGCCCAAGATTCACTCTGAGTGGGATTTGGCATGAGCGGCGTGGACAATGGAAATCTCATGAGAAAAGCTCGAAGCGCAACGCTGCTTCGGGCTTTATTTTGCTTCGTTTATTTTCGCGGATATGACACTTCGAATCGCTGTGTAAAATTTCTCTATTCTTGATCTTCGCATTTGTGAAGGATCTGCCGATAAATGATATGGCTGCCATTTGAATCATTCCGCAGCTCGCATTCGGTATACCGCAAGGCATCTGACAAGACTGCGTGTATGCTTCATAAGGAGACCATCAAACATTATGTGTACTTACTTCTTGGGGGCAACCATCTTGGTATTAGTCGCCCTCACCATGACATTCTGGATTTTTTTGTTCAAAGTCGCATATCAGCGGAAGATAAGCCACCAGGCCTTGGACATGGCCGAAGGCAGATTCCGCTTGCTTGATGATATGCTGCTTACGCTTGATGTGGGTATTTGGGCATACGATTTCGCCACAAGGAGTATCCAAAATACTTCTTTGGCTTTTCATAAAATCACAGGTTATTCACATCATGATTTCGCAGGCGGCCTTTCCTGGGAAACGCTGATCCATCCGGAGGATATGGCGCTGTTCCGATCCTTGGTTGACAAACTTCGACAAGGCGACGCCGTTCATACCGAATACCGAATCATCCATGCGGATGGTGATGTTCGCTGGGTTCAGGTAAAGATGATTCCGACGTTGAATGACGCCGGTCAAATGATCCGCACGGATGGCATTGCCGTTGATATTACCACCCGCTTCCGCATGGAAGAGGCGCTGTATGATATTACAGAATGCAAGAAGATGGAACAAGCGCTCAAGGAAAGCATGAACCGGTATCGCAGGCTGGTGGAGTTATCTCCGATTGCCATTGCAGTCTGCAAGGACCGCAAGCTCATGTACGTGAATCCCGCCGGACTTCGGATCCTTGGGGCGGCGGGTCCTGAGAACATCCTGGGTACCGATCCTTGGGACTGGGTGCTTGATCCCTATGAGGAGTGGGCCCGCAAACGGCTCAGGCAGCTGATTCGGACAGGGGAAGTTGTTGCCGAAGAACTATCCATAAGACGGGTTGACGGAGAGCGGGTCGATGTCGTGGCGACGGCCCTTTATGATGCGGAATCGGACACGATTGAAGTTTTTTTCGAGGATATAACCGCCCGTAAATCAGCGGAAAGGGCCCTTATGGAGAGTGACCGGATCAACCGCCATATTCTGGATATCGCTCCGGTTGCGATGTTCCTGCATTCCGATTTTTCTTATATTTATGCGAATCCTGCGGGCTTATCCTTATTGGGAATTGCGGACATCGCGCAATTGGACGGCACCTCCTTCCAGGACGTGATTCCTTCCGACCAGCTCGAGTTCGTGACGTCTGAGGTTGAACATGTGTACGCAAGCGGAAATACCTCGGAGCTCGCCGGCAACAAACTAATCCGGCTGGATGGGACGATCATTGATATTGAGGCCATAACGACACCTATCCCATATATAGGACATCATACCGCGCTTACCATTATTCGGGATGTTACGCAGCAGAAGCAGGCCGAACGGGAGCGGATTGCGGCAGAAAGGCTTGTCCGGGAGAGCGAGGACCTGTATTTCAGGCTGCAGATGAGCCTGGATCAATTCTCCTCCGATCTTTTCGGGATGGTGAAGATCAGTGAATTGAATGCCCGGATCGTACAGGAAATCAAGAAGGTGCTGGGGACGGATCGGGTGAGCCTCATCCAGATAAACCACCACAGTCTGCAGATCAAAATCCAAGGGGGCCATAAAGAACCGCCACAAGGGGTGATTCGTGCGATCCATTCATGCGGCCCTGGGCATATTCCGTTCTGTAAACTGTTTGAGATGTGTGATGGATATTTTGTCAAGATTGGAGAAATGAACGGGGATAGCAGCATTGTCTGTATTGGCGGCGACGTTCCCTTGCTCCTGATTCAGGCCCAAAAAATATGGCTGGAGACCATTACGCGTTATGCAAGTGTTCTGTACGATAACTTCCGCGTCATTGAGGATTTGACGAGGGAACTGGAGAAGCTGGGTTCATCCCAGCAGATCATGCCCCTATGGCTGCTGCGACTCATGCTTCATTTATCCGAAAATGAGCGGAAGCGATTGTCCCAGGACCTTCACGATGCCGCGCTTCAGGAACAGATTATATGGTACAGGAAATTGAATCAGATTACTTCGGATCATGAGCTGCCGGAGGATCTGCGCCCGCAGCTGGAGGAGATTGAGCAGGGCCTTCTGGATGTCATTTATCAGATTCGAATTACGTGCAACGAGCTTCGTCCCCCGCTGCTGAAGGAGGAGGGGCTGGAACGTTCGCTTGAGGCATTGTTTGAATTTACCCAGCTCCGAACCAATTACTCCATACAATTCGACTGCTCAAACTTCGATGATGATATCAGTGACGACCATTTGATCGGATTGTACAGGATTGTCCAGGAGCTGCTGGCCAATGCAACGAAGCATTCCAACGCGACGGAGGTAAGGCTCCGTTTGTCCACCCAGTCGGATGAAGTCAACCTGAGTTATGAAGACAACGGGATTGGGATCGACCCCAGTCAGCAATCGGACCAATTCAACAGCATGGGGATTGGCGGCATGAAAGAGCGAGTCAGAAGCATGAACGGCAAAATCCAGTTCGACTCGTCGGATAGCGGCGGGTTGGCTGTCTATATATCCATTACGGCAAGATAAATTCGCCATCAGTGAAGCAAGCAAGATACCAGACTGAAGGAGTCATGAGTGACGATGATCGAAATTTTATTGGTGGATGACCATCCCTCGGTGATGGAGGGAACCAAGGTGCTGCTTGAGCAGGAAAAGGATATGTTCGTGAAGATTGCCAATACGCCGGAGCGGGCACTGGAGTTGGTGAGCACGCTGCATTTTGACGTGATGCTGATTGATATGCATATGCCGGGCATGAACGGAATTGATTTGGCCAAGCAGATCCTCCGGATTGCTCCGGACGCGGTAATGCTGATTTATACGGGCTTTGAAGTCAGCAATCATTTTAATTTGATTATGGAGGCCGGACTGGCAGGTTTTGTCTCGAAAACGTCGGGCAAAGAGCAGCTGGTAACGGCTGTTCGGTGTGCGCTGCGAGGAGAGGTCGTTCTGCCGATGACACTCGTGAAGCAGCTCCGCCGCGATACCGCAAATGGCCCGGAACGAACAGCAGGCGCGCCGGCAGCCCAGTCTATAACCGATAAAGAATATAGTATTCTCAAGGAAATCGCTCGCGGAAAGAGCAACAAGGAGATTGCGGGGACGGTGATCATGAGCCAGCGTTCACTCGAGTACTGCTTAACCAATCTCTTTCAAAAGTTGAATGTGAAGTCACGTATAGAAGCTGCACTGAAGGCAAAGCAAATGGGGATCCTCTCGGATTCGGATTTTGTCCAGATAAGCTGACAGGCTTACTCTTTTTTTCGATTCAGATCATGAAGCAATACACCCTTCGATACGATTTTAGGTAAATTCGCTACCATTCGACAACAATCGCAGGGTAGCCCGCAAAATTCTTGCGTGCTCACGCAAGAGAATTTCGGTTACGAAAGGTATGTAAGTGTATATGCTTATGTTACTGGATGGATATAGTCTGTTAGTAGGAAGGGTGGTTACTTGCGGCATGACAAAGGACCTATTTGAATATGGTGTCGATGACCTCTTGTCACCGGAAGAGATTGAGGAGGTTTTGGCGCAGCTTGAAGAAGAATGGAATGAATTTAACAGCCGGAAGAAGCGAGGGTGACTCATAATGAAACGATGGAAGTCTTTGAAATCTCTGTTTGCAATGAAACTCCAGAGTCGCATGCTGCTTATTATTTTGGGAGCAATCACGATATTTTTAACGAGCATGATGACTTATATCAGTATGACTACAACGGAGGAGGCTCTGGATTCGGCCAAGACGCTTGCGGTGACGACGAGTGAAAAGATCGGCGCTCTGGTTCAAGCAGAGCTTGACGATGTCATGAACTCCGCACGTACATTGGCTGTAAGCTTTGTTGGAATGAAGGAGAGCGACACAACGAATCGAGCAGCCGTTAATGAAATATTAAGAAGAAACCTGGAGGACAACCCGTCGTGGAAAGGGATTTGGACTTTATGGGAGCCGGATGCCTTTGATGGCCAGGATAACGAATACAGAAACAAACAGGGCAGTGACCATACGGGCCGAATGATGTCCTACTGGGCAAGAACGGAATCCGGACTGGAACGTTCCGTCATCGAGGATTATGAGCACGAAGGGGAAGGTGACTTCTATCTCCTGGCGAAGAACAGCGGCAAGGAAATCATTATGGATCCGTACGTCTTCAAAGTAGGTAACGAAGATGTCATGATGACATCGCTCGTTGTTCCAATTATCGATAACGGAAAGACCGTCGGCGTGGTTGGCGTCGATATTTCCCTGGCACATTTGCAAAGCATAATGGAACAATTCCGATTGTTCGATACGGGTTATGCTCATATCTATTCGAATACGGGCGTGATCGTAACGTCCCCGGAGGACGGATTGATGGGGCAGACGCTTGAGAAGGCATATCCTGGCAAGACGGTTCCTCTTATACTGGATGCGATTCGGGAAGGGGACGTTTATACCGAGGAAGATGCCGAGCTGTACAAGCTGTATACGCCGATTAAGACCGGATTGACCGAAACGCCATGGTCTGCCGCTATCATTATCCCGATGGATGAGATTACGGCCAAGTCGGATGCACTGATCATCTCCATCATAGCGGCAGGCGTGGTCACCTTAGTAGCTATGGCAGCTGTCGTAGTCCTGTTAACAAGGTCCATCGTGAAGCCACTGGGTGTTTCCGTTTCCATCGGCGAGTTCATGTCGAAGGGAGACTTCACGCAGGAGGTTCCTGCGGCTTATCTTCGCAGGACAGATGAAATCGGCACATTGTCCCGAGTGTTCGCGCAGCTGCTGGAGAGCATGCGGGAGATGATCGGCAGAGTAAACATGAACGCATCATCGGTAGCCGCCGCTTCACAGCAGCTGTCAGCTGGTGCCGAGGAACTGGCCGTTGGGAGCAGCAGTCAGGCTGAATCCGTGCAGACCGTCAGTGAATTGTTCCATGAATGGTCGAATGCCATCAATTCCGTTGCAAGCGACGCCTCGGCAGCATCCGAGCTTGTAAATCAGACCTCCGGCATTGCAACGGAAGGCAGCGGCATCGTCCAGCAGTCGGTGGAAGGCATGAACCGGGTACGGGAGCAGGTTGCCAAACTCGAAGCGGACTCCCAGCGGATCGGTGAGATCATCGAGGTCATCGACGATATCGCCAAGCAGACCAACCTGCTTGCCCTTAATGCGACGATCGAGGCTGCTCGGGCCGGTGATCAAGGAAGAGGCTTCGCCGTGGTGGCGGATGAAGTGCGTAAGTTGGCCGAACGCAGTGGAGGGGCCACGAAGCAGATTGCCGATATCATCAAGGGCATGCAAAAGAATACGGCCGATAGCGTGGAGGCGGTGAATCAAGGTGTCATCCACACGGAAAAAGCCGGGGAAGCCTTTGCCTACATTACAAGCATGGTGAATGAATCGGCGGGCAAAGTGATGGATATTGCAGCCGCCAGCGAGGAGCAGGCAGCCCAGGCTGCCGAGGTGGCAACCGCCATTGAAACGATATCTTCGTCGACGGAGGAAACGGCGGCTACAAGCGAGGAATCGGCGGCAACGGCACAATCGCTTGCCGAGCTTGCCGAAGAGCTGAACCATACCGTATCGGCCTTCAAAATCTCGTAGCACCACTGGCATATTGATGATAAGCTTGGCCTAAGGGCCAGGCTTTTTTTCATGTAAAGCATTGGCGGCCTGCTATCGCAAGAAAAACTACTTCTAACCGCGGTCTGTTTTTTGTAAGGACGTTGATAGATGTTTTTGTTATGAATTGGAACTCCGTACTGCTTGGACAAAGGAGGAAAACGTGTGAATGGCAGCTTATTTCAGCAGATGTTAGAAGAGGGGGATTACGTCCCGCGTTTTTACGCCTATTACTATAAGCAGTGGATGGATTATGCAATGCCTTACCATCAGCATGATTCAACCGAAATTATGTATATGATCTCAGGAGTATGCCGGATTGACGTGAAGGTAGGCGATACGGAAAAGAGTCTCACGCTGAAAAAAGGGGAGTTTATGGTACTGGATGCCGATGTCCCGCATCGGTTAATCGTTGAGCAGGCGGTCTCCTGCCGAATGCTGAATGTGGAATTCGGATTTATGGAAACTGAAGGAAGGACGCTTTCTCTTAGGCAGATTGCCGGTGAGGAGCAGGAGGTGTCTTTTCTGCTGAATCGGCCGTTTCCCTACTTGGTGTTAGTGGATCAAGAGGAGGTATATCCGGTGTTAAAGAGCCTCGTCCTTGAACTTGATCAAAGAGGGACTGAGGGCAGAATGATGACGCATATGCTGTTTATTCAGCTGCTTGTATGCATCGCCCGGCTGTATGATGAAAGGGAACGCAGCGAAGTGCAGCAGAGCGAGTTCTACATTAAACGAAGCGTCGATTTCTTGCATCAGAACTATGACCGTAATATTCAGGTGAAAGACGTTGCCGCTGAGGTGAATCTGCATCCCGGCTACTTGCATCGAGTATTCCGCAGAGGGACGGGCAGAACCATAACCGAGTATCTCACCATGATTCGAATGGAAAAGGCCAAAATGCTGCTGGAGCAGACGGATATCCCCATCCATGAAATATCGGATTATGTGGGTGTTGGCAGCAGGCAGTATTTTCATATGTTGTTCAAGAAGTATACGGAAACCACGCCGGTGGAATTTCGGCTGCGGAAGGACCGCAATGCCTGGAAATACGGTGATCAGGAAGCCGGAGCAGATAAGAAGTGAGGATTTTTGACTCGGAGGAGTTCAAGAGGTCATAATTTTGATAACGCTTTCTACCACTTGATTGCTACAATAACTACAATCTAATTTGCAGCTAGGGAGTGGATAGAATGTCATTTAAGGTTGCTTTTATCGGAGCGGGAAGCATCGGCTTTACCCGGGGAATTCTGCGTGACTTGTTGACTGTACCGGAGTTTAGGGATATCGAGGTCGCTTTCACCGACATCAGCCAGTATAACCTGGATATGGTCACGGAATTGTGTCAGCGGGACATTATCGAGAACGGGCTGTCGATTGCGATTCAGTCCACCACGGATCGACGGCAAGCCCTGCAGGATGCCAAATATGTTATCTGCACCATTCGCGTGGGTGGATTGGAGGCGTTTCGCACGGATGTGGACATTCCGCTGAAATACGGCATCGATCAGTGCGTAGGCGACACGCTCTGTGCAGGCGGCATTATGTATGGCCAGCGGGGAATCCCCGAGATGCTGAACATTTGCCGGGATATTCGCGAGGTGAGCGCGCCTGATGCACTGCTGCTGAACTATTCGAACCCGATGGCTATGCTGACATGGGCATGCAATCAGTATGGCGGCGTGCGGACGGTTGGTTTATGTCACGGCGTGCAGCATGGGCATCACCAAATCGCCGAGGTGTACGGTCTAAAGAAACATGAGGTCGATATTGTCTGTGCCGGAATCAACCATCAGACTTGGTATATTCAAGCCTCACATCAAGGCAAGGATTTGACGGCTGGACTGCTGGATGCGTTCGAACGGCATCCGGAGTACAGCAGGACTGAGAAGGTTCGCATCGATATGCTGCGACGTTTTGGGTATTACAGCACCGAGTCCAACGGCCATCTAAGCGAATATGTTCCTTGGTACCGTAAACGGCCGGAGGAAATTACGGAGTGGATCGACCTCAGCAGCTGGATAAATGGAGAGACGGGCGGATATTTGCGAGTCTGTACCGAGGGACGCAACTGGTTCGAGACCGATTTCCCGAACTGGATGAAAGATCCGGCTATGGAGTACACGCCCGAGCAACGAGGAGAGGAGCATGGCTCCTACATTATTGAAGGTTTGGAAACCGGCCGGGTATACCGGGGTCATTTTAATGTGGTGAATCAGGGCATTATCTCCAATCTGCCGGATGATGCAATCATTGAGGCGCCGGGTTACGTGGACCGCAACGGCATTTCCATGCCGCATGTAGGGAATTTGCCGTTAGGGCCGGCTGCGGTGTGCAATGCAAGCATATCCGTGCAACGGCTAGCGGTTGAAGCGGCGGTTCACGGAGATGACAAGCTGCTTCGTCAGGCATTTATGATGGATCCGCTGGTCGGTGCGGTATGTAATCCGAAGGAAATTTGGCAGCTGGTCGATGAAATGCTGGTCGCCGGTGAAGCCTGGCTTCCTCAGTACGCGGCTTCGGTCGCCGAAGCGAAGGCACGGCTAACATCTGACAATCTGATACCCACCCGTCCGTATGAAGGAGCAGCGAGACTCAAGGTGAAGACGGTGGAGGAGATGCAGCTCGACCGGGAGAAGGCGAACAAAAACGCAGGTGAATCCGACAAAGGGAAGGATCGCGAAAAAACGTTAAGCTGATTGCGCATTAACGAAGGTGTCAAACAACAGAAATACTTATGGTTTCATGAATGCGTATTATACAAACACTTTGGCGAGGATGATATAACGGACAAAAATCCGTTATAATCCCTCTGCCAGAAGTGTTTTTTTCTGCATGCAGTTCATCTTTCACCTGCATATACTACGGATACATAGATATAAATTCGGATGGACAATCCCATACCTTAGACAGGTACACAGTTTGGGTGAAAATGGTTACAATTCAATTAGATAGGCAAAGCTCACCATTAAGGAGGCATGGGGATGATCATTGGGGTTCCCAAAGAAATCAAAAATAACGAGAGCCGTGTAGGCATGACGCCGGGTACGGTCGTCAGTTTCAGGAATGCCGGGCACGAAGTGCTTGTTCAATCCGGGGCAGGCCTTGGGATCGGATTTACGGATGAAGCTTATAGAGCGGCTGGAGCCAAGGTGGTTGCTTCGGCTGCCGAAGCGTGGAAAGCCGAGATGGTTGTGAAGGTGAAGGAACCCCTGCAAGAGGAGTATGAATACTTTCAAGAGGATATGATCCTATACACGTATCTGCACTTGGCCCCCGAGCCGGAACTGACCAAAGCACTGGTCGACCGTAAGGTGAGTGCCGTTGCTTATGAAACGATACAATTAACGGATGGCAGCTTGCCGCTTCTGACACCGATGAGTGAAGTGGCAGGAAGAATGTCCATCCAAATCGGGGCGCATTTCCTGGAAAAAGCACATGGCGGCAAGGGTGTCCTTCTAAGCGGCGTACCTGGGGTCGCACCGGGTAAGGTTACCGTTATCGGCGGCGGCATCGTTGGCACCAATGCGGCAAGAATTGCGCTGGGACTCGGTGCGGACGTCAGCATCCTCGATATTAATCCCGGCCGACTTCGTCAACTGGATGATCTTTTCCAAGGGCGGGTCAAAACGATTATGTCCGATCCGTATCATATTGCGGAAACGGTAAAGTCCGCCGACCTTGTCGTGGGTGCGGTGTTGATCCCCGGTGCAAGGGCTCCTCGCCTCGTAACGGAAGAGATGGTAAAAGAGATGAGCCCGGGATCGGTCATCGTGGATGTGGCAATTGACCAAGGAGGCTCGATCGAGACGATCGACCGGATCACCACGCATGATAACCCGACTTATGAAAAGCATGGTGTTATTCATTATGCCGTAGCCAATATGCCGGGCGCCGTAGCCAGAACCTCCACCATGGCACTGACCAATGTAACGGCACCGTATGGGTTGAGAATAGCAAGTAAAGGGCTCCGCCCGGCCGCTCGTCATGATAAAGCGCTTGCCAAGGGCATCAATGTCATCGACGGCAAGGTAACCTATGAAGCGGTTGCGGCGGCTCATGGTTATGCGTATACCAGCATTGACGATTATTTGCTGGCATAGCGATAACAAGTTTTACAGCATGCAGAGCCATTTTTCATAAATTTGACACGATACCAAGGTTTGACGTAAACCTTAGCGGTGCTTTCGCTCGGCCGCCGTGGGCAAAGCTGAAAAATGGCTTTTTATGTTGGTTACGCCTTCGCCTAGTTCAACATGAACAGGAGCTGATGCAGTTCCGTTTCCTTCAAATGCCTCCACTCCCCCCGTTCCAGCTGTTCCAGTGTAATATTCATAATCCGAACACGCTCCAGCTTCAGGACTCTGTACCCCAAGGCTTTACACATTCTGCGGATTTGCAGATTAAGGCCCTGCGTCAAAATAATACGAAATACATCTTCGCTTTGCCTGTAAACCTTGCATGGTTTGGTTATGACGTCCAGGATTTCAACGCCTTGAGACATCGCTTGCATAAATTCGTCCGTAACGGGTTTGTCCACGGTCACCACATATTCTTTCTCATGATTATGCTCCGAACGCATCATTTTGTTCACAATATCTCCGTCGTTCGTGAGTAAAATCAACCCCTCAGAGGCTTTATCCAACCTCCCGATGGCAAAAATGCGCGATGGATAGTTAATAAACTGAACAATGTTTCCCGCCACATGCTCAGCTGCCGTACAGACAATACCGATGGGTTTATTGAGAGCCAGGTAAACCGCTTCGCTATCGTTACGAGGAATTTTCTTTCCATCTATCAACACGATATCGTGCAGCTCAACGTCCGCCCCTTTTTCACACACCTTGCCATTGATCGTAATGCGTCCGGCTGCAATCAATCGGTTGGTTTCTCTGCGCGAGCAATATCCCGTTTCGCTTATGTATTTGTTAATTCGCATGCTCCACCGCTTCTCATGTGTCATATTGCCACAGGTCCATTTTAGTTAATACACTTGCTCTTTTCCTTGATCTTTGTGAAATGTGGCATGCTCCAGTTGGGGGGATCGCCGGCCAGAATTCCTCGAGCGATCCAGTTGGGAACATAACAGCTCCTCTGGCGGATCGAAGCGATAACCGGGGAGCAGCGAGCCTAGTAAAAGTCCTGCGACATGTTCTCCTCGTCTGCAACAGCCTGTATCTCCTCCGATCCGATGCTGATAAAGCGGTAGCCGTCGGCTGCCTGCTTCTTCAGGGCACGCTCTTTGATGAACTTGGGGCTGGCTTCGCCGTTATCTTCGTCATACACGAGCAGAATACCATCGGTCTTGCGGAGAAGCAGATCATCCCTGGCCGTAAACTGCCACGGCCCCTGATAAGGGCCCTTGCTGACGGGTGCATAGAAGTCTACCCCCTTCATCACTTCCTGAAAATAAGCTTTTTTATCGTCGTTCCATTGCTCCTCGGGATTCTGGTAGGCCGTCAGAATGGAGCATTTCAGGTTGGGGTATTGGGACTTTAGTTCGATAGCCGCTTCGATGGCCCATAGGTCCACGCCATATTGTCCTGGCGTGATGACCCACTGGAGGCCTTCCTCTAGCAGTGGAACCAGGCGATTGGCAATCGCTTTACGTATATAAGGTATGCCTTGGTGTTTGTTGTTGTAAATACCGAGCTCGTGGGCCCGATATCCGGTAATCAGAATGTTTTCCAATCGAGCACGCTCCCTGACAAAGAATAGGTCTAGTGTACCTTTTTCGGAAATTTTGATCAATCGATGTTACAAATCGTATAGAATGGAGAAGTAACTCGGAATACATATTTTAGGAGGACATTCGATTGAAGAAGTGGACAGCAGCATTACTAGGGGCAATTTTGGTTATGAGCATGACGGCATGCGGCAAGGACAACAAAGCAGCAGACGACGCCGCAACGCCGCCAGCAACAGAACAAGGGACGACTCCTTCGACAGAGACGCCAGCTAAAGAAGGACCGAAGGAGGATGCTCTTCCGACTGCTGACGAGCTTCTCCAGAAATCGGCCGAAGCTTCCCAGAATTTGAAGAGCTTTGCGATGAAAGCCGATGTTAAACAGCATATCGTGGTTGAAGGCGAAGAGAAGCAGGAGCAGGATGTTAATATGTCGCTTGACTCGGAACTTACGCTCGAGCCGGTGGAGATGATGCAGAACGTCGTGATGGATTCTCCGGAAGGCAAGGTCGAGATGAAGCAGTATATAACGGAAGATGGTATTTACATGCTCATGGATGGTCAATGGATGCAGGTTCCGAAGGAATCGGAGCAGGAGATCCGCGATAGCCTGGATCCAAGCAGTGCGAGTCCGGAGCAGCAGGTGGAGCAGTTCAAGACCCTCGCTAAGGACTTCAAAGTTACGGAGGACGGAGACACATACGTCCTGACGGCGGATGTCTCCGGCGACAATCTGAAGGAGCTTGCCAAGTCCATGATGAGCCAAGCAGGCAACGATCCGCAGATGGAAGCCATGATGGATCAAATGGATATCAAGAGCATCCATATTATTTATGGCGTACAGAAGGAATCTTACCTGCCTGCAACAACCGATTTGGACATGGTGATGGCAATGGAAGCCGAAGGTCAGAAGGTATCCTTGGATATGAAAATGAAGAGCACCTACTCGAAGCATAACGAAATCAGCAAGATCGAAGTTCCGAAGGAAGCATTGAACGCGAAATAATGCTGTTTGGCAGATGATATAAGAGGAATTGAAATGGCGATATTCCTCATGAACAAGGCTGCCCCGATTCTGTAGATGCCTACAGACCGGGGCAGCCTTGTTTTATGATGTACTTCAGGCTCGGAATTAGGTTAAGGTGGTGAAAACTTAGTCCTGAGGTTTATCGACCTCCACAATGACGCTGTCGAACAGCTGACCGTCAATGGAGACCATAATGCGCCATAGTCCTGGCGAAGGCAGCGACATGGAGGTAGGTATTGCTGCATCGGCGCCGTTTAACGGAGAGGGCCGTAAACCGGCAACTTTAAAGACATCGATGATCTCGGACGTGTTTCTTTTTACAGCCGTAATGTGCAAGTCACCCGTTAATTCCTCGTCACGCCCCCAGAAATGCCACATGTATTTATTAGGCTGATTTGCATTAAACCAACCTGGATGTATAAATCCCAAGCGACCTTCCACACCGGTCATGGCATAATTACCGGATCTAAATCTCGGGCTCGGCTCCCAGCTGCTGTCCGGCACATCGACCACGATATCGCCGTACTTCTCCTGATCCACCATCACGTCGAAACGCCATAAACCGGAGAGCGGCAGGGCAAAGCGGGAAGATACTCGCGTAAAGTCATTGTATGCCATATCGGAGGTAATCTTCGTCTCAGCAAGCTCTTCAAGGGTAATACCCGTATCCCGATGTACGGCGGATATGCGGATCGTTTTTCCTTCAAGATCTTGAATGGGGGTTAGAAGATTCCACCAGGCACCGGCTGGAGAGCCCGCGGCGTAATCCCCGCCCGGAAATGCCTGAAGTTTATCTACGCCATCCTCCGTGTACACGCTGCGGGGAGCCCAATCGGCAGCATTTCCCCAACCCTTGATCGGTATCAGCTGTTGAATCACGGGTGATTCACGCCATCCCCATGCCGCCACGATTAGAAGAAGCATGAACACACTTGCGGTCATCATACGCAGACGTGTTGGAGACTTCCGTTTTTTTCTGCCCATCCTTACAGAGCCATTAGCAGCGTTTTTTAATACACTGGATTTCATCTCTTCGGTGAACATCGGCTCGTTAAATGGAGAAGAAGCGAGTTCTTGAATCCAATCGGGCTGCAGCTCTTGTTCGGTCTTCACTGGACATCCTCTCCTTTCAACATCATTTCCATTCGGGCTCGAGCCCGGTGCAGTCTGGATTTGATTGTTCCTTCGGATATGCCGAGCAGTTCCGCTATTTCTTTTCGCGGCAGCTGGTAATGGGATTCAAGGATCAACACCTCCCGGTATTTGGGCGGCAGTTCCAACACGTACTTCCAAATCTGCGAGACGGCAGCAGCATCCATAAACTCTTTTTCAGCGGAGGGTTCCGTCTGCTTGGAAGTGATCCAGCCGGTTAAAGATACCCTCGTCATATAGGAAGACTTGAGATAGTTCAGGGAAAGATTGCGGGTGATGGTTAACAGCCATGTTTTGACAGAGCTTCGGCCCTGAAAATCATTCCAGTGCTTAAATGCTCTCAAGAACACGTCCTGACTGATATCGTCAGCCGCATCTTTGCGTTTCGTTAGGAAGAATGCATAGTTCCATACGTCCTGGCCGAAGGACTCCATCCATTCACTCAGCATGGTGCTCGCATCATTCACGGCCACCATAGATTTAAGGTACTCCAATAACATCACCTCGAATATTAGACAATCAAATATCGGATCGGTTCCCGAATTTCCCGCAAAAAAATTGAAACAATTTAATCTGCAAATCGTTGTATGAATAACAGGTATGCAGGAATCGAGGAAGGGGAGAAGTCCTATGCATTTATATTTTAAGGATAACTTTTTCAGCTCGGGTATAACAGATATTATGGATAGGGAAGGCAGTGTCATAGGAAGTCTGGATTTGAAGAGCGCTTTCGGCTCCTCGCTGGACGTATATAACGCTTCTGGAGATCCGGTATGCAGCGGGTCGTTTCGATTCTTCTCGAACAAATGGAATATTACTGGCGGCAATGGGGAAGAACTGGGCCTGCTGCGCATGCGGATGAGCTTTTTTACGAAAAAATTCGAATACGATGCGGGATCGCGGGGCGTATATGAGATCACTTCGCCTGCTTTTTCCAATGAGTATGAAATAACGGATGATGCCGGAGGGGTCATCGCCTCTTTTTCCCGCATTAGCGGCTGGCTTCAAGCCGGAGCCTATCAGCTGCAGAATGAGAGCGACGTTCTTGGTGACTGGGAGCTTGTTGCCGTCGTGATGGGCATTCACCAGATACGCAAACGCAACAACAGCGCTGCCGCATCAAGCTCTCATTAAGCTCAAGGGAACCCAGATTTAGATGATGAGAGGAGGAAGCAGAATGGATGAAGTCAGCGATCATCTGGATTATGGATTGACTCTTGTATTTATCGGTTTTAATCCGAGTTTGCGGTCCGGGGAGGTCGGTCATCATTATGCGAACCCTCGCAACAATTTTTGGAGGATTCTGCATAAATCCGGTTTGACCCCGCGCTTGTATGAAGCCGCTGAGGATGGAGAATTGCTTAAGCTAGGGTACGGATTTACCAATATTGTAGCCAGGCCCACAAGGGGGGCCGAAGACATAACCCGCGAAGAGTACAGGCTCGGTAGAGAGACGCTGCGCGAGAAGCTGGCCAAGTACAGACCGGAGGTTGCCTGCTTTGTCGGCAAGGGCGTGTATACCGAATTCAGCGGCAAAGCCAAGGCGGATTGGGGAATTCAGCCGGACTCCGTCATTGACGGCGTGCGTGAGTTTGTAGCACCTTCTTCCAGCGGACTGGTGAGAATGCCCATGGATGAGATTATCGGAATTTATCAGCAATTGCATGATTTTATATCGAGGAATGAGAATGAGTACTGAACAGGAGTGTACGACAAGAACCATTCATGGGGGACAATGAAAAAGAGGAACGTCCAGGAGACCCGGTTGTCGGGTTCTTGGTGCTCCTCTTATGAATACAGAAAATATAAGCTTTCAGTGAAACCGTTTAGGCTGCCGTATTACGGACGCTTCAGCAGCGCAGGATCGATCCTCGGCACAAGCCCTTCATCGGCTGCGCGGTTCAGCAGGGCTGAAATCGCGGCATAGCCGTCCTCGCCCAGCTCCGCGGTAAATGGATTGACGTACAGGTCGATGTGAGCATCGGCGACATCCGGGTCCATTTCCTGAGCGTGATGGAGGACATAGGCCCGAGAGTCCTCGGGATGTTGCCAGGCATATTCGACAGAGGAGCGGATCCAGTTCGAGATGCTTGCCAGATCCAGCGACCTGCGGGCCACAATCGCTCCCAGAGGAATAGGCAGATTGGTATCGGACTCCCACCAGCTGCCCAGATCCGTCATCATCTTCAATCCATAAGACGAGTAGGTGAACCGTGCTTCGTGAATGACAAGCCCGGCATCAATCGCTCCATCCCGGACAGCCGGCATAATCTGATCGAACGGCATCACCACGATTTCGCCAAGCCCTCCGGGTACGTTCTGTGCGGCCCACAGACGGAACAACAGATAAGCCGTGGAGCGCTCGCTTGGAACGGCTACCCGCCGGCCGGACAAATCCGCAGGGCTGTCAGGAGTTTTACCATCCGTCAGCTTGTCCGCTGTCAGAACGAGCGGCCCGCATCCGCGGCCAAGTGCTCCTCCGCAGGGCAGAAGGGCATATTCATCCAGCACCCAGGGCAGCGCGGCATAGGATATTTTTAAGATATCATGTTCTCGATCTTCGGCCGCCCAGTGATTGGTGATATCGATATCCGCATAGGATACATCCAGCTTGGGGGCGCCTGGAATCCGTCCGTGAACCCAGGCATGAAATACAAATGTGTCGTTGGGGCAAGGGGAAAAAGCGATTTTCATCGTAACACCTCCGGTAGTAATGAACTTGCGGTCTCAAGCGCCTGCAGCGCCTCCTTGATCTTCCATGCACTGCGGTCCCGCGGACCGACCTGATTGGAAATGGACCGGATTTCGAGCACGGGCACACCGACTGCAGCGGCAGCGGTGGCCACGCCGAAGCCCTCCATCGCCTCGGCTGCAGCGTCCGGTACCCGATGGAGGAGACGTGCAGCCGTTGCGGCTGTTCCCGTCGTGGTGGAGACCGTCAGCACAGGCCCAAGGGTTACAGGAACACCAGCATGTTGTAAGGCCTTCGCGAGTTTGCGGGCAGAATCTGGATCTGCCTGTACCCGATCCGTTCCGAAGCCGAGCTCCTGGACGCTGCTGAAGCCGTCTTCGGTTTCGGAACCGAGATCAGCGGCAATGATGGTGTCCGCAATGACGATGGAACTAACCTCAGCCTGACCGGCAAATCCTCCAGCGATACCTGCGCTGATAACCCAATCATAGGTGCCCTGAACCAACTGGCGGGCAGTCGCAGCAGCTGTTGCCGCTGGGCCGACTCCACCCGCGATGACATCAAATCCGTGAGCATGGTTAAGCCCGCGCTGCACGGCTTCTTTTTCAGCATCGACCGCCGTGACAATAAGCACGCGTGTGGAAGACGGGTCTTGCGAGTTATGTGACTCGGTTATATCCACCGAGTTGGATTGGGTATGTTTCTGCATGTTATTTATCTCCTTCTTGGCTGTAACGATAAACATCGTTATCCTTTTACGTTATAACGTTCTTGTGGCGATGTAAAGTCTCGTGCATGTTATGACTGGACTTTATCTGTAGCAGCAACTTTCCGATATAGAGTATAATGGACGGTAACTTACATACATCATGAGTAGATTCGGAGGTTGGATAGCTTTGCGTAAGAAGGGTGCGAACGGACAAGAAAGCCGGGCTAGACTACTGATTGTCGCTGCTAATGAATTTGCAAAGTCAGGATACCATCAGACCAAGATCAGCACCATCGTTTCTCGGGCTGGATTGACGCAGCCGTCATTCTATTTGTATTTTGAGAGCAAAGAAGCCGTGTTCAAGGAGCTGGTGGAGAAATTTCGAGCTGAGCTCAAGATCCTGCTCGAGGGCAGCAGATTGGAGAGCGGAATCGATGAGGATCATGTGACCGGCCGTTTGCAGAGCGTTCTGACAGGGTTGTTCGCGTTTCTTGGGAAAGACCCGGATCTGACGCAAATCGGTTTTTTTATTGGGGATGACGCGGTGATCGTAAAGTCGGAAATGGCAGCCATGATTGAGCAAAATCTGAAGGCTGAGCAGCGGGACGGGTATTTTGACGGTGATTCCGATATGCATATCGTCGCGGAGTGCCTGGTCGGTGTTATTGAAAGACTGACCTCCCAGCAGCTTCTGACAGGCAAGCGGACTCCTGAGGATCTTGCGAGTCACGTGGTGAGTTTATTTATGCATGGTATCAGCATTTATCCGGCTAAGCGGGCTACATAAGGCATTGAAATTCAACCTACAAAAATAAGATTAACATATCAGAAACAGGCTGCAACATGGTTAGTTTTAACTGTGGACGGTCTGTTTTTTGCTGCCGGCCATAGCCAAATTTTAGCAAGGGTTTGATCTTTTTCAAAGAATTGCAGTATATTCATTATACGTTATGTAACCGATTGCAGCTGAAGATGGCGAACGAAGGATCAAGGATCGGGGGACTTATTCATGAAGAAGATGATGCTGGTGTATGGTGCGCTTCTATTGGCTTTTCTCACCTATGTCTTCATGTACAGGCTGGAGGACAAGCGTTCTTCCGCCTGGGAGGAGGGCGGCCTGCATGGCAGCATGGGTGAGAATTATGTCATGGTGACTTTTCAATCCGGCATGGAATACTGGAAAAATATTTTGAAGGGCTTCGAGGATGGAGGGGATGCGCTGGGCGTAACTGTCGATTATCGCGGCTCTACACAATACGACGTGGAGGAACAGATCACTGTTCTGGAACAGGTGATTGCCAAAAAGCCTTCCGGTATCGCCTTGTCGGCCATCGATTCCAAAGCGCTGACGTCGACGATTAATAAAGCCGTGGAAGCCGGGATCCCCGTCGTGCTGTTCGATGCGGATGCGCCTGACAGTAAGGCCTATTCGTTCCTGGCAACCAACAATTACAATGCTGGCGTTGCGGCCGCAGACAAAATGGCGCAGCTTCTCGGCCGGGAAGGGGAGATCGGGATTGTTACCCAGCCCGGGCAGCAGAATCATGATGACCGTTCCGAAGGCTTCAGGGACACTTTAGAGCAGCGATATCCGGGCATGTCCGTGGTGGAGATCAGGGAAGGCAAAGGGGATACCCTCGTTGCCAAAGAGGCTGCTGCCGACATGCTGGACAAGCACCCGGATCTCAAAGGGATCTTCGTAACGGAGGCCAGCGGCGGAATGGGCGTGGCGGATGCCGTGATCGGCGCGGATAAAGCAAACCGGATTACCATCATCGGATTCGATACGAATAAAGGGACGCTGGACCGGATTTCCGATGGAACCATCGCGGCAACGATCGCCCAGGGAACGTGGAATATGGGCTATTGGTCCTTGCAGTATTTGTTTCATCTGCATCATGGTCTTACCGTACCGGCCCCGACGCTCGGCAATGACGTGTCTCCGCTTCCAACAAGGGTGGACACCGGGATTTCCATTGTGACCCGAGAGAATGTGAATGATTATTATGCAAAATAGAAACAGAGCGGAATCCTGGCGCGAAGGCATCTCGCGTTGGCTGCGGTTCGGGGATTTGCCGCTGAGATACAAGCTGGTCATTTTGTTCCTCATGGTTGGCATCCTGCCCTCAATCGCGCTGGGTGTCCTCGTCAATTGGACGGTTAACCGCATTGTGGATCAGCAGGTAACCTCGAACACGATTCAATTGATCGGAAAGGTCAATCAGACCCTGGACAATGATATGGAGAATCTCCAGAACATTACGTATTTGATCGGATTTGACCCGCGCACGGAACGATTTCTGAATGGGGAAATTCAAGGGGACAAGCCAGCCGTTGAAACCGAAGATACGGGTAATTCCGGCCTACAAACGTCCTCGGTCAAGCAGGACAATGCGGAGAATTACGAGATTAAGCGGTACCTTCAAGGCTTCACGACGCTGTACCCGGAAATCGCCTCTATTCTTCTGGTCAATCGCGAGGGGGAGTATATCAGTAACGAAATGTACGCACGCAGTCCGGCAAGTTTGACGGAGGAAGAATGGTACCGCGAGGCTGTTTTAAATGAAGGGATTTTTACCGTGCTTGGCCACCCGGCAGAGCGTAATGTCACCACCCATGTTCATTACGGCAACGAGGAACTGGTATCGGTCGTTCGCTCGATTGTGGATCCGGATACGAGGGAAGTAACCGGTGCGGTATTGATCGATTTGAAGCTGCGGGCAGTCGCAAGAGCGGTCCGGGATGTCACGCTTGGAAAGAGCGGATATTTGATGGTGGCAGAGGCCGGCGGCTCCAGCATCTATGCTCCGGAGGATTCCATCATTCCGTCCATTCCCCCCTCGTGGTTTCCGGAAGAGGACAGCGGCGCCTTGATCCGCGAGGCGAACGGGGAGCGTCTGCAATTGATATACGGCACCTCCTCCTTTACTGGCTGGCGAACGATCGGCGTATTTCCAACCAGCGAATCGGTGTATGAGGTCCGGGAGATTCGTTTCTATATGATTTGTTTCTTGTTTGTGGTGTGCTTGTTTGGGGTTGCGGCATCCTATACGCTTTCACAGTCAATATCCAGACCGATCTGGCAGCTCATGTCCTTCATGCAAAAAGCCGAATCCGGGGATTTGACGACCCGTTACTGGGGAAACCGGCAGGATGAGGTGGGTATGCTTGGCCGCAGCTTTAACCGCATGCTTCTGCAGATTCGCAAGCTGATGAAGCTGAGCGAGCTGCGGGAAAAGCAGAAGCGCGAAGCGGAGCTGCGCAGCCTGCAGGCTCACATTAAGCCGCATTTTCTGTACAACACACTGGATACGATTCATTGGATGGCCCGCAAGAAAGGGGCGGATGATGTATCGGATCTGGTGGAATCCTTGTCGCGGCTGTTTCGGATTGGGCTCAGCAAAGGGGATGATATCATTCCCATGTCCGACGAATGGACGCATATCAGCAGTTACCTGCAAATACAAAAAACGCGTTACCGCGACAGGCTGCAAGTTGAGATGGAGCTTTCGCCAGAGGCTGAGAAATTGTATGTGCTGAAGCTCTTACTGCAGCCGATCGTGGAAAACGCGATATACCACGGCATTAAGGCCCGTAGAGGGCCTGGGCGAATTGTCATCAAAGCCCAGGTGAACGGAGATGTTCTTCTCCTTAGCGTCCAGGATAATGGGGCCGGCATGTCTTCTGATCGGCTGGAGGCGCTTCGCAAACAGCTTGCCGACCCGGTAACCGCCATGGAGGCGACCCCGGGAGAAGGGCTGGGCGGAAACCGAAGCTACGGCATGCTGAATGTGCAGGCACGTATCAAGTTAACGTTCGGCGATGAGTACGGAATCACGATTGACAGTACAGAGAACGAGGGAACCACGGTAGTGATTACGCACCCGCTGGTACATGCCGTTCCTTCGTCCTCCGATCATGATGGGAGAGACAGGTTATGAAGAGAGCGTATCAAGTCTTGATTGCCGACGATGAGCCAATTATCCGCGAGGGCATTCGGGATGCAGTCGACTGGGAGGCACTCGGCATGGAAGTGGCTGCCGAAGCGGAGGATGGCGAAGAGGCGCTGGAGCTTGCGCTCAGCCAACCGATTGACATTATGCTGGTCGATATGAATATGCCGTTCCTGGACGGCATCGGGCTCATGAAGCGGATGAAGGAAGAGCGTCCCGAATGCCGGTTCGTCATTATTACCGGCCATGACGAATTTGCTTATGCGCAGGAAGCGATCCGGCTCGGGGTTAAGGATTATATATTGAAGCCGGTGAATGCGGATCACCTGATCCAGGTGCTCAGCAGCGTTCGGGATGAGCTGAACGACCATCAAATGCAGGAGAACTACCTTAAGAAGGCGTCCGAGCAAATCGAGAAGAACATTCCGCTGCTGCGGGAACGGTTCTGCCTCGAATGGATGCATGGCCTGCTGGATGAGCAGGAGGCGCTCGAGCAGCTGAAATTTCTGGGACTGCCGCCTTGTCGTCCATCCCGGATCGGCATCGCCAGATGGACGGAGATGACGGCTCCGCAGCCTTTGATGAAGGAAAGCGACCGGCAGTTGTATCTGTTCGCGATGGAAAATATAATCGCCGAGCTGTTTCATCCCGCGCCCTGCGTTTTGTTCCGGGATCACACCGGATGGATCGGCATCTGCTGCTGGGGAGTAGCGGATTCGAATATTGCGGCCGATGCCGAGCAGCTGATCCAGAAGTACTTAAAGCTGGCCGTGAATGTACATCTGGAGCCTGTTTCGGAAGAAGCGGACGGCGCGGTTGCAGCCGCTTATGAGGCTTGCCGGGAAGGGGTGTTCAAGGAGGCGCAGCTCTCTCCGCTGGTACGGCGGGCTCGTCAGCTCATCCAGGAACAGTATGCCGTTCGGGAGCTGACGCTGGAATCTTTTGCCCAGGCCCTGCAGGTTTCGCCCGTCTATCTGAGCCGGACGCTAAAGAAAGAACTGGGCACGTCTTTTATCACGCTCATGACCCAGACGAGGATTCAGAAAGCAATCCAGCTGCTCAACTCCACCGAGCTTAGCATCCTGGACATCGCGGAGCGGGTAGGGTATGACAGCCAGCATTATTTCAGCACGGCTTTTAAGAAGGTGATGGGGGTATCGCCGAACCGGTACCGCAAAGGGGCGACGGTTCAGGAAGAGTAAGCGGTTGAGTGAAGGCGAGAGTCTCTGTTTTGTTGGTATAACCAACTAAACAGAGGCTTTTTTTATGCAGGTAACCGCTTGAGACATGCTGTGTACGGAGCCGGAACGTTAAGCAGCCATGCACACTCGCACGAATCCCAAACAACAAAAGTATGAAAATTATAAAAAAGGTTGTTTTCGTGGAAAGACCCCTCCACCTGATGGGATGTATCCTTTTTAGTACAGAGAGGCTTTTCGAACCTTCGGTTGTAAGCGCTCTCGATTCCATTTTTCGGAAAGGGGAACTACCGATGAAGAGAGGATTGCCAGGATTGCTGATCGCGGTGCTGCTCTTGGCCCTGACGGCCTGCAACCTCGCCGAAAGCCAAACCGGCGATGCTGAGAAGGGATACGTCGGCCTTGCGATGCCAACGAAATCATCCGAACGCTGGGTGGCTGACGGAAAGAACATGGAGCGGCTTTTTCAGGAAAAGGGATATAAAACCGATCTTCAATTCGCCGAGGACGTGATTGAAAACCAGATTTCCCAAATCGAGAACATGATTACAAAGGGGGTCGACGTTATCGTCATTGCTTCCATTGACGGCAATACGCTGACAGACGTGATCAAGAAGGCTCATGATCAGGGAATTAAGGTTATCGCTTATGACCGGTTAATTCGAAATACCGAGCATTTAAGTTATTATGCCACCTTCGACAATTTCCAGGTCGGTGTTCAGCAAGCATCTTATATTGAAGAGAAGCTTGGCCTGAAGGAAGGGAAGGGTCCGTACAATATCGAGCTGTTCGGCGGATCGCCGGACGATAATAATGCTTACTTCTTCTATGACGGCGCGATGTCCGTGCTGAAGCCTTACATGGATTCAGGCAAGCTTGTGGTTCGGAGCAAGCAGACCACGATGGCCCAGATTGCGACCCTGCGCTGGGATGGGGCTTTGGCCCAGTCGCGGATGGATAACCTGATCAGTGCCAACTATTCGAGCGAAAATTTGGATGCGGTGCTGTCGCCCTACGACGGGATCAGCATTGGCATCATCTCTTCACTCAAGGGCGTAGGCTACGGGACGGCGGCCAAGCCGCTGCCGATCATCACGGGTCAGGATGCCGAGCTAGCTTCCATTAAATCGATCGTGGCTGGAGAGCAAACACAGACGGTGTTCAAAGACACACGCCAGCTCGCCGAACAAGCGGTTAAGATGGCGGAGAGCGTGCTGAAGGGAGAAGAGGCCGAGGTCAACGATACCGAATCGTACGATAACGGCGTCAAGGTCGTGCCAGCCTATCTGCTCCCTCCCGTATCCGTTGATGCTTCCAACGTGGAGAAAGAGGTTGTGGAGACCGGCTATTATTCCAAGGAAGAAATCGGATTGAAATAGTCTTTAGGCAGCGAACACGAAACGATAGGAAGGTGAAGCCAGATGTCAGAGTATATTCTTGAAATGCGGAATATTACGAAAGCGTTTCCCGGGGTGAAGGCGCTGGATAACGTGAATCTGAAAGTTCGCGAAGGCGAAATCCACTCCCTGTGCGGGGAGAACGGAGCGGGCAAATCCACGCTGATGAAAGTGCTGAGCGGGGTGTATCCACACGGCTCGTATGAGGGAGATATTTTGTTCAAAGGCAGCGTCTGCCAATTCAAAAATATTAAGCAAAGTGAAGACCTGGGCATCGTCATCATCCATCAGGAGCTTGCGTTGATCCCGTATCTGTCGATTGCCGAGAACATTTACTTGGGGAACGAGCGCGCCGAGAAGGGCATCATGAACTGGAACGAGACGATGATCGGAGCTAAAGAGCTGCTGGATAAGGTGGGACTCAGCGAAAACCCGAACACGCAGGTCGGCAGCATTGGCGTCGGCAAGCAGCAGCTCGTCGAAATCGCGAAGGCCTTATCGAAGAAGGTGAAGCTGCTTATTCTGGACGAACCGACGGCGGCGCTCAACGAGGACGACAGCGAGAACCTGCTTGAGCTGATGCTGGAATTCAAGAAGCAGGGAATCTCCTGCATCCTGATCTCCCATAAATTGAACGAGGTGTCAAAGGTATCGGATTCCATTACGATTCTGCGCGATGGTCAGACCATCGAAACGCTCGATATGAGAGGCGGCGAGGTGAACGAGGACCGGATCATCCGCGGCATGGTCGGCCGGGATTTGACGAACCGTTACCCGGAGCGGACACCCAAGATCGGGGAAGTCATTCTGGAGATCAAGGATTGGACGGTTTACCACGAGCAGCAAGCAAGCCGCAAAGTAATTGATAAGGTTAATATGAATATCCGCCGGGGGGAAATCGTGGGCATTGCCGGGCTGATGGGTTCCGGCCGGACCGAGCTTGCGATGAGTGTTTTCGGTAAGGCATACGGCAGGAATATTACAGGAACATTGCGCAAAGACGGGAAGGAAATCCGGAATCAATCTATTACCGAGGCGATAGAAAACGGTTTTGCTTACGTTACCGAGGACCGCAAGGAATACGGGCTGATCCTCATGGACGATATCAAACGCAACATCTCGCTGACCGGACTGTCCAAGCTGGCAAAGAACATGGTCATTGATGAAAGGGAAGAAATCCTCGTGGCGGAGGATATGCGGAAGAAGCTGAAAATCAAAACGCCGAACATTCTCCAGAAGACGGGAAACCTCAGCGGGGGGAACCAGCAGAAGGTTGTCTTGAGTAAATGGATTTATGCTGAGCCGGACATTCTGATCCTGGATGAGCCGACGCGGGGGATTGACGTTGGGGCCAAATACGAGATTTACGCGATCATTAACCAGCTGGCGGATGAGGGCAAGGGCGTGCTTGTCATTTCCTCGGAGCTGCCGGAGATTATAGGGATCTGCGACCGGATTTATGTCATGAGCGCGGGACGGCTGACCGGAGAAGTTAGCAGAGAGCAGGCTTCGCAGGAAACCTTGATGAGATACATGACCAAGAATGGAGGGGCTTAAACATGGAGACACTCAAAAAAATGTTCAAAAACAACATCCGCCAATACGGGATGATTATCGCCCTTGTTGTCATTATGATATTTTTCCAGATCATTACGGGCGGACTTCTGCTGGAGCCGATCAACATCACGAACCTGATTCTCCAGAACAGCTACATCCTCGTATTAGCCATCGGCATGGTGCTTGTCATTATTACGGGTCATATTGATTTGTCGGTCGGTTCGGTAGCCGCGTTTGTCGGTGCGGTTGCAGCGATCATGATGGTCGATATGCAGCTGCATCCCGTCATTGCCGTCATCGTATCCTTGATCGTCGGCGGTCTGATCGGAGCTTGGCAGGGATTCTGGGTGGCTTATGTGAAAATACCGGCCTTTATCGTAACTCTGGCGGGCATGCTCTTGTTCCGCGGTCTAACCATGATCGTGCTGGAGGGCCAATCCATTGCGCCGTTTCCGGGAGGCTTCCAGAAGCTGAGCTCCGGCTTTATCCCGGATTTCGGCAATACCGGCACCAATCTGATCGCCATTCTGGCGGGGATCGTCTTTACGGTTATCTTCCTGATCAATGAGCTTCGCGAGCGAAAATCGCATAAAAAATACAACTTCGAAGTTCTGCCAAACGGCTTG
Organism: Paenibacillus sp. LC231; assembly: GCF_001860525.1. NCBI lineage: Bacteria > Bacillati > Bacillota > Bacilli > Caryophanales > Paenibacillaceae > Paenibacillus > Paenibacillus sp. LC231. The sequence continues at coordinate 154,709 of NZ_JFOM01000054.1, read as the reverse complement.
TTCCTCTTGAAGCTTATCCTAATCGCAGCGGTGATCAATGCCTTTACGTTCATGCTGGCCAGTTATGCCGGCCTCCCGAACATTCTGATTCTGCTGTTGGTGCTGATCATCATCTATTCCTTCGTGATGAACAAAACCGTGATGGGCCGTCATATTTATGCGCTCGGCGGCAACGAGAAGGCGGCGGCGCTGTCCGGCGTGAAAACCAAGAAGGTCACGTTCTGGGTATTCGTTAATATGGGCGTAATGGCAGCGATCTCCGGGTTGATCTTTGCCGCCCGCTTGAACGCGGCGACGCCAAGAGCCGGCACGAACTTTGAGCTGGATGCCATCGCGGCGAGCTTCATCGGCGGCGCATCGGCTACCGGCGGGATCGGTACGGTCTTTGGCGCCATCATCGGCGGTCTTGTCATGGGCGTGCTCAATAACGGAATGTCGCTGGTAGGTCTTGGCATCGACTGGCAGCAAGGCATCAAGGGTCTGGTTCTTCTCGCGGCGGTAGCCTTCGATATTTATAATAAAAAGAAGAGCAGCGCTGCTTAATTCAAGCACTGTAAAGAATGATAAATGGCTGACTCCGGAGTAGATATGCTGCTACCCGTGAATCAGCCATTTTGGCGTACATGTTACATTTTGATCGTAACTCTTCGCGTGATCAGCCGAATCAGAATAAGTGCAATCAGGATGACGATCAGGGAGCCTGCAAGAGAGACCGGCAGCGTAAAGGAAAAGTCAGTCGTGACCGGCAGCCACTGTTCCCATATGGAAGCCAGCTCGAATTGCCACAATGCATCCATGAAGGCGATCAACACGAGGGCTAAGGCGATCCACCCCAAGCCGCAAATCCAGCCGAACCGGTAAAATCCGGATCCAATCATCCATCCCATCAGATAGTAGATAAAAATTTGGACGCCATAGGAGACAAGTATCAGCAGCCAGTTGTTATCGAACTTCTGCATCAAGGTGCTGTTGGCATCATGGGAGGTAACCATCCCGATGATCCAATTGACCAGACCCACCACGACTGGAAAGGCCAATGATAGATAGACGGCCGCCAATGCGGCTCCTTTAAAGAAATCCCTGCGCGTAATCCCGTTTCTTACATAATAGCTCAGAAAGCCGTAGGCAGAAATGATGCCGATGACGAGCATAAATCCTTTGGTTGAGCGGTAAGTGATAGAGAAGAAGTCCTCCTCTGCGATTCCTGCGCGAACATTGATACCCATGCTGGTACCGATCCCGACTCCAATATTGATCAACAGTACAATAACTAGAAATCCCAAGGCCCAGCTGCCTTGATGAATAAACATGTCGCTTGATACTCTGGTTACGGCAGATGACGTTTTTTTCATGCGGAATATTCCTCCCCCGTCAGATGGATAAACAAGTCCTGGAGCGAGATCGGCCCGATCTCAAGCCCCGCCCGATGTGCGGCCAGCTGAGCTTCCTCGCTTAATTCTCCATAGACCATGACGGCTTTGGTAGAACCGAGCTGCTGCACGTTGAGGACCTTCATACCCTGGATGAATTCATCTACCTTTGCCGCCGGGCCCGTAACGGAAACGCCTCGGGATGTGAGGCTTTCATAATCGTCTTGCAGTACGAACTGGCCTTTGTGAATGATAATGACTTCTTCGAACAGATAATCCATCTCCGAAACCAGGTGGGTGGAGAGAATGAATGTACGGGGATGGCGCTCCTGGTCTTCCAGCAGCTCCCGGTAAAAAATTTCGCGTGACGGCGCATCCATGCCGAGATAAACCTCATCCAATATGGTCACCGGCGAGCGGCTGGCAAGGCCGATGCATACGTTAAAAGCGGACTGCATGCCTTTGGAGAGCTGCTTCAGCTGTTTATCCAGGGGCAAATTGAATTTGCGGGCAAGCTCCAGGGCATAAGCCGTATCAAAATGGGGCCGGTACCTGGCAACGGATTCAATCGCAGCCTTGACCTTGTCGGTCTCGTCTTTATAGTCGACATCGTAGATGAAGGAGACTTCCCTCATGATTTTGGCATTTTCGAAGGGCTGCTCGCCGCCAATCGTAACCGATCCCGATGAGGGTTCACGAAATGAAGCAAGAACAGACAGAAGCGAGGTTTTGCCTGCTCCGTTCCGCCCCAAGAGACCATAAACTTTGCCGGCAGGGAGATGAAACGAAACATTGCGAACGGCTTCGAGGTCACCATATATCACCGATAGGCGATCAAACTGAATATCAAGATTCATGGACGTCACTTCCTTTTAACTGGGTTATGATTTGAAAAAGCTCATCCGTGGATAAGCCGAGTTTGTCTGCTTCCTGTACCATAGGCACCACATAATGTTCCGCAAATGCACTCTTTCGGGTCTGGAGCAGCATTTCCTTGGCCCCCTCTGCAACAAACATGCCGACACCTCGCTTTTTATAGATGAGTCCGGAATCAACCAGGAGGTTGATGCCTTTTAATACCGTGATGTGATTGATTTTGTAAAATTGGGATAGCTGCGTCGTGGAAGGAACCTGTTCACCTTCAAGCAGTAGATCATTCACGATCTGGTCCTCGATCTTCTCCTTGATCTGGATGAACAGGGGCTTATTATCTGGGTGTACGGTACCGCTCAATAAGAATCACCGCCTTGCCTTCATGTCCTGTTAAGGTTATATACTCATATATATGACTATATAACCAAAAGGTGAATCGAATGTCAAGCATTTGGTTGGATATCAAACATCCATCGAGGCGCCTTTGCAGAGAACAACGTCAAAAAAGGCCGACCAGAAGGATCTGGTCGACCTTGACGTGTAGTAATTCTTACGGACTCAGCATACGTTATTTCGTTAAAATAGTCACTATTTTCTTCATAACGGACAGGGGAGCTCTTATATACGCTTAAAAGCGGAAATAATCTATATTTTATTAGAATAGCGACTTTCGTGTCCGTTATATTCTGAAAATACGGCATAAATTCTTAAATAACGTCGATGGTGTCCGTTTATATTCTATATATGGGATCTAGCTGCGCTTATCTGGAGATACCTTACCTATCGAGTTCTTCAAATAGCAATATCATTTCACTTTGTTTCCGAATACTCGGAAGCGTCCATGGGAGGGAGTTTTCCCCGTTTCAAATCACGGATCGTCAGTCCAAAATCGATCTGCAGATGCGGATAATCCGGGAAGTTGGCCCAATCGCCGCCCCACTGGAAGCCTAAATCTTTGGCAATTTCCACAACTTCCATCCAGTCAGCCTTGCCGTTTCCGTTCCCGTCATATTCCATATCCCAGATGACGCTTCCATCCTTTAGTCTTAGCGCAAAATCAATCGCAAGTCCATAGTTGTGGAGGGATTCTCCGGCCTTGGCATTCGTCACGATGTCGCCCTCGGTGCTGCGGCCCTGATTGTAGATGCGGGTCTGCTCTTCATGGCTGCGGTAACCGTCCGTTATGATGATCGTGATCCCTTTTTTCTTCGTGAGACGGACAAGCTCATTCTTTTGCTGTAATACATACGGGTGGAGCTGGGTGACTTCAGGTGTTTCTTTACTGTTAAAATCAAACTCGAGATCGTTGATGAATCCCGGTATGGAGGTTTGCAGCTGCATATAAAATATGGCGAGTAATAAGGCAGCAATTAGGAAAAGTGTCGTTTTTTTGCGTTTGATCATGAGGACTCTATAATCTACCTACTTTCATATGATGGCTTACTCTATTATATCGGCATCCCGTCCCGTATTCCAACAGACGGGACCCCCTGACCAGATATCGACATGAATAGCAATCCATGGTTTATCGCATCCTATCCATAAACATGGACGCTATCCGGAAAAGGGGGAATTGCAATGAATCATATTCAAAATATGTCGATGAGACTCAACCAGTTGTCGGGTCAATTGACCACTGCAGCGCAAAACGGGGGAATGAACGAAGTCGGGATGATCGCAAGTCAGCTCAGCCAGTTCCAAGCCGAGCTTCAAAGCGCTCAAGCTGGGGTTACGCCTGAAACTTCTTCTGCCGTCCGGCAGGAACTGGTGAATTGCCGAATGGTCTTGCATGGGATGATGAACGCAGTGCAGGATATCCGAACAGCTATAGCGGAGCAGTACCGCCAGGTGCTGGGCGAGAACAAAACGGCATTCGAGCAAATGGACGAGACAACGCAGCAGAGCGAGTACGCCGAAGCTTATCGACATCGTCAGCTGTTCCAGCAGATGGACCAAGTCAGCCAGCAGCTTCATCAGCTGGACGGCACAATGCTGGACGCAGGTTATCAGATGGAGCGGGGACAGGTGGCCGGCGACAGTCTGAATGGAGCCGTAACGATTGAGGGGCTGACTTCCGGTACCGACGACAACGGAAGTTTGATGTGAGACTGCTCGATCGGAGGGCGAAACAGGATAACAGGTTTAGGCAGGGTTCGAAATTTTGCAAGCAATAAAAAGGAGCTGTGCGTATAGCGCGGCTCCTTTTGTGATTGAGTTTATGTCCTTAGGCTTTCCGCCATTCCTCGACAGCTTTATGCAGACGAGTCAACGCCTCCTGAACGGTGGCACGCGTGCAGGCCAGGTTTATGCGCATAAAACCTTCGCCTTCCTTCCCGAAGGCCGCCCCGCTGTTTAATCCAAGCTTTGCCTCTTGCACCAGGAAGCGATTTAAGTCCTCGTGGGACATGCCCATTCCACGGAAATCAATCCACAGCAGGTAAGTAGCCTCCGGTATAACCACCTTCAGCTCGGGCAGATGCTCCTGTGCGTAATTCGCAACCAGCTCCATGTTCCCGCGGATATAAACCAGGAGTTCATCCAGCCATGGTCCGCCCTCACGGTAAGCGGCCTCGGTGGCGGCGGCGCCCATCGGTGTAATGGAGCCAATGGCGTAACGGTTCAGTATTTTGCGGAACTTGCTGCGCAGCTGCGCATTCGAAATGATGATGTTCGCCGTGTTCAGACCGGCGATATTAAACGTCTTGCTTGGCGCGGTGCAGATGATGGAACGCTCGGCGGCATCCTCGGACAGAGCAGCGAATGGCGTATGCGCGCCGGATTCAAACACCAGATCCGCATGGATTTCATCGGATACGACAAGCACATCGCATTGCTGGCAGAGAGAAGCCAGTCGCTCTAATTCTGTTCTGCTCCACACCCGGCCCACCGGGTTGTGCGGACTGCACAGAATGAGCATTTTGACTTTGCCTGTAGAAAAGCTCTTCTCCAAGTCTTCGAAATCCATCGAGTAATCGCCGTCCTCGCTTCGAAGCAGCGGATTATGCACCAGCTCACGGCCATGGTCCTGAACGACGCTATAGAATGGCGGATAGACCGGCGTCTGGATGACGACTTGATCGCCCGGCTCGGTGAACGCATCCACGATCAGGCTGAGTGCCGGAACGACACCCGGACAGAATTGAATCCACTCCTGCTGAATACTCCAGCTGTGGCGTTTCTCCATCCAGTCGCATATCGCTTCACGGTAAGAGTCGGAAGGGAACGTATATCCGAATACGCCATGCTCCACCCGTTGATGGAGCGCCTTTACAACGGCGGGAGGCGCGGCAAAGTCCATGTCAGCCACCCACATCGGAAGCGCATCCGGCACGCCGAAGATGGTGGGAACATTGTCCCACTTCTGGCAGTCGGTACAGGTTCGGTCTATTGCAAGATCAAAATTCATATGTAAATTCCTCCTAGCAGAGATGAGTTAGCGTTAAGCTACAAATTTGGCTAATGTAATTAAGCCGGTAATTGTAATTACGTTTAGTATGGTCGATATAAGGACAGTTTGTGCAGCAAAATCAGGCTCATTCTGATATTCTTCCGCCAAGATCGATGAATTTACGCCAACCGGCATGCCTGAAGCAATGATGAGGGCTTGAGCCGGGATACCCTTTAAGCCGAGCAGCAGCACGATCAGAATGCCGATGGCTGGCGCGACCAGCAGACGCAGCAGAACGCTGAGGTAAACATCGAGCCGGCGCAGGCGGAGCGGATATTTAATGATCTGTGCGCCAAGTGTCAGCAGGGCGATCGCGACCATGGATTGGTCCGCATACATCAACGGCTGCGAGATAAAGACCGGGAGCGGCAACGCCAGGGCATGCAGCACGATTCCGATGACGAGGGCATAAGGAACGGGCATTTTCAGAAATCCGATGATGGCCTGTTTGTATAATCCTTCCGTCTTGGCTCCCTGAATGGAAATAACTCCGTACGTGAACGTAAGGAGGCTCTGAAAAGACATGATGAGCGCTTGTACCGAGCCGGCCATCGGATCTCCCTTGAAGGCCAGATCATTGATCGGAAGGCCGTAGTTTCCCGAATTATCGAGCAGAAGGCTGTTGGTAAAAGCAGCTCTCATCCCCCGATTGAATTTGCGCTGCTTGGCAACCAGCATGCTGATCACGTAGAGCACGCCGATATAGAGCGCATAGAATAAGGCCACCATGCCCAGGAGCTGCGGTGACATTTTGGATTCGTACATACTCATAAAAACCGCTGCAGGCGTAATGTAGTAAAAGTTGATCTTGGCGAGTGTGTACAAATCGAGTTTGAAGGCATATTGCATAATGATGCCAAAGCCTATCAGGACAAAAATGGGAAGTACCACTTCGAGTAAAATGTCAGCGATCATGCTGTTGTCATCTTCTTTCCATGAGTGTAGCTTAAGATAAATATCTGGCTGTCGTATGACGCCATGTCATTATATCATGACAACGGATTGTTGACACTTGATTCCGTATGGAAAAAAGAACAATTGTTGCTGGCCGCGTTACGGTCGCTTTATATCCAGGCTGTATGCAAAAAAGGGTGCTCCCTTGGCCGATGACCAGGGAACACCCTTGAATGGCTGTAGCAATAGGTGCGTCTGTCGACGCGCCATTATTGCGGGTTGGTTGTCCAAATCCCGGCGGTTTTGACAAAAACGCGCTGCGGGAGCTTCAGTGCAGCGAGCACAAGCTCAGCTACGTCTTCTGGCTGCATCATCCGGTCCTCGTCCCCGATCTTCAGGCCGGCATTGACGGCAAGATCCGTGTTCACGGTGCTTGGGGTCAGTGCGGTCACACGAATGTTGTGTTTGCGGACCTCCTGGAGCACAGCTTCGGTCAGTCCCATAACGGCAAATTTAGAAGCGTTATAGGCAGAGCCCGTGGCGAATCCGCGCTCTCCGGCCGTAGAAGAGATGTTGATGATATCGCCCTTGTTGTGCTCGATCATGCCGGGCAGCGCTGCGCGCGTCATGTAGTAAGTCCCCATCAGATTTACGTCAACGATACGTTTCCAGGCTTCAGGTTCCATTTCCAGCAGATTGCCGAACTGGGCAATGCCCGCATTGTTAATCAGAATGTCTACCGAGCCGAGCTCCATGTTTACCGCTGCAAACGCAGCCTCGGCCTCACTCTGCACGGAAACGTCGGCAACTGCAGCAACGGCTCTGACACCATATTGTTCAGCAACCAGGGCGCTCAGCGGCTCCAGATCAGCTGCCGTACGGGCGACAAGCCCAACGTGCACGCCTTCCTTGGCAAGAGCAATCGCCAGAGCACGTCCAATCCCTTTACCTGCACCCGTGATGAGGGCTGTTTTATTTTTCAGGCTCATGTACACTCACTCCTTCACATCAATAAAAAATATGGTTTCGTTGACCAGTATACCCTGTAGCATCGGCTACTACCAAATGCTTGCATTCCATCGACAGGAATTTGTTATAATCGTAGCAGCGAAAAAACGTAACGCGTTCATTATTATTTCAGGAAGTGGAGGAACAATCTATGCTGCACGCGCTGGATATCATAACCGCTTTTCGGCAGGGGGATGAAGCGGCTGCCAAGAGGTATCCTTGGTTAATGAAACTGGTATCAGCCGAAGAACGAATCGTGAATCTGGAACGGATTGCGTCCATTGGCCAATTGGCCCATGCCAACCCCGTGCTCGATTATGTAGAACGTACATTGAAGATACTGGATTCGCTGCCTGTTTCCTATTGGATCAAAGAACTGCTGGAAGAAGTACTGGTGTGGGCGGAAACGGCCAAGGGCGGAACGATGCGGGATCGACTTCGCTGGCAGCAGTCGGGTATTAACTTGTTCCTTCATAATATCGGGTCTGCCCAGCTATACGAGAGACATATCCGGGACGGCAACGGAACCATGTCTCCGCATGAGGAGATGGTCCACACACTCATACTTACCCATGGACTGCTTGGGCAACACATTCGCGGGGAAGTCGCTTTTGAGGAGAATCTGCCGCTGCATAAGCTTACGGAGGAAGGACGGCTGACCGCGGATGAGTTGATCCGGCTGCTAATCCCCTTGAATCACTGCATCATCGGCGGCGTATCGGAGGAGCTCTGGCATTCCGTTCAGGAAGAAATAACTCAGCTTATTCGGAATCTTGCCGAAGGGACCGTACCGGATCGGTGGACTTACGAGGAACGGCTGCGCCGTCTTCGATCCGTTTCGATTGCCCGCGGAGAAGACTTCGATAAGCAGCTTCATGGGATTCGTGAGCAGTGTGATCTGTCAGCTGTTCTGCATGGATTTCAGGATATGACGCTCTGGTACGTGGAAGCCGCCCTGCAGGATTTCTCGTTGGAAGAATTCGTGAAAGTTCTTCTGCTTGCTCTCCATTCGGAGAAGCGGGACCCGGATCAGCCGCTTGCGGAGGGGCAAGGGGATCGGCTGCTTCCGGAATCGGTGAACCACTTAAGCTTTGAGCCGCTGATGAACGATATGTATTACGATTACAAAGGCGTCAAGAAGCTGAACGTATATAAGAAGAGAATGATTGAACAATATTTGCGCCAAACGGATTGGGCGTCTTGCCTTCATGGGTCGGTGATGGCCAACCCGCATCTGAGCCACCGGATTGAACGGAAGCCGGAGCTGCCGGATACGGTATTTTTTACCTTCGAATTCTCGCAAGCAGCGGAGAAATTAATTGAATTTTGCATCGAAGCGGAGAAATCGCCCCTCTATGAGAAAGCGGTCCTGCTCCTGTTCGACCTGTTCGGCCTGCGCCGCGACGCCTACGACAGATTTCATAACGAAGAGAGTTATTTGAGCGATATGAACAGCACGGGAGATTATAAAAAAGTGATTCTGGATTATATTACGGGAACGGCGGTGCTGGATATCGGGCCCGGAGGCGGCGTGCTGCTTGACCTGATCGAGGAACGGTTGCCGCAAGCGCGTCCGGTCGGGATCGACATCTCCTCGAACGTGATTGAAGCGCTGGAGAAACGTAAACGTTTGGAGCACAAAGCATGGGAAGTGATGAAAGGGGACGCGCTGAACCTCAGGGATTACGTGGAGCCGGGGAGTGTGGATACGGTTATCTTCTCTTCAATCTTACATGAGTTGTATTCGTACATGGAGACGGACGGTTCACGCTTCAATACGGCGACCGTGGAGGCAGCCTTGCTCAGTGCCTATGGCGTGCTTGCTCCAGGGGGGCGCATCATCATCCGTGACGGGATTATGACCGAGCCCGAGGATGCATGGAGAAGGATTCGCTTCCTTGAGGCTGACGGTATAGAATGGCTGATCCGATATGCCTCGGATTTCAAAGGGCGGGTCATATCATACGAGCAGCTGGCCGAGGCGGAAGTGCGCATTCCCGTGAACGATGCAATGGAGTTCCTGTACACCTATACTTGGGGGGCTGAAGCTTACGTTCATGAAGTGCAAGAGCAGTTTGGCTACTTTACGCCTACGCAGTATGCGGAATGTATACGCAGGACGCTAGGTCCTGAGGCGATCATCCGCGTGGAGCAGCATTATCTGCAGGAAGGATATGCCGAGGCATTGGCTGATCGAATCGAATTCATGGATGAAGATGGGAAGCCGGTGAAGCTGCCTGACAGCACTTGCTTGTACGTCATCGAGAAGCCGGCCCATTCCTAGAAGAGACAACAGGCTGTAACTTAAAAAAGAGACCCGCACGCTCAATTCAGCGTACGGGTCTTGTTGTTGTATCGTTAAACCTGCCGGTATGCCTGTATTCACAAGTGATCCGGGATGTGTGCCAATGCCATGAACTTGCGAGGCAATGCTAGTCCGAAGAGATGCTATTCCTGCTTCTCGGGATCCGGATAATCCTTGCCGAGCGTATCAACCGTCACTTTCTTCATGACGGGAACCTCAAGCGGTTTGTCCATCTGATCCCGCTCCAAGCCCACGATCTCCTCTGCGGTTTCCATTCCTTCGATCACCTTTCCGAAGGATGCGTACTGAGCATCCAGCGAAGGTGCATCCGCAACCATAATGAAGAATTGCGATCCGGCGGAGTTTGGATCCTGCGCCCGGGCCATCGATAATACGCCTGTCGTATGCTTCAGGTCATTCTGAAAGCCGTTGGACGTAAACTCGCCGGGAATAGCATAGCCGGGTCCCCCCGTTCCGTTACCGTCAGGGTCGCCTCCCTGAATCATGAAGCCGGGGATGACGCGGTGAAAGCCTGTCCCATCGTAGAATCCTTGTTCCACCAGGGAGATGAAATTGTTCACCGTGTTCGGCGCAACCTCCGGATAAAGCTCAAGCCTTATCGTTTTGCCTTTCTCCATCTCAATGGTAACGATAGGGTGGCTGGCGTTCGGGTCCGGCACGTTCTGCTTAACCTCGGTTTCCTTCGGGGCTTCCGCTTCGGGTGCTGTTGCCCCGGTCGTCGAGCCCGTTCCGCCGCCTGCGCCGCTTTCGGCTCCCTTGTCATTCTGACCGCATGCCGTCATCACGAGCAGCAGCGCCAGGATGACGAATAGGGCGGGCATCCAGCGTGTTCTGCGTTTCAACATCATTGATTCCTCCTGTTATTCCTTCTCAAGCCTTAAGTAATTAATCTGTATCATATTTTATCACAGGTTGGACAAGTACTGAAAATCGAAAAAGGTGAGTATACATAATCTATAGGAAAACGTTTCGACGTAACGTAATGTCACAGAAGCCAAAGTCGGTCCTGCCTTGCACTCCATAATCAAAAAAATAAGCCTCCGGACTTGTCGCAAGTCTGGAAGCCTGAGGAAAAGGAAAGCGTTTAACTGTCTCTACTTCACCGGGAATATGCCTTCCACTTTGTTTAATGGGAGCAGAATCCGGGAACGGTTCTTATCCTTGGCGAGCAATTCAATAAAATCGGCTCCGATTCTGACCAGACGGATTCGGTTAAAGGCACCACGGGTAGAGAAGGTGGTCCGCACGCCTACCAGCACCGTTTTGCCCGGCGGCTTGACATCAAATACCCGAACCGAGTTGAGACTGGACGGCACAAAGAGCTCGCCCTGTACCTTGATGAAATTTTTCGGGAATACCCGCTGCAAACGTCCGGGTTCCAAACCGGTGTTCGGTGCGTTGACTTCTACCAGATGACCGGTTAAAGAGGCCAGCCGCTGCTGCAGCGTGATTTTATGTCCGCAGGGATGGATCGGCAATCCTTTCATATCAGCATCATCCTTCCAGGGTCGTATGGTGTAGTGTATGTTGGAAGGTATGAATTGGGTGAACGTAGAGGTTACATTTCCGGTGTGAAGGATCAGGAAGATGAAGAGTTTCCGCGGTTGCTCGTTTCACTGCCATCCGGCTTCTCGTGTTTGATGCTGTCGGGTATCGGGATACTGTCCGGATATGAATCCTCGACAAACAGGCCAAAATCCTCATCAATGTCGCGTTCGGTCACTAAACGCGGGTTCTCGTCAGGATGCTTCTTCATCGGCTGTTCCTCCTATTAAATCTAGTCTTTGAAATGGTTGGCTAGTATAAGAACTGATAGCTCGACCCATACTGTTTTACTATAAAGATGTTGTATGGGAGGCATAGGCATGGAAAGAAAGGGAAACATATTAACAGCACTCATATGGGGAACCTTGATCGGCATCCTGCTGTGGATGTCATTTCTCGGCTGGCTGGATATCATATTCGGAAAATAGAGGATCGAACCCATACAAGTATAAGACCCGCCTTCCTATTAGGGAGGCGGGTCTTGCCGGTTTAGTCGTCCTCACCATGGCTGCCGTTTAGTAGATCGGTTCCGTGCATCTGCTCCGTTGGCGGGGCGGCTGGGTCCACCGGGCTGTTAGCCGCTATGGCGTCCGCATCCGGTACATCCTCCAGCGGCTGGTATTCATCTTCTTCGGACGGGTAATTCGTAAAAATGTCCTGATTTAAAAACGCAGTACCGCTGCCGGTTAATGAAGCGTCAGCTGCAAGCCGCCGCTCCGTATCGCCGGAGTATTGGCCGATAATTTCGTCTCCGGGGCGAGAAGGGGGCTCATCTTCGGCGGCTCGCCATTCCCGATCCGTTACATCATCTGCGACATCGCGAATGTAAGTTTCATCGACTGGTCGATCCCGTTCGATCCGGTCTGCTTCGGCCAGTCCCGAGGAGGAAAAGCTTCTCTCGTCGGCAATGGTCCGCTGATCGGGATCGGCACCGGTCGCTTCCCATGCATCGATGGCGCTGTGATCCGGGTTCAGACGTTCTTCTGGTTTCGCATCCGCAGGCGCAGCTTCATTCTGATCGTAGGCAATGTGGTCCGCGTCTTCGCTGCTTAAACTTTGCTCCGTGTAGGTGTTGACGTCTCTCAGATCATCTTGTGGAATCATGTCCGTATCCTCGACTCTCCGTTTGGCCTCGAATTCCAAATATGTCAAATCTGCCAGCGTATTGCGGTTATTTTCGTCTCGCATAGGGTCCATCTCCTTCCAAGTGTTCAAATCCAATAGGTTTCTATACTTCGACTTTACCCGCTGAATCAAGAATGAATCTTGGATCTTTTCAGGTTATGATAAACCAAACAAGTTTTATCTTTCCCTGTCATTTGTCGTATTATGAATATTTTTTAAATTGGAAAAATGGACGTAATTCAAGACAAACGGGAGAAAATGAATGATATCGTGGGATAGGTTCCTTAAATTGAATAATGAAATTTTGAAATGATCCCGTTATAATCGAAAAAGTGATTATCGGACCAGGACAATCCTGAGAGTGGATTGTCAAACCACTATAATAGAACAGGAAGTGATCAGGACTTTGTTTCAATGGATTAAACAAGGCTTCTTTGGCAACTCGCGCAGGGATATTTTGTCAGGATTGACGGTAGCGTTCGCTCTCATACCGGAAGCGATCGCATTCTCCATCATGGCTGGCGTCGATCCCATGGTTGGACTCTATGCCTCTTTTGTGATAGCAGTCAGTATTTCATTCTTTGGGGGCCGTCCCGGCATGATCTCCGCAGCAACAGGGGCCATGGCGTCATTAATGGGGCCGCTCGTGGCGATGCACGGGATCGAGTATTTGTATGCGGCAACCATTCTTACAGGTATTTTGCAATTGTTGATGGGGGCGCTCAAATTCGGGCGGTTTATTACATTTGTTCCCCAGCCGGTCATCACCGGATTCGTGAACTCGCTGGCCATCATCATATTTCTGGCCCAGCTTCCGAATTTCAAGGGCGAGTCGTGGCCCATGTACTTGATGGTCATCGGAACGCTGCTTATCATCTACTTGCTGCCGCTGATTACCAAAGCAGTTCCTTCGGCGCTAGTTGCCATCATTGTGATGACCATCATCGCGGTGTGGTTCAAAGCTCCTGTGCAAACGGTGGGCGACATGGGCAACATTACGCAGGCTCTTCCGTTCTTCCACATCCCGAATGTAACCATCAGTTTGGATATGATCATGACAATATTGCCTATATCTTTGGCTCTTGCTGTCGTCGGGATGACGGAATCGCTGCTGACGGCGTCACTCGTGGATGAGATGACGGAGACCGGCAGCGACAAGAACCGTGAAATCCGCGGGCAGGGTGTTTCCAACGTGATCACTGGTTTCTTCGGCGGCATGGCCGGTTGCGCCATGATCGGACAGACAGTGATTAATGTCAAATCAGGCGGTCGCACCCGGTTATCAACGCTGGTGTCCGGTGTGTTCCTGCTGTTTCTCATCATTGTGCTCGGTGATGTCGTGAAACAAATTCCGATGGCAGCGCTTGTCGGGGTCATGTTTATGGTTTCCATCGGTACATTTGAATGGGGATCGCTTCGCACACTTCATCGTGTACCACTAGGTGATGCCATAGTCATGCTGGCAACGGTAATCATCGTGGTGGCCACGCATAACCTGGCCATCGGGGTCATGATCGGAATTATATTAAGCGCGCTGAATTTCGGCTGGAAAATGGCAAAAATCCATGCCGTACCGCATGTGCAGCCAAACGGTACGAAGGTATACGAAATCCGGGGACAGTTATTTTTCGGAACGATGATGTATTTTGTAAACCTGTTTGACGTAAATGAGGACCCTGAGCAGGTCGTGATTGATTTTTCCAAATCCCATGTATGGGATCAGTCAGCTACCAATGCTATTTCCAAGGTATTGAATAAGTACAAGGAAGCGGGTAAAGACATCAGGCTCGTAGGGTTGAACGACGAAAGTCAGCGGATGGTTGATAAAGTCGGCCTTGCTTCAAGCTCCACACACTAGAGGTGTAAGGGATTGCTTTTAACCTTAGGGTTAAGGGCGATCCCTTTTCATTTGCCTGTATGTAATAAAAAATTTACAAACGGAACAGACGTTTCATGTTATATTGATTGTAAATGAACACGAAGTTTGTCGAATTAGCTGCACAGAGAAGATGCGGACTTTTATTGACTATAGACGGTTAGAGGTGCTGACTAGATGAAGGATATGCCCAAATCCATATTCCTGCTTCTGCTGGTGGTACCGCTGCTGCTGATTATATCGACCATATCACCGGGAAAATCGGACGCAAAGAGTTCTCAAATCGTGATATCCGATTGGCAGTTTATGTGGGATAACGAACAACAGGAGGTTGTTTCGCCGGTCAACCTGCAGGGAAGAAGCTGGTTGGCGGGAATACCAGACAAGAAGGGACCCCCCGAGTCAGATGGGGTGTATTCAGCATGGAATCGTTTTACTTTACCGGCTCTCCCTTGGAAACATTCGGCCATCATGATTGACCGCATCAAGGGACAGGATGTTGTGGCTTTCTTGGAGAATGAACAGGTGTATGAAGCCAAGCGAGACTATATGTACTCGAATCATTCTCTTCTGCTTCCGGTCCATCCGGATGATGCCGGCAAGACCGTTTATATATGGACGAACGGCGTCAGGGATATGACGTTAGGCATCGAAGGCGATATTATACTTGGCGAATATGAGCATTTGCGTGGAAGCTTTATCAAGAAGGACCTGGAAGATTTCATATTGGGCAGCTCGTTTCTGTTTATTGCGATGGTCATGTTCTTTTGCTGCTTGTTCCTTCCGAAGCATACGGTATCCAGCTGGCTGTCGCTTAGCGTGGTTATTCTGGCAAGCGGGGCTATGCTTATTACGTATTCACCGTTCCTATACACTTTCTATGGAGACCAAGGCAGCGTGTGGGTCTCGGTGTTTGATATTTCACTCTTCGCCGTGCTGCCGGCGCTGTATTACTATTTTGAGAATATGTATGGCCCCGGGCCCTATCGAGTCATTCGCTACTGCCGAAGATTTCAAATAGCCTATTCCGTCATATGCCTGATATTTCTAGTTGCCCATGTGGTTAGCCATCATTCATTTTATGAGATCTACTATTTGGTTTCGGTGAAGATCCTGGGTATTCTGATTATCCTGCAGATGCTGCTGCTGGTCGGTACTACGATTCTGTATGCTTCCAAGCGGAACAAGGACGCTTATATCTTTTCTGTAGGCTTCGGGATGATGGCGTTAGCGACGCTCGGAGATCTGCTGGCTTTTTATTACCATGACGGGCAATATCATTTCTTTTTATGGAAGTGGGGCATTATCGGACTGATTGTCTCCTTGATTGTCATGCTGGGCCGTAAATTCGTCCGCAGCCATGAGCAAGTGCTGCAGTATTCCAGGAAACTGGAGATGTTTAATAATGAGCTTCAGCGATCGGAGAAGATGGAGATCATCAGCGAGCTGGCCGCCTCAGTTGCACACGAGGTTCGTAATCCACTGCAAGTGACACGCGGCTTCATGCAGCTGCTGGCACAGAACACCAAACAGGCGGAGAAGGAGTATTTTGGCCTGGCGCTGAAGGAGCTGGACCGGGCTTCGGGAATCATCACGGATTTCCTCACATTTGCCAAGCCTGAATTGGAGAACGAGACCAAGCTGAATGTGTATGAAGAGTTGAAGCATGTAAAAGGCATCCTGCTGCCGCTTGCCAATCTTAGCGGGGGCTCGATCGAGCTGGATAACGCAAAGGAATTATTCATGACGGGTAATTCTTCCAAACTCAAACAAGCGATGATTAATATCGTCAAGAACAGTATCGAAGCACTGGATGGAGAAGGGGTTATTCGTCTATGGGCCTATGCCAAGGGAGAAGAAGTGGTCATTCACATCAAAGATGACGGCATCGGAATGGATGCTGCGGATCTTGAGAGACTTGGCGAGGCTTATTTCTCCAATAAGTCCAAAGGGACGGGGCTTGGGTTGATGGTTACCTTTCGAATCATCGAAGCGATGCATGGCACCATTCATTTTGTTAGTGAGAAGGGCAGCGGGACCGAGGCCATTATCCGCTTTCCGGCTGTATCTGCTACGCAGGAATCGGAAGTATAAATGGAAGAGAGATACCATAACGGTGTCTCTCTTTGTTACGTCTATAATAGAAAATTTTATCATTTTTCCGAATATTAGAAGGTGGAAGGTTTTGTTGCATCGAATAACACAGTAAGAGTTTCACTCATTATAATGTTTGAGGTGCGTCAATGAAGTCTGGATGGAGAATCGCTGTGTTCCTGATCATCGTATTTACTTTAAGCCAGGGGCTCCCCAGGCTTGTCTTTGCCACCGAAGAAACGGCAGTTCGTGCAGCGATTAAGGAGTGGAGGATCCTCTGGTCGGAGTCCCGGGGGATACCGGAGAGCGTGCCCGTTCATATCAATGACTGGATGGAAACTTCGGCCGGTGATTCGAAGCCTTTTAAGCCGCATACCAAGGCATCCGCGTGGATTCATATGAAGATTCCCGAGATCGCATCCGCATCCCCTGGCATTTTGATTGATAAGCTCCACGGACAACAGGTTGCGGTTTATGCGAACCATGAGAAGATTTACGAATCTACCCGAACGTACAATTATGAGCTTAATTACATCTTGCTTCCTCTGAATCAGAACATGCTCGGCAAGGACCTTCACATCTGGCTGGAGACCGCTAGGGATCATGTGACGATTGAAGGGAAAATCCTCGTCGGCGAGTATCAGGACATGTTTAATCGGTTTATCAAGTCGAATTTAATGGACATCATTCTTGGGAGTGCCTTTATATTTATCGCATTGGTGATGTTGATCTGCGCTATTTTTTTGAACAGAAAATATTTGGTCGCTGTATTATCCCTTTCTTGCATTATTTTATCTGTAGGCATACTGGTGTTTACATACTCCCCGTTTCTTTATACGATTTTTAATCAATATGGAAATATTTACACTCACTTATATGACATCTCATTATTTATCTTACTTCCTTCGTTCAGTCTCTTTTTTGAAACCATCTTTGGGCCCGGCTGGAAGGGCTTGCTGCGCAAACTCCGCAAGTTCCAGATATTTTACTCGCTGTTTTGCGGGCTGTTTCTGATTGTTAATCAATGGGGTTCGAATCAATGGTTCGATCTGTATTATTTCTTCTCCGTTCATGTAATGGGTATTGTGATGATCGTTCAATTTGTTTTGCTTGTCGGAAGCTCCATGTATTATGCCGTGAAGGGTAATAAGGACGCTGTTATTTTTAATGCAGGCTTTGCAATCTTCGCAGTTGTGGGCTTAAGCGAGCTGCTGCAATTTTTCCTCACCCGTGGCAGCTACAATCTCTTCCTCTGGAAATGGGGGATTGTCAGCTTCATTATTGCCTTGATTGTCATTCTGGGGCGGCATTTTGCCAAAAACCACGAACGGATTCTTCAATACTCCAAGGAGCTTGAGATGTTCAACAATGAACTGCAGCGATCGGAGAAAATGGAGATCATCAGTGAGCTTGCAGCATCGGTTGCGCATGAGGTTCGTAACCCGCTGCAAGTTACGCGGGGATTCCTGCAGCTTCTCACCGGAAAAGCCCAAGCCGCGGAACGCGAATATTTGGATTTGGCTCTGGTGGAATTGGACCGTGCATCCGGCATTATTACGGATTTCTTGACCTTTGCCAAACCGGAATTCGGCAAAGACACCGTGCTTCGGGTTGCGGAGGAGTTTAAACATATCGAAGGCATACTTGGTCCGCTTGCCCACCTCCAAGGAGGCAGGATTACCGTTGATATTCCGGAGGATATTACGATTCGGGGGAATTCCTCGAAATTTAAGCAGGCTTTTATCAACATTGTTAAGAATAGCATCGAGGCGCTGGGCGAAGAGGGATTGGTTCATATCCGCTGCTATCGCCAGCAGGACCAGGTATTTATTCATGTTGTAGATAATGGCGAAGGGATGGAGCCGGATGTGTTGGCACGGCTGGGGGAGCCTTATTTCTCCAACAAAACCAAGGGCACGGGGCTTGGCCTGATGGTGACCTTCCGAATTATCGAAGCCATGAATGGAGACATTTATTTTACGAGTAAAAAAGGAGTGGGGACGGATGCTGTCATTACGCTTCCCGCAGCTGGCGAATAATTCGCTAAGCTGCGGCAGCGCTTTGACGGCGATCGTCCCCACTCTTTGTGCCGATTACATCTATTTATGAAATGTCCAGGCTGTTATGTAGTCTTTACCAGATGGCTTTTGCTTTGGCTTCTGACTTGATCACGCCTGATGGATTCGGAGGAATGACCAGATACAGCTCGTTAGGGTTCTCTTCAAGCGTTCGAATCTCGATGTGGTCGGGAATCCGTACCCCAAGAACTTCCTTGATGGCGGATTTCGGATCGCTAAGCAATTTTGCCTTAAAGCTAGGATCCTCCCAAGCTTTTTGAATCAATTGTGTTTGAAAGATGGCTTCTGTCGTCATAAGAATCACCCTTTCAAATAAATTGGTTATTTTTTACTCTTAAAGAATACCATGGAACAAATATAAAATCTATTATTTTTTGCTTAGAATAGACAAGTAATAGTTTAATCCGCCAAAAGAAAGGGTTTCTTTACTGTTTTCGATATGATTCGCTTCGGCTTGAAGCTCGTCTACCATCGTTTGATGAAAGGAGATGAGATGGGGGGCTTCTATATCTACAGATAAGAGATTGGCATGGGTCGCTGCAGCAATGTCTGCATAGGGCTTCAACGCGTTGTTGATATAAATGGCTTCTTGAACTTCGGTCATCGTCAGATTTGTGTCGCACGGTCGTCCCAATTCCGATTTAATGAGAGACAGCAGGCAATTGTAGCTGCCATCCGCAAGATCCTGCTTCCAATCGGTCCAATCGTCCATCATCTGCAAGGTAAGCAAAACATGGTTCATTACATCATTCGTTCGTGGAATGAGGCCTGCTTGATCAGATAAAAGCAATGCTGCCGTGCTTCCCAGCTTTACGGGAGCTGCCTTTTTTGCAACCATGATAGGGTTGTGCTTGAAGTAATCATCCTGGGTTTCATGGATAACGCCTTCCGACCATTCGTGCGTGTAGTTTTTGAAATAAGACCAGAAGTCGGAGTTTGCTGGAAAATAGGGTTGATAGGATGTGAGAAACTCGTAATACAGCAGGTTAGCAAGTGCGAGATGATGTTTCGAATCTGTGGAAGACTGACTGTCATGGGGCGAGTCCATTATGTCGTCTTGAATGAAGTAGTATAACATGCCGATAATGTTGGCCGCTGAGAGGTGTCGGTATACATCGGCGGGGAGTTCGGTCAGTTCTTTCATCCAAAAAGGAAGCAGATAACAAATGTAATTTTTGGAACTGTCCTGCTCGAACACGTCAAACTTTCTTAAGTAGGAAAGACCGATTTCATTCAAGGGAGCAGGGAGCTCGGATAACCTTGCTTCGCAGACTGCGAATGCAGCAGCAAGATCGTCCTCGAATGGCTTGAACCAGTTCATGCAATCACCAACCCTATTCTATTTTTAAGGTACAAGTGCTTACTTGCTATATTAACATGAATATTCACAGAGTTAAATATTACCAGTTATATGACTGGATAATCATGGGTTTTTTGATATCTGCGGGGAGGCCTTTTACAGACGCAATATCGTTTTTTTTGTTTGATTAGGGCGGCTGGCGTTTAAGTTAGGAATGTACAGCGATAACCGAAAATGACCATAAGGAGGAATTCATATGACTCAGAAAATTGTAGGAGCTTTTCGGACGGAGCAGGAAGCAACCCGGGCCATTGAGGAACTAAAGCAGCAAGGTTTCAGAGCCGATGAAATCTCTGTCATTGCCAAAGATCGCGGTGAATCTTCTCATATTCAGGAGGAGACCGGCACCAAGGCACCTGAGGGCTTGGCATCCGGTGCGGCCACAGGCGGTGTATTAGGCGGTGTAACCGGATTGCTGGCCGGCTTAGGTGCATTGGCCATTCCAGGCATTGGTCCGATCATCGCGGCTGGTCCGATCGCGGCAACCCTTACGGGAGCAGCCGTTGGCGCCGGCGCGGGCGGATTGGTAGGTGGTCTCATTGGACTCGGAATTCCGGAAGAGCAAGCCGAGGAATATGGGGGCTATGTGGATGAAGGCCATATTCTGGTCATGGTGGATGCAGATGAAACGAACGGTGGCCGGGTATATGATATATTCCGCAGCAATAGCGCCCTAAATGAACATCATTACCGTGAGGAAGGCACCTATAGCGGTTCCGGTGCGCCGGTAGATTCACGTTCCGAAGCAGCGGCTGCCACCGAGGATGCGGTTCCGGACCCTAATCTGTATCAAGGTTATGGTGATGGTAATGGCGGTGCCATAAGTCCGGATCGGGATGAGATCTCGAAGAGACGGTAAACTTCATTTATAGATATGGATTATCAATAACAACCCGCCCGGGATGAACCGGGCGGGTTGTTATTGCGCGTTAGCGAGTGTTTACCGCTTACTGCGCTGTCTCTGTGTTCCCCTCGGCCCGTAACCGGGACCGCCGCCAGGACCGTGTCCGTGTCCGGGACCACCAGGACCGCCTGGATGCCACGGACCCGGACCGTATCCCGGTCCGCCAGGATGCCATGGGCCATGTCCATGCCCGTGTCCAGGAAATCCGTGACCGGGATATCCCGGATAAAACGGAGGGAAAGGATAGATCGGATAATAAGGTGGATAGTATGGATAAGGATAGAACGGATATCCGGGGAAGAGCCCAGGAATACCCAGGCTTGTTTGGGATTGCAGGCCTCTTTTTGGATGATGATTCAAGCCATGCACCTCTTTCTATCAGATAGGTTATTTCATCCTATGTAGAAGCGGAGGTGAAGGGCACATATCCAGTTAAAAATAGGCGAACGACCATGGTTGGTATGAATAGCAGCGGTATATACTGTCGGGTAATAGATTCAGATCTATAACCTAGCAAATAAAAAGGGTGCACATGACCTCCCCGCTAGGGGAAGGATCAAATGCACCCTCAGTATCTGCGTCAAATATATTGAAGACCTGTTGTGTACGGGAGAGGGATAGGTTCAAAGGTTATGCTTCCGTTAGCCCGATAAGAGGATTCCGGATCAAACAGGATCGAGAGCAAACCCTCATCATCCAGTTCCAATACTTCATTGTTCAAGCTAAGACGGTAAGGACCATGCTCGCCATCTGCCTGAATCAACCCCTCAGGCAGCGCGGGAGCCAACTGACGGAGCAGTTCCGGGCCGCTAACCAAATACACGGTCCCCTCATTCTGAATATATTCTGGCTTGATGCCGGCGGATTGGATTAACGCTGCCAGCTCGTTATCCTGCCATGGCAGTGGAACGGTTAGCTCTGACAGGTTGAAGGAAGAGATCGCCTCGGCTATGACCAGCGCAGCCGCTTCAGGACTTCCCCCCCATTCTACAAGGGTAGATTCTCTCGAAGGAGTCATCACAGCTCCGGGTACGGCGATGATAGCAAATGCAGTCAACACGCCGTCTTCTTCGGCGACAAGCACCTGCTGCTCAAGGCGGATCACGTTGGAGTAGGCGCTCGCACCCAGCAGCTTGTTAAGCTCCGAAGCCGTGGTAACATAACCGGCTTCCCGCTGTTCCATTAGCCTTTGAAGGTGGAATAAATCCTGCGGCTGCATTGCCCGGATGCGCACTTGTTTTCCCGTTACCGCCCGTAAGGGCTCAGTGACGGCCGGGTCTAGACGGAACCGGAGTGCACGGCCGAACAAACGGCTGCCTGCCCGGGTATACAGGGATCTGCCGCCGGAAATAAGGATCAAGGATGCCCCCGAAGCTTCGCCATGACGGATACACTCTTCCAGGAGACTGCCTGCGAGTCGCTGACCCCGGTATTCCGGATCTGTGCAGACGGAGCCGATGGAGTAGACATTTAATCGGGCACCGCGAGTTTGAATGGTAAATGGTACGAATCCCATGAATGAAACGAGTTTGTCTTGATCCCATGCACCGTAGGAATGGCTGATTCCCGGCGAGAATATCGGAGGAAAGGACACCCCCATAGAAGGCTGTTCCGGCTGCTTCAGAAATATACGGTCGGACAGCTCAACAGCTTGATGTAGTTGATCGCTTTTCATAATAGAAATGTTCACTCGATTGACGCCTCCCCTATGTATGTCGCTTGTTACCAGTATAAAGTCATTGGGCGTGGAATTTCCAGTAAACGTTTGCAAATTTCTTGTCTGCCAGCTCCGCCGTTAATCTTTGACCGATGGAGTACTAATTGTGTGCGAGGAAGCGATGATTTTCGGGTAATATAATGTACGAATTTGACGCACCGGAGGGATGAGCTTGCCAAGTTTTGTTGATTCCATGATTTTATTATGCGGCGCCTTGCTAGTGACAGGTGTATTGACCACCAAATTTTCTTCTCGCTTCGGCATGCCCGCCCTGGTGCTGTTTATTGCCATCGGGATGATTCTCAGCCGCTTCATTTATTACGATAATGCGGAGCTCACACAGCTGGTCGGCATATTTGCTTTGATTGTCATATTGTTTCAGGGCGGGATGCAGACCGATTTCAAAGAAATCAAGCCGGTTATGGGGACGGCCATTTCACTTGCAACGATAGGTGTCTTGCTGACAACGGTTGTTGTCGGAATATGCGCTGCATTCATTCTGGATATTTCGTTACAAGAGGGGCTGTTAATTGGTGCGATTGTTGGTTCGACGGACGCGGCGGCCGTGTTCTCGGTTCTCGGCGGAACGAATTTGAAGAAACGGATTCGAATGACGCTGGAGGCTGAATCCGGAAGCAATGACCCGATGGCGGTATTTCTAACCGTATCCCTTATCGAATGGATCGAATACCCGGAACTGAATTTGATCGGTCTTATTTTTTCGTTCGTAATGGAGATGGGACTGGGTCTGGTTGTCGGTGTTCTTATCGGAATGCTGGCCGTATATGTGATCAATCGTATCAATTTCGATTCCTCGGGCTTATATCCCGTAACGGCACTGGGATTCGCCGTGATGACTTATGCCGCCGCCGCTTGGCTTGGAGCCAGCGGTTTGCTCGCCGTGTACGTGATGGCTTTGCTGCTCGGCAATACCGAGCTGACATACCGCAAGACGATTCAGGCATTTAATCAAGGTTTCGCCTGGATGATGCAGATCGTCATGTTTGTGCTGCTCGGGCTGCTTGTTTTCCCGAATGAGCTGTCGGAGGTTGTATGGCAAGGACTGTTATTGTCCCTGATTCTCATATTTATAGCCAGGCCGATCGGCGTGTTCAGCAGCCTGTTGTTTACCAAATTTGCCATGCGGGAGAAAATATTAATTTCATGGGCGGGCCTTCGCGGGGCCGTACCGATCGTCCTGGCTACATATCCCGTTCTGGCGGGAATCAAGCATGGAGAATTGTTTTTTAATGTCGTGTTCTTTGTTGTGTTGACCTCAGCGGTGATCCAAGGCACCACGATCTCTCCGCTCACGCAGATGCTTTCGCTGGTGGAGAAGGATAAAGCCAAAGCACCGACATTATTAGAGTTAATGGCTCTTGGAAAAACGGATTCCGAGATCAACCATATTTTGGTGGATGGGGAGATGCCCATTGTCGGCAAGGAGATTCAGCAGTTGAATCTGCCGGACGATATTCTCTTTACGGCTATTATTCGGGAGAAACGTATCATTACGCCTAAGGGGAGTACGGTCATTGAGGCAGGGGATACTTTATATGTCATGAATCCGAAGCAAAAGCGGAAGGAAATGAAAACGATCCTGGGGTTGTCTTAAGATTACTTGCAGCCGGAGAAATATGATGCCTATCATAGCAGTTGATCTTAAAAATAAGTTAGGATAGGTATAAATAGAAGGTAATTTCTTCATCCTATCTTCATCTGATAAGTTTCCGATTCCCTTTGCAAAAGAGATAAGAATCTGTTATGATTAATACAAGGATTTAGAATAAGTCTAAATACAATAACAAAGGAGACGATATAGATGAATAACTTAACCCAACAAACACAAGGAACGACAACCAATGAACTTCAACAAATTTTGAACACGCAGGTAGCCAATTGGAGTTTGCTTGGCGTGAAGCTTCACCACTATCACTGGTATGTAAAAGGTCCTCAGTTCTATATGCTGCACGAGAAATTCGAGGAACTGTACAACACAGCAGCTGGTTATGTGGATGAGCTGGCAGAGCGGATGCTGGCCATTGGCGGCAAACCGGCAGCCAGTATGGCGCAATATCTGAAACTGGTCACGCTGAAAGAGGTTTCTGATGAAAACACGGCCGAGCAGATGGTCGGACAGCTGGTTGCGGATTTCGAGCAGCTTGCCGGCGAACTGAAGGCGGGAATCGAAGCCGCAGATCAAGAAGGTGACGACGCTACATCCGATCTGTTGACCGGCATGGTCAGCGATGTACAGAAGCATACCTGGATGCTGAATGCCTTCTTGGGTAAATAATTTCACATCTGTATGCTTGCGTCGCCTGACGGATTGCGATAATAAAGAGGGAGATCGACCCGATTGGGTTGATCTCTTTTTTGTTAATCTTGCGTGTGATGTTGTAAGATTAAATTTGAAATTTATTGCGTCTTTCTTCAATGAACTGCGTATACAGTTTATAGTTACTTTTAATGTTGGATAGGAGTAGTGAGGATGACAGAGATGGAATCACGACAACAGCTGGAGTCGCAGCTTCAAGAGATTTTGAAATGGGAGAAAGAGCAGAAGGATGTCATGTTCTGGGAGAAGCTCGGAAGAATTCCTTTCATGCTGCTGGATCGCCTCACGCCCAAGGCTGTTCAAGAGAAAATCGGAAGCGCCTTGAATGAGGTAGGCGGATTTATTCAGAGCGGCGGAAAGCATCTGGTTCGCGAGAAGTCGGTTATGAACGTTCTGGCACAGGCAGCGGGATTGGACGGTCCGAATTCGGTTTCCGGCCCTTCCGTAAAGTCTGCTCCGGAGGAATCCATTGAAGATGAGAGCGAAGAGGAGGTAGTGGCGACTTCCGGGCTTACGCTGGCATCTGCCGCGAAGCTGCCGCTCCAAGTCATGGACACTGCAGCGGATACACTGACGGTAAAACGAGTCAAATTCGCCGCAGCGCAAGGAGCAGCCACGGGAATCGGGGGGATATTTACGATAGCGGCCGATCTCCCGATGGTGCTCGGTCAATCGCTTAAGGTGCTGCAGGAGATGGCGCTTTGTTACGGTTATGATCCGAACGATCCCCGGGAGCGGGTGTTTATCGTGAAGTGCTTGCAGTTTGCATCTGCCGATATCGTGGGAAAAAAAGCGGTGCTCGAGGAACTCGCCACTTTTGATGATGAACAAATGACAGAGCAGGTATTCTCACAGCTGCAGGGCTGGCGTGAAGTCGTTCAGTCTTATACCGATAACTTCGGGATGAAGAAGCTGTTTCAGCTGATTCCGATCGCCGGGATTGTATTCGGTTCGATCAGCAACAAAGGGACGATCAGCGATGTGGCCGAAGCGGGGAAAATGCTGTACAAGAAGCGGCGTCTGAATTACCGGCTTAAGAATATGGAATATCCCCTGTAATCGTGTAGTCCTCCTGATAAAATGACAAAAAAAGGGTTGCCCACCTTAGGCGGTAACCCTTTTTATCATCATTATGAAATTATGAAATTAGAACTGACATCATTCAGGAAAAAGGCTACCTATCGGTTGTCCACTTTTTCCGGATAGAGGTCATGATTCATCAAACGGTTCGCAGCGATCTCCTCGTATTTGGTCCCCGGACGACCGTAATTGCAATATGGATCGATGGAAATGCCGCCCCGCGGGGTAAATTTGCCCCATACCTCGATATATCTCGGATCCATCAGTTTGATGAGGTCATTCATGATGATATTGACGCAGTCCTCATGAAAGTCCCCATGATTGCGGAAGCTGAACAGGTACAGCTTCAAGGACTTGCTCTCCACCATCTTGATATCCGGAATGTAGCTGATGTAGATGGTCGCAAAGTCCGGCTGTCCTGTGATCGGGCACAAGCTTGTAAATTCGGGACAGTTGAATTTGACGAAATAGTCGCGGTAAGGATGCTTGTTGTCAAAGCTCTCCAATATGCCGGGATCATATTCAAACGTATATTTCGTGCCTTGGTTGCCGAGCAGGGTAACGTCTTCCATTTCTTCTTTTTGTCTTCCAGCCATATAAGGTAGCTCCTTTATTAAAATGAATAAATGCTCAATCAGGCGCAGCGTATTTTTTATTATAACGTCACACGCCGCGTTTATTGCCCCAAACGAGCGTGTGCAATTGCGGCAGGACACGCACATCGTTCAACCGGTCGGATTGCATGACGGCATCGACAAGCAACTCGTACCGATCCAGCAGATGGGAGACCAGCGAAGTGGTATCGCCTGTACCTACATCGGGATTGCCGGTCTGCAAATAAAACGGCACGTTCGGGTATCGCTCATGGACCGTTTCCGCATAGCTGAGGTCTTTATCGTCAAATACGACAACCTTGAGGCTGAAGGATCTTCCTGGCGCCCGAGCGGACAGCTTGGAGACGATATCATCGAGTTTGCCCCAGTCCGTATCCATACCTGAGCTTGGCGGCTTGGGGGAGATGGTGACCTCATCAATGTCATTCAGCCAATCCTGCCAGCGTGAACCTTGGGTCTCCACGGCAACGGTAATTCCATGTCGGTGCAGCTCATCCACAAGCGTGCCGAGCTGCGAGAGAAGCGCGGGATTGCCGCCGGACAGGGTGACATGATCGAAGCGCTCACCGCCCAGCCGGTACAGCTCTTGCCAGATTTCGTCTGCATTCATGCGCGAAATGGTGTCCTTGGCGGATCCGTCCCACGTAAACGCGGAGTCGCACCAGGAGCAGCGATAATCGCAGCCCGCCGTACGAACGAACATGGTCTTGCGGCCAACGACCATGCCTTCACCTTGAACAGTAGGACCGAAAATCTCCATCACGGGAATCGGACGGTCCACTGCTATGACCGGGGAGGAGGCAGTTGAATCGTTCTCAGGCTTTACATGCACATTATTCATCGATCATCCACTCCCGTCTGACCTCAGCGTAGCTGGTCGGCGTCTCGAACAGGCGAACGAATTCGGTTCGGGTGCCTTGTTGCTCGTGCGACTCTCTGCTGCGAAGGGATTCTTCCATTTTTTCAAACAGCCAGACCACCATGTTTTCCGCTGTTGTGTTCATTGGCGGCAGGGTCTCGTTCAAGTAACGGTGATCCAGATAAGGTTCAATGTCTGTTTTCCAGCAGTCCTTAATGTCCCCGAAATCCACGGTAATGCCCACTTCATTGGGAGTACCGCTGATACCAAAGACCACTTTGTATGTGTGGCCGTGCAGGTTCTTGCATTTTCCTTCATAGCAATGCAGATGATGGGCAGCATCAAAGGTAAACTCCTTAGAGACAAGCACCCGCTTCCGATGGTAACGCAGGCTTCCGGCATCGATGTCTTCGCCAAGCTTTTGCAGATGCTCTACAATGCGGAAAGCCCCGGGCTCGCGGCTCATATCAGACGCCCCCTTCGGATACACGATTACGGCGCTGCATATAGTTATCGAGCCCCGCTTTTCTCAGCTTGCATGCAGGGCATTCCCCGCAGCCATCGCCCTTGATGCCGTTATAGCAGGTTAACGTATGGTCGCGAATATATTCAAGTGCATTCATCTGGTCGGCTAGTTCCCAGGTTTCCGATTTGTCGAGCCACATAAGCGGCGTGTGAATGACGAACGGGTAATCCATAGCCAGATTCAGCGTAACGTTTAGTGACTTGATGAAGCTGTCCCGGCAATCGGGATAACCACTGAAATCCGTTTCGCATACGCCCGTGATCAGATGTTTGGCACCGATGCCCTTGGCCAGCACAGCGGCAAAGCTGAGAAACAGCAGGTTTCGTCCCTCCACAAACGTAGTGGGCAAGCCGTCGCCTTCGGCAATTTCGATATCGCTGCGCGTCAGCGCATTCGGTGCCAGCTGATTAAGCAGGCTCATATCAAGCACGGTTTGCTTCACGCTTTGTTCCTTGGCGATCTGTGCCGCGCATTCTATTTCAAGCTTATGGCGTTGGCCATAATCAAAGGTTACGGTTTCCACTTCGGCGAAGCGTTCCTTCGCCCAGAACAGGCAGGTGGTGCTGTCTTGACCACCGCTGAAAACAACGACCGCTTTTTCATTTTTAAGCATAAAAAAACCTCTCATCCTTCATATTTTAAGAACAGCCAAAAGGGCTGAACCTGTAGAAGAAAGAGAAGTTCATTGAACTGAATCCGTAAAAAAACAAGCCTTATTCTTAGGGTGCAGTACCGAATAAGACACGATAGTTTTTTATAGAGGGAGTTCACGAACCTCTCCCACACGCCGCGAGAGGCGCATGGATTGTCTTCTGTTGTCCTTGTGACCGCATAGGGTGTTAGAATCCAGCATGCAGTCTGATTACGCCCTCTATTATAACACGGCCCGATTATTTGATAAACACTCCGCCAAAGGGAATTGCTTCCCGCAGAAAACGCTTGATGATGCCTTCATCGTTTAATTCGTCCACGAGTCGCTGATTCTGGCGTCCCGCTTGAAACAACACGTAACCGTCACCGGTCAGCTTCCAGTGGTAGTTCATATGCTGGCTGGCCAGATGATTGCCGTATACGGTCAGGTCCAGCTTGGCCGCTTCCGGATAGGCGATGATGCTCCCGGCGTCCACATACAACGGCTCGGTAGGATGCAGCTTGACTTTACATACCGGACCCTGGGTCAAAATGCCGATGCTGCCATTTCCGGAAAACTTCATCTTAATCGCATCCCGCGTGACCAGCATGTTCTTGATCTTAAGGATTCGTGTCTGCATCGTAACATGCTTGGTATAAAAGAAAACATGCCGAAAATCATAGAGCATGTCCTGTTCGCCTTCCAGCTCAATTTCATGCATATTGAAGCCTGGGGGGAGTGCAGCCGTAAACTGACTGGGCCCTGTAATATCGGCACGAATCCATTTTTTCTTGCGGTACATGCCTTTTACGTTCATGAGACGGTCGCTGCGTCCGGAGGAGGGCCCCCGATAGGCAACGATTTGCTCAGGATGGAGGACATGGGCCGTGTCCCCTTCAGTCAGGGAGAACGTAACCGCTTGTCCCGCTCCGCTGCCGGCTGCATCTTCCATTCGGATAATCATGGCCGCGCCTCCTTTTGCCTGGTTGGATGGTAGGGATCTGGATAAGAGCTTGTCCTATTTAGAACGATTCGTTCGGCGCATGCCGAATCGCAGGACGCGAATGATGACAAAGTATCCGGCAGCTAATGCCACGGCGGTGATCGCCACGGTCTTTATACGTTCCGCCCCGCGATTTCGTGCGGCTTCAGCCTCCTGAAGCTGGCTTACCATTTGGGTTAATTGCTGGTTCTGCTCCGCGAGATTGGAGTTCTGCTCCGCCAGCGTCAGATTTTGCTGCTGCAGCCGTTCGGAAGCGATTCTGGCTTTATCAAGTTCCTGCAGGGCTTGGTTATAGTTGTTCTTGAGCTGGTTTATTTCATCGGGCAGTCCGGAGAACTGCTGGATATTGTCGTACAAATTATTAAAGTAATTGGCGCTGGCGGTCCGTCCACCGGCCGGCAGCGCGATCCCCGCCACCAGCAATATGAGGGAAAGTTGAATTAGCTTGGATTTTGTCGGCTTATGCAAGAGGGACCACCACCATTCGATTATTTATAGTAAATACGAATCAGATTCCGACAGGTTTCTATTAATATATTACCCACATTTGCGATGGAAGTGAATCTATTAGCAGGCCAAGTTGTTTAACTAGCTCAAGTAAAGGGTAATGTATGTAAGCAAGCGCCCAACAAGCCTTCCCATAGTAATGATCATAAAATGAACGAACAGATAAAAGGAGATTACAATCATGATAAAGGAAAACAACGTGAAGAAAATTATGATTACAGTGAATGGAAAACCCGTGGGTAACGGATTATTAATTGATAAAGTAACGTACGCTCCCATTCAACGTACATCAAGACATACTGGAGATAAACCCGTTTCGGCAGCAGAAATAGGTTAATAGACCCTGTATAGTGAAATCAACAGCCATTAAAACCGGAGAACGTCTCCGGTTTTTTTGCGTTTAATTGCGAATGGAACTTCATTCTTTTGCGTATGAGTGTGGTATAAAGCAGGTGTTCTATTCCGGATTGGGTGTGATGTCGGCCCTGTTAAGTGATTTCGGCATGGGGAGCCGGGCGCTTTTACTGGGGCTGTTCTCAATTGTCATTTTATTGGGTTCCTTCTGGTTTACGGGCAATATGATTACGAAGCAGAAGCTTGACTTGAAGGAATTCATTGCGAAGATCGGTTCTTTTCAGCTGCCCTTCGGAGCGGCGCTTATCGTAAGCGGATTGATCAGCTTCATGTCGTTAAAGCTGGCATTCCTCATCCTTATATTTGCTTTAATGACCGGGCTGGCGGCGAACAGCGCAGCCATTATCGAATGGTACCGCATCGGATCCAGCCAATGGATAAAGTTTTTAGGGATTGCTATAGGCATTTATGTATTATTATTTGCCATTGTACAGACCGTTTTATTGTAGGAATAAGTCAATTACGAGGCAGTAAAAGACTTCCGTGTCCGACATCTGACAAAAATCAGCATATCCAAAAGACCGCAGCTGCTAGGGCTGTGGTCTTTTTTTGTCGAATTCATAATAGGAACATATGTTCCGTGACAGTAAGATGTCCATCTGTATTGGTACATTATTAGAAGAAGAGGAAAGAGGTGGATGTATTGCAGTCTGGCTTGTTTTCGGATTTTACATGGAGCCACAGCCATGTATTCGCTGGGGGCACTAGTCAGGTCTTTCTGCTGATCGAGTGGAGGGCTGGTGTGTTAAAGCAAAAAAAGAAGTCTCATGGCGGCTTTAATCAGCCCATGGCTGAAGATGTCCAATTACACCTTCAATTAGGGGAAAACGTTCAAGTAGGACATATGTATGGATGCCATGGCGAGATATTGAATGATCGCAACATTTCATTGTCTTTAGGTTCTTTGTCGGAAGGGAGAACCAAACAGCTGGTTCTTGAGCTAAGTGTCGGAGCCAGGCAATCGGGGGTGTATCCCATAATTACCGCTCTATGGACCTACATGGAAGTTCAGAAGCAGCAGGTCGTCTTGCAGCCGTCTCGAACGATTCCGCTTCAATTCAGCAATCATACGGCATTGAAATACCGGAGGGCAGATGATCGCGTTGAGAACGTGCTGAAGTTATACCAGAATGCTTCCATTCTGGAGCAAGCAAGAAGAGAGCTGGAACGGGGGAAGCTGGCTCGAGGAGAAGAAATGATTCGTAGACAGGCAGATGAGATGCTTTTATACGCAATCCGATTTCGGGATGCGGATTATTTGAGGGAGGCAGAGACCCTATATCAACTAATTGGATTATATCTGGATACATATCGGCAATTATCTTCTGAAAATGCGAATAGAAAAAGGGACTTTAGACTTAAAGAATAACTGGGAACGAAGAATCTGTATATAAAAAAGGAAAAATGATTTCAGGGTCGAATGTACTATTTAGCAGTCAATAAATGTATGTCTAATTTACTAGAAAGATAGGGAGAATGCCATATGACAGACCGACTGATCCGACTAATGAGAATCATTACCCTTGTACAAGCAAGACCAGGTATACTGGCTCGAGAGCTTGCCGAACGTTGTGGAACCAGCGAAAGAACCATTTATCGGGATATGGATGCCCTCAGCGCCATGCATATTCCCATCACTCACCAAGGCCGAGGCCGAGGTTACACATTTATCGGGCATTTTGCAATGTACCCGCTTGGTTTATCGGAAGAGGAGGTACAGGCGTTATTTAAGCTATTGACCATATTGGAGCAAATCAAGCCGATGCTGCCCGATGAATTTGAAAGCGCTTATGAGAAGGTATTGGCTGCTGTATATAAGCAAAGCGCGGAAAAAGCTGAAATTCAGGCCGGGGACCGGGATGAATCCTCTACCGTTCTATAACCGTTCCACTACGTGTAACAATTAAACCTCGAACGAAGGACACATCTTCATGTGACTATCGTCGAGGTTTTTATAAATTTATGGGAAATTAATTATCTCATGTGGAGATGTGAATAGAGTAGTAAATTAGAATCAGGATAGGAATATTATACCAAAATAGATGATTATATGATAATATAACTATAATTTCTCTCATTCATCCAAAAATGTCATGGATGTGTAATTGTGAGAGACGGCGGTTGATGTCCCTAAGCAAGGGCGTAGGAAGGAGATATGGAGCAATAGCATAGGTTTATTCCACAACTTGTATAGGAGGATATTCATGAAGAAAATCTCGATCAGTGTATTAACGGTATTGTCCTTGTTCGTCGGAAGCTTCTATCTGAACACGGTGGAGGCAGCGCAAGGGAGTCATGCAGACAAGACGGTGGAATCTCGTGACACGAAGACTAGTCAATTTACGGATACTCAAGGGCACTGGGCCCAGGGCGCTATTCAAGATGCAATCCAACGAGGTTATGTGGATGGTTATCCGGATAAAAGATTCCTGCCTAACAAGCAGGTAACTCGAGCGGAATTTATTAAAATGGCAGTTTCGGCCATGGATATCGAAGTGGCTTCCTTAAGTTCAGGTTCTTGGTATGCTCCTTACGTAGCTGCCGCAGAATCGGCAGGAATCTATAAGGCTGGCGATTTCGGTAACAGTGACTTAACGAAACGAATGACGCGCGAAGAGATGGCTAAGCTAGCGGTAAAAGCGCTGGGATATAAGAACGTGGAAGATAAGCAGTGGATGTATCTTGCATCCAAGGACGGTATCATATCCGGGACTGCACCAGGCGTAATATCGCCTACGGGTACTACGACAAGGGCTCAAGCTATTGCGGTTATAGAGCGTTTGCTTCAGGTAAAAAGCGGCAAGGAGCTCCCCGTTGATAAATATGCCGTAGCCGCGGCCGAAGTGTATTGGCATAAGACGAATATTTTCTCGGTGGCACCGGAGATTTTTAATGGGCCGGATAACAATAACAAAAATGTAGGGATCGATTCTTGGAAGCTTTCGAAGCTGCAATTCGGTGCACCAGATGGGTCCGTTGTAGCCCAAGTAGATGAACTTATTGCAATTGATTGGAATGACCCGAAAGATCCAAATCGTAAACTGTTGCCAAGTAAAAATAAACTAGTATGGAAGTTTGGTTCAAAAGAAAATGTATTCACTAATGATCTACAAGCTTATGTTATCCTTTTAAAATCACATTATGTTGTTAATAAGAAACCTAAGCTTTATCCGTTTAAACGATTAAGTCTAAACATCATGGGTTATAATGGGAAGCCTAATGGAACTATTTTAAACATGCCGTATGTGATCGAATCAAAAGAAAAGGAAAAACAAATTTATGGATTAGTCATTCCAAAAAAGGGTTTTAGCACTGGTGGATCAATTGAAGTGTTGGTTGAAACTATCACAGCTGGTGCTCCAGTGTATCTTAACACACTCTCAAGATCTGTTTTGATCAAGTAGAGGGTAAACGCTATGAAGATTATAAAGTCCCTCAGTGTCATCCAAATAAGTTTATTTCTAATTACTTTACTGTTACTACCACACGGACAATCCACTTATGCTGCTAATGATGTTACTAAAAATATTGACTTTGATTTTGTTATTGATTCTAAAGACTACGAAAGCGGCGGTCACATCTTCTCTTCTAAGAAAGAGTTAGAAACAAAAAAAATTGTCGTGAATGCACCAGTGGGAAAAATAATAAAAAAACTCGAATGGGTTAATAGAACTACTGACGCTCCTATAAGATCAATAAACGGATTTACTCCAGGCTTATCGACATGGAGTGGCAAAGATAAATTAAGTGGTACTAAAACTAAAGTTACCTCTAAAAACAACACAAATTATGGTGGTGTATATTACTGGGATAGATGGTCAGTATCAGACGCGGGGAAAGAGTATGGACAATTATGGAAGGCCTCGAGTACCTTTGGAACAATTATGGATAACAAAAACTGTAGAAATGTTGAAAGGGAAAATATTCAGGGGCATCAATTACCTAGATATCCTGGATGCACAGATCGTGGGTTAAAAGCTCCTATTAATCGGTCAGCTGCCTTTCTCATCTCTGAGCCAGGTCACTCATTACTTGGTTCTTGGATACGTAATGGTGCAATATCTGATGAGGTAAGAGCTTCGAATGTTTCAGTTGATTTTAGAACGCCAATTGCTGATGTCCAT
The DNA here is from genome assembly GCF_001860525.1 of Paenibacillus sp. LC231. Lineage (NCBI taxonomy): Bacteria > Bacillati > Bacillota > Bacilli > Caryophanales > Paenibacillaceae > Paenibacillus > Paenibacillus sp. LC231. The sequence continues at coordinate 119,995 of NZ_JFOM01000054.1, read as the reverse complement.
GGTACATCTGGAACATCGGACGCTAGTACAGTAGGTGGGGAAGTTGCTAGTGTGGATAATGATAATCTTGACTTAATTACAATTAACTTCTCCCAGACCTTCAATAATGACACCTACAATCGATACTGGGCAAATCCTGGTGCGAAGCAAGTTTGGTATTTCTCGAAGTTTTTCGTCGACTTTGATTCTTACACATATATGTACAAAGACAAACTCCTTCGAGCCACCTTTGCAGATGGAACATCAAGCTTAGAAATAACAGGCGCGACGTGTGTGCCACCATCCGGTACCATTCAGCTCACAGCGAAATTAACGAAGGTAGACGGAAGTACATACAATCTGCAAAGACATGAGAAGTTGACTTGGCGAAGCTCGGATAGCAGTGTCATGACTGTCAATGCTTCCGGTGTAGTGACAGCCGTGGCAAGCACGGGACAAGCGACGATTACGGCTCATTTTAAAGATACGGCCCAGGCACTGGATGAAACTGACAATGCTTCGATTCAGGTTGGGGCAGGCTCGTCTTGCGGGAATACCGGTGGAGGAGATCCGGGAACAGGTGGCCCACCCAACACATGCGGAATCCAAATCGGTCCGGCGAGAAAGGGAACCGTTACATCGCATATGGTTATGGACCCCGTGGCAACGGGCGTAATTAAGGCGGACAATCGAGACTCTGAAAAGTATGATGTTCTTGACGGGATACCGACTTCGGAATCCCTATATGTCAATGTATTCGGGCTCAATTATCTGTACAAGAACCAGTGGGCAAATATGTTGGGGGAAATTACCTACACCGTTCCCGTCAAAAAGACATACATTCTTACCTGGACGATACCGGGAGAACCAAGCTCAGGTCCGGATGATCCCGGTACACCTGATGAACCCATGGAAGAAGAGGTTCAGGTAGAAGAACAAGTTACGATAACTAGACCGTTTTCCTACTGGCAAATCGATAATTTAGAGGTTTATAAGTTAGCCAGATCGACCGTCAGCAATTATGCATTACCGGGCGGATCAGTGAGCCTTACTCCAGCCGGCTACACCCCTCCTGTTCTTACATCCGATCATAGTGCGAATGTTGACGATCATGTGGAGCCTGCATCATGCGAAGAAGTGGATTTAGGAACAGAAACTGTTTCAGGCGGTTCGAGCAAACCCGCGGTGCCGACAATAAATTTTACATCTGCAGCGGAGTCGGCTGTAGGTCAAAACCAGGTGAAAAATGATAGAGTCCTGTTTAACGGATCTACCGTCATGAGTGACAGCTGGGCGCAAGGAACGGCACCAACACCAGGGATCATTCCCCCGGCTGCGACGATTCAAAGAGACGTCCTATACGGCAGAAACTATCTCATTAGCAATACATTATTGAATAGAGCGAATACAACGAGCACAGGGACAATTGATTATGATCTCATACCCGGCAACATTAATGGCGGATCTAATCAATCATTTCCGATTCACGCCATCAACACCGTCACCGTTCATACGCCGGTAGTCAATTATTCGTCGGTGACGGATGATCAGGCCCACAATCAGAAGACGACCCCGAACCCGAACCGCTCTGCATTCGTCTTGGATCGGCCGTTTACGGTACGCATCCCTACCTCGGGTCAACATCGGAACATCCAGGGATACGGAGACCGGGACTATGCGAAGTATGTAAGATCGAAACAGGTGTATTTTCCGTTCGATGTCTACAGCAGCGACAGGAGCACCTTTTATCCAAAAGACACCTGGATTACAATCCCGACGGCTCAGCTGGACACTGAGTTTTTCCTGCCGGTATGGGTGGATGAGGGGGATTATCAGGTATATTTCCGTACGATTGCGGAGAACGCTCCATCCGACTTCACGACTCAGCCCAGCGCGAACCTGGATTTGGCTCACCATGTGGCTACGGATATAGAACCAGTTGAAGTGATCGGGCGCGTATATGATTTCCATATCACGGATATTGCCGATTATAACTGGGAGACGGTCTTCCGCAAACAAAAAGGGAATGCGGCACCAAGCGGCGCGTCCTATTGGACAGGACTTCGCGATATTGACGGTGGAACACGCGGGAACTCGCTTCCGTACACACTGCCCATCGCACCGGGCAAGCATCCGACACAGGGATATAAGAATGCAGCCGTAAAGACAGGCTACCATTTCAAATTCGATGTGAAGACGAAGGGCAATATGTTTGGTGTACAAGACGGCATTTCAATTACCCCGAGCTTTTATTTTGTTCATCGGGACGGCAGCAGACGGCAGCCCGTTGATCTGTATTACCACAGCGGAAACCGGAAGTTTATTCGGATCGGTTCCCCGCAGGACACGGAGAAGCGTTATGTCATCCTGAATGACAGGCTGCGCAATGTTCCGCAAGACGAGCTGCAGGATACGGCTTCGTATTTGTACAACCGCGGCGGAGCCCCGGCGGGAATGTCTGCGGCGGCCTACATGAAGCAGTACTTGGAGAAGATCAGCAAAAGCAAGACCTGGGTAGGTCGGCTCGACTGGATGCTGCTTCCATACGAAATACGCACACTGATCGGCCCGAAGTCAGGATTGCCAGCCTCCGTTGACACGGAGCGGGCCAACGCAGCTGTACAGCGCTGGTATGGTGAATACAGTCTTCCTGCCGACGTGTATGTGGTGAAGAAAGGGACCGACCTGGCCGCTTATGGACGAACGAACCGCCTAGACGAGAAATCCTCGATTTTTCTCAAAAAAGGGTATATCGTGGTCAATTTCAACATCGAGACGATCCGGGAGGGCAACACGGCCAAACCCCATTTGCAATACATTCATGGCCCACTCATGAATCAATGGCAGCTTGAAGGATACAGCCGTACGTATAACGATCCGTATGGTAAGCGGTTTTCTCTGATGGATGGGGATGTCATATTCTATCATGCCGATCAGTCCAGCAAAGGGGATTTTAAATCTCAGGTACCTCATTAAAGTTTTCACCTGACCTCCTTATGTTAAAGAGGATGATCCCTAATCCTTACCCGTAACAACACCAAAACAGCCACGCCTGAGTATTTCTCAAAGGCGGTGGCTGTTTTTGGGTTGTGCTCGCAGTGCTTGCATGAAAAAGCTCTGTTGATTCACGGCTACATGGTTTACATGGAATTAGGTTTCGATACAGACAAGGGGCGGTGTATCCCGTATCGGGATCAAACCGTAAGCGTCATCGCCAACGCATTCGGCTTATCTCAATACGAGGGCCAGGCATCGTTATCGTAGAGATGGCGGACAAAAGCCATTGGATTCCGATACGAGTTCTTCCATGCCTCTCCCATGCCAGCCTCCAGGAAACCATACCGTTGATCGCAGCCGTTGCACTCAATGAAATAGAGCCTTCCATCTTCGGTAATCCCGATGTCCAGTCCAAAATCGGCAGCATACGGAATAAACAGGGACAGGATGCGGGCGATATGCAGGGAAAATTCCGCAATACGCTCGAGGGTTTCTCCGATTGGGGCATTCGGCATGCAGCGGGTTAGAATGTCCGGTACCTGATAGGCGGAACCCCCTTGCGCGATGTTGGAGACAAAGGTTTGAGGCGGCGAGGTTTTGGCAAACATTCCCGCGATTTCCCAGCTGCCGCTGCCCCCCCGCTGCACGGTGACCCTGATGTCAAAGGGACGCCCCCTGTATTCTGCCAGCGGAATGCGCTCCTGTGCCAGAAAGGGCGCACGTCTGATTCTCTGGTAGATTAACGGATGAAGCTTGCCCTCGGCCAATGTTACTGTTCTCCATCCTTTAGCCGAAGGGGAGGAACGCGAATACGTCAATTGGCTGTGCCCGGTGCTGCTTTTTAGCCGCATAATGCCGATGCCGATACTGCCGCTGCATGGTTTTAAGACGAGGTCACCATGTTGGCTTAACATGGATCGAATGGAGACGGGCGTAGCCTTTACCGTATGCGGTAAGGCATTCGTTAATCCCGGATCCTGTTCCAGCATATGGTGTATCGTATCCTTGCCGTAGCGCGTACGGCCGTTAAACACAAAGATTCCTTGTTTGATCAGATCGTCGATCCGCTTGAGTTCACGTCGGTTGTGGTAGATGGCGCGCATATGGATGGCGCGTGGAATGGGAATGTGGACACGGCGGTACCCGGATGGAATGGGTATATATCCTGTCACCTTTCCGGTATCCAATGAAATATGATGAATGGTAAAAAAACAAGGAACCAGTCCGTACATGGCAGCGGCTTCTTCATAGTTAGCCAGTGATTCAGTGCCGATTCTCCCGCTGGAAATTCTGCGATACGTGTTGTTGTTGAGCAGAATGCCGACAAATTCCGGATGCATGGTCATCCTCCTTGTTACCACAGATCATGGAGTCTTTGTACCACATCGTATGCAGCAGGAAGTTTGTCCCGGGTGGACGGGTGTCGCCCGTGGTTGGCCTATTCTTTATCGAAAGATTAGTCACCAATAGCCCCTGATTCGGTATATGTTAAGGTATCCGGCCATACACATGACAGGGATGCGCTTTTTTGAATTAGGGCAATGAAACACTGCTGGTATCAAGGGGGATGGGTACCTATGATATATCAGTAGTGGTTTTTCATATAGATACGTTGTGAGAAGGGTGTGGAGTTATGGGTTTGCGGAAGGTGGCCGTTGTGACGCCGGGGTCCTTTGTGATTCCTTCGGGGAGGAGCAGCTCTGTCGAGCGTGTAGTGGAGCAGACCATTCCATTGGCACAGGGAGCCATGGATGTGCGCATATTTGGAGTGCTTGGAAAAGGACTCCCTTCAAAAGACACGATCAATGGCGTTCCGTGTTACCGCCTGCCATCGGGAGCGAATTATTATCCTTCCCTGCTGCGGAGGCTTCAGAAATGGAGACCGGATATTATCGAAGTACACAATCGCCCGCTGTTAGCTCAGCGTCTGAAGATGCATCTCCCGGATGTAAAGACTGTACTTAATCTCCATTCCAATACCTTTATATCGCCTCCGTATATGAGCGAGCAGCGGTTCGGAAACATCGCCAGGTGGATGGACGGCATCGTGGTGAACAGCCGTTTTTTGCTGGAAGATATCACGATAAGGCATCCGGAGCTGTCGGATAAAATTACGATCAATCATCTCGGAGTCAGTCTGGAGCATTTTACCCCGCCCTTCAGCCCGGCAGCCAAGGCATTGCGGGAAGCCCGACTTGCTCATTACGGATGGAACGGGCGGCGCATCATCCTGTTTGCCGGACGACTTATTCCGGATAAAGGCGTTCACCATTTGCTGGAAGCACTGCCGCAGATCATCGATAAGCATCCGGATGTACTGCTGCTCATTATCGGGAGCGCCGGATACGGATCGGATTGGGAAACCGCCTATGTGCGGGAATTGAAAAAAGCTGCAAGACCCTACCAGCATTGGGTAAACTTTCGCCCCTTTGTGCCATACCCGGCTATTGCGGATTGGTATTCGCTTGCAGACATCGTGGTTGTTCCGTCTGCACCCAGAGAGGCGTTTGGACTCGTGAATGTCGAAGCCATGGCAGCAGGCGTGCCGGTCATCGCTTCAAGCGCCGGAGGAATTCCGGAAATTGTGGAAAACGGAGTGACGGGGTATTTGGTGCAAAGCGATGATTTTCCAGCCGGACTTGCACAGCAGATTAACAATCTGCTGCAGGACGAAAATCTTCGCAGACAGATCGGAATGGCCGGTCGCGAAACGGTGCGGCAGCGCTTCAGATGGGACCATACGGCCGAGCGCTGGGTTCATTTGATGCAGACCATCTGAGGATAACCGATGGAACAGTGGCAGGCGCCCCCCTTGCCGAATAGGATGGAGTAACGATTAGAAGCAGAGGAGAGAGTCGACAGTGAACAAAGCCAGAAGGATCACCAGGGGAAGAGGGAAGAGACCGTACCGGCGATATCCTGGCCGTCTCAAGACATCCGCGTACAGACCGGGCATTGATCGTGGCGGTACGGCCGAGTATGAATTGGCCGATGATACGATTGACGCGGCTCATCTTCGACATCGCAGTGTAAGAAGCGAGGCGATTGAAGACTATTCTGTATATAGCATTCACTTATCCCCTGAATCGATTACTTCCTCTAAAATTGCAAGCCATTCGGTGGACTTGGCGCATTTGAGCTTTAATCCGGTACAAGGGATGCCTGACAGGCCATTAATGCAGCAGTTTGGCGATATGCCGTTCATGTTTCCTGAAGGCGTGGACACCATCGATGTTGCCGTCTCGCTCCAGTCCCCTTATGCCGATGGAAATTATGTCATGGTGGTATCATGCAGCGACCCCGGGTTTCAAGCGGGGGTCAGGTCACGGAATGAGCTTCAGGCGATGGTCGGCATCACAAGGTCCGCAGGCAATCCGCATGCAGCCGGATGGTTATCATGGATAGCAATAGGCGGACAATAAAATCGTAAAAAAGGGCAGGGAGTTTACTCCCCGCCCTTTTTGTATGTACAGATAGCGGATGGGGATAAGCGTTGGGGCGTAACCGTACATATGCCGTTACGATGAAGAAGAGCAAACATACAATAGGATAGATTGCCAAGGAGCAAGTGACCGTTACAAGGGAGGAGGAGTGCAAGTATGCGCAAAATGCAGCGGTTAAGGCCCCGAAGAAGGCCGGTTTCTCGGCGTCCTTCCAGGGAATCGTTGCAGCCACCCGCTATTCCTACCACCTACCGTCCTATGGAGCCACAGATCCCACGGGAGAATCACCCCCATCCTTGCGTGTCTGTCATTATTCCCGCTATGAATGAAGCCGGTAAGATTTCCGCGGTCATAGCAGAAGCGCGGGCGGTTCATCCCGAAACCGAGGTAATCGTTGTTGCGAACGGGTGTAAGGATCAGACCGCAGCTGTCGCAGAACGGATGGGAGCCAAGGTGTTGTCTTTTGCGGAGCCGCTGGGACACGATGTGGGACGAAGTGTGGGCGCAGAAGCAGCTAAAGGACGAATTCTTCTTTTTACAGACAGCGATATGGTTATTCCCTCCGGTGAGTTAAGGCCTTTCGTGCAGGCGGTTCAATCCGGCGTTGATGTGGCCTTGAACGATTATACCGGTCCTATCGATCGGCAGCCGGTTCACCGGGTTATTCTTGCGAAATATACATTAAATTCGATGCTGGGAAGATCTGATTTGCGGGGCGCGTCCATGACAGCTGTACCGCATGCCTTAAGCCGTCGGGCGCTGGAGACAATCGGTGCAAGTGAGCTGTCCATTCCGCCGAAAGCGCAAGCGGCTGCGGTCAACCGGGGGCTGCGTGTAGAGGCGGTCTACCGCGTGGAGGTTGGACGCTTGAATCCCGGTCGAATCCCGGGCGGAGATCCGCTGGAAATGCTGGTGCTTGGCGATCATTTGGAAGCACTGGAAGCCGTGATTGCAGAGCGTGGTATCCGGGGCGGATATCACGATGGTGGACGAAGACGGAGCGTGGTGAGGTGAGCACGTGCAAAGACGGATTCATAAAAAAATAAGTCGATCAGGATCTAAAGGCCGAAGACGTTTAAGGAAAGGTTCCTCACGGGTGGTGGCATACCGTTTAACACGGAGCAGCCGTTGGGAACGGCTCGCACTGAGTGCAGGAGGTATGTCCGGGAGAAGACGAGGAGCGGCCTCCAAAAGGGATGCATCCACGGCCTTGGGTCAATGGCTGGCTTCCAGCGGAATCCCACATCACCAGCTCTGTCACGTCCTGCCAGGGGTAGCGGAAGCGTTCCGACGAGGATACGCCAGAGGTTCCAGGCAGTCGATTCCGGCACCGCTGCTGCCGCCTCTGAACGGGCGTGCTTCCGTTATCGTGTCCGCCTGCAACGAAGCGGGTTCCATTCCGATGGTGCTGCGAGAGCTAAAGCGGCTTCCATTACATGAAATCATCGTTGTCGAGAATGGGAGCCATGATCATACGTACGCGGCAGCGCGTGCATTTGAAGGGGTTACGGTGATTCACATTCCCGAGCGGCTGGGGCATGATGTGGCCCGTGCCTTGGGAGCGAAGATGAGCACCGGGGACATCGTTCTGTTCATGGACGGGGATATGCCGGTGCCTGCGGAGAAGCTGAGTTCCTATCTGGTTGCGGCAGATCGCGGAGTGGATGTGGCATTGAATGATATCATGCCATTGCTGCCGGAATTTGGCCGCCAAGATGAAGTTACCCGCTGCAAAACATTTCTCAACCGCATGCTGGGACGTGACGATCTGGAGGCCAATTCGCTAACAGCTGTTCCCCATGCGATGACAAGGCAGGCGCTGGAGAGTATCGGTTATGCAAATCTTTCAGTCCCTCCCAGAGCCCAGACGTTGGCCATAAGACAGGGGCTTCGGATTGAAGCGGTGCAGACCGTGGATGTTTTGAGCGTAAACCGGCGAAGGAAGACGAATCGCGGCAAGGACAATCCAGTGGCAAAGCTGATCATTGGCGATCATATCGAAGCCCTGGGAGATACGATGAAAAACCTTGGCGGGCGCCTTCAATGGGGACAGGTGTCACGGACGGAATTAGCCTTACGGAGGAACAGCCTATGAGCGGACTAACGAGTATTATTATTCCCACGTATAACGGACTGCATCTGCTCCGTACCTGTGTGGAGCATATCCGGGCATATACCGATGTCCCCTACGAGATTATTGTGGTGGACAATGGCTCGCGGGATGGAACCGGTGAATATTGTGTACGGGAAGGGCTTTTGCTTGTCTCACTGCCGGAAAACACCGGCTTCCCCATCGCGTGTAACCATGGACTTCGGTTGGCCTTGGGAGATCAATTATTGCTGCTGAACAATGATGTTTTTGTTTCACCGCGGTGGCTGACGTTATTGCAAGAAGCGTTATACAGCCAGGAGGAGATCGGGGTCGTGGGGCCTGTAACGAATTACGCAAGCGGTATCCAGCAGGTAAAGGTAGGTTATACGGACAGAGCAGGCTACATCCAGGAGGCAGAACGCTGGAATGTACCGAATGCGGCGCTGTGGCACGAAGTGAATCGTATCGTGGGGTTATGCTATTTGTTTAAGCGCACGGTTATGGATCGGGTGGGATACCTGGATGAGATGTTCTCGCCCGGACACTATGAGGATGATGATTACTGCTATCGCGCTCGCCTTGCAGGGTTCAAGCTGGTGGTGGCAGGGAATGTGCTGGTGCACCATGAAGGGAGTGCAAGCTTCCGAACCCGGTTCCCGAGCGGATTCCAGGAGTTGATTGAACGGAACCGGAGACGGTTTGTAGAGAAGTGGAATGTAGACCCATTACAATTCATCGAGGAGAGAGGTGACGCATCATGAAGGGCGTATTGCTGGCAGGGGGGAACGGCACCCGACTACTTCCGCTGACGAAATATATGAATAAGCACCTGCTTCCGGTAGGAAAGCATCCGATGATTGCATATGGAATCCACAAGCTGCATCAGGCGGGCATCGATGACATTTTATTGATTACCGGCTCCAAATCGGTTGGCCTGTACGCCGAATATTTGGAGAACGGACGGAGCTTTGGTGTCAATTTGACCTATAAGGTGCAGGAGCAGGCAGGCGGAATTGCGGAGGCATTGGAGCTGGCGAAAGGATTTATACCTCACGGTGAAAAATTCGTTGTTCTGCTGGGGGATAACCTGTTTCAGGATGATTTAAAGCCGTTCATTCAGCATTATGTACAGCAGCCTTCCGGTACGGCAATGGTACTGCTTAGTCCTACGGATAGCCCCCATCGGTATGGCGTACCTGTATTTGCGGAGGATGGCAGCGGGAAATTGCTTTTCATTGAGGAAAAACCCGTAAATCCCCGGAGCCGTCATGCGGTGACGGGAATATATATGTATGACCATAGCGTATTTGATATCATCAGCCGAATCAGTCCGTCAGAACGAGGGGAATTGGAGATTACCGATGTCAACAATCTGTACGCAGCCAACGGGTCATTAATGTATGACATCCTGCAGCAGTGGTGGTGCGATGCCGGCACTTTTGAATCGTTGCAGGAGGCGGCTGTGCATATGAAGGATGAATTGCCATGAAAAAACGGCGTGCAGTTCGGGCTGCAGGCCATACCGGAGAGCAGCGAGATGGGGGAGTATCGGGCGAGCATTATCGAGCCGGTTATGAGGCCGGTTATGCTCTCGGGCTAAGGCTTGGGCAGGAGGACAGGGGCAGCGTGTTCGAAGGAACGAGCATTATTATCCCTGCGGATTCTCAGCATGATGCAGCGGTTCAAGTCATACAGCATATTGAGACAATGACTCCCCATCTCTATGAGGTGCTTGTTGCCGATGCTGGCGCCACAGCGAATACGAGGCGGTATATTCATGATCGAAGAGGAGTCGTGCGTCACATCAAGGGGAATAGCGGAGATCATCTAGCCGCCGTTGTGAATAAGGCGATTTCTGCTTCACTTGGCGAGTATATCGTCATATTGGCCAACGATCCTCCACATATGGATAACTGGCTTGGGGTTCTGATGTGCGAGTTTGAGCGTGAACCTGGTGTAAAAATGGTCTACGCCAGTTCTGCAGTATCGGATTTAGGAGCTGCATTAGTAGATGAGGAGAAGTCAGCTCTGCCGAGTTCCTCGTCCAGTCCATTGAGCTGTTTGCTGTTCAGACGTTCGCTCCCGGCAGAGATCGGAATGTGGACGGAAGAGATCCTTTCCGCGGAAGATCATATGCACAGATGGCTTGAACGGATACCCGCGGAACAAAGATTACAGATAGAGGCATCACCGCTATTTGCAAGCGGGAAGATATGATTTGATTGTTGCACGGAGAATCCGTTTTCCGCATATGCTGAACTGATAGAAGAGTGAAGGGGAGTACCGACGTGGAGAGCAAAATCGATGATATGATAGCGCATCTTTCGCATTCTCAACAGCAGCTGGCCCGGATTTTGGAAGCTCAGCGCCATGCTGCTGTTCGCATGGCTCAAATTATACATTCTCTTCCTGAATATGAATTTCAGCTTGCAGAAGGACCGAAATCATCAGGAGGACAGACGACCCAGATCAATCGCAGCATCGTGTCTTATTTGAATGCCATGGCGGATCTGCAGCAAACCGCAGCAGATAGCCTGGAGATCGTGTTAAAGGAAATGAGAGACCAAGAGGAAGAATAACCCGGTAATCTTACCGGATGACAGAGGCGGGAATGCAGGTGAGCAAAGAAGAGTCTTTGATGCGAATGCTGGAAGCAGCCGTAGCCATTCAGCGCGAGACCTCCCTGATCCTGGAAGGGAAGGCTGTCGAAGCTGAAAAAGTTCGCGAGTGGGTGCTTTCGCAGGATCCCTCTACCGGCGGATTGAAGGATTCGTTGGTGATGCATGAGCAAATCGTGGAGCAGATTGAAGGACTGACCCGAATCGGATCAGGGCTCTGCCGGAATCTGCGTGTGGCTTTAGGTACCGATGATCAGGCGTCAAGCGGAGGTTTTGATGAATTTGATTTTGGAGATTCGGATTGATGATTACACGCACCCACCGGGAACATGAAGCAAGGGTAGCCATGATATCATCTATCGCCAGAAGCCAGGAGGCATTGGCCGGCATTTTGGAGAATATCGCCGAAGTCTCGGCCCATTCCGACGTGACAGCGAAAAGGCTTGCTGAGAATATCCGGCTATTAACCGGTTACCAGTCAGTTATGACGGAGATGCTGACAGGCATACCGCGGAACCGAACGAAACGGGGGTCTCCTTCTTCCCCATGGCTTGCAGCCGGAAGGATTGCAAGCCACGGTACAGCAGACCAGGAACAAACCACGCACTTGGGAGGTTAATGACAGGATGAAAGTAAAAATAAAGGGCTTGCGAAAGAGCGGACGTGCACGCCGTGCCGGCAGCAAGAGATTGTCCTTGGCAGTAAGACGCTTAAAGATTGTTAAAGGTGCAAGACGGCGTCGTGGCGGAAACTTGAGTTTGCGTAAACGCCGCGGGATTCGAGGCCGCTATCGTTTACGAAGAGGAGGGCGCGTTTTCTATCCCGCCTCATCCCAGGCGTATAACCAAGGCTATAGTCAGGCATATGACGAAGGATTTAAATCGGGATTTGCGAAGGGTTATGAAGACGGGCAAATCCCTCCTGCACCTGTATGAAGGCGGACAGGGCGGCTCTCACGGAAGGTTTCGAATCCGTGAAGGACCGCTCTTTTTTTATTTTCACTTGCCGTTTCCAAGGGGGCGATACGTAAGGGCATACGCCAAATTCCCGGTTCAAGGGACAATCGTCCATGATGCATTCGTCCTCTTGGCATATAGTTATATGAACCTTTGTAAATCCCATAAGAGACAGGGTGAAGATGGTGAGCTTATCGTTTCTTACAGGTCAGAAGGAGGGCTACCAGGCAGGTTACAGTGAAGGTTACCGTTTGGGGGGGTGCCGTGCGCTGATGGAACGTATTCCAGTCGAGCCCTCGCCATATTTCAATCTGAAAATTCTGTATGTCCCTCAAGGATTTGAGTCCATTGATGAAGGGGTAGTCAAGGGACTTGGCCGAATCGTTCGGGAATGTATCGTGGTGACGCCGGAACAAGTGGTGGAGGTAGCGCTGCAGCAAAAGCCGGATATCATTCTGGTGATGAACGGCTTGCACGTATTTCCGGAGGGGTTTCGCCATTCGATGAATCAGCTCCGGAACCTCGGCTTCCGGACGGCCATTTGGTTTGTGGATGATCCTTATTTTACGGAGGAGACGCCGGGATTGGCACAGCACTTTGATGTTGTGTTCACGCACGAGCTGAGCTGTGTTTCATTGTATCAAAGCGTCGGGGTGAAGGAAGTGCATTATCTTCCGCTAGGCGTTCATCCGGAACTATTCACCCCTACGATGGCAGGGCCGGCATATCGTTCTGACATTTGTTTCATCGGTAACGCGTTCCGCAACCGTGCGGCACTGTTTGATGAATTAGCACCGTTCTTGAAAGGGAAGCAGGTTCGTATTATGGGAGGCTACTGGGAACGACTCGCCCGTTATAAAGAACTCTCTCCGTTTGTGTACAGCGGCTTCATTCCGCCTGCTGAAACCGTGAAATTCTACAACGGCGCCAAAATTGTGATCAACCTGCACCGGCCCACACAAAGCGGTGACGATAACCGCAACAGCCTGAATTATCCGGGACGTTCGATCAACCCGCGCACCTTTGAGATCAATGCTTGCGGTACGCTGCAGATCACGGATATCCGTGAGGATCTGAGCCAGTATTATACGCCAGGAATCGACATCGAAACCTTTGGCTCCGTTCCGGAATTGAAACATAAGATTTCCTATTATCTCTCTCAAGAGGATCAGCGCAGAAGTATAGCGCAGCGGGCGCTTCAGACAACGATGACAAGACATACGTATGTTCACCGACTGCCGGAACTTCTGACTTTGATCGAAGCCAATCGATAAGACGGACTTTGTTTTTCGTTCAAGCAAATATCAGGGAGGAGCGAAGCGGATGGCTAGAAGTTTAGTTACAGGACCACGTCGGTCCGCCGTATCCGATGCATACGGGCAAGGCAGGAATGCCGGTCTTCAAGCGGGATACGATGAAGGGTACTTCCGGGGGAAATCACAAGGCATCGTCAACCGGATTGTATACACCCCGCCTGTGCGGGATATCCATGTCTTGTTTGTCAGCTCGGGAAAAGGATTTCCCTATTCGCCGATTGACGAGGCGATTATTGGCACGCTGCATGGCATGGTACGTCAGCTTTCGCTGACGGATGCGAAGCAGGATGTAGCAGCGGAAGCAAGCCGCACCAGGCCGGATCTGGTGCTGGTGCTGGACGGCATGTATCTTCCTGTGGAACAGATGGATGCCGTTCGGGCCATGGGGATTCGGACAGCCGTATGGATGACCGACGATCCGTATTATACCGATATGACCATAGGCTGGGTTCATCACTATGATTATGTGTTTACGCTGGAGTTTAACTGTGTGGCTCATTATCAGAACTTGGGCTGCGCTCAGGTTCATTATTTGCCATTCGCTGCATTTCCCGGCCATTATCGTCCGATCGTCAAACCTGGAGCGGCAACCCGCGATATCAGTTTTGTCGGTACAGCCTACCCGAAGCGGATTCAGTTCTTTGAGCCCATTATGGATCAACTGATGGCGCACCGTACATTTATTAACGGAAATTGGTGGGAACGATTCCCTGGGTATGGGCGATATAACAACCGAATCGAGGTCAACAAGTGGATGGGCCCCGCGGAAACGGCAGACGTATACAACAGTGCCAAGATTATCATCAATCTGCACCGTGCGGTAGATGACGACGACATTAATCAAAATAGAGGTCATATTCCTGCGGCTTCCCCAAACCCTCGTACGTTTGAGATCAGTGCCTGCGGTACGCTTCAACTCTGTGATGAGCGCGCGGATCTGGCACGCTTTTACACGCCGGGTGTGGAGATTGAGACATACCGATCGCCTGGTGAACTGCTGGAGAAGATTGAGTATTATCTTACGAATGACCAACTGCGTAAAGATATCGCCCATCGTGCGCTGGAGAGAACGTTTCAGGAGCATACCTATGCACATCGGCTGAACACGATGTTCTCGGTCATCTTCCCTTGATCGATATTCAGAAATAGATGAATGTTGGGGGAACAAGCGTCGTTGCGGTATCTTTGTCTCCCTAATATATTGTACCAACTGGGTGAAAAGGAGGTGGATCGCATCCGGTACTGCGAGAATCACGGTTACTGAAGATGCGGACGATACCGATGGCCCTTAAACCGAAAATGTTGATTTTTTCACACGTATCCAATCCTTCAAGCATTACGGGAGCGGAAAAGCTGCTTCTGTTCTTCTGCGGGCAGTTAGCTCCATACTTCGATTGTGTTCTGGTTGCACCGAATGAAGGCCGGCTGACCATGCTGGCCAGACAATCCGGGATTATGGTCAAAATCTACAAAATCCCATTGCTCCACAGTATCTATACACCTGGTGCCCAGCTAATGAACGAAGCGGATAAGTTAATGACAACAAATGTATTCCGTGCTTTGACAAAATGGATAGCAAATGAAGGACCTCAGGTGATCCTTATCAATACCTGCGTGCATTTTATGCCGGCGGCTGCCGGAAAACGACTCGGGATTCCCGTGCTGTGGCAGCTGACAGAAAAAATTACGGATAACGGGTATGCCCATTTCTCCACTTCGTTAATCCATCAGTACAGCAGTTGGATCATCAGTATTTCCGAATCGGTAGCCGAGAGCTTCCCGCCGGAAGTGAGGCAGTCGAAGATGACGGTTCTTCCTCCATCCTGGAGCGAGTCTGACATTCAGCCGGAAGCATGGCCGGGATGGAGGGCCTCCTACCGGGAGAAGCTTGGGATCACATCGAACAGACCCGTAATTGGAATGATCTCGTCGTTTCTGATCGAGAGCAAAGGGGTCCATCATTTCATCGACATGGCGCTTTCGCTCAAGGATGCCTATCCGGACGCGGTCTTCCTCATTGTTGGCAGCGTGCTGGACCTGGACTATGAGAGGCTGTGCCGCGATCGAATTGCTTGGTCCGGAGCTCAGCACCGATTCATATTCGCCGGTACCCAGGATGATATCACACAGGTGTACTGTGCACTCGATGTTGTTGTTGTACCGAGTGTAGTACCGGAGGGATTCGGGTTGACGGCACTGGAGGGCCTGATGTACGGAAAACCGGTTGTTGCCTATGCCTCAGGAGGACTCCAGGAAGTGTTGACAGCTGCCGGCTGTCCGCATCTGCTAGCCGACCCAGGAAGTACGGCCTCTCTGGTGGAGAAAGTAAGGTCCATACTGGATCAGCCGGATCAGGGAGTTTCCTTGGGAATGCAGAACCGGATGCAAGCACAGGCTGTTTATGGTCCTGCGATGTACCAGGTACGAGTGAACGAAATGGTTTCCCGGTGGATGAATGAGCATCCTGAGTGGTTCCAGGCGACGGCAAGAACGGCGAAGCACCGGGCTGCTCCGACGAGACGGCATAAACAGCGTAAGCGGATCCGGAAGAAACGCGGAAAAGCCGGACTGCGCCGAATAATCCCTCGCACGAGAACCAGAAGAACAGAAGGAAAACCGACCAGGCGACGGGCATCAAAGCCTAGACAACGCAGAACGTCCGCAAGGCGACGGAAGGCATAAGACGAGAGGAAAGGCAGAGCGGTCCTCAGGCTGAGACATTGAAAAGCAGGTATGCATCCACTCTGCCTCCTCACGAATACGGGAAGAATGGTCGTGCTGCGGAAAGATCGCCTTCGGATCTGTGATTAACTTGGCAAGGGAGAATCCGATATGAAAGTCATGACAATCTTGGGTACGAGGCCCGAAATTATCCGATTAAGCTTGATCATTCCTCTATTAGACCAGTATGCAACGAGGCATGTGCTCGTGCATACAGGGCAAAATTTCACGAATACCTTAAGCGGGGTGTTCTTCTCGGAGATGGGGCTCCGCAGTCCGGATTACGTCCTTCAGGACCGTCAGGCAACGCTCGGAGGCCAGCTGTCGGTCATGTTCAGCCGTATGGAAGAAATCTTGGAGCAGGAGAAGCCCGATACCGTTCTGCTGCTAGGCGATACAAACAGCGCGCTTTGCGCTGTGCTGGCTGAGCGTCTGGGATATCCCGTGGTGCATATGGAAGCGGGGAACCGCTGCTTTGATCTTGATGTGCCTGAAGAGAAGAACCGCAAAGTCATTGATGCGGTATCCTCCATCAATATGCCTTATACGAGCTACAGCAAGAATCACCTGCTTCGCGAGGGTGTGCCGAGTCAGCGTATCGTTCTGACAGGGAACCCGATCTATGAAGTCATGAAGCATTATGAAACTCAGGTCAATCAAAGCCGGATCATGGAGCAGCTGTCCTTGTCGCCTCAGCAATATTTTCTGGTCACGATACACCGCTCCGAGAATGTGGATCGACCTGAGAATTTAAAGGAAATTTTAAATGGGTTAAACGCGGTTGCGGAAACGTTCGGACACCGGCTCATATGCAGCCTTCATCCCCGGACGGCTTCGCGCCTTGAAGGGGCGAAGGAGGTTAGTCTCCATCCGCTCATTGAATTCCACGAGCCGTTTGGCTTTTTTGATTTTGTGAGGCTCGAGAAGGATGCGCTGTGTGCCATCACCGACAGCGGCACGGTACAAGAGGAATGCTGCATCATGCACGTACCCACAGTAACGGTTCGGCGGACGACGGAGCGACCGGAGACTGTGGATTGCGGAAGTAACATCGTATCCGGCTTGAGTGCCGACCGGATCCATGGAGCGGTCAAATTGATGACTCAATTGAGTCGCGACTGGAAGTGCCCGGACGGATACTTGGCGGACAATGTGTCGCGTACCGTCGTAAAATATGTGCTTGGAGGGAAAGTGAATGTTCACTAATCAACGGATTTTGGTGACTGGCGGCACAGGCTCTTGGGGACATGAACTGATCAGCCAGCTACTGCCGCTAAATCCTAAGCAGGTCATCGTCTATTCCAGAAGCGAGGCTACGCAAGTGGCCATGGACCGTGAGTTTGAAGATCCGAGACTCACTTTCCGAATTGGGGACATCCGCGACAAGGAAGCTCTTACGGCAGCCTGCCAGGATGTCGATTACGTCTTTCATCTTGCGGCGCTGAAACATGTACCTGTATGTGAGGAGCATCCCTATGAAGCTCTGAAAACCAATGTTGTAGGCACGCAGCATGTCATTGAAGCAGCCATTGAAAACCAAGTAAAAAAAGTGATATATATTTCAACGGATAAAGCTGCAAATCCATCCAACTTTTACGGCATGACCAAGGCGATTGGCGAAAAGCTGATTGTGTATGCTAATCTGTTGAGTAATCACACCAAATTCGTTTGCGTGCGGGGCGGCAATGTTCTCGGAACGAACGGGAGCGTCGTTCATGTATTCAAGAATCAGATTCGGCAAAAGGGACAGATCAGCATTACCGATCACAACATGACCCGTTTCTTCCTGACCTTGAAGGATGCAATCTCCTTGCTGTTCAAAGCGTCGATTGAAAGCATAGGCGGCGAAATCTTCGTTATGACGATGCCGACCTGCCGCATCGTGGATTTGGCGGAAGTGCTTATAGAGGCTTCCGGGAGAAACGATGTCACAGTGGTTGAAACCGGAATTCGACCGGGAGAGAAGATTCATGAAATACTCATGAGTGATTTTGAAAGCCAGACAACCGTTGTTTACGATGACGAATATTTGGTCATTTTACCGACTTTAGATATTCCTGATCTGAAGGAACGGTATCAACACCTGCCCAAAGTGTCTTTCAACAGCTTCAGCTCGGAGCATCAATTGATGACGAAGGTCGAAATACGGGATATTCTGCGCCGCGGAGGATTCTTGCCATGAAGATGCTCATTCTCGGGGGAAATGGCATGGCGGGACATATGCTTGTACAGTACTTTCAGTTATCCGGCAAGCATCATGTCTTTTATACGACCCGGGACAGAAGCGATTCACAAGGCCTGGTGCTCGATGTAACCGATATGAGTGCTGTAGAGCATATCGTGAAGGCGGTTGGGCCCGATATCATCATCAACGCCGTAGGCGTCTTGAATCAACGAGCTGAGGAAGACAAGATAAACGCGTATCATATCAATGGTTTTTTACCTCATCGGTTGCGATATTTAGCGAATAGCATTTCAGCCAGACTTATTCATATCAGCACGGATTGCGTGTTTCTGGGGACCAAGGGAGGCTATCGGGAAGATGATCTTCCCGATGGTGTGACTTCCTATGCGGTAACCAAAGCGCTGGGCGAGGTCCAAGATCCGGATCACTTGACGATTCGAACCTCGATCATCGGACCTGAAATTCGGCAGAGCGGAATCGGCCTGTTTAACTGGTTTATGAAGCAGCGAGGCGAGGTCTCCGGCTACCGGGCTGTGCTATGGAACGGTGTTACAACGCTGGAGCTTGCCAAAGCGATCGAATTCTTCATGAACAAGGACGTGGGAGGTCTCATCCATCTCGGACACCCGAATCCGGTAAGCAAATATGAGTTGCTGCTGTTGTTCAAGGACATATGGGGGAAACACGATGTGGTTGTGGTCCCGACGGATGAGTTTGTTCAGGATCGGACGCTGCGCAGCACGCGACTCGATGCAACCTATCCATTCCCGGATTATGCTCAAATGTTAAAGGAGATGTATGAATGGCAGCAGAAACATTAACAAACAAAAAACTGCTGATCACAGGAGCCACAGGTTTTACCGGCTTACATGCTTGTGCTTATTTCGTCCGGCAGGGCTGTACGGTCGTTGCTGCCGGTCGAAATAAGAAAACGCTGGATTCGATACAAGGCGTCATTTCCGCCGAGTGTCACCTGGAGGACCGTGAACAGGTGAATGAACTTATTCAAACTAACCGTCCCGATTATATTTTACATTTAGCCGGAAAAAATTCAGCTTCGGAGTCGTGGAAGCATCCTGCTTCATATATGGAGAGTAATGTTATGGGCACCATCTATCTGCTTGAGGCTGTTCGGCAGCATTGTCCGGACAGTCGCATGGTGATGGTTGGATCCAGACTAAGCGTAGATCCCGCAAAAGGCGCGGCCGCGGTTCCTCATCCATACAGCCTTAGCAAAACCTTTGCCAGTTGGTCCGCAGCGGCCTGGCACAGCATGTTTAACCAGCATATCGTCCTTGCTGAGCCGTCCAATCTGATTGGCCCTGGAGAATCGACAGGATTCTGCACGCTGCTTGCCCGGTATATTGCAGGCTGTGAAGCGGGTAGGGGCCTGCCGCTATTCCGTATCAGTTCCCGATTCGAATCCAGGGACTTTCTGGACGTTCGGGATGCGGTAGCTGCATACGGCGTACTTCTGAAGAGCGGTTCTTCCGGCATGACGTATCCCATCGATTCGGGGAAAGAGCATACGCTTGGAGAACTGGCTGAGCGCTTACTGAAGGAGACCGGGACGGTGGTGCCCATCGATTGGGGACCTGAATCCGCCTCGCTTTCGTTGGATTCGTTAAATAAGGGGACCGGGGGGCAGCAAGGGACCGGGCTCCTCAAAGCGCTGGGATGGAGCCCGCAATACGTCCTGGAGCAATCGCTTGCCGATATTATGGATGACGCCAGAATACAGGTGCAGTCCTCCACTTCATAAGTAAAATGAAATAAAACGCCGATGGATGTTCGTGATCTAATCGGTGTTTTTTTGTCCATAAAATTAGGCTTGATCATCAGTAATCTTCCATGTTAAAACCTTTCAGCATACCACTTCTGCCGCAAGGTCATCCTATACGATGTTAATACACTCATTATAGAGATGGAGGATGAATCATGATTAAATCCAAGGCCCTCAACCTGACCGTCTCCACGGCATTGCTGCTGAGTATGGCTGCAGTAGCAGGATGCGGTAACGCCAACGACGGCAACACGACACGCACGAACAATGTGGACAATGGCCGTATCGGTGTGAATTCCGTACGGAACAACCAGAACGTCCGCAGCACGCAGCAGCATGACCTGACCAACCTGAAATACAGCAAAACGCTGTCGAGAAAAGTTTCGGATATCAGTGGTTTAGGTACAGCCCATGTATTCGTGACAAACCGCAATGCGTATGTATCGCTGTCCCGGGATGGCATGAACACGAACAACATCAACGGTCGTGTGACGGGTATGAGCACTGGAGCTAATCGTGCCACTGACCGTACGCTGACGGGCACGAACACCACGAATGTCAGAAACCGTACCTTCGGTACCTCAGGTACAGGCAGCGTTGGACTCCTGCAAGGAATGGCAAACGACACAAGACGTGCTGTGGACAATACGACAGGTCTTGGAACAGGTTTAGGCCGTAATGCCGATAACCGCGGCTTCGGTGTAAACGGAACGACAACCAATGGCGGATTTGGCGGCAGCAATTATAATACGTTAAACGGAACACGCACGAATGGACTGATGGGTACTAACGGAACGAACGGTACGACAAATGACACTCATATGGGAACAGGCATCAATGGCGTTCCTTATGGCACTTACAACAACAATAATATGGGTATCATGAGCAACAATCGTGAAGAGGTTCCTCAACATGTACGTCAGGAGATTACGAGCAAAATTCGCAAGACCGCTCCGCATATCAGTCAAGTATATGTTTCCACAGATGAGGATTTTTATCAGCATGCCAATCGTTTTGGAACTGACGGTAATGCAGCGAACACGGTTGGAACGCTTACGCGCGATTTCGGCACCTGGATTAACCGTGTGTTCCCACTGAACCTTGGCGGTCGTGACGGCATGAACGATACCCGCGGCAACCTGATGAAGAATGATACGGATGACGGTTGGTTTGGCGGTAATCGGAACAGCCGGTAAAACCTCTATACCAAAAGGAGCTGCTCTTTAGGAATGAAATCATCCCTAAAAAGGCAGCTCCTTTGCTATGTCTGCTATAAGTAATAATCAATCAGGATTAATGTTTGCGTTGTCCTTGAATCCAGACGCCTTGAAGCTCCAGATCATTTGAAAGCATCAGCACATCGGCAAGCTTGCCGGCTTCAAGAGAGCCTGTAAGATCTGCGATGCCGATCTTTGCGGCGGGATTAAGACTTCCAACGCGGGAAGCCTGCTCAATGCTTAACCCAACCTCTCGGACCAACAGCTGAAAGCCTTTGATCATCGTCAGCGTACTGCCAGCCAGGCTGTCTCGGTTGCTCTTGAGCGTGGCGATGCCGTTCTCGACAACAACCGGCAGGTCACCAATCGTATATTCGCCGTCAGCCATACCGGTAGCGGACATCGCGTCGGTAATCAGAATCAGATTTCCGTCTTGCTTCATGCGGGCCAGAATCCGAATGGCTGCGGGGTGGACATGGATACCGTCAGCGATAATCTCGCAGCTTAAGCGATCATCACTGAGCATCGCGCCCACCACGCCAGGCTTGCGATGGTGCAGTCCTGTCATCGCATTGAACGTATGCACGCCATGGCTAAGACCTGCTTCAACGGCGGCTTCGACTTCCTCATAGGTGGCATCTGTATGCCCCAAGGCGGCTACGATCCCGTGGGTGTTCAGCCAAGAGATAGCCTCTAGTGCTCCCTCGCGCTCGGGTGCGAGCGTCACCTGGCGGACCAGGCCAGGGTAAGTGGATACCCACTCTTCCAGCCAATCGATATTAGCGTGAACGATATGCTCCGGATTTTGTGCGCCGGGCCATTTCGGGCTGATAAAAGGGCCTTCCAGATGTACGCCCACCAGTCTCGTGTAAGGCATGCCTTGGCTCTGGTAGTTGTTAACTTCTTGCAGCACATGGTCGATGGCTGCCTTAGGGGCCGTCATCGTGGTAGCAAGCATGGCCGTTGTTCCCTGGGAGCTGTGGAACGACGTGATTTTATCCAGAACATCCTTGGAGGCATCCATGAAATCTTCACCGTTACCCCCATGTACGTGGATATCAATAAAACCGGGAATAATGTACCCATCCGGTTGATGGATCACTTCCGCTGCGGCCTGCTTCAGATCGGCAGGGAGCCCGGAAGCATCACCGGCGTAGGAGATGCTCTCACCTTGAATCGCCAGCACGCCATCTTCGCAGATGCCGTTTGGCGTCAGGACTTGACCATACAGCAATTGGACAGATTCTTTTCGTTCGCCGCTCATACCAGCAGTCTCCCTGCACCTTGATCCAAAAGGACAACCACATTCGGATGACATTGAAGCAGCGATGCCGGACATTCTGTGGTAATCGGTCCTTTCAATGCACGGTGAACAATTTCCGCTTTATCCTCACCACGGACGAGGAGAAGAATTTGCCGGGCTTTCAAGATCGTGGCAACGCCCATCGTAATCGCATGGGTTGGAACATCATCCAGGGTAGGGAAGAATCTTGCATTGGCGTTGCGTGTTTTCTCTTGCAGCTCAACCACATGCGTACCCCCACTCAAGGCTTCGCCAGGTTCGTTAAAACCGATGTGTCCGTTATGTCCAAGGCCGAGAAGCTGGAGATCAACCGGGCCGAATTCTTCCAGCATTTTATCGTAATTCAGGCATTCTGCTTCCGGATCGGCAGCATTTCCGTTCGGCACATGGGTCCGTTCGATCTGGATGTCCACATGATTGAAGAACTTCTCATTCATGAAAGTGCGGTAGCTCTCGGGATGGTTCTCGGGAAGGCCTACATATTCGTCCAGATTATATGTTGTGGTCTGGGCGAAGCTGACCAGGCCCTGACGATTCATTTCAATCAGTTTGGCATAGAGCCCGACCGGTGTGCTTCCTGTAGCCAGTCCCAGCTTAGCGCGCGGATTGGTGTGAATCAGGCTGGAGATCAGGTTAGCGCCTGTTTGCACAAATTGTTCTTCATCGCGGAATGTGTAAATATTCATTGGTTATTATCCTCCTCGGCTTTTGCGATAGTTTTGAACATTAAGATATGATTGCTCCAGACGGGGAACATACGTAGAGAAGTCCCGACTGGCCATACCCATGAACAGGATGTCAATAATGTGAAGCTGAGCGATACGCGAAGCCATGTCTCCCCGGCGCATTCCTTCCTCTAATGAAGATGAATACAGTGTGATGTCTGCCAGAGCGGAGATGGCGCTGCTTCGGTACGACGTGATGCTGATCGTGAAGGCGCCGGCGTCTTTGGCACAAGTCAACGCATCGATGGTCTCCGGTGTTTCGCCGGAGTATGAAACAGCAACGGCAACATCGCTTGAAGTCAGGGTAGAGGCTGATGTGATCTGCATATGCGAATCTGCGAAAGCCGTGCAGTTTTTGCCGATCCGGATCAGCTTCTGGTAGAAGTCCTGTGCCACAATGGAAGAGGTAGCCACTCCGTACAGATCAATGCGCTTCGCGCGGCATAGGGCATCCACGGCTCGCTCCAGCTGACCCAGATCGAGCAGTTCTGTCGTATCCCGTATCGAAGTCAGATGATTGGATTCAATCGCCTCGACGATGCCGGCAAGCGCGTTGCCGGCAACGATATCCTGATAGCGCGTATTTCCCGTGCGTGAGGCCATTTCGGCATGAGCGATCTCGGCGGCGAGCTTGAGCTTAAAATCAGGATACCCTTTACACTGAAAGTTCTTACAAAAACGGGTTACGGTGGCAGCGCTGACCTCACACTGCTCTGCAAGATCTTTAATGCCCATATGCACAATCTCGGATGGAGCTGTCAAAATAAACTCTGCGAGCCGTCGTTCCTGACGGGGCAGACTTTCCTTTTCGACAGAAATAATATGCAAGATTGGTGTCATCACAAGCCTCCTTCAAGGTTCCCGGTGAGCTTATTGCCTGGGCATAACGAATGGGATTCCAATTCTGAAAATAATTTTTATAAATATAAAAAAATAAAGAAAATTATTTTTACACCATCATCATAGACCAACCCTCGAGAGGAAGCAAGGACAAAAATCGCCAATACGGGCCAATCGCCCAAATTGTTCGCCTCTTTCGCACCTTCCCCCCTCATCTTACATAAGATGAGTTGACTGTATCCCTTACCCTTGTTAGACCACACATACCCGGGCAAGGAGGGGTGACACCATTGAAGGGGACCGACCATAACAGCAAGTTCTTGTTAACCCACCGTGAACGCGAAGTGTTTGAATTGCTAGTGCAGGACAAAACGACTCGCGATATCGCCGGGCAGTTGTTTATTAGCGAAAAGACGGTGCGTAACCACATCTCCAATGTCATGCAGAAATTAAACGTCAAGGGCCGTTCGCAAGCTGTCGTTGAGTTGATAAAACTCGGTGAGTTGAAGATCTGACACCATGCCGGTTGCATGAACGAAAGCACAGCGAAAGCCTTCCTTCCCGTAGCAACGGGAGTGAGAAGGCTTTTTTGTGTTTTCATTGCGGAAATTCGGTTATATTCTGTGATTGGAAATGGGCAGGAACCGCCATGACAAATACAAGATATGTTAAAATGTTCGCAAATGTATTAATGTAGTAACGTCGTTTATACGTGATCATGGAGTGTAAATCTGCTAATCGTTTTTTAGCTATTTTGTACAAATAGCCTGCACATGTCGGAGGTGAAATAAACATGGGATGGATGATCGGGATGATGACTGGAGCCGTTCTAGTCCTTCTTGCAGTTGTATGGTTCAGACGCAAGAAAAGAAGCGGAAGGGAGCGTAATGTTATCCATCTGAACACAACAACGCGAACCCGGAGCGGTCAGCACGGACAAGCATGCAGTAAATGCCGGCGCAAGCGACAATTAATCTTTTATGCTGATGACGCCGGCGCCGTAAGAGGGCTGTGCACCGATTGCAAAAGAGAGCTTGAGCGGCATCAGGAATTATATCCGGTATAGTATGCTTGGCTGTATATGAGAGGAAGTGCAAGGGGAAACTAACCTTTCGCATTTCCTCTTTTTTGAGTAATAAAGTACATATGCCTTGGACCTTTGCGGAAGGGCGAGGACTCCCTAACTTCAACAAGATTGTGTATAGTGAATTACAGTTCCAAATCGAAAGGGAGTGCAGAACTTGAACAGGTTTGGCAGGCTGAATACACTGCGGAATCAAATCTTCCTTGGATTTATGCTGGTGATGGTGATCGTATTGGCATTGGTCGGGGTGTTTGTATATGATCAGGTTTCGGCTTTGCTGCGTAACAGTGCGGAGAAGCATATTCAGCAGACGGCCGTTCAGGCCACGGGGAAGCTGGATGCGCTGCTCAAGCAGGTGGATACGCTGACGGCCCAAGTCTCGACGAACGCAACGGTTCAGCGCTTTCTGGCGCAGGAGACCGCGGGCAAGCCGATAACATTCGGTGAACGGCAGTCCCTTCAACAGGAGGTTCGTAAATATGAAGCCTATGCTACGGGCATCCGGTCGCTGGAATTATATACGAAGGATTATCGGCGGCTGTTTCCGCTGGATGAAGGAAGTCTGACCAGCCGGGTTAGGGGAGATTGGATTGCTGCGGCAGACCAGGGCATGGGGAAGCTGGTATGGTTCGGTCAGGATCCCCGGGACCCGGATGTGGTGGTAGCGGTACGGAGAATTCGGCTGATTGACCATTCCTTTGCCCACGGCGGGTACTTGCTCGTGAAGCTGGAGAAGGACTATTTTGCACTGGCGGACTCTGCAGGCGGCATGGGCAGCGATTCGCGTGAAACGATGGGATTGTTTGATCAGGCGGGGAATGAAATCTCGTCGGATTTTGCCACCGTGGTGGATGCGAAGGAGGTTTTGCACCGCGAAGGGGAGACGGTTACGGTCGGCCATGAGGACTACATTGCCGTACAGAAACAGTCTGAGGCCACGGGCTGGAACCTGGTCATCCTGACGCCTGTCGACTATACGACGGAGGGGATATCAGTGCTGCGGACCGCGATCATCGTATCCGGGGGCGTGGGTGCGCTGCTGTTCCTGTTCTTAAGCTTTATATTGACCACGATGATCATCCGGCCGATTTTGAATCTGATCAAAGCCATGCGCGGCGTGAGACTGGGAACGCTGAGGCCCATTGCCGTCACCTCGAAGACGATGGAGATCAACGAGCTTAACAATTCGTACAACCAGATGGTGGATTCGCTGAACGAATTAATCGAGGTTGTGTATCAGAAGGAGATCATTCAGAGCCGGACAGAACTTAAAGCGCTGCAGGCTCAGATCAATCCGCACTTTCTTTTTAACACATTGGAAGCGTTTTACTGGGCGCTGGATGATCAAGGGGAAGAAGAGCTGGCCCAAATCGTGGTCGCGATGTCCGGCTTATTCCGTTACGTCATTAACCGCAAAGACGAGGATGAGTGGGTATCGGTCCGGGACGAGCTGGATCATGCCGAGCGTTATTTGATGATTATGAAAATGCGGATGCTGGACCGGTTATCCTGGAAAATCGAGGCGGATGAAGCCAGCAAAAACGTGCCGATTCCGAAGCTGCTGATTCAGCCGATCGTGGAAAATGCGATTCTCCACGGAGTTGAGCAGCGATTGGGTCCGGGCACCGTTATTGTACGGGCGAAGGCCTCGGATCACCCGGGATATACGGTCATTTCGGTTAGCGATGACGGCCCGGGAATGGACGAGGAGACGGTGGCCTCTCTGTATTCCTCCATGGAAAAGGGATACGCGGAATCTTCTAAAAAAAGCGGTGTTGGCATTGCCAATGTAGAGCAACGAATCCGGTTGTATTATGCTTCCGGGCAAGCCGGCCTGCGTATTCACAGCGTGGTGGGTCAGGGAACGACGATCTCATTTCAAATTCCGAATGATTTTCAGGCTAATGGTGGGGAGGGGGAACAGCATGAAAACGATACTGATCGTGGATGATGAGCCGAGAACGAGGGAAGGGGTAAGGAAGACGCTGGAGGCATGGTCGTCGGGTCGCTGCAGAATCGTGACGGCTTCAAGCGGCGTAGAGGCGCTGGAGTGGCTGCAGGATCAGGTGGCTCATCTGGTGGTGACGGACATCCGCATGCCGGAAATCGGGGGACTTGAGCTCATTGAGAGATTGCATGAACTAGAGCATCCGCCGGTCATTATCGTCATATCCGGTTATTCGGAATTTGATTATGCCCGTAAAGCGCTGCAATACGGCGTCGTGGATTATCTCCTAAAGCCGCTGGATAAGCGGAAGCTGGTAACTGCGGTCGAGTCGGCCCTGGAACGCCAGGAAAAAATTGATCGGATTGAGCGGATGGAGAAACTGGTGGATCCCAAGCTCCTCGAGGCGGCGCAGCTGGATAAGGGCTACAGCATTCAGGTGCAGGAAGCGCTGAAGTACGTGGATCAGCACCTTCAGGAATCGGTATCGCTTAAGGAAGTGGCAGAAGTGCTTCACCTGAATTCCAGTTATTTCAGCGTGTTATTCAAAGAGCAAACCGGACTCACCTTCAGCGAATATTTAACGCGTCGCAGGGTACAGCGGGCCAAGGAGCTGCTGGCGGGCACATCGCTGCCTGTCGCGGAAATTGCGGAGAAAGTGGGATACCAAACGGCGAAATATTTCGTGAAAGTGTTCCGTGACCTTGAGGAGGTAAGCCCGAGTCAATACCGCCACAGCGTATCCGATAGCGGAGAGGAAATCCAATAAAAGTGGAATTAGTCCCAATCATTATGACCTTATACATTCATCCCCTCACTGATAAAATTTGATTAAAGCGGTTTCAATACGCGAACAGCATACTAGAAAAGGGGTTGTAAACGTGTTCAACAAAAAATGGTCAGTTCTGCTTCTGACATTGTGTCTCGCTTTGGTCGCAGCTGGTTGTGGATCGAGCAACAGCAGCACCGGGGATTCCGGCAGCAGTGGCAGCGAAGGCGATAAAGTTACGGTAAACTTCATGCACTTATGGCCAGCGGGCGTTTCCGCAGGGCAGAACAAAATCGTGAATCAGATCATCGAAGAATATCAAAAAGAGAATCCAAACGTGACGATCAAACAGGAAGTTCTGGATAATGAACAATACAAAAACAAATTGAAAGTGCTTTCCGCATCAAACGAGCTTCCGGACGTAGGGGTAACCTGGGCAGCCGGATTCCTGAAGCCTTATGTCGAAGGCAAACTGTTTGCACCGGTAGATGATTTGCTGGGCGGTCAGCTTAATGGCAAGTTCGTAGCCGGCACGACCGAGGCTTATGCCATTGACGGCAAAACGTATGCGCTTCCACTCGAGTTTAATATCGCACCGGTATATTACAACAAAACGATATTCGAACAGCATAACCTGGAAGTACCGCAAACCTACGAAGAATTCAAGAACGTCGTGAAAACGCTGTCCGATAACGGGATCGCTCCCGTCGCGCTGGGCAACAAGGATCGCTGGACCGGATCCCTCTGGTACATGTACCTGGCAGACCGGATCGGCGGACAAGAAGCGCTTGCTGGTGCAATCAGCGGATCAGGTTCCTTCAAGGATGAATCACTTGTAAAGGCAGCCGCCGAAGTTCAATCGCTGGTAGATGGCAATGCGTTTGTCAAAGGGTTCAACGGCTTGTCCAACGAGGAAGCGAAATCCGAATTCCTGAACGGCAAAGCGGCCATGTACATGATGGGAACCTGGGAACTGCCAAACTTCACGACCAATGAAGAGATTCCGCAAGAATTCCGCGACAGCGTCGGATTCTTCAAATTCCCGACGGTTGAAGGCGGAAAAGGCGACATTAACAGCTGGGTTGGTGGACCGGGCGTTGGCTTGTTCATCGGCGAAAACTCCAAGGTAAAAGAGGAGTCCAAGAAGTTCGTTGAGTATTTCGTAACCAAATGGGGTGAGCAGTCCGTCACAGGCGCAGGCGTTATTCCGGCAACGAAAGTGGATACCTCGACGCTTGAGCTTCCACAGCTGTACATCGATCTGTTTGATGAAATGAATCAAGCAAGCAGCATTACCTTGTTCGCGGATGTACAAATGGAGGCCAATGCCGCCGAGACGCATCTGAACATGATTCAGGCGCTCTTCGGCAAAGCCGTAACACCGGAGAAATTTTCCGAGGAGCATGATGCAGCGATTTCCAAAGGTAAGTAAGACTCTTTAGGACAACGAAGAAACAGGACCCTGATGTATCCGGGCAGCGATGCCGGATACATCTTTCCTCTAGACCATAGGAAGAAAGGAGTCGGACACTTTGGATAAAGTGATGTCCAACAAAAAAATCATCGCGCTGTATGTTTTGCCCGCACTGCTTGTGATTATGGCCGTCGTTTATATTCCGATCATACTTACCGCCTATTACGGACTGAACGAATGGAACGGCATCGGTGCGATGACCTTTATCGGACTCGATAACTACCAGGCTCTGCTTACGGACGGCAAGTTCTGGGACAGTGCGTGGCACTCCCTGCTGTTAGCCGTATTCTCGGCTGCAAGCCTGATTATCTACCTGGCTGTTGCGATGGTGCTGGCCTCCAAGATCAAGGGCGCCAACCTGTTCCGTAAAATCTATCTCATCCCCATGCTGCTGTCCTCCGTTGCGATCGCGCAGCTGTGGCTGCGCATTTACCACCCGACGAACGGGATTGTGAACAGCTTCCTGGAATCCATCGGGATCACGAACCCGCCGGCATGGCTCGCTGAGCCGTCGCTTGTCTTGTTCGCTTTGTTTATTCCTATTCTGTGGCAGTATGCCGGTTTCTATATCTTGATCTATTATGCAGCTTTGAAGAATATCCCGGCATCGCTGGTGGAAGCGGCCAAGATCGACGGGGCGACTTCCCTGCAAATTGCGTTCCGGATCAAGCTTCCACTCATTATGGAAGTGATTAAGGTGACGATTGTGCTGGCGGTGGTAGGTTCCTTGAAATATTTCGACCTCATCTTTGTGATGACGGACGGGGGGCCTAACGGCGCAAGTGAAGTAATGGCGTCCTACATGTATCACACGGCTTTCCGCGCTTATGATTTCGGTTACGGCAGCGCGATCGGGTTCTTCCTGCTGGTAATCTGTCTGATCGTAACGTGGGTCATACGGAAATTAACGGCATCGAAAGAAACGATCCAATATTCATAAGGAGGAATGCTTCATGATATCCGGAGCCACAGGACAGCTCCAAGACGGGCGCGCCCGGTCCGCAAACGGAGTGGGAGGCAAGCTGGGTTACGCGCTGCTGTATATCGTGCTGATCGGCGTTGCCGTATTCCAGCTGTTCCCGCTCGTATGGCTGCTGCTGTTCTCATTAAAAAACAATCAGGAAGTCTTTGATCTTCCTCCGCTGTCCCTTCCGATGAATCCGCGCTGGGAGAATTATGAGAAGGTATGGAGTGCCGGCAACATCAGCGTTTATTTTCTGAACAGCGTTTGGATCACCGTTGTCGCCACTGCGCTCACGGTCATTCTGGGAAGTCTCGTTACCTTCGCGATTACGAGAATGAAGTGGAAGGGCAGCTCCTTCGTCCTCGGATTATTTATGGTTGCCATGATGATTCCGGTTCACTCCACCTTGATTCCGCTGTTCAGCATTTTCAACAAGGTTGGCCTGACCGATCATCCCGTTTCTTTGATATTGTCGTACGTGGCTTTCAATATGCCGATTACCATTATGATTCTGCTCGGGTTCTATTACACGCTGCCGAAGGAAGTGGAAGAGGCGGCGGTCATGGACGGCTGCTCGGTTCACCGGGTCTTTTTCCGGATCGTCCTTCCGATGACGGGCTCGGTTCTGGCGACGACAGCCATTATCAATATGATCTACAACTGGAATGAGTTTATCTTCGTGAACACGTTCATCAGCTCGGACATGTTTAAGACGCTCACCGTCGGCGTGCAGAACTTTATAGGACAATACACAACCGATTGGGGTGCGATTGGCGCAACCTTGATGATCAGTATTTTGCCAATTCTGCTGATGTTCCTGTTCCTCAGCGATCGTATCGTGGAAGGCATCGCTGCTGGTTCGGTGAAAGGTTAAGTTTCATAGAACTCATCCATTTCCGGATAAAATAAACGAGCCGCTTCAAGGAGACTTCTTGTAGCGGCTCGTTTGCTTTATATGATGCCTGATTCAATCCTCGGTCGTTAAACCCATCCCAGTGCCCGGGCCACCTGAGTGACCAGGAAGGTGGCGCCGATGGCGATGGCCGTCGGGATGGCAAAGGACAGGAACGTCCACTTCACGCTTTTCGTTTCCTTCCAGATGTTGACGAGCGTGGTACCGCATGGATAATGAAGCAGCGAGAACAGCATCATGTTCAGTGCGGTCAGCCAGGTCCAGCCTTGGTCCAGGAAGATTTGCTTGAGGGCAAACATATCGGTAACCTCGGTCAGGGACCCCGTAGCCAAATATCCCATCAGCAGGATCGGCAGCACGATTTCATTGGCGGGAAGGCCGATGATAAAGGCCATCAGAATGAAGCCATCGAGTCCGAGCGCGCGCGCAAACGGATCGAGAAATTCAACGAAATGAATCAGAATGCTGGCATCGCCAATATAGATGTTGGCAAGCACCCAGGTGAGGACGCCAGCAGGCGCCGCTACGATAATGGCCCTGCGCAGTACATAGAGGGTTTTATCCAGAGTCGACCGGAGAATGGTATTCAGTATCTTCGGTTTACGGTATGGAGGCAGCTCCAGCGTGTAGTGGGAAGGAATGCCTTTCAAGGCGGTTTTGGATAGACCCCATGATACCGTGAGCGTGACAACGACACCGATCAGCACCATGCCCATAACAACGGAAGCCGTTACGAGCGTCTGGGCTCCTCCCGAGAAACCTGCAGCCATGAACAAGGAGGCCAGCAGGATCAGGGTCGGCCAGCGACCGTTGCAGGGCACGAAGTTATTGGTCAGAATGGCGAGCATTCGCTCGCGAGGCGACTCGATGATCCGGGTCGACATAATGGCCGCCGCATTGCAGCCGAATCCCATCGCCATGGTGAGGGACTGCTTGCCGTGCGCACCCGTTTTTTTGAACAGGCGGTCCAGGTTAAAGGCTACCCGAGGCAAATAGCCATAGTTCTCCAGCAGCGCAAAGGCTGGAAAGAAGATGGCCATGGGAGGCAGCATGACACTGACAACCCAGGAGGTCCCCCGGAACAATCCGAGAATCAGCACGCCATAGAGCCAATCGGGAGCATGAAGGGCCTGAAAGGCCATCGTCAGGTATCCTTCGATCCAGCCAAAGAAATTTGCCAGCATGGAAGAAGGCACGTTAGCCCCTGCGATCGTTAAGTAAAAAATAACGCCGAGCATGGCCAGCATGATCGGAAATCCCCACAGCTTGGAGGTGAAGATGCGGTCCAGACGCTCGGAACGGTACAGAAGCTCCCGGTTGGTCACGGTGACGGCTTCGCTGCACAGCTCGCGGGATTTTTTGAATAATTCGCCCACGATGTCTTCCCGAACATCCTCTACCTGCTCAGCAGGAATGGCGGCTGTTAGAGCTTCCAAGCGCTTTAGCTGTTCCAAGCGAAATCCCTCCTTTATCCGAAGCCTTTAATCGTTCTTTCAGCGTGGCGATCAGCTTCCGGTCCCCATCGAGAAAGCGGATCGCCAGCCATCTGGCTGGGTATTCGTCGCCAAGAATGTCTCGTAATTCGGACTCCAGGCCGGAAATTCGCGATTCCAGCTGTTCGTTATATTTCATCCGATACGGCGTAGTCGGAGTCTGCCCTGTACACATGAGAAGCAGCTGCTCGGACAGGGTATCCAGGCCTTCGTTATTTCTGGCCGATATCGGAATGACGGGAACCCCGAGCTGATCCGCCAGCTTGCGTGTATTAATCTTGATTCCTTTTTTCTTCGCTTCGTCCATCAGATTCAGGCAGACGATGACCCGGTCGGTCATTTCCAGCACTTGCAGTGCGAGATTAAGGCTTCTTTCCAGCGCCGTAGAATCCAGAACCAGCAGGGTAACGTCCGGTTTCTCAAAAATAATATAATCGCGCGCCACTTCTTCATCGGCCGAGTTGGAGAACAAGGAGTATGTCCCGGGCAGATCGATAAATTGGAAGCGGGTGTCTTTGTAATCGTAATGGCCGCTTGCGAGACTGACTGTTTTGCCGGACCAGTTGCCGGTGTGCTGCTTCAGGCCGGTGAGTGCATTAAAAAGCGTGCTTTTTCCCGTGTTCGGGTTGCCAGCCAGCGCGACGGTAAAAGTTCTCATGATGATATCACCTTACCCCAGATTAACTGACTTTCTTCTTTTCTTAATGCAATGACGGTACCTGCTACTCTATAAGAGGTGGGGTCACCGAGCGGGCTGGCTTTCAGCACTTCGATAACGGAGCCCGGAACGAATCCGAGGTCCAGAAGCCGTCGTTTATGCTCTCCGCGGATACCCACCTGTTCAATCAGAAAACGCTCGCCGAGCGCTGCCTGATGCAAATGCTGCCGATATTTTGTCTCATCCATAAAGTTTAACCTCTCCCTACTAAATTGGGCCGAGCATATATTGTTTCCTCGAAGCAACTTTATGCCTATAGTATGACTGAATGTGTATGTTGTCAACTGGATTCATCAGATATTTATTCCAGTTTCATGCGGCGTTTGACGATGCAATCACCATCTTATGCTTGAAGGGGAAACAAGATCCATGTTATATGTATATATGAGCAATTATTCATATAATTGGAGTGATACCTATATGATATGGGACGTAATCGTTATCGGCGCGGGGCAGGCAGGATTGGCAGCTGGCTATTGGCTGCAGCAGGCAGGGATGAAGTTTCTGTTGTTGGATCGGGGGATGGAGGCAGGTGAAACATGGAAGACGAGATATGATTCCTTGAAGTTGTTTACGCCGAGGACTCATAGTGCCTTGCATGGAATGAGGTTAGAGGGGGATCCCGACGGGTTCCCGGATAAAGATGAGATGGCGTCCTATCTGAAATCGTATGCAGCGCGGTTTAGGCTGCCCATTCAGTTTGAGACGGATGTGAAGTGTGTCCGGAAGGAAGAAGACCGTTTTATAATCGACACCCATCAGGGAGAATATCATGCAAAGGTGCTGATCATCGCTACCGGGCCGTTCCGGCAGCCTCGAATTCCGACGTTTGCAGCATCGTTTCCAGAGGACATTCTCCAGCTGCACTCATCCGATTACAGGCGACCTTCCCAGCTTCAGGAGGGCGGCGTTCTTGTCGTTGGCGGCGGGAACAGCGGGGCACAGATTGCGGTCGAACTGTCACGTGGTCGGGAAACGTATTTGGCCCTCGGACAGCAGCCGCGTTATTTACCCATGACCATTGGGGGAAAGGGCATGTTCTGGTGGTTGGACAAACTCGGCATTTTATCTGCCGGCGGTTCCTCCTGGGTGGGGCGTAAGCTGAAGCGCCGCGGAGACCCGATTTTTGGATATGAATTGAAACAAGCGGTCAAGTGCGGTAAAGTGGTGTTGAAAAAGAGAGCCGTTGATGCCGGCGATTCCGGAATGCGATTCGAGGATGGAACGGAGCTTAAGGTTCAGAATATTATCTGGGCGACCGGCTTTGTTCCCAGCTATGATTGGCTTCAAGTGGATCGAGCGCTGGATCATGAGAAGGCTGTTATTCATACACGCGGTATCAGTCCGGTAAAGGGGCTCTATTATGCAGGTTTGCCTTGGCAGACGCACAGGGGCTCCGCACTCTTGGCAGGAGTTTCACGGGATGCCCGCGAAATCGTTCAAGCCATTATGGAGAAGAGGGGATTAGTTTATGGAAAAAGAGCACCATGAGCTGCTGCACGAAGACGAGGCCATGGAAGCGTCACGACTGCTGAAGGCCATTTCGGATCCGACGCGGATCCGGATTCTTCATTTGCTCTCGCAAGAAGAATGCCCGGTCGGCCATATTGCCGAGGTGCTTGGCATGAGTCAGTCGGCGGTATCCCACCAGCTTGGCTATCTGCGAAGTTTAAGACTGGTCAAATACCGGAGGGAAGGAAATACATATTTTTATACGTATGAAGATGAGCATGTCATCGGGATCTTACGGCAGGTGCTGGACCATATCGCTCATTAGAATCGCCTGACCCGTTCATGCTTGACATTCTGACCGTCCGGCTGTAATGTATTGGAAAATGAATTTCCCGTGAATAACGATCATCAAGGACATGAGGATGCAAGATTCGGCGAGACAGAAAAGAAGCCCTTGGCTGAAAGGCTTCCCCCGCTAGGCTGTGTCCTTCCTACCTTGTAGTTGCCCGCTGTGAACAAGCGGCGCCGGTTTGGCCCGTTACCGCCGTATGAAGCATCTTCAATGGAGCGTCTTTTGCATCCGGTAAGATGGAATCAGGGTGGTACCACGAGCACATTCGTCCCTAGGAGCGAATGTGCTCTTTTTGCGCTCAGGCAGGTTCATTCATGGACATAAGAAGGAGTATGAGGAAGATGCGGCAAAGCCAATTATTGATGACAACGATGCGTGATGTGCCTTCCGAGGCGGAGGCACTGAGCCATCAATGGATGCTCCGCGGCGGCTATATCCGTCAAACGGCAGCAGGAATCTATTCGTATCTGCCGCTGGGATGGCGGGTCTTGCGAAAGATCGAAGCTATTATTCGGCAGGAAATGGATGCCTCCGGCGGACAGGAGATGCTCATGCCCGCTGTTCAGCCCGCCGAGCTGTGGAAGGAATCGGGGAGGTACGATGTTTACGGTTCGGAACTCATCAGGCTGCATGACCGCCATAATCGGGAGTTCGTGCTTGGACCAACCCATGAAGAAGTGATTACGTCCATCGTTCGCCAAGAGATTTCTTCGTACCGGAAGCTGCCAGTCAACCTGTACCAAATTCAGAACAAATACCGGGATGAGCGGCGTCCGCGTTTTGGTCTGCTGCGGGGGCGTGAATTCATGATGAAGGATGCGTATTCCTTTGACCGGAACTGGGAAGGCCTGGATGTGTCCTACCGGAACATGTATGAAACGTATGAACGAATCTTCAGACGCTGTGGCCTGACGTTCCGGGCGGTGGAAGCCGATGCGGGTGCCATTGGCGGACAAGGGGAAACCCATGAGTTTATTGCACTGGCGGATATTGGCGAGGATACCGTTGTTTCCTGCAGTGATTGCAGTTATGCTGCAAATCTGGAGCGAGCGGAGTCTGCGGCTTCAGCTGAGCCTGCAGGAAGAGAATCCGTAAAGACCGACGGAAGCTCAGTTATAGAACGGGTAATAACTCCCAATGTGAAGAGCATTCAGGAATTGACTGACTTCCTGCAAGTCGGCCCGGAGCAATTGATCAAGACGCTGATTTACCACGTGGATGGAGAACGGGTTGCGGTGCTTGTCCGGGGAGACCGCGAAGCAAACGAGGCAAAGGTGAAGTCTTACCTAGAAGCAGAACTCGCGGAATTAGCGAGCGCCGAAGAGGTGATGCAGGCGACGGGAGCCCCAGTCGGGTTTGCGGGACCGGTAGGTCTAACCCTGAAGGTATTGGTCGATTCCGAAGTAGCAGCTATGGCAGAGGG
The DNA here is from genome assembly GCF_001860525.1 of Paenibacillus sp. LC231. Lineage (NCBI taxonomy): Bacteria > Bacillati > Bacillota > Bacilli > Caryophanales > Paenibacillaceae > Paenibacillus > Paenibacillus sp. LC231. The sequence continues at coordinate 83,233 of NZ_JFOM01000054.1, read as the reverse complement.
ATCGCCGGTGCTAACCAGGGGGATGCTCATCTGAAGGGAGTCCGCCCAGGATATGATTTTTCGCTGGAACACACCGGCGATTTCCGGAATGTAACAGAAGGTGAACCTTGTCCGCGCTGTGGAGCTCCGCTACAGTTTTATCGCGGGATTGAGCTTGGACATGTGTTCAAGCTGGGTACGAAGTACAGTGAGGCTATGAACGCCATGTACCTGGATTCCGACGGACGGGAGAAACCGCTGATCATGGGCTGCTACGGTATTGGCGTCTCCCGCGTCATGTCCGCCATCGCCGAGCAGTGCATCTCGGATGAGCGGTTGGTCTGGCCGATGTCCGTGGCTCCGTTCAAGGTGCACATTATCCCGGTTGCGGTTAAGGATGAGATTCAGATGAAACTGGCTGAACATATCTACAGCGAGCTGAATAAGGCTGGTCTGGAGCCGCTGTTGGATGACCGGGACGAACGGGCCGGCGTCAAGTTCAAGGATGCCGACCTTGCCGGCGCTCCGCTGCGTCTGATCGTTGGACGCGGAGCCGCTAACGGAGAGGTCGAATGGATGGGCCAGGACGGAATCAAGATCACCCTGCCTGCCGAGGAAGCCATCCAGCGCTCATGCGAGGAGGCAGTCCGTCAGCTGGATGGAGCCTTCCAATAAGAGTCGAGATTCATTAAATTGGAGATGAGAGGGAAAGAACTTTACGCGTAACGGATGGAACCTATATCGGATATTAGAATAGCTTTAAAAATATAGTGGAAAACGTGCATGTCAGTAGGAGGGAAGGCAACCCAATCTTTTTTTGAGGTTGCCTTATTGTTTTGTTAGAAGGGGGACGTTGCATAGGCTTACATGATTACGATAATGATGCAGCCGATCTAGGCTTTATAATGAACGAGCTCGAAGCAGCGGAGCAGACGAATCGATTCCGGAAAAGCGGCAGCGTTCGCCTTTGCCCTCGGATTTTTACAATGGATAAATACAGTAAGGAAAATCCGAGGGCAACAGCGATTGGAGGAACGATACGTATGCGCAGCGTCCTCTAGTGAAACATAGTAACTTGCTCGCTTCAATCCTCTAACCAACATGCAGGGCAGCCTTGTATACATATCCCGAATACAGGCTTATGATGAAGGAGTCGGAATTGAAGTCATAATGCGGATGGAGGTTGCATCTACGATGAATCAGGAAGAGAAGGGACCAAGCCCGGACATTCATCCTATAGAAGAACATCAGCTCAGTCAGGTGAAGATTACATTGTCCAACCCCTTAAGATGGGTGAACAGCTATGTGCTGCGGGGGGATGACGGTATGACCATCATCGATCCGGGGCCGCGAACGAGTTCCTCGGAGCAGGAATGGCTGGCGGCGATGGAGCAGCTCGGGTTCGAGTTCAGCGACATCGCTTCGATCGTGCTGACCCATCATCACCCGGATCACTATGGGCTTGCCGGGTGGTTTCAGGAGCGTTCGGGCGCCAAGGTGTGGATGTCAGAGCGGGCGCATCGGGAAGCGATGCTCATGTGGGGAACGGATTCCGCGATGGATCACGAACTCCCGGCGTTCTTCCGGCAGCATGGCATGCCGGAAACCAAGCTTGCCCTGCTGCCGGAGCATCTGAACGGCTTCTTCCCCCAAGTTACGCCGCAGCCGGAGATCTCGTTTATCAGCGAGGATCTGCCGTTCCGGATGGGCAGCCGGATATGGGTCCCGGTGCAAACGGCCGGCCATGCTCCGGGACATCTGTCGTTCTTCCATGCAGACAGCGGCGTTCTGCTATGCGGCGATGCCGTGCTGCCGCAAATCTCGCCCAACGTGAGCCTGCTGCCCGGCAGCGATGCCGAGCCGCTGGCACTATTCCTCGCAGGGCTGCGCCGCCTGCGGGAACTGCATGTCCGGACGGCGTACCCCGGACACCGCCACCCGTTCACGCATTTCCGTGAACGGATCGAGACGCTCCTCCTCCATCACGAGGAGCGCCTGACTACCATCGCCGGCATGCTGAGCACTGCCGGTCGCCTAACCGCCTTCGAGGTCTGCACCGCCCTCTTCGGCGAGAAGCTCGGCATCCACCAGCTCCGCTTCGCCATGTGCGAAGCGCTGGCCCATCTCGCCGAGCTGACCCGCCGTGGAGAAGCCGAGGAGATCGAAAACGAGGATGGAATGCGCTATTTTTCTGTACGGAAACAGCCGCATTCCTGATATAATCAAGACATAAATAAAACCGTCTGCTTGTACGTTGACTTCCATCATGCGTAGAATAGGCGGTTTTTTGTTTAATAGATTCAGAGGGCTGCATTGTGGAGCATCTCTTGATCAGATGCAGTCGGATAGTCTGCCCGAACAGCCGCTGCGATCAGGATGCTTGGCAAGTGGCGCTACGGCTTTTTTATAGAAGAGAAGGCCGGTAATACCTAAGATGGGGGGCCTTCCCTCATTAGAGTCAGAGTTTCTCACTACCCCGCATATAGTTGATGTACCTTGCTGTTTAAGTAAGGCATTCCCTCAAGGCATTTTTCTTAATCACTCGTCATCATGATCCACTCCACCATATTCGTATCGAAGCGTTCCCTTGGTTCCGCCATTTTCATGTTATAGGATTCGTATCTCATAAAGCCCCTTAAAGGAGAATCTGTCATGAAGAAAAAAGATGTGGTCGCTATGCTGCTCGCAGGAGGTCAAGGTAAACGGCTGAAGGGCCTCACGAAGACGCTCGCCAAGCCGGCTGTTTATTTTGGGGGTACATACCGGATCATTGATTTTCCGCTGAGCAACTGCTCCCATTCGGGAATCGATACGGTTGGGGTACTAACCCAGTATGAACCTCTGGTTCTGCATTCTTACATTGGCGTAGGAAGCGATTGGGACATGGACCGGTTGAATGGAGGCGTATTCGTGCTTCCGCCCCATGAACGGGAGGACGGGACGACCTGGTACCGCGGGACGGCGGATGCGATTTATCGGAATCTTAAGTTTATTGATCAGTACGATCCCGAGCACGTTTTGATTTTGTCGGGAGATCACATCTATAAGATGGATTATGACCGTATGCTGACTTATCACAAGGAGAAGGATGCCGATTGCACCATCTCCGTCATCGAGGTGAGCCTGGACGAAGCGAAGCGGTTCGGCATGGTGAATACGGATGAGAACTGCCGGATTTTCGAGTTCGAGGAGAAGCCTGCGCATCCGAAGAGTACGACGGCATCCATGGGCGTTTATCTGTTTCGCTGGAAGCTGCTGCGATCCTATTTACTGCGGAATGCGGAGCATCCGGATACGAGCCATGATTTTGGCAAAGACATTCTGCCGAGCATGCTGACGGACGGCAAAACGCTGTACGCTTATCCGTTCGAAGGGTACTGGAAGGACGTCGGCACCATCGAGAGTCTCTGGGAAGCCAATATGGATCTGCTCTGCGAGCAGCCCAAGCTGGACTTGAACGATCCGTTGTGGCGCATTTACACCCGGAACCCGAATCAGCCGGCAGAGTATATTTCTCCAACCGGCGTCGTCCGGAACAGCATGATTAACGAGGGCTGCACTGTGTGCGGCGAGGTAGAACATTCGATCCTCTTTTATGGCGTGGAGGTAGGGGAAGGCAGTGTCATTACCGATTCCGTCATTATGCCCAAGGTGCGCATCGGCAGCCATGTACGCATACACCGGGCGATTATCACTGAGGACATGGTCATTCAAGATCATGCCGTCATTGGTCCGCCTCCTGAAGATCCATCCCGGATTGTGCTTGTAAGCGGTCAAGATGAAGACGTCCTGAAGCTGCTTCAATCGTCGTCTTCGTCCCATAATAATCAAGGTTAGGACGGGATTCGCAGATGAGAGAACTCATGGGTATTATTAATTTGGAGCATGAACGGGATGTATTGAGTGAATTGACGTATTACCGGTGCGGGGCCGCTGTGCCTTTTGCGGGGAGGTACCGCCTGATCGACTTCGTGATGTCCAATATGATGCATGCGGGCATCGAGGATATTGCGCTGTTTGTTCGCAGGAAATACCGGTCCCTGATGGATCATCTGGGCGAAGGCAGGCCTTGGGATATGCATCGCAAGCGGGGCGGCCTGTTCATACTTCCGCCGGATTGGAACGATGAAGCCGATGTGTCCGCCGGCGAGCTGCGGCATATTTATAACAATCTCGATTTTTTTGAGCGGGGATCCGCGAAGCATATCGTGCATTCCGGCAGCCAGCATATAAGCACCGTCGATTTGAATGAGGTATACGAATACCATTTGGAGCAGGGCGCCGACGTGACGCTTGTTTATACAAAAGTGACTGCACCACGGGAAGAGCACCGTTCGTGTGTTCGCCTCGATGTCGATGAGGACGGCATGGTCAAGGATATTCATTACGATCACAAGCATGATGCGGTATACATGGAGGTGTTTGTGATGGAGAAAGCGCGGTTTCTGGAGATGGCCGACCACTGCATCGCCCATGGGGGCAGCCATTTCTTCCGGGACGCGATCATGCGTAACCGGCACAAGCTGAACATTGCGGGATATGAATACCTCGGCTATCATGCGGTGATCAATTCGCTTGAGAGCTATTATCGTACCAGTATGAACCTGCTGAATCCTAAAACGTATAACAGCTTGTTTCGTAAGCAGGCGGTCCACACCAAGATCAAGTATGAGGTTCCCGCTAAATATTTGAATTCGGCCGATGTGAGCAACGCACTGGTGGCCAATGGCTGCCAGATCGACGGGGAAGTAAAGAATAGCATTCTGTTTCGCGGAGTACAGGTAAAACGAGGCGCAAGCATCCATAACTCCATCATCATGCAAAAATGCGTCATTGGCGAGAATGTGAGGCTGGAGAACGTCATACTCGATAAAGATGTAATGATCTCGCGGGATCATAAGCTTCAAGGGGATTTTCGCAAACCTTTTGTCATCGCCAAGGACATCTCGATTTGATCACAAAATAATTCGAATCCGTCAGGAGGAACTTTCTTTTGTTTAACAACAAGGAAACATTCAAGCAGGTCTTTACGGAGCAGTTGGTGAGTCGGTTGGGGAAGGGACTTGAGGAAGCGACAGCTGAGGATGTTTACAAAACACTCGGCGGCATGATCCGGGAGTATGTTGGACGGGAATGGGCGGCCGCCAATCGGATATACCGGGAGACCGGGCAGAAGCAGGTATATTATTTCTCGCTAGAATTTTTGATCGGGCGGTTAATGGGAAACAATCTGCTGAACCTGGGTGTGCTGGATATGGTCCGCAGCGGCCTTTTGGACCTCGGGTGGAATTTGGATGAGATTGAGGAGCAGGAACCGGATGCAGGACTCGGCAACGGGGGGCTCGGACGTCTAGCGGCATGTTTTCTCGATTCGTTGGCATCACTAAGCTATGCAGGCCACGGGTGCGGAATCCGGTATAAGTACGGATTGTTTGAACAGAAGATTATTGATGGCCACCAAGTCGAGCTGCCGGACAACTGGCTTCAGCGGGGCAACGTCTGGGAAGAACGGCGGGCTGACAAGGCGGTGGAAGTGCGCTTTTGGGGCCGCGTGGAGGTGGATGTACAGGAGGGGCGAACCGTGTTTCACACGATGGGTTATGAGCGGGTTCTGGCGGTACCTTACGACGTTCCAGTGATCGGGTACGGTGAGGGGCAGGTGAACACGCTGCGATTGTGGAGCGCCGAGTCCGCTTCGGATATATCCCGAATCCGTTCGGCTCATCATCACAACAGCTATTATAAATTTTTGGAATATAACCGTTCGGTCGAATCGATATCGGAGTTTTTGTACCCGGATGATTCGGCTTACGAAGGCAAGCTTCTCCGGCTGAAGCAGCAGTACTTTCTCTGTTCCGCGGGCGTTCAGAGCATTCTCAGGACGTTCGACAAGCTGGGACGGTCCTATCATGAGCTGCCCGAGCATGTGGCCATTCATATCAATGATACGCATCCGACCTTGGTGATTCCGGAGCTGATGCGGATTCTTATTGACGATAAGGGTTTCGGTTGGGAGGAAGCCTGGGACATCACGAGCCGGACCGTTTCCTACACAAACCACACGCTGCTTAGCGAAGCTTTGGAGAAATGGCCGGCCGGCATGGTTCGTGAGCTGCTGCCGCGCATTTACATGATAATCGAAGAGATCAATAAGCGGTTCTGCGGCATGCTGCTGGAACGCTATCCTGGCGACCATGAGCGCATATCGAAGCTTGCCATCATTGAAAGCGACCAGATCCGCATGGCCAATCTGGCAATTGTGGGCAGCTATCATGTAAACGGCGTGGCGGGGCTGCACACGGAACTGCTTAAGACACAGGTCATGAAACCGCATTATGAGCTGTATCCGGAGCGATTCAGCAACAAAACCAACGGGATTACCCACCGGCGCTGGTTGATGCACAGCAACCCCGGCCTGAGTCAATTGATATGCGATGGTATCGGCGATTCATGGATCACGGATCCGCACCAATTAATTCAGCTCAAGGGGCTGAAGACCGATTCCGCCTTTCAGCAGGGGATTCAGCGGATCAAACGGAACAATAAAGAACGGCTTGCAGATTACATCGCGAATAAGCAAGGGATTGTGATTAATCCCGATTCCATATTCGATGTTCACGTGAAGCGGCTGCACGGCTATAAACGGCAATTGCTGAATATATTACGGGTGATGCACGCGTATAACGAGATTAAGGATCAGCCAAGCGCGGATCGCGTTCCCCGTACCGTCATTTTTGGGGCGAAGGCAGCGCCGGGTTATTATCTGGCCAAAAGCATCATCAAACTCATTAATGTCGTTGCCGAAGTCGTGAATAAGGATCCGCAGGTCAATGACAAACTCCAGGTGCTGTTCCTGGAGAACTATTCGGTGTCTCTGGCGGAGAAGATTATCCCCGCAGCCGATCTGAGCGAGCAAATTTCCACGGCTGGCAAGGAGGCATCCGGCACGGGAAACATGAAGTTCATGTTGAACGGCGCTTTGACCATCGGCACGCTGGATGGGGCTAATGTGGAGATGTTCGAGCTGCTTGGCCATGAGAATATGTTCCTGTTTGGATTGAAGCTGGAGGAAGTGCTTGAGTATTACAGGACGGGAGCTTATGTATCCAGGGAGCGGTATGAGCAGGATCCCAGAATCGCCCGTGTGCTGAATCAGTTAATATCTTCAGGATCTTTCTGCTGTCACGAGTTGGAGTTTGGTCAGATTCTCCAGTCCCTGCTTGATCATAACGATGAGTTTTTTGTATTAGCGGACTTTGCCAGTTATGTGGCAACCCAGTCGGAGATCGATCGTGCTTATTTGAATACCGGAGCCTGGACCGAGAAATCGATAATAAATATGGCCCACTCCGGACATTTCTCCAGCGATAACACGATTCACCGTTATGCATCCGACATCTGGAATGTTTCTCCTGTTATGGTTGGTGCGAACCGGTAATCTATCTCTATCATATTCTTAAAAAAAAAGAACCCCGCCATAGGCTTGGCGGGGTTTCCATAGGTGCTCTATTGGAATGTTCTTCATCATATCATATGATGGATCTTTTCAAAAATGACTAGATAGATTTACCGATTTACGTGATTGGACAGCCCGTTTTTTCATAGGTGAGAGGAGGTTCTTATTATAGAAGAAACTCATTGTTCCGGCCCGTAAAGAGGTATGCTTTCTATCTGCATTCGTCTATAATTCTTTGAAATTACCTACTCTCGGCTTGGATAGCTCCCGTCCGGTGAGCTGTTTCCTGCTGGTAGGCAGAAAAAAAGAAGATTCGCATGTTGAGCGAATCTTCTTTTTATGAGGCGTTTTATTCTTTTGGAAGCTCTTCGGTTGTGCCGTACAACTCGATCTCACGCTCCGCTTGCTTGCGATGGGCGATCCGGCTGCTGGCGGCTGCGGCAACCGCGCCGACGATATCGTCGAGGAAGGTATGTACACGGCCGCTTGATTTATCATTCAATTGCTCAAGAATGCCGGGTTTAAGCTTGTCGATATACCCGTAGTTGGTGAAGCCGATGCTTCCATATACGTTAACGATGGAAAATGCCAGGACTTCATCCACGCCGTATAACCCTTCGTCATTGGCCAGCATTTCTTGAAGCGGGGATATGAGATTGCCTTCCTCCGCCAAAATATCTAGTTGAATTCCGGTTAATACGGCGTTTTGGACTTCGCGTTTGCTGAGTACGGCATCCACGTTCTCCATGCACTCGTCCATGGTCAAATTCGGGTAGTATTTATTCTGAAGGATCATCACCAGTTCCGCGATTTCCTCCAACTTGATTCCACGCTTATGCAGCAGGCTCCGTGTCGCATCCGCTACCTTCTTGCTGTTCAGACTGTATGGAATGTTTGAATCGTTTTCTGCCATGATGGAACTCACCTCATTTTCGTGGTTGATGAAGATGCATACGACGATTGTACTTTTTCCACCCCCCTTTGTCCAGAAAGGGCAAAACTGAGAGTTATTTTTTTGGAAAGGGCTCGTATACATAGGAGTACAACCTGTACAAAAAAATGTTAGGGAGGAACAATACATGAAACGTAGTAAACGTAATCTTCGCAGGCTTTCCGCCGCCGGGCTGCTTGCTGTTCCGATCGTGTTGTCCGGCTGCGGCGTATTTTCCGGGAAGCAATCGGAGGCGATTGACCCGCCGCCTGCACAAGTGGAGAAGCAGATGCTGAACACGGCCGGATCCACAGCGGCACAAGGTGACATTGGCACGCAGACAACGGTTTATCTTTCGGATGCGCGGGGAATGCTGGCACCTGTAACCTTGGGTATTCCGAAGGTAGAAGGTGCAAGCGCCGTGAAAGAATCTCTTGAAGTGCTTGTGAACGGAGGCCGCTATGCTGGCTATGTTCCACAGGGTTTCCAGGCGGTATTGCCTGCAGGTACGCAGATCCATAATGTGACGGTCGATCCGGAGAGCAAATTGGCCGTTGTTGAATTCAATAAATCGTTTACGGAATATCAAGCGGCAGATGAACGAAGAATCTTGGAGGCGTTGACGTGGACGCTGACGGGACATGAAGGGATCGAATCGATGCAGGTATGGGTGGATGGAGTCAAACTAACGGAAATGCCGGTCAATCACACGCCGCTGGACCGTCCGCTTTCACGAGCAATGGGGATCAACCTTCAAAAGGCGGATGACGCATTGTACACTTCCTCTTCGCCGGTTACCGTCTATTTCTCTTCAGTGACGCCAGACGGCATTCAGTATTATGTACCTGTTACCAGACTTGTTCCGACTGGACAGGATGCGGTTAAGGCTGCTTTGAACGAACTGATCCGGGGGCCGCATTACGGTGATGGGCTTGTCGAGGTCATCCCGGACGATACCACCGTTGCATCGGTCGAAAAAGGAGAGGACGGCGCTGTTACCGTATCACTTCAGGACAGCATGTTTGAGCAGGGAGAGCAGGTTCCAACCGAGCTGCTGCAGGCCGTCGTGCTAACCGTAGCCGAGAATTCGGATGATGCGAAGGTCAAAATTCGAATGAACGATCTCTCCGAGGTGGTTGGAACGGATAGCCGTAATTACAGCGAGCCTGTCAGCCGTCCGGAGTTCATTAACGAAATTTCGATCTGACCCTTCACGGCCATCTTTGAAATATGCGCCGGAAAAGGTGCTTTTGTGCCTGCACTTTGGTAGAATAGGGAATGCTAATCAGGATTGCGATAAGAAGTAGGAGGCAGAAAACATGAGATCTAACGGACGTAAGAGCGATGAGCTTCGACCGATGAATTTATCGACCCATGTGAATAAATATGCGGAAGGCTCCGTGTACATCGAGATGGGAGACACCAAGGTGCTGATTACGGCGACCGTGGATGAGAAGGTTCCCCCGTTTCTGAAAGGACAAGGAAAGGGCTGGGTGACGGCTGAGTACTCCATGCTGCCGCGCGCAACACAATCCCGCAACCAACGGGAAGCCAATCGCGGTAAACTCAGTGGCCGGACGATGGAAATTCAGCGGCTGATCGGCAGAGCGCTTAGGTCTGTTGTGAATCTGCATGCTCTTGGCGAGCGGACAATTACGCTGGACTGCGATGTAATCCAGGCGGATGGCGGAACGCGGACCACCTCCATTACAGGAGCATTTGTAGCTTTAGCCATAGCGGTAAATAAAATTGCAGAACAACATAAACTGGCGGTATTTCCGATTACGGACTACCTGGCCTCCATTAGCGTGGGCATTGCAGGCGGACAGGCGCTGCTGGATCTGAATTATGAAGAGGATTCCAAAGCGAAGGTGGACATGAATCTGGTCATGACCGGAAGCGGCAAATTCGTTGAGGTTCAGGGAACCGGCGAAGAAAGCCCGTTTTCTCGTGAGGAGCTGGATCAGATCCTGAAGCTTGGGGAACAGGGAATCCGCGAGCTGATTGAACGTCAGCAAGAGGCACTTGGCCCCATTGCAGCTAAAATCGGTTCCGTGAATGCGAGTACTGGAGTATAATCCCATGACATTGACACTCGGAGACACGCTAGTCGTAGCTACCCGCAATCAGGGCAAAGTCAAGGAATTTGCGCATGCTTTTGCTGCTTTCGGTACGGAGGTCAAGAGCATGTACGATTACCCTGATCTGCCGGATGTCGTTGAGGATGGAGCCACATTCGCAGCCAATGCATTTAAAAAAGCCAAGGCGGTTGGCGACGCACTGGGATTGCCTGTTCTGGCCGATGATTCGGGATTGTGCGTGGATGCGCTGAATGGCGCGCCCGGCGTTTATTCCGCCAGGTATGCCGGCGAGCACGGCGCGGATGAGGACAACAACGAGAAGCTGCTCGGTGAGCTGGAACAATTAAGGCTCGGTGAGGATACGGAGCAGCCCTTGCTGAGTCCGGCCCGATTTGTCTGTGTGCTGGTGCTGTATGATCCGGTCTCGGGAGAAAAGCTTGAGGCTGAAGGGAGTGTTGAAGGCTGGATCACGTCGGATCCGTCCGGAAAAGGCGGGTTTGGATATGATCCGCTGTTCTACCTGCCAAGCCATGAGAAGACGATGGCCGAGCTTTCCCTAGAGGAGAAGCAGGAGATCAGCCATCGGGGCAAAGCGCTGCGCAAACTTGTAGCGGACCTGCAGGCACGATAATTGAATAGTAATACTATAAAAAGAAACCATACCGGCTATTGCGGGTATGGTTTCTTTGATTTTTCGTAAACAATAAGAACTTAACGTATGGATACGTTATACTCTTTGAGCCAGAAATGCACCTGGGCCAGGTAGGCGAACAGCTGCGGACCGGACATCAATTGACCGAACCAAGGGAGATTGGAGGAAGCATCCGGCGAAGAAGCCAATTCCCGGATCCGTGCCGTATCGATGAGCGGAAGCAGCGGCGAAGAAGGATCGTCCAGAATGGACAGCACCTGCGCTTTGACGGCTGCCAGATAGTTCGGATTGTGAGTTTTGGGATACGGGCTTTTTTTACGGTACAGGACATCGTCGGGAAGCACACCTTCAAGGGCTTTGCGCAGAATGCCTTTTTCACGGTCGCCTGTCGTTTTGATGCTCCAAGGAATATTCCACACATAATCGATCAGGCGATGATCGGTATAGGGAACGCGGACCTCCAGCCCAACGCCCATGCTCATCCGGTCCTTGCGATCGAGGAGCGTTGGCATGAAGCGGGTGATATTGAGATAGGACATGACCCGCATTTTGGCCTGCTGCCCGGTCTCCCCGTCCAGCTTCGGCACTTCGGCTACCGCATCGGCATAACGGTCTCCGAGGTATTCCAGCGGTTTGATCCAGTCCCGAATCTCGTCAGACAGCAGCCCGGCTCTCATATCCGGGGCGACAGACCATGGGAAAGTACCGGAATTCAGCATTTCTTCCCGGTGAAACCAAGGGTAACCGCCGAATATTTCATCAGCGGCTTCACCGGATATGGCGACGGTCGCGCCTTTTTTAATCTCACGGCAGAAGAGGAGAAGGGAGGCGTCCACGTCCGCCATGCCCGGGAGGTCCCGCTTCTGAGTGGAGACATCCAGCGCTTCGACCAGTTCGGGCGTGTCGAATTCAATCCAATGGTGGTCCGTGCCCAGCTCCTCGTGCATCCGTTTGATCCATGGCGCATCCGCGCCCGGCTGGAAGGAATGGGATTTAAAATGTTTGTTGTTGTCCACATAATCGACGGAGTAGGTGTGCACTTGTCCTTGGCCCGTCCGTTTGTAGTAATCGACGGCGAGCGAGGAGAGCGCACTGGAATCAAGACCGCCGGATAACAGGGAGCAGACCGGTACATCGGATACCAGCTGACGTTCAACGGTGTCCCGCAGAAGATCGCGTAAGTAGCTTGCCGTCTGATCCGCATCATCCTCATGGGGCTTGCTTTCCAGCTTCCAGTAGGTATACTTGCGCAATCCTTCCCGGTTAAAGATCATCGCCATTCCAGGGCGAAGCTCTGCGATATCCTTGTAGACACCATGTCCCGGGGTTCGCGCCGGACCGATGATAAACACTTCCGCAAGCCCCTCGGACCCGACCACAGGCTCCACCTTCGGATGCTGAAGCAATGCTTTCGGTTCCGATCCGAATACGAGCGTTCCGTCAATGTAACTGTAGAACAGGGGCTTTACCCCCACCCGGTCCCTAGCCAAAAATACTTGTTCCCGCACGCTGTCCCAAATCGCGAATGCAAATATGCCATTGAGGCGTTCCAGACAATCGGGACCCCATTCGACATAAGAGACTAACAAAACTTCCGTGTCGCATTTGGTATTGAAACGATGACCGCGTCGTACCAATTCGTCTTTAAGCTCCGCAGCATTATATAATTCCCCGTTATATACAATGGCATAGACTTCCTCTTCCCGATGAATGATCATCGGCTGAGCGCCATTCTCGGGGTCGATCACGCTGAGTCTTCGGTGACCGAATGCGCACGGGTTGGAAATCCAGGTGCCGGATCCGTCAGGTCCGCGGTGAGCCAAACTTTCTGTCATTTTTACCAGCAGCTGCGAATCCTGCGTCAAATCGCCGCTCCATTGTATAAAACCGGTTATTCCGCACATGACGGTTCATCCTCTCTTTGTCTTTGTCATACGCTGTCCCATCTTTTTAATCCTACGTCGCCAAAGTGATACAGATATATGCCGAAGGAAGGCATAAAATGTCTGTCCTTTTACGAAAACTAAGAAAGAGGACGAATATCAAAGAGAAGGAGAGATGCGTCCATGAATAAGTCGACCTACTACGTTTCCGTCCAGAGCCGCTCCGTGTTGACCGAACAGGGAGCGAGCGCTTATGAATGGGAGATCGAAGCAACGCCGGAAGAGGCGGACCAAGTTCGGATTGAGCTGGACATGATGCAGGAGAAGGACGAAGAAATGACGGGGTACTTGTTTCCTTGGCCGGATACGCCGCAACAAAGCACCAATGCCCTGTTTCAATCCTCCTTGGACAAGGTGTATCGAACCATTTATCAATTGGGCACACCAGCCACGCGCCAGCAAATGGAAGAGCTGCGATTGCTCTCCGACTGACTGAAAACTATACGGATCGTGCAGTCCCTGCACATCGCGATGAAGGAGAATGTATGATGTATGCAATCAGAGATGCAAAAATCCGGCGGATTACGGAAGTGAATGGCGTTCCTTGCGCTGAGGTTGAGGTCTACCCCGCAGCGGAAGGAGAAAGTGCATTGCTGGCTTATCTGACGCCATCTTCCCCGCTGGGAGGTTATGAGCTGGTGAAAATCGTCCGCAGCAACGCCAGCATGGAGGTGGATTGGTTCGACAACAGCATGCATGATGCATTTGTCGATGCCACGGACGAAGCGTTCGAGAGCACCGTTCAATCCACCGCGGAGGAAGATCGGGATGCATTCAAGCAGCAGCTGCTTTCTACAGGCCAGCTATATGAGCAGCTGAACCAGCGGCTCAGCGAAGGCCCCCAATATTTTTAGAGATATAAAAAAGAAAGAAGAGATCTGTCCGATGCTCATCGGCAGATCTCTTTTTGTATGCGTAAGGGGAATGCCGCCATACCAGCATTCCCCATTCTAAAAAACTCAGTTCTGTCCATGCTTTCGAATGATATCCTCGTCCAGCTCCATAAAAGGCCATCCCGGATATTCAACAGGCAGACGGCTTACTTCATCCAGTTGAGAAAGTTCGGCTTCATTCAGAATCAAACCGCTCGCTCCCAAATTATCTTGCAGTTGGTCAGTACGCTTAGCACCGACGATAACTGTGGTGACCGCTTGTTGATGAAGGAGCCACGCAAGCGCAATTTGGGCGACAGTTGCCTCATGAGCTTGCGCGATATCTTGAAGCACGTCAAGAATCGGGTACACCCGCTCCGTATCAATCGGCGGAAAAGCCAATTTGGCATGGCGGTCCTCGGAGCTTCCCCGATGTTCACGAGTATATTTTCCGGTCAAGAACCCGCCAGCTAACGGGCTCCAGACGATCAAACCCATTTGCTGATCCTTTAGGGCAGGGATAATTTCTCTTTCGATATCCCTTGCGGCGAGTGAATAATACGATTGGCTGCTTTTGAATGCATGAAGACCGTGCATAGTGGAGATGCCGCGCGTTTTCATGATTTCCCAACCGGTCATATTGGAATTGCCAATGTACCGGACTTTTCCGCTTCGGACAAGGTCATCCAGTGCACGGAGCGTTTCCTCCCAATCGGTTAATTGATCCGGGTTATGAATTTGATATAGATCGATATAATCGGTGTTCAGGCGTTTAAGGCTTTCTTCCACCTGACGAATGATGTGCAGCCGCGACAGTCCAATATCGTTGGGGCCCGGACCCGTGCGCGCACGAACCTTCGTAGCAATCAGCGCTTGATGTCGCTTGGATTTCAGTGTTTTACCAAGAATCTCTTCAGAGCGGCCTTCGGCGTAGGCATTGGCTGTATCAAAGAAATTGACACCCGCATCCAAGGCCTGATCTACAAGATATCCTGCTTCCTTATCATCCAGCGTGCCGAACATTCCCCACTTCGCTCCTCCGCCAAACGTCATCGTGCCGAGCCCGATCTCTGATACCAGCACACCTGTATTACCGAGTAAATTGTATTTCATCTCTTTCCAGCCTCCTATGATTTGGTTTACACTAAGGCAGACGCTGGTCAGTTGGAATGGACGCAAAAATCAATCGAATTATTTTTGGAAAATGCCGGGGGTGAGCTTTTAGATGGATGCAGTCGCCATTTGGACGGAGTACCATGAGCCTGTTAAAAGGTTTGTCATGACTAGGATTCGTGAGCGCGCTGATGTGGATGATATTGTACAGAATGTATTTATGAAGGTCCACACCCATATCTCAGATTTAAAGGATGAGGAGAAACGGGGCTCCTGGATATTTCAAATAGCTCGCAACAGCATCGTGGATCATTACAGGAAGACTCGTTCAGGTGAAGAGCTGCCGGAACAGCTGTCTGTTGTCGATGAATATGCAGAGATTGATTATGATCAGGAAGTGATTGCCTGTTTTCAGTCCGTGCTGCCATGCTTGCCTGATAAATATCGGGAAGCTCTTGAATTGACCGAATATAGAGGGATGTCGCAAAAGGAATTAAGCGAGCATTTGGGAATATCCTACTCCGGCGCTAAATCAAGAGTACAGCGCGGGAGAGAGATGATGAAAGAGCTGCTGACGGGCTGCTGTCATATCGAATCGGATGCATACGGGAACATCGTGGATTTTCGAATCGTGTACGATGAGCCGCAGCCGGTAAGAAAAAAGGCCAAAAAATAAAGCTTGGTGCGTTCACCAAGCTTTTTATTATGATGTATCACAATATAGGACAAAGGAGTTTTACGCAGTTCTGCAAAAGATGTCGATAAAAGATAGGATTCTTGTCGATTCCGATTTCGCTTCAGTAGGGAGTATGGACCACGCGGGACTCTTGATTATGAAAGAGATGCAAATAGGGCTTTTCCTCTATATGATTACTGAAGAATCCTCCCTATAATGTTGGATTAGCGTCACTTCTAACATATTAGACAAGGGGAGATTGAAATTGGGTAGATGGAATAAACATATGGTTAAGCTGTGGGGAGCGGGAATCCTGGCATTGTCGATTACATTGGGCTCTGTCCAAGTGCCGGTATACGCGGATACCGTGCAGAGCGTAACGGTTCTAGAGTCCACGCATGAGCTGGTGAACGGCAAGATGCGCGTGACAGCGGATATTCGCAACGGAGGAACCGGTGCGGAAGCGGGATTCTATGTCGTGGGTTATGATGAAAACGGTAAAGCGCTTGAGGTTGTCGGTGATTCCGAATATATGATGAGTGATGAAATCGGTACATATGAGGTGGATCTGGATAGCGGCAGCAGCGTTAAGCGGGTGGAAGTCATTCCTGCAGGACTGGCCGGCGATCAAGCACAGCTGCTGGCTTCAGGTTACTATACGAATAACGGCGTGATTAACGTGTCGGGTGTCGTGCAGAATTCTACGGTCGGGCATAACGTGGGCATGCTCGCGGTAGGTTATGATGCATCCGGTAAAGCGGTTGAAGTGACATCGGCGGACAGCTACCTTGGCGGCAGTGATGTCGGTACGTTCATCGTACAGCTGAAGGCAGCCAAACTGATCAAAAGCGTAAAGGTATCTGTTATCGATCCGGTTGAAGATGCCGTTAAGCTGCTTCAAACGGGCAGCCGCCTGGAGAACGGAAGGCTTGTCGTGACCGGCTCGATTCAGAACCGGAATAAAGGCGGGCAAGCGGGAGTCATTGTTGTCGGCAGCAACGGTAGCGGCAAGGTTTTGGAAGTCAATACAACCTCGGGATACCTTTCATCTAACGAAATCGCGACTTTCCAGGCTGAGCTGGAAGCTGGCAAAGCGGTCAGCGATCTCAAGGTGTTCCTGACGGGAAACAGTCAGACTCCGAAAATCATAGCCGAGGGCAGAACAACGATCAACAATAAGCTTGTCGTTACGATCGGTGTGGAGAACGGGGATGTGTCCCAACGAATTACCGTGAAATCAACGGCGTATGATGCAAAGGGACGCTCTTTGGGGACGGATACGGATTCCATGTTCATGACGGCCAATGAAACGACGACCCTGCGCATTGATTACGATACACGAGTAACAAGCGTAAAGCTTAAATATTATGATCAGTCCGGCAAACAAATCGGAGAAGCGCCGATTCGCATCAAAATCAACGGCCAACTCCAATCCTATGCACAGTCACCGGTCATGGTAGGGGGAAGTGTTCTTGTCCCAATGCGACCGATCTTCGAATCCCTCGATGCCTCGGTCAAATGGGATCAAAAGACGCAAAGCGTCTCTTCCAGCAAAGGATCTACCCAGATCAAGCTGAAGATGGGCTCCAAGCAAGCGGTCGTTAACGGAAAAAATGTAGCACTGGATTCGGCGCCGCGGATGGTAAAAGGCACCGCGATGGTGCCGCTGCGTTTCGTGGCATCCGCGCTGGGCTGTGAAGTAAAGTGGGACGGCAATGAAAAAATGGTGCTGATTACAACGAAATAACACGAGAAGGACCATGCGGTTAAGCGCATGGCACAACACCAAATAACACAAGAAGGACCATGCAATTAAGCGCATGGTCCTTTTTAAATATGATCAGTAAGCGTACTCCCTCAGCACTTGAATGCCCATGATCACATTATAAACAAAAGCCCCGAAGTAGATGATGCCGAACAGGATCAGGTATCCAATGACGGAACCGAAGGACCCTGAGGTTACGGCCATGTAGATTAAAGGGATCGCAGCGATAATGGGGAACAGGTGCGAGAACAGGGCGCGACGGGCGTGCTTGGCTACATAGGCGTCCGGGGAGAAAATCCAGACGATGACAGGAAGGATGAAGGGGGCAAAGAAGATGCTGAAATACGATAAAGAGGATAAAAGCTGTCTCATGATATCACGCTCCTGAAGTCATTTTCATGATATTCATATTACCCAGTAAGCCCGCTCCTGATTCTGTTCCGAACCATTCTGAAAAAAAGTTCTTTGAAAAATACGAAAGATGCGATATAATATACTTCGTTACTGTTTAAAAGATTTTCATACATATTTGTCCCAGTAGCTCAGCTGGATAGAGCAACGGCCTTCTAAGCCGTCGGTCAGGGGTTCGAATCCCTTCTGGGACGTAAAAAGAGACACCGTCAAATGACGGTGTCTTCTTTTTACGTCCCGTGAGGATGAGAACCCCAAAAAGGGGTTCGTCGGAGGATAAGCTTCGTTAGGATTACATCGCAGTCGGCCTGAAGGGCCGTACCCCGACTGGGACGAGAACGTCCCGTGAGGGTGATGAACCCCCAATGGGGTTACGCCTGCGCATAAGCTTCGTTAGGATTACTACGCAGTCGGCCTGGAAGGCCGTATCCCGACTGGGACGAGAACGTCCCGTGAGGGTGATGAACCCCAAAGTTGGCAAATACATCGGGAGCGAATATAGCTTATGTTTTGAGAAGTGTCTGACATCCTAGCGGTTTCGTCTTATAATAGAAGAAAAAAGTATTTTACGATACATATTGAGGAGGCGTCGAGCATGCAGCTTACGAAAATCTCACAGAATACCGCCATTTTATTGGAGCATGCCAAAAAATCGGGGCTAACTACCTCCGAGCTGCTGGAGGCTGTGCGCTCGGGTGAGGTCGAGAGATTCCAGGTCGCGAACAATGGTCATTTTCACTATGAGGAATTGTTCTCTTATGCAAAAGAACATGGGGAAGATTTAGAGAAGGCCGTTAGCGAGGGGTACAAAATTACGTTTAATACCCGCAACGGGTTGAAGATCTGGCTGGAGGAAGCCTTCCACATCAGTTCAGAATCCGATTTTAGTGTAGATGAAGGCATTATTGAGGGGCTGAAGCTCCAGGAGGAGCAGGTCGCTCGCTTGAAGGAAGCGCTGGCCGTCAACTGGACCCTGCAGGAAGAGCCTGCAGCAGATGCCGTCCAGATCAGATTGACCGTCAGAGGATTGCAATAATATATGATAGCCACCGTACGTATTCAACATGAATCGTACGGTGGCTTTTTAGTACACCGTCATTCGTTAAACTCGTTAGAGGGAGATTTACATCCGGCTGGGCGTGGGCAGTCCCAGTACATCCAGTGCTTCTCCAAGAGTGTTTTTAAATAAGGAAGTGAGCCATACACGGAACCGGAGCACTTCATCCGCCGATTTCAGAATTGGGCATGCCGAGTAAAAATTGTTGAACAAGGAGCACAGCTCATAAGTAAAGTTGCAGACGGCGCTTGGAGATAGATCCCGGCCGGCGGCATACAGGGTATCGTGCCAGGTGCTGATATGGCGAAGGAGCGCATGCTCCGCTTTTTCCATGTCAGGGAACCGGGCAGGCACCGACGGCGAAACACCCGCTTCTTGCGCTTTATTGAGCACGCTGAGTGCACGCGCGTAGGAGTAGAGCAGGTATACCCCCGTATTTCCTGATATTTCAGTGGCCTGCTTCAGATCGAACACCACCTCGGTTTGCAGTGCAAAGCGAAGCAGATAGTAACGGATGGAGGCGGCTGCGATCGTATGACTGGACAAACCGTTTTTATCGGAACGGGCGTCTTCGATGACCTTGGCTACTTGATGGATAAGCTCGGTGATTTTAATTCCGATCCCCTGACGTCCGGACATCGCGTAGGATGCTTTCCCGTCGGAAGTATCGATGCCGAGATCCGAAGCGGCAGAAGGGCTTAACGAAACGACGCCGTAGCTGACATGACGGAGCTTGTCGGCCTCTTTATGGAATCCCAGGCTTTCCAGCGCCTGCTTCACCATCGCCTGCGGGTACTGCTGCCTGTAATCAATGACGTTGATGACCATGTCTGCTTTGCCAAAAGAGAGCTGCTCGCCATGAGTGCTCGTCGTCCAAACCTCCTTTGTGAATTTTTTATATACAAAATCGTTGGAGAGCACACCGTATTTCCACAGGTGATAGGCGATGTCTTTGGCGGTGTAAGTCAGGATGCCATTGGAGCGCACGAGCACTTTATCCATGCTGTGGTCTGACTCCGGATCGTCAACGGCTTCCGTTCCTGTTTGCTTGAGCACCCAGCAGCCTGCAAGTTTGCCCTCGGTTTCCTGATGGAAGAGCGGCGTGTTCTTCAACAGCTCGAAAGCGGATGCCCAGAACCCCTCTCTGACAATGCTGCTCTCCCACACAAGCAGATCATAGTCAATGCCGAACTGCTTCATTTCTTCAAGATGCTCTTTGACAATTCTCTCGGCAACGAGCAGTCCGATCCAGGACAGATTCTGGTTACCCTCTTCCAATGCGTGCAGAACCTCGGTCCGATGCTGGACCAGCCCGGGCTCCCTTTCGTAGGCCTTATTGGTACTTGAATACACGTCCCAGCAGTAATCGCCGAACCGGGCATGTTCCTTTGACAGCGGCGTGTGGAGCATCCCGACCACCGTATCTGCCAGTTGATTGCCAAGGTCGTCGATATAATTATGAACCTCCACCTCGTAACCAAGCTTCCTCATCAGCCTGACCAGCGTATCGCCGATACAGGAGTTTCTTAGATGGCCGATATGGGCGGATTTGTTCGGATTGATGGAAGTATGCTCAATGACAATCTTCTCGTTCGTTGCCGGAGGCAATTCAAAACAATGTCCAGCCCAATATTCCCAATCGATACGCAGATTCATAAAACCTGGGGCAACAATCTCCGTGGCATAGACAAGCTGTTTATAGGTCGGATCCTGCTCAAGCTCGGCTTGAATCAGCACGGCAATATGCAGCGGAGCTTTACGAAGCAGCTTCGCAAGCTGCATCGCAATGTTGGTGGCATAGTCCCCATGCTCCATGCTGGCAGGCTGCTCAATCCGGATTGGAGTAGAATCGGGCAGTTGGACGCCCATATCTTCACACACTTGGTTTACAGCTTGTTGAAGGCTCGAAGTAATCAAATGACTTAACACGTTAAATCCCCCTTTGAAAAATAAACAAAACACGTCAGAAAAATCAAAAAAGCCCTCATCTCCTAAAGAGACGAGGACTTGTGCTCGCGGTACCACTCTTGTTGTTAAACCACAGAGGGTTTAACCACCTTGATACGATAACGGTGTAAGCCGGGGCTTCCTACAATATTTCATTTCGGAAGACCATCTCCTGGGTCCGTTTCACTGCCGACTTTGTACCGGTTTCCACCCTCCCGGCTCGCTTGGACTAAAGTCAAGTGCAGTTACTCTCCCAATCAACGAAAATCACATGTTCAAGTTTTTCATATTATTAACCATTCTATTTAGAAAATCAACCCTGAAATTCTGAAACCTTCTCTGCAAAGACTCGCAGGCGCTTGTAATCTGCATAAAATGCATCCTCACGCCAGAGCGTCGCCCGGGCAGCTTGGCTGATACGGGCAATGGCTTCGTCCTTCTCTTCAGCCGAGAATCCAGCAAAGAAACGATCTCCAAAATGCAGCAGCCAATACTTCACGCCATCCTTGCCCTCAGGCAGCTTCGTGGGACGGTCGAAGTGATGGGCGATATGCACCCGGAACCCATGGGATTCAAGCAAGGTCGTATATTGGCCCAAGCTGGGAAAATACCACGGATTTCGGGTGTCGGCATCCATTCCATAATGGTCGGCGAATACCGTTTTCAAAGCTTGGTAAATTCCGTCGATATTCCCCTTGCCTCCAAACTCCGCTACGAATCGGCCACCGGGCTTGAGTGCGCCATAGACGGAGCGTACCACACCACAAGCATCCCTCATCCAATGCAGGGCGGCATTGGAGAAGACGGCATCATACGGCGATTCGGTGTCGAAGTTCTCGCCGTCTCCGGTCAGAAACGTAAGCCCGGGGTATTTGCTTTTGGCGCGCTCAATCATCTCGGCCGAATCATCCATGCCGGTTACATGTGCACCCGAAGCAGATATTTCATTTGCCAAATCACCGGTTCCACAGCCGAGATCAAGAATCCGTTCTCCGGGTTGGGGTGCAAGAAGCTCTACTACGCTTTTTCCATAAGCCGAGACAAACGATAACTGCCGATCATAATCGTGCGCTTTCCATACTTGCTCTGACATAACAACAACTCCCTCACCCATGAATTATCCTCATTGTGACATGTTTATCTTATAATTAGAAATATATAAATGTGATAATATTGATAGGTTTTAACAATAAATGAACGAACAAAAAGCCGCTGAGCAGCGGTTTTATGTAGAACCTTATTTAACGGCAACCAGAAGAGCGCCAACGGCAATGAGTGCAACGCCGGCTGCGTTAATCCAGGATATCTTTTCTCCAAGAAACACAAAAGCCAGAATGACCGCGATGACAACGCTCAATTTATCGATAGGTCCTACCTGCGATACTTTGCCGTATTTTAGCGCAAGAAAATAAAACAGCCAGGACAATGCCCCAGCAATGCCGCTGAGCACAATGAAGCTTAAGGCTTTCTTCTGAACCAGAATGTCACCGAGTTCCGAGAATTTGCCCTGAACCCCCACGACTCCCAGCAGAAACAGGGCCATAATGACAGAGCGGATCGCCGTTGCCGAATTGGCATCGATGTTTTGCAGGCCTATTTTTCCGAAAATGGCGACAAGAGCCGCCGTGACCGCCGACAGCAATGCATATATAAGCCATAACGGCATGTTGTTCTCTCCTTCCTGACAAAGATAAAGTCTCTGATTAATGTACCGAATTCCACTATAATAGTATAGAGCAATTTACACGTTATCATGAATATCGATGAGATCGAATGATTTGGAAGGGACTGGATGAAGTGGTGTTACATATAGCGCCTTATACAGAAGAGTATCATGATCGGCTGGTGGAAATATGGCTTCGTGCCGTATCCCAAACGCATGATTTCCTGACGGAGGAAGATATCCGGTTTTATTATGAGATGATGCAAAATGGAGCGCTGAGAGCCGTAGAGATCTGGGTCTGCTTGAATACCGAACAGGAACCGATTGGATTTATGGGGCTGGAAGGGGCCAAAATCGAAATGCTGTTTGTGGATCCCCTCCATCACGGCTTAGGCACGGGAACGAAGCTGATCCGGCATGCCGAACAGCTCAAGGGGCGGAGGCTGCAAGTCGATGTGAATGAACAGAACCCCATGGCCCATGCTTTTTATAAAAAATACGGCTTCGTGCAAATCGGCCGCTCCGAGCTGGACGGCTCCGGAAAGCCGTTTCCGCTTATTCACATGGAATTACAGTAGGTTATGGATCACTATTTTACATTATCGAATTTATAAGTTTCCAGCGCAGCTGAACCCAATCGATAATGCAAGTAAAACATCCTTTACACGCGGTCTGTCTTCTGTGGACTTACGTCGATAGACGTTTTTCCTATACACACCGAAGAAGAAAGAGGTGCATCTAAACTGGAGGAATCCATGAAATTTTTTCCGAGTAATCTGTCGTTTCGTTATCCGTGGCGCTCCTATCAGAAAAGGGTGCTTCACGGGCTGGAGCATCATCTGAAGAATCGGCATCTGCATTTGGTGGCGCCGCCGGGTTCGGGGAAGACCGTTCTTGGACTGGAAATCATGCTGCGCATTAACCGGCCGACGATCATCCTGGCCCCCACACTCACCATCAAGCAGCAATGGGCGAGCCGGTTTGTGGAATTATTCCTAGACGATCAAGAACAGCCCGAATGGATCTCCACCTCGCTCAAGCGACCGGCATTGGTAACGATAACGACCTATCAAGCCCTTCATAGCCTGCTTAGTAATGCTGGGGAGCAAACCTCTGTTAGGAGGAAAGGCACGGCGGAGATAGAACATGCGCATCAGCTTGAAGATGAGCACAACAGGGATCCCGAAATGGCCATGGAAGCTTCTGAGGCGGAGGTGATGGAAAGCGCTAGCGAGGAAGATATCACGAACGGTACCGAGGCTCAAGAAACCTTGGAGTTGTTGAAGCAACGGGGTTATCATACAGTCATTTTTGACGAGGCGCATCATCTCCGGATGTCTTGGTGGCAAAGTGCTATGCAGCTGTGCGAAATGCTGGGCCAGCCGACGAAGATTGCCCTTACTGCCACACCGCCATATGATGTTAATCCAAGGGAATGGCAGAGGTATATCGAGCTTTGCGGTCCCATCGACGAAGAGATTAGCGTCCCGGAGCTGGTCTGTCATGGTGAGTTGTGCCCGCATCAGGATTACATAAGTTTAACCACCCCTACTCAAGAGGAGGCAGCTAAACTCCGGGAGTTTCGGCTGCAGGCAGCCCAGGTTAAGGACGAACTGATCCGGGATAAGTTCCTGGCGGATTTGATTGTCAATCATCCTTGGATTACGCAATCCGAAACGTATACCGAAGAAATATTATCCTCGCCCGAGTATTACTCCAGCATGGTGCTTTATCTGCGTGCCGCCAATCAGCCCATCTGGAAGGAAGCGGTGAAGCTGCTCGGAATGAAGGAGAAGGAAACGCCCGATTTTTCGGAAGAGTGGTTGGAGGAACTCCTTAGCGGCATGCTGTATAAGGATCCGCATATGGATCGTGAGCTGCCGGAGTTAAAGGGCTTGCAGAAGAGGCTCAGCCGAATGGGCATGATTGAACGCCGGAGGGTTTATATGCGTTCTACGCCGGCATTTGACAAAATGCTGGTCCAGAGCGTTTCGAAATTGCACGGCATCGGCCGTATTCTTGATTTCGAGCGTTCCATGCTGGGGGAAAACTTGCGGATGGTGATTTTGACCGATTATATCCGTAAAGAGGACCTGCCGAAGGATGCAGCTGACGAGAAGCCGCTTCATCGGCTTGGCGTTGTCCCCATTTTCGAGTTAATCAGAAGGCAGCTGGCTGAGAAAAACAGTTCGCACAGCGAGCATGAGTTGCCTATCGGAATTCTGACCGGCTCCTTTGTTGTGCTACCGGCAAAGGCTGTGCCTTTAGCCAGGGTTTGTGCCGTTCGGCGAGGTCTTCACTTATCGGAGCGCCCGCTTGCTCACGACAGCCGCTATATAACGATTGATGTTCGTGATGCGAATCGCTCGGCTATCGTCGCAATCATAACGGAAGTGTTTTCGGAGGGAGAAATCCGGGTGCTGGTTGGTACGGCGGCTCTTCTGGGTGAGGGGTGGGATGCCCCCGGAATCAATTCCTTGGTCATGGCATCATATGTAGGTTCGTTCATGCTGTCCAACCAGATGAGAGGGCGGGCGATTCGGGCGCAGCGCGGGAATCCCGATAAAACCGGAGCGATCTGGCATCTGGCCTGCATAGATACAGCCAAGAGCGGCGGCGGCGAAGATTTGGGCTCGCTTGCCCGCAGATTTCGATCTCTCGTAGGTTTATCGATCTCGCACCAGACCATTGAGTCGGGCTTGGAGCGCATGGGCCTTGATCTTCGGAAAAGGCATACCGCAGACAGCATTAACGATTATAACCGCGACACATTGGAGCGTTCGAAGCAGCGGCATCTTCTGAAGGGGCGTTGGGATTCGGCGATTGCCCTTCACAGCTCCATGACGGAAGAACTGACGGCGGATCGAGAGAGCATCCCTAGGCCTGTCGTGTTTTCTCATACGGTGAAAGCCGTACTCCTGTTCGCCGTTGGTCTGGGATTGGGCGCCTTCAGCGAGACGTTAACGTCTCCGCGTTTGTTCCAATCGGACGCGCCGGCCTGGTTCAATTTACTCATCCCGGTTGCCGTTGCCTTACTCGTATCAAGTCCATGGGTATATAAAGCCATCAAAATGCTGGCGCGGCATCAGTCGCTGGAGCGTAGTATCCGTGAGGTTGGTCTCGTCGTTTATACGGCCCTGTTTGATATGAAGCTGGTCGAATCTGTGCCAAGCATTCACCGATTGAAAGCGGAGGAAGTGGGGGGAACCGTCACGTGTTGGCTGAGGGACGGAACCACTCAGGAAAAAACACTCTTTTTGGATTCGCTGCAGCAGGTACTGGACCCGATCGATAACCCGCGATATCTTATTTACCGTGAGTCGCGAAGCTGGTTTGTGAAGAAACGGGATTACCATGCCGTGCCGGAGGAAATCGGTCGCCGCAAAGAACACGCGGAACGGTTTGCCCAGCTGTGGCGCAAGCATATCGGCCCTGCCGAACTGGTCTATACTCGCACGCCCGAAGGAAGGAAAATACTTCTGACCGCGCGAGCGAGAGCATTGTCTTCCATTTTCGTGAAGAAATCGGAGCGGGTCAGTGCTTGGCGGTAGGACAGGGCTGTTCGCAGAAGCTTATTGAGCAAGTGGCGGGTATGCGTTGCTTTAACGGACACAGGGTCCGTTATTTGCTGGGAAAACGCTCTTACAGGTTTGGTAACGGACCTGAAGTCCGTTATTTAGGAAAAATGAGGGTAATTTGCCTATGAAATAGCGAAATAACGGCTGTGGTGTCCGTTAAATTCTAAATTAGGCCGTTTTCTCAGAAATAACGAACCTACGGTCCGTTAGAGTCTGTGTTCTGTGTGGGGTGTTTTAGGATCGACTTTGGGGTTCATATCCCCTTAGACACAAAAGCACCACCCCATGGGGCGGTGCCTGTTTACGTCCCGGAAGGGATACAGCCCTTCAGGCCGACTGCGAAGCCACCCTAAGAGCAAGTGGCGGGTATGCATTGCTTTAACGGACACAGGGTCCGTTATTTGCGGGGAAAACGCTCTTACAGGTTTGGTAACGGACCTGAAGTCCGTTATTTAGGAAAAATGAGGGTAATTTGCCTATGAAATAGCGAAATAACGGCTGTGGTGTCCGTTAAATTCTAAATTGGGCCGTTTTATCAGAAATAACGAACCTACGGTCCGTTAGAGTCTGTGTTCTGTGTGGGATGTTTTAGTAACTGCTATCGAGTTCATATGCCCAGTGTGACCCAGAAGGGATGCGGCCTTTTAGGCCGACTGCGAAGTATTCCTCCCGAAGCGTAGGCTCCGACGAACCCCCTTGTGGGGTTCTCATCCTTGTGAACGCAAAAACACCGCCCTTAAGAGACGGTGTCTTCTTTTACGTCCCAGAAGGGATGCGGCCCTTCGGGCCGACTGCGAAGTATTCCTCCCGAAGCGTAGGCTCCGACGAACCCCTATCAGGGGTTCTCATCCTCACGGACACAAAAAAACACCGTCATAAGACGGTGTCTTCTTTTACGTCCCAGAAGGGATTCGAACCCCTGACCGACGGCTTAGAAGGCCGTTGCTCTATCCAGCTGAGCTACTGGGACATAGAAATTTTTCAAGCAAAAAATATATTATCACATACGTCGGGAAAATTCAATCATTATTTTAAGTTGCAAAGATTATTGGTCCTGTAAGATTATGAGTGCAGCATATCGGGTTATATTGATAAAATATACGCTGGAATATATAAAAACAGTCGTCAACTTGTTGCCGGATGCGGCAACGCATGAGGAACGATCGCCTTTTTTTTAACTTGGCATTACATATGCTATAATCAACGAATACGAAAAACAGGACTAGAAAGGAGGTGTCCTTATCAAGGACTCTTTCTCCCAAGAACAAGAGGACAAGAACATCATCCTGTTTCCGAAGACGCTGGATTATTACCAGATTCAGCTTACGGTTATGCTCGAGAATGAACGTTACGGTGAAGCGATGGAGGTTCTGCGCTTTCTGCTGAAATGCGGCGGACAGAATGAACGGCATTATGAAGAGTGGAATTCGCTCCTCGACTGGCTTGAAGCTGCATTTCCGGAACAGGCTGTACCCCGTTCAGTTAACGAAGCAGAGCCCGAGGAGGATGATCCGGACGAAGCGGACATGGCGAGGCAGATGGTTAGGGACAAAGTTGCCCAGGATGCCGGATATGCCGACAAGCTGCTGGCTTCGGTCATGAACGGACCGCTGACGGAGCAAACCATTTTGGCGCTGGAACAGCTTGCTTATTTGGACCGTCCGGAGATCGATGCTATTTTGGTCGAGTGGCTGCATGATACGCCGCTTCATCCGCTGCTGCAATTTCGGGTGCTGCAAACGCTGCGGAGAAGAGGGATGGAAGGGCATGTGAGCCTTCATCGCGGGCAGGAGGCCGTCGAGATTGAGATCGATACGGTTCCCCTGGACCCGGGAGGTTTCCCGGATGCCATTACGAGAATTTTGGAGCGCGTTGCCGATCAGACTGAGGTTCATGAACCGACACTGTTTTATTTTGCACAGGAATTATGGTCTCAGTTCATCATGGCGATTTACGGCACCGAAGATTACCATTCCATGCTGGATGAAGAAGAATCCACGCTTGACATATGGGCGGCTGCTCTGCATGACATCGTATCGGAGAGTCTGAAAGGGTTTCGCAATGAGGAGGAAATCCGCCCGCTCTACGGCATAACGGACACCATGAGGTTCCGCTATGAGGGAGCCTATCGATCTCTCAAGCAATTTGTCGCAGCTGGCGTGGAAGATTAGCCAGAGTTGGAAAACGTTTACGGTATCGTAGCATAAGGGTTCGCCCTTGAAAAAGAATTTAATGTTGTTTATACTATAGTGGTTATTCGGTACGTGATACATTATTGCGTCGACCACGTGAATTATTTTGGAGGGGAAAGCATAAATGAAAGCAACTTGGGAAAAAATAGAGAAGAACCTTGGCGTTCTTGACGTTGAGGTTGATGCGGAGCGCGTTGCATCCGCCCTCGACAAAGCTTTTAATAAAGTAGCTAAAAAAGCAAATGTACCTGGATTCCGTAAAGGTAAAGTACCTCGCTCGATCTTCGAAGCTCGCTTTGGCGTTGAGAGCTTGTACCAGGATGCAATCGACATCCTTCTTCCGGAAGTATACAGCGAAGCTGTAGAACAAGCGGATATCTTCCCTGTGGATCGTCCGGAAGTAGACATCGAGCAATTCGCTAAAGGCGAAACTTTCAAGTTTAAAGCAAGAGTAACTGTGAAACCAGAAGTTAAACTTGGCGAATACAAAGGTATCGAAGTTGCTGCAGTAGCTGCTGAAGTTTCCGACGAGGAACTGAGCGAAGAGCTTGAGCGTCTGCAACAACGTCATGCTGAGCTTACCGTTATTGACGAAGGTGCTTCCCAGTCTGGCGATATCGTTGTGATCGACTTTGATGGTTCCGTTGACGGCGTTCCTTTCGAAGGCGGACAAGCTGAGCGTTATTCCCTTGAGCTTGGAAGCAACACGTTCATTCCAGGCTTTGAAGACCAAGTGATCGGAATGGCTACTGGTGACTTCAAAGACGTGGAAGTGACATTCCCTGAAACTTACCATGCTGAAGAATTGGCTAACAAACAAGCCGTCTTCAAAGTGAAAGTTCACGAAATCAAACGCAAGCAGCTTCCTGAGCTGGATGATGAATTCGCTAAAGACGTAAGTGAATTCGATACGCTTGACGAGTACAAGGAAGATCTGAAGAAACAATTGCTGACTCGCAAAGAGCAAGAAGCACAAGGCGTTCGTGAGAACGAAGCCGTTGAAAAAGCAGCAGCTAACGCTGAAGTTGAAATTCCTGATGCTATGATTCAATCCGAAGTTCAAAACATGATGCGCGATTTCGACAACCGTCTTCGCCAGCAAGGCATGAACCTGGAAATGTTCCTTAGCTTCTCCGGCCAAACGAATGCCGATCTGGAAGGTCAAATGAAAGACGATGCTGAAAAACGCGTTCGCAACAACCTCGTGCTCGAGCAAATCGCAAAAGAAGAAAAACTCGAAGTATCTGAAGAGGAAATCAACAAAGAGCTGGAGAACATGGCTGACACGTACAAACGTCCTGCTGATGAAATCCGCAGCATCCTGGGTGCTAACGGTTCCCTTGACAGCCTTCGTGAAGAACTGCTTCTTCGCAAAACAATCGACTTCTTGTTGGAAAACAGCGTAGAAGGCGCTCCTGTTGAGAAAAAAGAAGCAACTGAAGAATAATAAATAGGCAGCTGCGATAAGCTGCCCTCACATTAGATAAGGCACGTACATTTCATGCGTGCCTTATTTTTAACTAAGAATAGCCAATTTACTACTAATTGTGACATGAATTGGTTATTAATTTCGACATACATAATGAGACAAGTTGGCAGGATATAATTCTTGGCAAGTTCATAGAATGTAAGCAGGGTTAAAAAATGACATCGTGCTTTGAACATGTTAGAATAACTTTTGTAACGCTGTAGTATATTTTTCAAGGAAAAGAGGTTGGTCGCATGAGTCTTGTACCTATGGTTGTGGAACAAACCAGTCGAGGCGAAAGATCTTACGATATCTACTCAAGATTACTGAAGGATCGCATAATATTCCTCAGCAGTGCGATCGATGACGATGTTGCCAATCTTGTCATTGCCCAGCTTCTGTTTCTAGCTGCGGAAGATCCGGAAAAAGACATCTCTTTGTACATCAATTCCCCTGGCGGTTCGGTTACAGCCGGGATGGGTATATATGATACGATGCAGTTGATCAAGCCTGATGTGTCCACGATTTGCGTTGGCATGGCTGCCAGCATGGGATCACTGTTGCTTACTGCAGGAGCGCCAGGCAAACGCTATGCTCTCGAGAACAGTGAAGTGATGATTCATCAGCCGCTCGGCGGTATTCAAGGTCAGGCATCCGATATCCAAATCCATGCAGATTGGATCATCAAGACCAGACATAAGCTGAATCAAATCTATGTGGAGCGCACGGGTCAGCCCCTTGAAAAAATCGAACGCGATACAGACCGCGACTTTTTCATGAGCGCGGAGGAAGCGAAGGCGTACGGTATTATTGATGATGTTCTGTCTTCACCGACCAAATCTTAAGGGGTGGTAATAGCATGTTTAAATTTAACGATGACAAAGGGCAGCTGAAATGCTCCTTCTGCGGTAAATCGCAGGAGCAGGTCCGCAAGCTGGTTGCGGGGCCCGGTGTTTATATATGTGACGAGTGCATTGACTTGTGTTCAGAGATCGTTGAGGAAGAACTCGGCCATGAGGAAGAAGTGGATCTGAAGGATATTCCGAAACCGCGCGACATTCGTGACATTCTGGATCAATATGTAATCGGTCAGGATCAAGCGAAGAAATCCCTTTCCGTTGCTGTTTATAACCACTATAAACGGATCAACACCCAGAGCAAGATTGAGGACGTAGAATTGCAAAAGAGTAATATTTTGCTGCTCGGACCTACAGGTTCCGGTAAAACATTGCTCGCGCAAACCATGGCCAAAATTCTCAACGTGCCGTTTGCTATTGCAGATGCAACTTCACTGACCGAAGCTGGTTATGTGGGTGAGGATGTTGAGAACATTCTGCTGAAGCTGATTCAAGCAGCGGATTATGATGTGGAAAAAGCGGAACGCGGCATTATCTATATTGATGAGATCGATAAAGTGGCTCGTAAATCGGAGAACCCGTCCATTACCCGTGACGTTTCCGGTGAAGGGGTTCAGCAGGCGCTGCTGAAAATTCTTGAGGGCACCGTTGCTTCCGTGCCTCCGCAAGGTGGACGCAAGCATCCGCATCAGGAATTCATTCAGATCGATACGACGAACATCCTGTTCATTTGCGGCGGAGCATTTGACGGATTGGAACAGTACATTAAACGCCGGATCGGTAAAAAGGTTATCGGCTTTAATGCATCCGGAGAAAACCAGAAGGATCTTAAGCCAGGTGAATACCTGACGATGGTTCTGCCGGAAGATCTGCTGAAATTCGGCTTGATTCCGGAGTTCGTTGGTCGTCTGCCAGTTGTGTCTACACTCGAACCGCTGGATGAGGCAACATTGGTACGGATTCTGTCCGAGCCGAAAAACGCGCTGACGAAGCAGTACCAAAAGCTGCTTGAATTTGACAACGTAAACCTCAAATTTGAGCCAGGCGCGCTAGAAGCGATTGCCCGCGAAGCCATTAAGCGCAATACTGGTGCACGCGGACTGCGTTCGATCATTGAAGGCATCATGCTGGACGTGATGTATGAAGTGCCGTCCAGAGATGACATTAAGGATTGCGTCATTACGGAGCAGGTCGTTCGGGATAAAGTGATTCCTGAACTGCAAGCCAAAAGTAACGATGACGACAAGAAACAAGAAGAAAGCGCCTAATGTGCTTTAGCGCATTAGACGTGGAATAAATCTACGCTGATTCTCCACTTCCAGTTATACCCAGTAGGGTTTTGCTGGAGTGGAGCTTTGGCGTTATATGGGAGAGATCGTACCATGTTTTTGAGACAAGACACACGGCCCGTCAAGGTGGGGAATCTCACCATTGGGGGAAAGAACGAAGTCATTATTCAAAGCATGTGCACCACCAAAACAGCAGATGTGGAGGCGACCGTTGCCGAGATACTCCGTCTGGAAGAAGCGGGATGTCAGATCGTTCGGGTAACGGTGAACAATGAGGAAGCAGCTGCGGCCATTAAGGAAATCAAGAAACGCATTCATATTCCGCTTGTGGCGGATATTCATTTTAACTACAAGCTTGCCCTAATGGCGATCGAGAACGGTATCGATAAAGTCCGGATCAATCCGGGAAACATCGGTAAGCGTGAAAAGGTCGAAGCTGTCGTGAAAGCATGCAAAGAGAAGGGAATTCCGATTCGGATCGGGGTTAACGCCGGTTCCTTGGAGAATCATCTCCTTGAAAAATACGGGTATCCGACACCAGAAGCCATGGTGGAAAGCGCCCTGTATCATATCGGGATCCTCGAAGAACTGGATTTCCATGATATTATCGTTTCGCTTAAAGCTTCTGATGTACCGATGGCGATTGCAGCTTACACGAAGGCCGCGGAAGTAATACCATACCCGCTTCACCTGGGCATTACCGAAGCAGGCACCCTGTTCTCGGGTACCGTCAAGAGTGCCGCCGGGCTTGGCGCACTGTTGTCCCTTGGAATCGGCAGCACGATGCGTATATCCTTGAGTGCGGATCCGGTGGAAGAGATCAAGGTGGGCAGGGAGCTGTTAAAATCCTTCGGACTGATCTCGGATGCGGCAACCTTGGTATCATGCCCAACCTGCGGACGGCTGGATATCGATTTGTTCTCTATTGCCAATGAAGTCGAGGAGTACATCTCGAAGATCAAAGTGCCAATCAAGGTTTCCGTTCTGGGCTGTGCCGTAAACGGTCCCGGTGAGGCTAGGGAAGCCGACATCGGGATTGCGGGAGCACGTGGGGAAGGTCTTCTCTTCCGTTACGGAGAGATGATCCGTAAGGTGCCGGAAGAGACCATGGTTGAAGAGCTTAAGAAAGAAATCGATCATATCGTGAAGGTGTACGAGGAAACGGGCGAAATCCCGGGCCGCAAGCACAAATCCACGGTCTAAGCTGGATAACTAAGTTGTAAGAATATCTCCGCTTATATAAAACGGCAGTCTCTGGATGAGAGACTGCCGTTTTGTTGTTTTGGAAGGGTTTGAGGGGGAGGTATATCCTTGAGATCCTTAAATTTTCTTTTGAACGGTCTAAAATGTAGCATTGGCAATCACGGACAAACCTAACCCGTTTATTTCTGATACATGGTAAGACGTTTCAGGAGTCCATTTCAATGTATTAACAGTAACTATACCTTGCTCTTAATCGAGCTTCTGATCAATGAAGCTCAACTCTTCCCACTCCCCACCCCCACGATGAAGAAGGATGCCATGCGCCGCAGCAGCGGAGCGGACGAATCGATTCCGGAGAAGCGAAGCGGTCGCCTTTGTTTCCGAATTTCCACATTGATATAGTCATTCATGAAATTCGGGAACAACAGCGATCGGAGGAACGATACGTACGAGGAGCGTCTCACTGAAGCGCTCACTGAAGCGTCTCACTGAAGCATCTCACTGAAGCGTCTCACTGAAGCATCTCTCTGAAGCATCTCCATCCACTTTTTGATACTTTTCTCCCTCCAGCGTTTTACCATCCAAGGAATCGGCAATACTACCATGTATTAACGTTTGGATGAAGACATAATGGAGTACAGGAGGAATGACTTGTGAATTTAAGTATCGTGATTATGCTGGTGCAGCTGTTTTTTGCGGTCATCATCGGCATTTATTTTTGGAATTTATTGCGCGGGCAGAAGACAAGCAAAACAGCGGTGGATCGGGAATCGCGCAAGGAGCTCGATAAACTCCGCAAACTCCGGTCGATATCGCTAACGAAACCGCTCGCTGAGAAAACAAGGCCGCAAACGATGGATGACATCGTGGGTCAAAAGGACGGCTTGCGCGCCTTAAAGGCAGCCTTATGCAGTGCAAATCCTCAGCATGTAATTGTATATGGACCGCCGGGAGTCGGGAAGACGGCAGCCGCCCGCGTGGTGATGGAGGAAGCCAAGAAGAACCCGCAATCTCCGTTTAAATATGACGCGAAATTCACAGAGATTGATGCCACAACGGCTCGCTTCGATGAGCGCGGGATTGCCGACCCGCTCATCGGGTCTGTTCATGATCCGATTTATCAAGGTGCCGGAGCCATGGGGGTTGCAGGCATTCCTCAGCCCAAGCCGGGAGCGGTGACCAAGGCCCATGGCGGGATCCTGTTTATTGATGAAATTGGGGAATTGCATCCGATTCAGATGAATAAGCTTTTAAAAGTGCTGGAGGACCGCAAGGTGCTGCTTGAAAGTGCATATTATAATTCTGAGGATGCCAATACACCTGCCTATATACACGATATCTTTCAAAATGGCCTTCCGGCGGACTTCCGTCTGGTGGGTGCTACGACACGTTCGCCCGAAGAGATTGCTCCTGCGCTTCGTTCACGCTGCATGGAGATTTTTTTCCGTCCGCTTTTGCCTGAAGAGATTGGGAGGATTGCAGAGGATGCCATTCAGAAAATTGGTTTGAATGCTGCGCCGGAAGCGGTTGAAGTTGTGAAGCAGTACTGCTCTAACGGGCGGGAAGCGGTCAATATGATTCAATTGGCTGCCGGTCTTGCGTTGACCGAGAAACGAGATTCGCTGCGGGCCGCGGATGTGGAATGGGTAGCCAGCAGCAGCCAGCTTCAGCCAAGGCCCGACCGGAAAATACCGGAGAAGCCTCAGATCGGCGTAGTCAACGGATTGGCTGTATATGGCCCGAATATGGGGGCACTGCTTGAAATTGAAGTATCTGCGGTACCTGTCGAGAAGGGCCGGGGTACCTACAATATCACCGGGGTTGTGGATGAAGAGGAATTTGGCGGGGGTGCTCGCAAGCTGCGCCGCAAGAGTATGGCCAAAGGCTCAATCGAGAATGTTCTAACCGTGCTGGGTTCGATGGGCTTTACGCCGAAAAACTATGACCTGCATATCAATTTCCCTGGAGGAACGCCGATTGACGGCCCTTCCGCGGGTATTGCGATGGCTACTGCGATCGTATCAGCCATGAAAGGGATTGAAGTCGATAATAAAGTCGCCATGACCGGCGAGATGAGCATTCATGGAAAAGTAAAACCGATAGGCGGGGTCATCGCTAAAGTGGAGGCGGCATTCCAAGCAGGCGCGACCCGCGTGATCATCCCTAAAGACAACTGGCAGACGCTGTTCCAGGATTTGAGCGGCGGTTTACGGGTAATTCCGGTCGAATCGGTGGATGAAGTGTTCGGCCATATTTTTGGCGGAACGTTCGCTCCGGAGGTTGTTCAGCTCCCTGCAAACGAGGTGTTTCCATCCTCTTCCGCTTCATTGCTGCAGGCGACGCCTCCGCGTAACGGTAAAATAACGGACGCCGGAGGATGTTAAGCTTCGTATGGTTGGTTTTTTATACGCAGATTTGATAAAATAGGAATAGTGTCAACATTGAGAGCCATTGGAGGTGCGAAAGCGATGGGACCCAGTAGATCCAAAGGTCGTCGTTTTCCTTTACTGCCTTTGAGAGGTCTTTTGGTCTATCCAAGCATGGTGCTTCACTTGGATGTAGGCCGGGAGAAGTCGGTAAAGGCTTTAGAAAAGGCGATGGTTGAAGACAATTTGATTCTCCTATGTTCTCAATCGGAAGTGAACATTGAAGAACCGACGCAGGATGATATTTTTCGGATTGGCACAGTTGCGAATGTACGCCAGATGCTTAAGCTTCCCAACGGTACCATACGTGTGCTAGTGGAGGGTATGGAACGGGCGGAAGTTATTGAATATACGGATCAAGAGGAATACTATGAGGTCATCGCTCGGGAACTTCCCGAAGAAGAGAACCATGACCCCGAAGTTTCCGCATTAATGAGAACCGTACTGTCTCAGTTTGAGAATTATATCAATCTGTCAAAGAAGGTGACACCAGAGACACTGGCGGCCGTTTCCGATATTGATGAGCCGGGTCGACTGGCAGACGTCATCACGAGTCATTTGTCACTGAAGATCAAGGATAAGCAAGAAATTCTCGAAACAATTGATGTTCGCAAACGGCTCGAGAAACTTCTAGATATACTGAATAACGAGCGCGAAGTTCTGGAGCTGGAGCGCAAGATCAACCAGCGGGTCAAGAAGCAAATGGAGAAGACCCAGAAGGAATACTACTTGCGCGAACAGATGAAGGCCATTCAGAAAGAGCTTGGCGACAAGGAAGGCCGTGCCGGGGAAGTAGAGGAACTCCGAAGTCAGCTTCAGGAGCTTGAACTGCCCGAGCGCGTACACGAGAAGGTAGAGAAGGAAATCGACCGACTCGAGAAAATGCCGGCGAGCTCTGCCGAGGGCGGCGTGATTCGGAACTATGTCGATTGGCTGTTGGCGTTGCCGTGGACCAACATGACCGAGGATGATTTGGATATCGTCAAAGCGGAGCAAGTGCTGGACGAGGACCATTACGGACTCGAGAAGCCGAAGGAGCGCGTGCTGGAATATCTGGCGGTGCAAAAGCTGGTGAAGAAGATGAAAGGGCCTATTCTATGTCTGGTTGGCCCTCCGGGGGTCGGCAAAACATCACTGGCCCGGTCCATCGCCCGCTCTCTGGAGCGCAAGTTCGTTCGCATTTCGTTAGGCGGGGTAAGAGACGAGGCGGAAATCCGCGGCCACCGGCGCACTTATGTAGGGGCCATGCCGGGACGTATCATTCAAGGCATGAAAACGGCAGGGTCAATGAATCCTGTATTCCTGCTGGATGAAATCGATAAGATGGCATCCGACTTCCGGGGCGACCCGTCCTCAGCCCTGCTTGAGGTACTTGATCCTGAGCAAAATAATACGTTCAGCGATCATTTCGTGGAGATTCCTTTTGATCTGTCCAACGTCATGTTTGTCACGACGGCAAACGTGCTGCACAACATTCCAAGACCGCTCCTGGACAGGATGGAAGTGCTGTACATTCCAGGATATACGGAGCTGGAGAAACTGCAGATCGCCAATCGTTATTTGCTGCCCAAGCAGAAGAGTGAGCATGGGCTGACGCCGGAGCAATTGATTCTGGACGAGGAAGCGCTCATGAAGGTGATCCGGGAGTATACCCGTGAATCCGGGGTGCGGAATCTGGAACAGCAAGTGGCTGCGCTGTGCCGCAAAGCCGCCAAACAGATCGTTACCAATCAATCGGAATCCATTGAGATTAAGGCTGACGATATTAAGGAATATCTCGGTATTCCGAAGTTTCGCTATGGCATGGCCGAGCTTGAAGATCAAGTCGGCACGGTAACAGGGCTCGCATGGACGGAAGTGGGCGGCGAGACACTGACCATTGAGGTAACCGTGGTGCCTGGGACCGGCAAGCTGACCTTGACGGGTAAGCTTGGCGACGTGATGAAGGAATCGGCTCAAGCCGCTTTCAGTTTTACCCGCTCCAAAGCGGTAGAACTGGGCATTGATCCGGATTTTCACGAGAAGCTGGATGTCCATATCCATATCCCGGAGGGAGCCATTCCGAAGGATGGCCCTTCAGCCGGCATTACGATTGCGACGGCTCTTATCTCATCTTTAACCAAACGGCATGTAGCCCGTGATGTGGCCATGACGGGGGAAATTACACTTCGGGGACGCGTTCTTCCAATTGGTGGCTTGAAAGAGAAATCCCTGGCAGCCCACCGTGCCGGCTACAAAAAAATATTACTCCCTAAGGATAACGAACGTGACTTGCGTGATATCCCTGACAGCGTGAAGAACGACGTTGAGTTCGTTCCGGTATCCCATATGGATCAGGTTCTGGAGCATGCGCTCGTTGAACAAGCGGGAGTGCACTAGAGAGGAAAGTCTAAATTATGAAAGTTACGAAAGCCGAGTTTGTCATCAGTGCTGTCGTACCTGCTCAATATCCTGAAGACGCCTTGCCGGAAATTGCTCTGGCAGGGCGTTCCAATGTGGGCAAGTCATCACTGATTAACCGTATGATATCCCGTAAGAACCTGGCCCGTACCAGTGCAACACCGGGGAAAACCCAGCAGCTCAACTATTATCGGGTGAACGACGACCTGTATCTGGTCGATTTTCCCGGCTATGGTTATGCGAAGGTATCCAAGACCCAGCGTGCGGCATTTGGCGAAATGATTGAGAGATATTTGCTCAGCCGGGAAGAACTGAAGCTTGTATTATTGATTGTGGACATGCGTCACCCGCCCTCAAAAGACGATATCAGCATGTATGAATGGCTGCAGCATTATAACCGGCCAGTATGCGTGGTCGCGACCAAGGCAGACAAAATTCCGAAAACACGCCGCCAGAAGCATGTTAAGATTGTGAAGGAGACGCTTGGCTTCAAACCCTATCACTCTTTTGTCATGTTTTCATCCGAGCTCGGTTTGGGTAAAGATGAGTTATGGGCCATCATGGAGTCCCACATGGGGACAAAGGATGATGAGGAAGAGACATATTCGGATTCGGAAGGCAATGAGCAATCCTGATCCGGTTCATTTCGTGATATTTTTTTCGAGGGTAATATAGGGAATCGGTGTATTCTTTATAGGAAAGTGAGCATCTTGCGGGAAATATCGCTCTGATTCCGGCTAATTCCGTTTTTTTATGAAATATGATGGATATTCTCGTTCGAACGGCAGGAAAGACCGCTTGGATCTGCTGTATAATGGTAGTAAGTTAAAAGAATTGAGGGAGATTTTTATGGCTCAGCGGTTAGCCACAGAATATGTTAATGCCACAATGCAAATGACGGATATTCAAATGGATCAATTTCTGCAATATACCCAAGCTTTCCGGGTTACTAACCGGGTAAAAGTCATGGATAGCGGAGAGCAGGAGTTTGTGCTCGAAGATGAAAGCGGGGAAGAAGTTCATTTGCCCTTTGAACGCAAGAATGGCTTGTACGTCTGTGAGCTGTCGTGCCGATTGGTTACTCCCCATCTGACAAATGCCGTACGCAAACTGTTTGCGGCTTTCAAGGGATCAGGTAAAGTGAATCGGATTTATCGCGGCTTTACGATGAGCTACGACTACCATGCGGGAACGGTGCACAGAATTACGCAAGTCGCCGGGAACGACAGCATTGTCATTTATGAGTACAAGAATACGGCAGGAGAGCTGCAGCGACTCTTCAACAGCAATGAAGCAGAGAAAGAGATCGAATCCATCCAGCATCATATTAACGTGCTTCTGGACCAGCGGATTGCAGCAGGGAATGATAAACTAATTACGAAGACGATAGATGAGCGGCTGCGACAGTTTAATCAACGCCTATTCGTGCTAGAAGCCTAAGGAGGCTGCCCTGTAACAGGGCGGCTTTTTTTATTATTGGATCCATGACACCAAGTAGTTCAGACGCACATATATTGAGCTGTAAAATATTTATGGGTTATTTTCGAAAAAGGTGTTGCATTTAAGCGTCATAGATGTTATTTTTAATCTCGTTGAAAAGAATATAGGAACCAGGATTCACTCAGGACATGTAATGTTGCGAGAGATTATTCCCTCGGGAAGTGAATGACGTAGGTCCTAGCGGATGAAATTTTCAAACATTTTATTCCTAGGAAGGGGGAACCCGGAAGATGGAATACTCAACTTTCGGAAGACACGTTGCTGTTGATACTTGGGGAGTCGATTTTGAACTATTGAACAGTGCAGAATTTTTACAAGCTCAGATGGTGGAAGCCGCTGAAGCATGTGGAGCAACGGTATTGTCCGTCCAATCCAAGCAGTTTGAACCACAAGGTGCGACTGTGCTGGTGTTGCTGTCGGAAAGCCATCTCTCGATTCACACATACCCTGAGAGAGGTTTTGCTGCGATTGACTGTTATACCTGCGGGGAGACAGTAGATCCGCAGTTGGCTATTGACTATCTGGTATCCGCTTTGAAACCTGAAAAATGCTATGCCAAGAAACTCGTGCGCGGACTCGGCGAAATGACCGTGGAAACGCCTGAGATGAAACAGGCTGAACTCGTTTAATCCAGCCTTCTAAAAAATGCGTATACTGATAACCATGGATTTTTCCATGGTTATTTATTTTGAGAACATGAGAAGATCGGCGGAACTCCAGGGAGTCGTTCTCTGAAATGAGATTTCGTAGTAAATAACACGTATATCTAAGCTGTTCTATATCCACAATAGTAAGGTGCGATCAAACAGGTAGAAAGCTTCATGAATGGAACGAAGAAGTATGGGGATTTCATAAACATTTCATAAAATAGACAAGGCTGTTCAGCATACTGTGATATAATGAACAAGGTCAAGGAAGTCCGTTGTGAACGGCAAAACTACTCGGAGAAATAGGCAGGTGAACATGCAATGCACATCGTCGTTGTTGGGTTGAACTATCGCACGGCGCCTGTGGAAGTCAGAGAACGCTTTACATTCTCGGAAGAAGACATGCCCAAGGCGTTAGAGCAGCTTAATTCGACCAAGAGCGTATTGGAGGGCGTCATTGTCGCTACCTGCAACCGAACTGAGATTTATGTTGTGGTAGACCGCCTTCATATGTGCGGCTACTTTATCCGCAGTTTTATGGAACAGTGGTTCGGCATTAATCGTGAAGAATTTACACAGCACCTCTATATATATGAAGACGAACAAGCGATTTCCCATCTGTTTAAGGTTACCTGCGGTTTGGATTCCATGGTCATTGGAGAGACGCAGATCCTGGGACAGGTGCGCAATGCTTTTTTGACGTCGCAGCAGCAGAATGCCACGGGTACTTGGTTCAATATGTTGTTTAAGCAAGCCGTTACGCTCGGCAAGCGGGCTCATTCGGAGACATCGATCGGAGAGAGTGCCGTCTCTGTCAGCTATGCAGCGGTGGAACTGGGTAAACGAATTTTCGGGGCATTTAACGATAAAAAAGTGATGATACTTGGTGCAGGCAAGATGAGCGAACTTACCGTGAAGCATCTTTATGCCAACGGTGCCGCTGAAGTAATTGTGGCCAACCGTACGCTTAGCCGTGCTGAGGAACTTGCAAGCAAATTCAAAGGGACGCCATGCACCATTGCCGAAGCCAAGCATTTGCTGAATGACGTGGATATCATTATTAGCTCCACGGGTTCGAATGAATATGTTCTGAATGCGGAGCGGGTAAAAGAGAGCATGAAGAAACGCCAGTCCCGCCCGTTGTTCATGATTGATATTGCAGTGCCACGGGACATTGATCCGGCGGTTGGGGAAGTTTCCAACGTGTTCCTGTACGATATTGATGATCTGGAAGGCATTGTAGAGACCAATATGGAAATGCGCCGGGCGGAAGCAGCGAAGATTGAAGTGATGATTCAAGAGGAGATGGATGCATTCCACACATGGCTGAAAACGCTCGGTGTCAGACCGGCGATTCGGGCCTTGCAGGAGAAGTCGAATGCCATTCATGAAGAAACGATGGAAAGCTTGTTTAACAAGCTTCCGGAACTGGATGAACGCCAGCGAAAAGTCATCCGTCGTTTGACCAAGAGCATCGTTAACCAGATGATGCATGATCCCATTAACCGGATTAAGGAAATGACGGGCGGCAAGCAGGGCGGCGAAGCACTGGATTATTTTTCACAAATCTTTGCGCTGGAAAGCTTGATCCATGAGAATGAGCAGGAAGCCCGCAGCCGCAACAAGAAAGCAACTGCACCCGTTAAAGCTGAACGGTCGAAGAATGCTGTAGATCAGCAGGCAGAAGAGAAACCGCTTAAGGTGTCTCTGGCCCCAGCCACCCTTTGAGGAGGGTGAGTATAACCCATGCTGTTAAACTTAATTTATATCACCGGCATTTGCATCTATGCCCTGAGCCTTCTGTTTTATATCTCGGATTGCGTTTCACGCAATTCGGTGGCGAAGCGGATAGGCACAGGGCTTCTTGTTATTACTGCGCTGTTACAATTTACCGGAATCGGCATCAGAGCGATGGAAGGCGGACATTTCCACTTTCCGGTATTTACGCT
Organism: Paenibacillus sp. LC231; assembly: GCF_001860525.1. Classification (NCBI taxonomy): domain Bacteria; kingdom Bacillati; phylum Bacillota; class Bacilli; order Caryophanales; family Paenibacillaceae; genus Paenibacillus; species Paenibacillus sp. LC231. The sequence continues at coordinate 41,178 of NZ_JFOM01000054.1, read as the reverse complement.
GTTTGATTTCCTGTTCCTGCTGGCGTTCTGCATATCGATCACTTCGATTGCTCTGGCGTATATGAAGCGGTCGGAATTTGCCGTCCTGCTCATGAACCTCGTCGGGTTTAGCGTCATGCTGGTCAATCGTTTATGGTTCACGGCAGGAGACAATGCATTGCACAGCTGGGAGACGGAACATCGTCTCTTGCTTATTCATATTGCCCTGGCGAGTATCAGCTTCGCCGCTTTGACCGTCGGGGCCGTGTTTGCGGCGATATACATGTTCCTGCACCGGAAACTGAAGCACAAGCAATGGAATGATACGATGCGCAGGCTGCCAAGTCTGGAGAAGCTGGATGTTTATTCCTATAAAGCACTGATGGCCGGCACGATTATTCTGGTCATGTCGCTCATCTTGGCCGTAATGTCGGTGGCCATGGCTGGACGGTGGACCCTGTTTTTGGACATCAAAGTCATGTCTACCATGACGGCTCTTGCGATGTATTTGGTTTATTTCATCAAACGTCGCTTGTGGAGAAGGTCCGGCAGGGAAGCGGCCATATGGGCTTTAATCGGGTATGGGTTCATTATTTTAAATTTCTTTCTAAATACGTGGTCCGCTTTCCATAGTTGGTCAGGAGTGTGATGGCAAGAATGGCCTATGATGATCATTATGTACCCGTTATGCTGAATTGCAGGGGACGTTTATGCTTGATTGTCGGCGGCGGCAAGGTGGCGGAACGTAAAGCCGTCACCCTACTGAATGCCGGGGCAGTCGTACATATTGTAAGTCCCTTATTACGAAGCGAGAAACTTCAACGTTTAGAGAGCGAGAAGACTCTTCGATGGACGAAGCGGAAGTATCAATCAGACGATCTGATAGGCGCGTTTATGGTCCATGCGGCAACGGATGACAGCAAGCTGAATCTGCAAATAGCGGAGGATGCCGATCGTCTTGGCATATTGGTTAACGTGGCCAGCAACGGCGAGGCCGGAACGTTTATCAACCCGACGGTGCTGCGACGGGGAAGGCTTACGCTGGCTGTATCCACATCAGGAGCAGGGCCGATGGCCGCACGCGAGATACGCGACGAGCTCGAAGACCAGTTCGGGCCTGAGTATGAGGACTATTTGGATTTTTTATATAGGATGCGTTCGATGATCAGGGAAGAGGTGGAGTCGGCTGACGCACGCAGGCGGCTTTTGCACAAGGCATACCGCATGGATATGCTCGGAGAGATTCGCCGCGGAGGTTATGTGCCCTGGAGTGAGGACAAGATCAAGCAGTGGATTGCGAATAATCAGGAGGAATGAAAGATGCGTACAATCGTAGTTGGCAGTAGACAAAGTGCTCTGGCACTGACACAGACAGGACAGGTTATTGATGACTTAAAGCGTTTAGCCAAGAAGCACGGTCTGGACTATGACTTTACCGTCAAAAAAATCGTCACGAAGGGCGACCGCATACTGGATGTTACCCTCTCCAAGGTAGGCGGCAAAGGATTGTTTGTCAAAGAAATCGAGCAGGTGATGATGGACGGCGAGATTGATATGGCGGTTCACAGCATGAAGGACATGCCTTCCGTTCTGCCCGAAGGTTTGGTATCCGGCGCGGTGCCGGCAAGAAAGGATCCTCGTGATTGCCTGATCTCCAAAGAAGGAACAACGCTGGATGACCTTCCTACAGGTGCCAAGGTGGGGACAAGCAGTCTGCGCCGGTCCAGTCAGCTTAAGGCGTACCGGCCGGATCTGCAGATCGAATGGATTAGGGGGAATATCGATTCTCGCATTCGCAAAATGGAGGACGGTGAATTTCAGGCCATCATTCTGGCGACCGCCGGTCTTCAGCGTATGGGCTGGGAGGACCGGATCACGTCGTATTTGCCGATTGAAATTAGCCTGCCAGCCGTCGGTCAGGGCGCACTTGGAATTGAATGCCGCGAAAACGATGCTGATCTGCTGCATTTGCTCTCTCTTTATAATGATGAGGTTACTGCACGAACCGTTGCGGCGGAGCGCAAGTTTCTAAGCGAGCTGAATGGAGGATGCCAGGTGCCTATCGGGGCTTACGCCGTCCTGAAGAATGTGGATGCCGGAGATTCCCGCGGAGAACAAAACGTTATACAATTAACAGGAATGGTAGGCTCTCCTGACGGCGAAATCATACTGAAGGAAAGCGCCGAAGGAACCGACCCTGAATCGCTCGGAGTGGAAGTGGCTGAAAAGCTGAAGGTTAAAGGAGCGGAGAAGATACTGGCACAAGTTAGGGGCTGAGGGTATGGCAGGCAAGGTTTATCTGGTGGGAGCAGGACCGGGCGATGCACGCCTGATCACGATTAAAGGCAAGGAATGCATTGAAAAAGCGGATGTCGTGGTGTATGACCGATTAGCTAGTCCTCGGCTGCTAAGATGGATGAAACCCGGAGCGGAGAAGGTCTATGTAGGCAAGCTTCCGGACCGGCATACGATGAAACAGGAGCAGATCAATCAGCTGCTGGTTGATTATGCTCTGGAAGGTAAGATGGTTGTCCGTTTAAAGGGCGGCGATCCGACGATCTTCGGAAGAGTGGGTGAAGAAGCGGAGCTGTTATACCGTCATGGCATCATGTACGAGATTGTGCCGGGGATCACCTCGGCGATCAGTGTTCCGGCTTATGCAGGGATTCCGGTGACGCATCGTGACCATGCTTCGTCTTTATCGATAATTACCGGCCACGAAAGTCCCGAAAAGCTGGACCGAATGATTCAATGGGACAAGGTTACCAATGCAACGGGAACTTTGATTTTTATGATGGGTGTGGCGAAGATCGGTTATATCAGTCGTCAGCTGATCAAGCACGGCCGACCGCCGGAAACCCCGGTGGCACTTATCAGATGGGGAACCCGGGCAGAGCAGGATACGCTGACGGGGACACTGGCGGACATCGAGGACAGAGTCAAAGCTGCGGATTTTCAGCCGCCTGCGGTCATCGTTGTTGGACAGGTGGTGCTTCAGCGGGAGCACCTGAAGTGGGCGGAACGGCTGCCCCTCTTCGGCAAAAGAATACTGGTCACAAGGACGCGAAGCCAGGCCAGTGCATTGGTATCCCAAATCGAAGAGCTGGGCGGAGAGCCTTATGAGTTTCCCGTCATCGAAACCGTCATGCCTTCGAAGAGCGAGAGGCTTGCCGGAATTCAACAAGCACTGGACAAGCTGAGTACGTATGACTGGGTATTTTTCACCAGCGTGAACGGAGTCGAATTCTTTTTCCGCCACCTGAAGGAGAATGGTCGCGATATTCGCGCCTTAGCCTCGGCCCGCATCGTCGCGGTTGGCCCCGCGACAGCCCATGCTCTTGGAAAATACGGTGTCGTGGCTGAAGTTATCAAGGAGCGTTACCAGGCGGAAGGCCTTATCGATGCTTACGGTTCAGAGCTCCAGCCCGGTCAGCGCGTGCTGCTGCCTCGCGGCGATCTCGCACGCAAGTGGCTGCCGGAGAAGCTGACGGAAATGGGACTGCACGTGACGGAAGCCGTGATCTATGAGAACGTGCTGTGCGGCGAGGACGATGATGAGCTGCTGAAGCTGCTTGAAGATGGAGGCATTCACGCCGTTACGTTCACCAGTTCTTCTACGGTTACCAATCTGCTGAAGGTGCTGAAGGGGATGGGCGTGGCAGATCCAGTCGAACTGTTGAAAGGTTCAACGATTGCTTGCATCGGACCATTAACCGCGCAGACGGCTGAAGAAGCCGGACTGCACGTATCCCTCCTCGCCGAGGAAGCGACGGTCGACAGTCTGGTTAAGGCCTTGTGCATTTGGAACGAGAACGATCCACGCCGTGTTGCGCCATAATATCGATAATCTCTTATATACGTGAACGAAATTACATCATTTGGAGGTATACGTCATGAGTTTTCCAATCGTACGCCATCGTCGGCTGCGTCAAAATGCCGGCATTCGCAGCATGGTCCGCGAGACCGTGCTTCATACGGAGGATCTGGTTCAGCCGATCTTCGTGACCTATGGCAGTGGTGTGAAATCGGAGATTTCCTCCATGCCAGGCGTCTATCATTTTTCGCTTGATACCTTACAAGAGGAAGTAGACGAAATCGTAAGTCTAGGCATTCCTGCTGTGCTCCTGTTCGGAATTCCCGAGACGAAAGACAGCGTGGGCACATCCGGTTTTGCGGATGACGGGATAGTCCAAGAGGCTACCCGTCTCATCAAGTCGTGGCATCCCGATCTTTTGGTGATTGCTGATACGTGTCTGTGCGAATTTACCGACCACGGCCACTGCGGTATGGTGCATACCTTTGAGCGTGACGGCCACACCTGCGGCGATGTATTAAACGACGAGTCGCTGGAACTGCTCGTTCGTACAGCGGTTTCCCAGGCCAAAGCTGGAGCCGACATAATTGCACCTTCGAATATGATGGACGGTTTTGTCCAAGCCATTCGCTCTGGTCTTGATGAAGCCGGATTTTATAACGTGCCGATCATGTCTTACTCCGTTAAGTACGCTTCAGCCTTTTACGGACCCTTCCGTGAGGCTGCCGATTCCGCTCCGCAATTCGGCGACCGCAAAACATATCAGATGGATCCGGCTAATGTAAGAGAGGCGCTTCGCGAGGCGGAGACGGACGTGCTGGAAGGCGCCGATATGCTGATGGTGAAACCGGCTATGGCCTACCTTGATGTTGTCCGATTGCTGAGAGACCAGTTTGATCTGCCGATTGTTGCATACAACGTGAGTGGTGAGTATTCCATGATTAAAGCAGCTGCTCAGCAGGGATGGATCAGTGAGCAGGCGATTGTGATGGAGTTGCTGACCGGGATGAAGCGTGCCGGTGCGGACATTATCATTACGTATTTCTCGAAGGACGCAGCACGCTGGATGCGCAGCTAGTAACCATTAACGATGAAAGAGTTAGGAGTGCATACGATGAGACAAGATTTGCGAAAAGAAGATTTGTCGCGTTCTGCTTTTGAAGAAGCGAAGTTATATATTCCCGGCGGTGTCAACAGTCCGGTACGTGCGTTTAAGTCTGTTGAACTAACTCCGATTTATATCGATCGCGGAGAAGGCAGCCGGGTATATGATATCGATGGCAACAGCTTTATCGATTATGTCGGTTCCTGGGGGCCGCTGATTATGGGTCACGCGCATCCTGAGGTTGTTGAAGCGCTTCAGGAGACAGCTGCCAAGGGGACCAGCTTCGGTGCTCCAACCCTATTGGAAACGAAGATGGCGAAGCTCGTCTGTGAACGCGTGCCGTCGATCGAGGTCGTGCGGATGGTGAATTCCGGTACGGAAGCAACCATGAGTGCTATCCGTCTAGCGCGCGGTTATACAGGACGCAGCAAAATCATTAAATTCGAGGGCTCCTATCATGGCCACGCCGACAGTCTTCTGATTAAAGCGGGATCGGGCATCGCAACGCTTGGACTTCCTGATAGCCCGGGTGTGCCTGAAAGCGTTGCTTCCAACACCATTGCGGTTCCTTATAACGATCTGGAATCGGTACAGCTTGCCTTTGAGCGGTTCGGCGAAGAGATTGCAGCCGTTATTGTTGAGCCCGTGGCAGGCAATATGGGCGTGGTCCCTCCGCAGCCGGGATTCCTGGAAGGTCTTCGCAAGGTCACTTCTGATTATGGCAGCGTGCTTATTTTTGACGAGGTGATGACGGGATTCCGCGTTGATCTGAACTGTGCGCAAGGACGTTATGGCGTTACACCGGATTTGACATGCTTGGGCAAGGTGATTGGCGGCGGTCTGCCAGTCGGTGCCTATGGAGGCAAGCGTGAGCTGATGGATCAGATTGCCCCGGCAGGACCGATCTATCAAGCAGGAACGTTAAGCGGTAATCCGCTCGCCATGGCGGCTGGTTACACGACCCTGAACCTGCTGACGCCTGCCGTCTATGAACAGCTCGAGGAGCGGGGAGCCCGCCTTCAGGCAGGATTTGAGCGTAACGCTCAGGAATTCGGTATCCCGCTTACGATTAACCGGATCGGCTCCATGGTATGTCCTTTCTTCACGAATATGCCGGTCGTCAATTTCGATACGGCCAAGACTAGTGATCTGGATCGTTTCCGCCGTTATTTTGCAGCGATGGTCCAAGAGGGAGTCAGCGTACCTCCTTCCCAGTTCGAGGGCATGTTTATCTCGGGCGCTCATACGGTAGAAGATATCGATGCTACCATTGAAGCCAACTATAACGCCTTCAAAAGCCTATGAGTTACGGGGGGAATTGGAGCAAGCGCGGCGAATGGCTGGAGATGACGCCGGGCAAGGCGCTATTGAGTCTGCCGGATCGGAACGAAGCGGCTGCCAAGTGGCTTATGGAAACGGTCGGTATGCCCGAGAAGCTGTATCGTAAGCTTCGTCATGAACAGGGGATACAATGGAGAGGGGATCGGCTTCGGCTGGTCCTTTTTCCTTACCGGGATTACGGCATCGAACCGAGATGGCAGGAGCTTGATGTATTGTATGAGGATGATTTCTGCCTGGTCGCTAATAAACCGGCCGGTATGGCGGTCCATCCGGACAACGAGAGCCGCGAGACGACCCTGAATCATGTGGTTGCCGCATATTACGAAGCCGAAGGCATCCATACGGCAGTCCGGCATATTCATCGGCTGGATAAGGATACAACAGGTCCCGTGCTGTACGCCAAGAATGAATATGCGCAGCTAAAGCTTGATGAGGACATGCGGGAGAAGAAGATCGTCCGGATATACGCGGCTATCGTTCAGGGGAGGGTCTCTCAGGATCTGAAGAGAATCGATCTGCCGATAGGCAAAGACCGCTATCATTCAAGCCGTCGGAGAGTTTCATTAACCGGGCAGGCTGCGATCACGCATATTCGATCATCCGAGGTGTATCCGAAAGCCAGCCTGCTGCAAATTCGACTGGAAACCGGCCGGACGCATCAGATCCGGGTGCATCTAAGTCATATGGGACACCCGCTTCTGGGAGATTCCTTATACGGAGGATCAGGGGCGTTTCCGCGCCAAGCGCTGCATGGCGAACGTCTGCTATTTACTCATCCTTTCTCGGGCGAGGATATTGAGGTGAATGCACCCTGGCCTCTGGATATGTTGGAGTTAAGAGAACGAATCATAGAGACATCGGACCGGTAAGAAAATTTGCAAGATCCTGAATGAACCTGTAAGTTTCAAGCACAATTCGCAAAAAAGTCATGCTCTCCTATTTTCGGCATATAGATAAATTGAGTGGCAAAACTTAGGCTCATGCCGTGATAACAGATCACGGATAGTATATGCCAAAAAGGAGGACATTCCCGTGTTTGACCAGTCTTACGGATTGCGGTTCGATATTTACGAGCGTATTAATTTAACGGAAGATTTGCCGGGAATCGAAGAATTGGAAGAGGCGGAGTTGATCCCGCATATTCAGGTAATCAGTCAGCAGGACCAGGCTACGCTTCGGGGTCATCTGCTTCTTGCAGGCCTGTATAAAGGTGACACCGAAGCAGGAGAGACGGAGCCGCTCGAACACTGGATCCCGGTTGAAATCACGGTACCGATGAACCGGGTATCATCATTGGATGACATCGCGGTCGAGATCGAGAATTTTGACGTGGATTTGTTATCCAAACGCAGCTTGAACATTACAGGGGTTCTGTCGCTCAAAGGAATTCAGGCGGCGGCTCCGGGAGCCCGCGACCAAGTATGGGCCAATGAGGAATTCACAGTGGTACATGCTCCTGAAGCGACTGATTTGTATTCGAACGGGGAGCAGCAGTTCGCAGCCAACCCGTACGACCAGCTTCATGGCAGCGGAACTCATCCAGACGCTAACTCGACTTCGCCTTCTTACTTCAACGAGGCTCAGACCAGAGCTCAAGAGTCCGGGACGGATGCGCGCACACAGCAGTATCTGGCATCCTGGGCGCAGTATGAGAACCAAACACGGGATTCACAGGACTCAGCAGACAGCACCATTAGCATTTCTAAACCGTCTGAAGCCCGGGATACGGTCGAATATGCCTTACATAATGAGACGGAAGCTCAGGCAGCTGAGTCGTCGATTCCAAGTGTATGGCAATTCGAACGGGCTGCGGTCCAGCCCGAGCCGGAGCAAGAAGATTCAGCAGCCAGTTTCCCTGGTGTCATTGAGCGTAAGGGTGAAGAAGTGGATGCCGTTCCGGTACTGGAATCACCGGAAACGGAGGAAGTGCAGCCTGTTTTCGCTGAGGAAGAATTCCCTTCGGAGGATATGGATGATATAACGGAAGAGGTTTCCATTAAAGCCGAAGAGGTTCCGACCAAGCCCGAGTTAAAGGTGGCCTTCAACACGAAGAACAGCAGCACAACCAGCGCATCGGGCGTAGGCTTCTCTTCGTTGCTTCAATCGAGCAGAACGGTTCAGGATCAGGATCAAGCCGCTCGGGACGAGGAAGAAGAGACGGAGGAATTGGCTGACTCCGCAACGGCCGAGGACGTGGAGTGGAAGAGTCTGTTCCTGGGTAACCGCCATGAGGAAACGCCTTTCCGCAAGGTCCGGATGTGCATTGTGCAGCGTGAGGAGACACTCGACGTGATTGCCGAGCGTTATCAACTGACGCCGCGAGAGCTTTTGTTATATAACCGCATGTCCGAGCAGAATGTGGAAGAAGGCCAGGTATTATACATTCCCCAGTAATCAGCGGAGGAAGCGATCGCGTAAGAACAAGCAGGTCAAGGTAGGATATCCTTGGCCTGTTTTTGTGTATGGCCGGGAATAGATTAGAAGAAGAGGGGAATCGGACGAGCCGGGGCTTCTTTATTACAATGTATTATAATTATTTTGGATCGACAGGTATGATGTCTAAATCGTTCGGAAACACTCGAAATATTGACTATATGCAACAACCACGGTATATTTGAATAGTATATGTACAGGTATTCCTAAAGCTAGAACAACGTTGAACGGGAAGAGTAGGAAGGTATGGCCTTCAGAGAGCGGAATTGCTATCAAGCGCTGTGAGATTCCGCAGGAACCAGCTTGCCGAAGTCGCCCCGGAGTTGCGGACTTGAGATAGAGTAGGGATCGATCGCTACCCTGGTTAGAGTTCGCCGGCCGCAGCCGTTATCTGCGTAAAGTGTCGTGCTTGATCGTTTGCCTTTCACGTTCTTCATGGGAGGATACGATTAATGATTGATTATAAGCACGAAACAAAGGTGGTACCGCGAGAGAACAGTCTTTCGTCCTTTGAGGACGAAGGGCTTTTTTTGTTTCACGCAAACATGGATATCCATGTCCACGCCCGGAGGCTAAAACATTACGGGTTGGCAAAACTGATTAACAGTATCGGAGGTACGAAAATATGGATCAAAAACAAAACCAATCCCAGTTAGACATGCCGACGACGTATGATCCGAAGGCAGCCGAACAAAAATGGTATCCGTACTGGAAGGAAGGCGGCTTCTTTGAAGCTGGCAAACGACCGGACGCGGAGCCGTATACGATTGTTATTCCTCCACCAAACGTTACGGGAATGCTTCACATCGGCCATGCCCTTGATTTTACGCTGCAGGATATCCTGATTCGCGTAAAGCGGATGCAGGGTTATGATGCGTTGTGGTTGCCGGGCTCTGACCATGCAGGCATCGCCACGCAAACCAAGGTTGAGCAGAAGCTTCGCGAAGAAGGTGTTACCCGCTACGATCTGGGACGTGAAAAATTTCTGGAGAAAGTGTGGGAATGGAAGGATCTATATGCGAATACGATCCGTGACCAATGGTCCAAGATCGGCCTGTCCCTCGATTACTCCAGAGAGCGTTTCACGCTCGATGAGGGGTTGTCAGAAGCGGTTCGGGAAGTATTCGTCAAGCTCTATGATAAGGGGCTTATATATCGCGGCAAACGCATTATCAACTGGGACCCGGCTGCTCGCACGGCTTTGTCCGATATCGAAGTGGAGTACAAAGAGGTCAACGGCCATTTGTACCACTTGCAATACCCGCTGAAAGACGGCAGCGGCTCCATTACCGTAGCAACCACCCGCCCGGAGACCATGCTGGGTGATACGGCGGTAGCCGTTCATCCGGAAGATGAGCGCTATAAAGATATGATCGGCAAGACATTGGTCCTGCCTATTGTCGGCCGAGAAATTCCGGTTATCGCCGATGAGTACGTGGAGAAGGATTTCGGCAGCGGAGCGGTTAAAATTACGCCGGCCCATGATCCGAATGACTTCGAAATGGGTCTGAGACATGATCTGCCGCAAATCACCGTGATGGATGAATCCGGGACGATGAATGAATTTGCCGGCAAGTACCAGGGGCTTGACCGAGCAGAATGCCGCAAGCAGATCGTAAGCGACATGAAGGAATCGGGCGTGCTGCTTCGTATCGAAGATCATGTTCATCAGGTTGGCCATAGCGAAAGATCCGGCGCCGTTGTCGAGCCGTATCTGTCGACGCAGTGGTTCGTTAAGATGCAGCCGCTTGCGGAAGCAGTCGTTACTGCGCAGAAATCCGGCAAGGGCGTAAATTTCGTGCCTGACCGGTTCGAGAGAACCTACCTGCATTGGATGGAGAATGTGCGCGATTGGTGCATCTCCCGTCAATTGTGGTGGGGCCACCGGATTCCGGCCTGGTATTCCGAATCCACGGGCGAAGTGGTTGTTGCCATGAATGAAGAGGAAGCGCGCGCGAAGCTTGGCAAGGACGATCTGAGACAGGATGAGGATGTGCTGGATACCTGGTTCAGCTCGGCATTGTGGCCGTTCTCGACCATGGGCTGGCCGAATCTGGACAGTGAGGATTTCAAACGTTATTATCCGACAAGCGTTCTCGTAACGGGTTATGATATTATTCCGTTCTGGGTTTCGCGGATGATTTTCCAAGGGCTTGAATTTACGGATCAAATGCCGTTCAAAGATACGCTTATCCATGGTCTGGTTCGGGATAGCGAAGGCCGCAAGATGTCCAAGTCGCTCGGCAATGGTATCGATCCGCTCGAGGTTATTGAACAGTATGGCGCAGATGCCATGCGTTATATGATATCGACCGGCAGTACGCCGGGTCAGGATCTTCGATTCCGCTGGGAACGTGTGGAACAAGCGCGTAACTTCGCGAACAAGATCTGGAATGCGTCACGTTTTGCGCTCATGAATCTGGAGGGCTTCACGGCGGCGGATATCGACATTTCCGGAGAGCTGGGAACGGCCGACCGTTGGATTTTGCATCGTCTGAACGAAACTTCCCGCGACATTACGCGTCTAATTGATGCCTACGAATTTGGCGAAACCGGTCGACTGCTCTACAATTTCATCTGGGATGATCTGTGTGACTGGTATATTGAATTTGCTAAGCTGTCCCTGTACGGCGAGGATCAAGCGGCCAAGAAAAAGACGCAGTCGGTGCTTGCCTATGTGCTGGACCGCACGATGCGCTTGATCCACCCGTTCATGCCGTTCATTTCCGAAGAGATCTGGCAGCATTTGCCGCATGAAGGCGAGACGGTGATGTTGGCTTCATGGCCGACCTATGATGAGGCATTTGAGAATGCGGAAGCCGTTACAGAAATGAACCTGCTGATGGATGTCATCCGTGCTGTACGTAACATCCGGGCGGAAGTAAACGTACCGATGAGCAAAAAAGTAGAACTCCAGTTGAAGCCGGTAAGCGAGCAAATTGCTGGCATCATCGATCGCAATGCGGATTATATTCGCCGCTTCTGCAACACGTCGGAGTATCAATCCTCCCTTGCGCTTGAGGCGCCGGATAAGGCGATGACCGCCGTGGTAACAGGTGTTGAAATGTATCTGCCGCTTGCCGGGTTGATCGATATCGCTCAGGAGATCACGCGTCTGGAAAAGGAAATTCAGCACTTGAACAGCGAAGTCGAGCGTGTGGAGAAGAAGCTGAACAATCCTGGTTTCGTATCGAAAGCACCTGAAAAGGTGATTGAAGAAGAACGGGCGAAGCTTGCGGATTACTCGGACAAACGCAGTAAAGTGACTGCGCGCATCGAAGAACTGAGAGGCTAAAGGGCAAAATGAATCTGGACCAGAAGGTGAGAACGATGGTTGATCATTCGGCAGCTGCAGTGGCAGCTCCGTTCCATACCTATGAGGAAGCGGTAGCTTGGATCAACGGGCTGATTCCGTTTGGAATCCGCCCGGGCATGGATAGAATTCAGCGATTGATGGAGCTGCTCGGCCATCCGGAGCGGCGGTTAAAATTTATTCACGTGGCCGGAACGAATGGGAAAGGCTCCACATGCGCTTTTTTAACAAAGGTTCTGCTTCAAGGGGGATTCACGGTTGGCACCTACACGTCTCCCTATATTACGAAGTTTACCAATCGGTTTCAGTATAACGGCGAGGACATACCGGAAGAGACGCTGCTTGAACTCGCTAATCGCTTAGAACCGCTTGTAGCCGAAATTGCGGGCTCCGGGCTCGGATCGCCCACCATGTTTGAGGTGTCCACCGCCCTTGCGATACTGTATTACGCCGAGGTATCTTATCCGGACGTGGTGGTATGGGAGACGGGACTTGGCGGTCGCCTGGACGTGACCAATATCGTTCATCCCATCATTTCGGTGATCACGAATATCGGAATGGACCATACCGACGTCCTGGGTGATACCATTCAGGAGATCGCCACGGAAAAGGCTGGCATTATCAAGCCTGGAGTTCCTGTGGTGAGCACGGTAACTCAGCCGGAGGCAGTCGATATTCTGAAACAAACGGTAGTCAAAAACCGTACAAGTCTGTATCTCGTAGATGAACAGTTCTCCTATGAGCGGCTGCGTGGGGACGAAGAAAGCCAGACTTTCCGTTTTAAGGGTCCGTTCCGGAACATGGATCTGGACATCTCGATGCAGGGTGAGCACCAATGCGCCAATGCCGCGCTTGCGATGATGACGCTGGAAGTGCTTCGCCAGTATATGGCTTTCATCGTGGATGATGAAGAATTGCGCAGAGGGTTTAAGGATACTTTCTGGGCGGGAAGACTGGAACAAGTGCAGTCCTCCCCGCGGATTGTTCTCGATGGTGCGCACAACCCCGAAGGGGCTGAAACCTTGGCCAAGAGCTTGCCGCAGATTTATAAGTATCGGAAACTGAACTTAATGATGGGAATGCTGGCAAATAAGCATCATGAATCGTATTTGCAGCATATACTGCCAATAGTGGATACGCTTATCCTGACTGAACCGGATTTCCGGAAGAAACTGGACGCCAAGGCGCTTGGTGACATCGTAGAGCAGGTAAGGGAGAAATACGCCAAACATACACTGCAAATCATCATAGAACCAAATTGGAAAAACGCACTTGAAGAGTTGAAGTCACGGACGGAAGCGGAGGATCTTGGGGTGGTGTCGGGCACGTTGTACCTGATTGCCGACGTGCGTTCCAACCTCCTGGGCCTTTCCGATTCTGAAAAAGGTTGGTGATATCTGTTGAATACATCGGAACATGTTCATTTTATAGGAATTGGCGGCTACGGGATGAGCGCCATTGCAAGAGTTATGCTGGAGATGGGTTATAAAGTCACGGGTTCTGACGTGGCATCGCAAGAATTGACAGAAAAGCTGGCGGCCAAAGGCGCCAAAATATACATTGGACATACCGCCGAGCAAGTCCAGGGCGCGGACCTTGTAGTTTACTCGACGGCATTGTCCCAAGACAACGTGGAGCGGGTCGAAGCAGAGAAGCTGAACATTCCTGTCCTTCACCGTGCGCAGATGCTGGCGCGTCTTCTGAACGAACGCAAAGGGGTCGCCGTAGCGGGTGCGCATGGTAAGACAACCACTTCATCGATGATTGCGCTCGTAATGGAGGAATGCGGCGTCGATCCGACGTTTATCATCGGCGGGGAAATCATGAACGTTGGCACGAATGCCAAGGCCGGTGAAGGCGAGCACGTGGTGGCCGAAGCGGACGAGAGTGACGGTTCATTCCTTCAGTACCACCCTTGGCTCGGCGTTGTTCTGAATATTGAGGCCGATCACCTGGAGAATTACGAAGGGGATTTCAATCGTCTCAAGGCAGCATATGTACAATTCCTCAGCCAGATCAAGGCAGACGGTACGGCCGTGGTTTGCGCGGACGATAACAACATTCAGGCGATTTTGCCTGACCTAAAATGCAATGTGACGACATACGGCATTCACGCGGATGCAGAGTATACGGCAACGAATCTGGTGCTCGGCGACCGTCACGTCAGCTTCACCATGCTTCATAACGGCATGGAGCTGGGAACCGTGGAATTGTCCGTACCGGGTAAACACAATGTCTACAACGCCATGGCTACGGTGATTTGCTGCTTGAAAGGCGGAATCTCGTTCGAAGCGATTGTAGAGGCCATCGTCAAGTTCAACGGAGCTAAGCGCCGCTTCCAGGTGCTGGGCGAAGCTGAAGGCATTCTCGTGATTGACGACTATGCGCATCATCCGACGGAGATCGAGGCTACGATCAGTGCCGCCAAAGCTACCGGCAAACGGATTATTGCGGTATTTCAGCCGCAGCGGTATTCGAGGACCTTTTTCCTTCTGGATGCGTTTAGCCGCGCATTCGGGGAAGCGGACGAGGTGATCATTACCGATATTTATTCTCCCGCCGGCGAGAAGCAGATCGAGGGTATCAGTTCCGGTAAGCTGGTGGAGCTGATTGTCCAGAACAGCAATGCCGGTGCCCGCTATTTGCCTACCAAAGAAGATGTCCTGAGCGATCTCAAAGGTCGCGTAAAAGAAGGCGATCTGGTTCTGACGATGGGTGCGGGCGATATTTGGAAGGTCGGCGCTGCTTTAGCGGAGTCTATTAAAGGCAAGAAGTAAATGGATTGCAAGAATGCTTTGCCGCTTCGCTGCAGCAGGGGATTGCATGGGCTTTTGTCTTCGAACGGAGGCAAAGCAGCGGATCGATAAGTAGAATACAGGCTGATCAAGACACTTTCTTGATCAGCCTGTTTGTTTTGTTTTTCGCACACTCATAAGTTGCCAAGCTTGATCATATAGCTAGGTGTAGAAGGACAAGTGAGGTGTGTGGATATGAATAAAGCACGGATGACGATTCGTTTCGATCACGATCCGCCGAAGGACAGCTACAAGGATCATATGCGTGAGGAACGGGATTCGCATCAAAAAGTTCCAGCAAGACGCAATGATCAAGTTGATGACCGTCATCTCGCATTCGACGAGTTTGACACAACGACTGATCGGTTTACCGATGCGGGCAATTCGTTTGAACATAGGAGCAGCATCCAGCATGATCATCTGCGCGTCGTCCCGCCGCTCCGGGAGGAGGACACTCGGTATGTGAACGGACAAGATTGGAGAACATCGCGTCATACCCGGCCCAGGGGGCGATTAGCTGAGGAAAGAAGACGTATGGATCATGTCGAGGACGGGTCGTTCGGTGACGGGCTTGATCCTGCCGATACATATGACGATATGCGTGAGGTTGAGGATCTCAACGATCTTCATGATGACGCGTATTCCGGAAGAGTAGGCCCAGGCGCAAACGATTCGAATTGGAATCTCGGGCCCGAGAAGGATCTATATGAGTCACCTGCCGATGATTACGGTTATTATCGCTCGCGCAAGCCTACCTCCTTCTGGAAAATGGCCGTATCCGTGACCGCGGCTGTGGTTACGGGTTTGCTTTTTGGGTATATGGTGTTGTCCATGTTTAACGGCGGTAATGCAGGTGAGGATCCTGCCACGGGGCAGCTTGAAAGCAATGATGCAGTTAACCAAGCACCGGCTGATTCATCCGGGGGAACGGGAGCATCACTCGCACCAGAGTTAACTGAATCGACAGCACGCATTCCGGGTCAAATCTTCTATTTGCTTCAGTACGGTGTGTTCAGCACGCCGGAACGGGCAGAGCAGGCGAAAGGGGAGCTGCTGCAGTCCGGTATTGCGGCCGGGGGTGATTTGGATGAAGAGAACCGTGTTTATGCGGGCGTATCACCAGATCGCGAGCAGGCCAAGCTGCTCAGCAATCAGCTTAAAGCCGAAGGCGTCGAATTATACGTGAGGGAAATCGCACTGCCTAATAAAGAGTCGGCTGCCTTTGCGGGCGAGGAGCAGACGCTGACGGACTATTTTACAATAAGCGGGCAGCTGGTATCGGAGTTAAGTACGCTATCGGCATCGCTGCTGGGGCAGCAGGAGGCGGGCGCGGTGGCGTCAGAGAGTATGACTACAATCACAAATCTGCACCAGCAATGGATCCAATCGATGAAGCTGCTGTCCGCCGGCTTGGGTCCGGAGACCGGGGCAGTGCTGCCAGCGATGGAGCAATCCATGAACAGTTCGATCACAGCGCTCTCCGAATATAATAAAAATCAATCCAAGGGGCATTTGTGGGAGATTCAAACGGGCATGATGAACTATGTCATGGGCCAAAAGAAACTCCTGGATGGCCTATAAATTCAAATTTACGTCAAATCCGGCTCGGAACTGGAAATAGTTCCCCCTGCCGGATTTCTGTTTGTATTGCTTATCGATTCACCGTATAATAATTAGGGTGTCAAAATATGGCGAGGGAAGAGGATGCATGAAGAAAAACAAAGGAATGCTAATCTTGTTTTTGCTGCTGGGGTGGCTGACGGGAACATGGCTGGCCAAGGCGCTTCAACCTGTTAAGGCTTTGTCGTTTTTAACGTCGACTACACCGATTAAGTGGTCGCCTAGCGCTGATTTTGACATTATTCGTTATGACATTAACCTTGAACTTAACTTTTGCCTGCTCAGTCTGCTTGGCATTATAGCAGCGCTTTGGTTATACCGCAGGCTCTAAGACATGACAAAGGAGATTATCCCCCTTGAATGAGAAGAGAAACCGCCGTATCATATTGGCCTCCACCTCTCCTCGGCGTCAGGAATTGATTGCCTCCCTTCGTATCCCATTTGAGATTATGCCTAGTGAAGCTGACGAGGACACCCCGCATGGGTGGTCGCCAGAGCGAATTGTGGAGTCACTGGCACTACGTAAAGCGGAAGCGGTTCTCCGAAAGCTGACGGATGATCCGGGAGATGGTATCATTGTGGGAAGCGACACGATTGTAGTTGTCGATGATCTTGTCCTCGGGAAACCGGAGGATCATGCTGACGCGGCAAGGATGTTGTCCATGCTTCAAGGACGGGCTCACCTCGTGTACACGGGCGTGGCTTGTGTCGACCGGGAATCTGGTCGTACCAAGGTCGCTCATCGTGTGACAACCGTAAAGATGAAATCGTTAAGTGATGACGCGATCGCGGCTTATGTAAAGAGCGGGGAACCTGCTGACAAAGCGGGCTCGTATGCGATTCAAGGCTTGGGTGCAACCATCGTGGAAGGAATCGAAGGCGACTATTTTAACGTTGTCGGCCTGCCGCTTTCTCTGCTGTCGGACATGCTGTCTGAAATGGGGATGGATGTACTCACCGATTCATAGATATAGAACAACGGCATACGAAATGTAGGGGTATCCTGAAGTTTCGGTGACCTGCTGATTTAAATCTTAGAAAAGAGGGGAATATATGGAGTCGCCTACGCTATTGCTGCGCGACATCCCCCATGATGAACGACCAAGAGAGCGCATGATGCAATATGGGGCGAGCGCTTTAAGCCATGCAGAATTGCTGGCGATATTGCTTCGGACCGGAACCCGCCAGGAATCTGCCGTACATATAGCCCAGCGGCTGCTGGGGGAAGCAGGCGGCATCCGGCAGCTCGTTGATCTTAGCATTGAGGAAATTACGCAAATCAAAGGAATTGGAACCGCTAAGGCTGTTCAGCTGAAGGCTGGCATCGAGCTTGGACGGCGCTTGGCCGCATCGAGACATGTAGAGCCGGTTATTATTCGCAGTCCGCATGACGCGGCAGAACTGCTCAGTGAACAGATGCGCTATTTACAGAAAGAGCATTTTGTCTGTGTATTTTTAAATACGAAAAATCATGTCATTGCCCAGGAAACGTTATCGATGGGAAGCCTTAATGCTTCCATCGTTCATCCCCGCGAGGTGTTCAGAGCAGCCATCAAATGCAGCAGTGCATCCCTGGTGTGCGCGCATAACCATCCTAGCGGAGATCCGACGCCCAGCCCGGAAGACATATCGCTGACTGCACGCTTAGTGGAGGCAGGACAGATTGTCGGGATCGACGTACTGGATCATCTGATCATTGGGGACGGATCGTTTGTAAGTTTGAAGGAACGGGGCTTGATGTAATATAATAGTTCAGATTGACGAAGAAAGGGAGATACATCATGTTTGGTGGTTTTACGAAAGATTTGGGAATCGATTTGGGGACGGCAAATACGCTGGTTTATGTTCGTGGGAAAGGAATTGTCGTAAGAGAACCTTCCGTGGTTGCTCTGCGTACAGATACGAAGAGCATTGAAGCCGTCGGAGAATCGGCTAAGAAAATGATTGGACGCACACCAGGCAACATTCGTGCCATTCGTCCGATGAAGGACGGCGTCATCGCTGATTTTGATACAACGGCTACGATGATTAAATACTTTATTCGTCAGGCACAGAAGCAGCGTTCCATATTCCCCCGTCATCCGAACGTGATGGTATGCGTGCCTTCCGGCATTACGGCGGTAGAGCAGCGTGCGGTTGAAGATGCTACCAAGCAAGCGGGAGCACGCGAAGCTTACACGATCGAAGAGCCATTTGCAGCTGCAATCGGTGCCGATTTGCCTGTGTGGGAACCTACGGGCAGCATGGTCGTTGACATCGGCGGAGGCACGACAGAGGTTGCGGTCATTTCGCTTGGCGGCATTGTAACGAGCCGCTCTGTACGCGTTGCAGGCGATGAGATGGATGAGTCTATTATCTCCTATATCAAACGTCAATATAACTTGATGATCGGCGAGCGCACATCCGAGCTGCTTAAGATGGAAGTCGGTTCCGCCATGCCGCTGGAGACCGTGGAAACGATGGAAATTCGCGGCCGTGACTTGGTGACGGGGCTGCCGAAGACGATCACCATTACTTCAGATGAGATTAGCGAAGCGTTGGCAGATACCATTAATGCGATTGTTGAAGCGGTAAAGGTTACGCTTGAGAAATGTCCTCCGGAGCTTGCTGCGGATATTATGGACCGGGGCATCGTGCTTACGGGAGGCGGCGCATTGCTTCGCAACCTGGACAAGCTGCTCGCCGAAGAGACCGGCATGCCGGTAATCGTTGCAGAGAATCCGCTGGATTGCGTGGCCATTGGCACAGGTAAAGCGCTCGAGAACATTCACTTGTTTAAATCCCGGAGCAGCTCTGCCGTCCGTTCCAAACGGTAGAAATCAAAATAGAAGTGTAAACCCCTAATGTTGGGAGAGAAAACAGTAAGTTAGAGGGTGTTGCAACTGTTTAAGCTGCTAGGCAATAAGCGTTTGTTTATTATGCTCATCGGGCTGGTAGCGTTTATCGCTATTATGGGGTTTACGCTCGGTCCGAGAGCTTCTTTATCTTGGCCTGAAAAATTTGTCAAAGATACGGTCGGTTTTGTGCAAAGTGTGTTTTATAAGCCCGCTGCCTATATAGCGGGTTTCTTTGAAGATGTACGGAACATGAAGGAAATCTATGAAGAGAATGAGGAGCTGCGGAGAGCCGTGGCCCAATATTCTCGAGAGAGTGCGAATTACAACACGATGAAAGCTAATTACGAGAAGCTTCAAGAATTACAAGGTTTTACAGAGAACCAGAAAAATCGTTATAAATATGAATACCGTACTGCCCAGGTGCTAAGTGTTAATTCGGACCCCAATAATCGGACACTTGTCGTCGATCTGGGCGAGCGCGATGGGGTTCGTCCCAACATGTCGGTCACGACAGTGGACGGCATGGTCGGCATTATTAGCAACGTCAGCAATTTCACCTCAACGGTGAAGCTGTTGACAACGATGGACGCTCAGGATCCGAATCCACAGCCGATTTCGGTAACGGCGATCGGGAAAGAGGACAAAACGTTTGGCGTGGTCGAGAGCTATGATGAGAAGACCAACACGCTGCTCATGACGCGGATTTCGGAAGATGATCCGATTAAGGAAAAAGATAAGATCATTTCATCCGGTGCCGGAGGCGTTATTCCACAGGGTATGATCATCGGTGAAGTTATAAGCGTTCAGACGAGCCAATACGGTCAAAGCAGAACGGCGACGATCGAACCGGCGGCCAAGTTTGATGACTGGAAATATCTGATCATCGTCTTTACGCCTGAGGAGCCGGAATAAGATGGCGCGTAAACAAATTCTGGTCCTGCTGCTGTTCGTGCTGTTTATTCTGCAGGGCACGGTGGTTTTCTGGTTAACGCCAAGCTCGCTGCAGCTTCAGATTTATCCTAATTTCGTGTTGGTTTGCTTGTTTTTTGTATCGATTTATTATCATCGCCACACGGGGCTGGTGCTCGGACTCCTGTTCGGCATGCTTCACGATATCGTGTATTACGGCGAGATGATTGGCACTTATTCGTTTGCTATGGGCGTATCCGCGTATTTGGTGGGGCTTGTTTTCAAGTCCCCGCGGGCGCCGCTGCCCATGATGATGACCATTGTCATTCTGGGGAGCCTGTTGTTTGACAGTACGCTTTTTGGCATATATAAGGTGTTTCGACTCAATCCGACTTCTTATAATTGGTCACTGCTTCATCATATGCTACCCAATCTCCTTGTTCATTTTGCCTTTGCTCTGGCGATTTACGTTCCTCTTCGCAAGCAGATTGAGTTGGTTACGAAGAATCAGAGAAGGAAGGCATCCTGAACCCTCCATTATGACATTTTACTAGACTAGCAGGAACTTGAAGGTTTGAGCGCGAAATGTATAGGGATGGGAGGGACAGGCTTATGGCTGTAAAATCCAATCATGTGACGATTAAGGGCATCAAAGATGGCCTGGTATTCCTGCTTGATGACCAGTGTGAGCTGGAGGAGCTGCTCGGCGAGCTGCGCTATAAGCTGGAGCACAGTCATCAGAATATTTTGACCGGACCTATCATTCATGTGGATGTGAAGCTGGGTTCCCGGCAAATTTCCGAAGAAGAGAAGCAGACGATTCTTGACATATTGAAGCAAAAGGGCAACCTGTTGATACGTAATGTGGAATCGCCACCGATTGAGTCGGAGCTCATACCAGAGGAGAAGCTTACGCTTAAGACAGGGATGGTGCGTTCCGGACAGGTGCTGCATCATGACGGCGATCTCTTGTTCCTCGGCGATGTGAATCCCGGCGGAACCATAACGTGCACCGGTGATATCTACATATTGGGAGCTCTGCGCGGAACCGCGCATGCCGGTGTAGAGGGCAACGAGGAAGCGATTATAGCGGCTTCGTATTTTGCCCCTACCCAGCTCCGTATCTCCCAGATGATCAGCAGACCGCCGGATGAATGGGAGACGCGGGAAACGGTCATGGAATTTGCGTATTTGAAGGACGGTAGCATGGAGATCGATAAGATCAGCAACATCTCACGTTTGGGTCGGGATTTTAATGTGTTTAAAGGGGTGTAGAACATGGGAGAGGCAATCGTCGTAACTTCAGGTAAAGGCGGAGTCGGTAAAACGACGACATCGGCGAACATCGGCACAGCTTTGGCACTGCTCGGAAAAAAAGTGTGTCTGGTTGATACGGACATCGGTCTTCGTAATTTGGATGTCGTGATGGGCCTGGAAAACCGGATTATATACGATTTGTGCGACGTTGCAGAAGGGCGATGCCGACTTAACCAGGCGCTGATCAAGGACAAGCGCTTCGATGAGCTGTATATGCTTCCTGCAGCCCAGACCAAAGACAAGAATGCTGTTTCTCCGGAGCAGGTGAAAGATATCGTACTTGAATTGAAAAAGGAATTCGAATACGTCATTATCGATTGTCCGGCTGGAATCGAGCAAGGATTTAAGAATGCCATTGCCGGTGCAGATAAAGCGATTGTGGTTACAACGCCCGAGAATGCGGCCGTGCGGGATGCGGATCGGATTATCGGCTTGCTGGAGAGCTCTCATGTAGAGTCTCCGAAGCTTGTTGTAAACCGGATTCGCCCGAACATGGTGAAATCCGGCGACATGCTGGAGATTGAAGATGTGCTGCAGGTGCTGAACATTGATCTGATCGGGATCGTCCCCGATGATGAAATGGTCATTAAAGCGGCCAATATCGGGGAGCCTACGGTGATGAATCCAGACTCTCAGGCAGCCATCGCCTATAGAAACATCGCCCGGCGTATTCTGGGTGATACCGTTCCTTTGATGCAAATCCATCAGAAAAAAGGAATGTTCACCAAATTCAAAAAGTTTTTTGGAATGGGTTAAAGGCTTTAACACGAACCGGTGCCGGGAGGCATCGGTTTTTTTGTTCTGTTCGCCTCTTTAATAGGGCTTGTTCTAAATATCTTTCATCTCCTCATAGGATAGAGTAAGAAAACAAGCCCCAAGGGGGAGAGAACAATGGACATCAAAACTTCAGTTAAGAACCGAAGAGAAGCCCGCATTCGCGAGCTGCTGGAAGGGGAAGCGTCACCGGCGCCGCATGATAAGTCGTCATGGGGGCCCGTTCCCGAGAAACAGCCTGCCCATCCCAATCTTCACAAGACAGGCTTTATACAGGAGCACAGGGCGAACCCATCCCCGCTTCTTGCAGAGAGTGAACCGGATCCCGAGCGGCTTTGGAAGCAAGGGCACCGCGGTTGGTATGGTGCGCTGGATCCCGGTGATCCAGGGGAACCGCCAAGAAAAGCTTCGTTTCTGTCGGGCTTGGTGCGTCGTGTCATCGTCAGTGCGCTGGTGTTTGGATTGGCATGGGGGGTATTTTCGTTTCAGCACCCATGGGCTCTTCGCACGCAAGCTTTTATCGTTGAGGGGCTGAGCCATGAGATGGATTTCCAGGCAGCGCAGGTATGGTACGAGGAGCATTTTGGAAGCGCGCCTTCCTTCATTCCGATTTTTGGACAAACCGACGAGCACTCGACGAAGGTGAATGCCGGGACTTCTTTAGTTCCTCCGCTTTCCGGAAAGGTGGTCCAATCCTTTGCTGTGGATCTGAAAGGCATCGTTTTGGAAGCCGGAGGGGGTTCTTTAGCAGACCGAGCGGTTAAGAGTATAGAGACCGGACGCGTGCTTGAGATTAAAGAACATCCTGAGAATGGGATCACCATTCTCATACAGCATACAGGAGAGAGAACGGCGATATACAGCAGGCTGGCAGAAACGGGACTTAAGGTAAACGATTGGGTCCAAGGTGGAGATATTGTCGGCACATTGGCGTCTTCAGGCGCAGGCAGCCCGCCCTCCCTTTATTTCGAACTGAAAGAGGGGGATCGAGGTATCGATCCGGCGGAAGTGATTCCGTTTGATTAAGTTTAAGGGAACGGTATTGTCGCTGCATCCTCTCTTTGTTATTGTCATGCTGGCCTCCGTATTCACCGGTCGCTTTTTGGAATTGCTGACCCTGTTTATTATCGTGTTTATTCATGAATTGGGACACGCCGCCGCAGCGGCAGCGATGGGGTTCAAGGTACGAGCCATTCAGATGCTGCCGTTCGGCGGCGTTGCTGTCATTGAAGATGACGGCAGGATGACTGCAATGAAGGAAATCATCATTGCGCTTGCGGGTCCGCTGCAAAATGTCATCATGATTGGAATTACCCTGGTGTGCAGATGGGCGGGGTGGGGAGATGAGCAGCTGTTGTCTTATATCATTCAGGGGAATCTCATCATCGCGCTGTTTAACCTTCTCCCGATTCTTCCGCTGGACGGGGGCAAAGTGCTGCAAGCCGTCATCAGCTTGCTCGCCCCATATCATGCGACCTTGCTGTGGGCTTCCCGCGCTGGCATTTTGTGCAGCCTCATCATGATCGGATATGGCTTGCAGCCGTTATTTTCCGGCGGCGGTATTCGTTTAAATGTGCTGATGATCGGCCTCTTTTTAGCGTATTCCAATTTTGAAGACTATCGGAATGTGCATTACCGGTTTTTAAGATTTTTGGTCAATCGGAGCGAGATTTATGAACGAAATTTGGATGGACTCGGTCCTGCGCAGCCAATCGTTGCAGATTCTTCGAAACCTTTGGATGATATTATGCGTCTATTTAAACGAGAGAAGTATCATCTGATTTATGTTATGAGCGGACGAGGCAGCCTGCTTGCCGTTGTTCCGGAGCAGCATGTGATTTCTTCTTATTTTGCATCAAATGGTCCGCCCTGGTATGCGTAAATCGTAAACACCATGAGGAAGACGCAGGGCGGGCCATGATTCTTTATCCATTCATATCATCTGAGATTGTGTTAGGATAAAAAATAGAATATCGTCTTCCATTTGAGGGGTGAAGCCATGAGGCAAATGATAGTTCATTGTGAACATGAGACCATTCAGATGGCCCTCATCGAAGATGGGAGGTTAGCAGAATTCGCCGTTGAGCGGAGTCGTGAGCAAAGTGTAGTCGGCAGTTTTTATAAGGGCAGGGTCGTAAATGTGCTGCCGGGGATGCAGGCGGCTTTTGTAGATATCGGGCTGAAAAAGAATGCATTTTTATATATTGATGATGTGCTCCATCCTCATTTAGAGAAGCAGCCCAAGCAGAAGCCATCCATCTCGGAGCTGCTAACGGTAGGCCAGGAATTGATCGTGCAGGTGATGAAGGAACCGAGAGGCGGCAAGGGGGCGCGGGTCACTACCCATTTTTCGCTGCCTGGCAGATGCATGGTGTACATGCCTACTGCGGATTATGTTGCCGTCTCCAAGAAAATTGGACGTGATGCGGAGAGAGCAAGGCTGAAGAGTATCGGCGAGCAGCTTCGCACGGATGAAGAGGGGATCATTATCCGAACGGTATCGGAGGACGAGCCTCTGGAATTCCTTAAGGGAGATCTTGAGTATCTGCGAAAAGAGTGGGCGCGAATCCTCGACAAGGCCGAGCTTTCTTCTGCTCCGGCGCTGCTTCATCGCGATTTAGGTCTGCTGCAGCGTTTTCTCCGCGATGCCTTTGATCCGCTTCATGATGAACTTGTGATCGACAGCAAGCTTAAAGGCGAGGAGACCAAAAGCTATCTGAAGGAAACCGTCCCTGGTATGGAGCCCAAGGTTACATATTACTCGGAAGGAAGTCCGATTTTTCAAGCTTACGGGTTGGACGAGCAGATGAGAGCCGGCTTTGCAAGGAAAATCACGCTTCCGGAAGGTGTGACCATCGTTGTTGATCAGACGGAAGCCATGACCATCATGGATGTCAACACAGCCAAATATATCGGTGGCGATAATTTCGAGGAAACGGTGCTGAAGACGAATCTTCTGGCGGCAGAGCAGATTGCAAGAATTCTGCGGCTCTGGGATATCGGAGGCATTATCATCGTTGATTTCATCGACATGGATCGTGACGAGTACCGGGAGCAGGTTGTTTCTGCCATGGAGGCTGTAATGTGCAAGGACCGCACCAAAAGCTTTGTGGTGGGCTGGACCAAGCTGGGACTGCTGGAAATGACCCGCAAAAAAGCCAGGGAAAGCTCTTCGCTCCCATTTGCCAAGCCTTGCGGGGCTTGCGGGGGCAGAGGTGTTGTTGTCGAACAATGATGTTGACGGTGACCATGGATTATGATATTATCATTGGGTATGTGTCTAGTGATGGTTTGCTGCACATGCTGTAACCGCTCCGGTTGGGTTACCAAGGACGTTCCGATTGGGACGGACACCTTATACTAGGCGAGTCTGAGACATAGGGAGGTGCAAGCAAATGTACGCTATTATCGAAACAGGTGGTAAACAATACAAAGTTCAAGAGGGCGACGTATTGTTCATCGAGAAGCTGACTGCAGGTGACGGCGAGAGCGTGACTTTCGACCGTGTACTGGCCGTATCCAAAGAGGACGGGTTGGTAGCAGGTACGCCGGTTGTTTCCGGTGCGACTGTAACTGCAAAGGTAGAGAAGCACGGTAAAGGCCGTAAGGTCGTTGTATACAAATACAAGCCGAAGAAGAACTACCACAAGAAGCAAGGTCATCGTCAACCTTACACTAAAGTAACCATCGAGAAAATCCAAGCGTAAGTAGGTGCGGTAATTGATTACTGTACAAGTGCTGCGCGGGGGAGATGGACGGATCCATAGCTTTAAGGTGACGGGGCACGCGGGATATGCCAATCCTGGAGAAGATATTGTATGTGCTGGAGTTTCCAGCATTACAGTGGGAACGGTCAATTCCATTGAAGCGTTAACCGGAACTGTTATGGAGACCCGGATGAAGGGCGGCTTTCTTAGTGCGAATCTTCCGCCGACGGCAAACGACTCCGTCTCGGGACAAGTTCAACTGCTTCTCGAATCCATGGTTGTTATGTTACAGGGAATTGCCGATTCATACGGCAAGTATATAAGAATACAGGAATTGACTACTTGAAGAAGGAGGTAGACAACATGTTGAAATTGGATCTTCAGTTATTCGCATCGAAAAAAGGTGTAGGTTCCACAAAGAACGGTCGCGATAGCCAATCGAAACGTCTTGGTGTGAAACGTGCAGACGGTCAAGCAGTGACTGGCGGCAGCATCTTGGTTCGCCAACGCGGAACGAAAATTCATCCAGGCACGAACGTGGGTATCGGTAAAGACGATACTTTGTTTGCGAAAGTTGACGGCGTTGTGAAATTTGAACGTTGGGGTCGTGATCGCAAGAAAGTGAGCGTCTACCCGGTTGATGTCGCTCCAGTAGCGGCTGCAGTAGAAGCTTAATCGTTTCTTATGCTGCATACAGAAGAAGCCTTTCGGCATCGTTGCCGGGGCTTCTTTTTTTGTGAATAACGCAAAGATTATCATCCAGGGGATGAACCGTCCTGAAGGTCTATGATATACTGGGATTTGGTGAATGTAACCAATTGCTGTTGAAAGACGAGGAGAAGCGATGAAATCCTGGAAATGGATAGCAGCTGGGGCGGGGTTAACCTCCGTAATACCCGTAGCATGGATGGTATGGAAACCGACTTTGGCTGCAGGAGCAGTGTTAACGGTTTGGGCTGTCGCTGCGTCTGCCTGTGGAGCTTGGCTTGTCCGGAAATCGGAGGAGCGCAGGCAGCAAGCCATCATTCGGAATGTGGAGCAGACGGCGATTCAGATGCTGAATCACCATCGTCATGATTGGATGAATGAGCTTCAAATTTTGTACGGCTACATTCAACTTGGAAAGCTTGATAAAACAGTGGGTTCTGTGGAAAGAATAAAGGACAGGATGGCGACGGAAAGCAGAATCTCTAAGCTGGGCATTCCTTCGCTGGTTTTTTATTTACATTCATACCGTACGTACAGCAGCAATCTGCAGCTCGACGTTGAAGTTGTGGACCAGGTACAACTGGAAGACAAAGTATCGCCACAAACGGCGGAGTCTTTTACCGAAGCTATCATTCAAACGGTGAGAGCTTTTCAATTGAGCGGAAAAGCGTCTTGGGGGGATACCCGGCAATTAACATTAACATTTATGGAGCAAGAACAAGAGCTGATGGTATGGGCACAAGGAGAAGGATCCTTTGGAGACCCGGACAGCTTGAAGCTTCAGATTGAACAATCCGTAAAAGGCGAAGGCATTCGGGTAGAACAAACGGAGCCGGGGGAGACCTCGTATCGTTTGTATTTGCCGTTTGTGACTTGAGGAAGGTGATTTCATGTTTGTAGATAAGGCAAAAGTATATGTAAAAGGCGGAGACGGCGGCGATGGTCTCATTGCGTTCCGTCGAGAGAAATACGTTCCTGAAGGCGGACCTGCCGGCGGAGACGGCGGTAAGGGCGGCGACGTGATTTTCCGGGTGGACGAAGGACTGCGCACGTTGATGGATTTCCGTTACCAGAAGCATTTTAAGGCTAAGCGCGGGGAAAAAGGCCGCAATAAAAGTCAGCATGGCGCCAATGCGGATAGCATGATTGTCCGTATCCCGCCGGGTACGATCTTAACGGATGACGATACCGGTGAGGTGATTGGCGATTTGACCCGACACGGTCAACAGGTTGTTGTTGCAAGAGGAGGCCGTGGAGGGCGAGGCAATATCCGCTTTGCTACCCCGAACAATCCGGCGCCTGAGCTTGCCGAGAACGGCGAGGAAGGCGAAGAGCGTTACGTAACCATGGAACTTAAAGTGATGGCTGATGTAGGTCTCGTCGGGTTCCCAAGTGTAGGCAAATCAACCTTGTTGTCCGTTGTATCTGCGGCTCAGCCAAAGATCGGCGCATACCACTTTACGACCATAACGCCGAATTTGGGAGTTGTTGAGGTTGGAGACGGTCGCAATTTTGTTATGGCTGACCTGCCTGGTCTGATTGAGGGTGCTCATGAAGGCGTGGGACTTGGTCACGAATTCCTCCGGCACGTGGAAAGAACACGCGTCATTGTCCATGTCGTGGATATGGCAGGCACGGAAGGAAGGGATCCGTTTGAGGACTGGGAAAAAATCAATGATGAAATCAGGCTCTACAACCCGGTTCTGGTCGAACGGCCGCAAATCGTAGCCGCTAATAAAATGGACATGCCGGAGGCCGAAGAGTATCTAGCGGCCTTCAAAGAGAAGCTGAAAGAGATTCGTCCGGACATCGAGGTCATGCCCATCTCCTCGCTGACCCGTCAGGGTATTCAGGAACTCCTTTACCGCACGATCGATGTGCTGGAGAGCATTCCGGACGAGCCGGCCATTGAAGAAGTATCCGAGGTTTCCGAGCGCAAGGTTTATAAATTCAAAGCGCAGAACGACAACTCCTTCACCGTTACTAGGGATAATGAGATGTATGTGGTGCATAGCGAGCGAATTGAGCGGATGCTGAAACGGATGCAGATGAATTCGCATGATGCCATTCTGAAGCTTGCAAGAACGATGCGTCATATGGGCGTCGATGAAGAACTTCGGAAACGGGGCGCGACAGAAGGCACCATTGTACGAATTGGTGATTTCGAATTTGAATTTGTTGAGGGCAGCAGCTACTATTAATGCGCAAAAAATACGTTTGTAAGAAAATACCGCAAGGTCTGTTTAACAGCAGGCTTGGCGGTATTTTTTTTTTGGAGGAAGTTGTGTCTCAGATATCACGTAAACATGCTCTGTGTTTTACGGCAACGGTTAGGAAGTTGTTCAGCGATATCATTTTCCACTTAGGTTTCCAAATTTTGCATCCACATATCGGGTAAATCGTATACAATGGTAGTACAATAGTCCTTATCCATAGACTATCAGGATGGAAGGAACGGTGTATAAAGGAGAGTAGAACTATGGCTATTATTGAAGTTGTAAAATACGATGGACCGCCGGATGTGTTTGCCTGGCGTTATCCGAATCAGGAGTTAGGCACTTGGACCCAACTCATTGTTCATGAGACACAGGAGGCAATCCTGTATAAGGGTGGTCAAGCTCTGGATTCCTTCTCGGCTGGACGGCATACACTGAGTACGGCGAATATACCAATATTATCCAATCTAATCAATCTTCCATTCGGCGGGAAGTCTCCCTTTACGGCAGAAGTCTGGTTTGTGAACAAACTTCGTTCACTGGACGTGAAATGGGGGACCAGCTCGCCGATCCAGCTGCAAGATCCAAAATACAATATTATCGTATCGGTCCGGGCTTTTGGCCAATTCGGCGTACAGATCAGCGATCCGCGAAAGTTTCTGGGGACCATGGTTGGCACACTGCCGACTTTTGACCAAAGCACACTGATTAAATATTATCGCGGCGTACTGATGTCCAATATTACAGAAATCATATCCTCCTATATCGTTCGCAAAAAAATCAGCGTTGTGGAGATCAATGCTTACATAGCGGAAATATCGAAGCACATCATGGAAGCGATTGCGCCTTCATTTGAAGAAATGGGGATCACCCTGCTGAATTTCTATGTGGACTCCATCAACATACCGGAGAATGACCCGGCAGCTGTTCGAATCAAGGAAGCGTTGGCAAAGAAAGCGGAGATGGACATCATCGGATATACCTATCATCAAGAAAGAACCTTTAATACGCTGGAGGGGGCGGCAAAGAATCCCGGCAGCCCGGCAGCGGTCATGGGAACCGGACTGGGTATGGGACTTGGGATGGTTGGTCCGATGTACGAGACCGTGGGGAAAATGTTTGAGGGTTCGAAGGATCCAGGAAAGAATGAGCCCCATATCAAACAGAAGGCATGTACCCAGTGCGGAACACTGAGTGCGGAAGAAGCACGATTCTGTTCGGGATGCGGACAATCGCTTCAGGTGCAGGCTGAGGAGGAACTGGCGAGAACCGTTCATTGCAACGATTGCGGGCAGCCACTGCCTCCGAATGCCAAGTTTTGCCTTCACTGCGGTGACCCGTACCATGCATGCCCTGAATGTGGCCATGACCACCCCGCCGGTGCCGTCGAATGTCAGGATTGCGGTGCAGCGCTTCCTATGCCTTGCAGGGCATGCGGTGAACTGGTGGATGCGGAAGCCAAGTTTTGCCCGCACTGCGGGTCAAGCCATGCGCTAACATGTCCTGGATGTCATCATGAGATCAAACCGGGTCAGAAGTTTTGCATGGAGTGCGGACATAAATTGATGTGAAGCGAAAGTGAGGGAATAGAGTGAGTACAAGAACCACAAGTCGAAACGGATTATGGCTGGCTGCGGCAGTGCTTCCGGTCTTAACCATCCTTCTGTTCGGATTGATCGGAGGGATCGTTCAGCTGAATGCTTGGATATCGGGCATCGCTCTCGGATGCGCCGAGGCGGCCATTCTCGTCTTTATCGGTTTTGTTGTCCACCGGCGCAAAGCGGCCTCGCCAGGAGCTCCTTTTTATATTGCTTCAGGCGTCATTATAGGAGTCTATGCCATTTCCGTTTTGCTGGAGGTCATTCTGCTGGGGTATTTATTTAAGCTGCCTGAATCTTCTTATTTTATGATTCATCTTATAACCTTCCTGGGGTTCTCGGTGGTTTTGGGACTGATAGGTCTGGCGGGAAAATATGCAGGAGCTCATGAACAAAAGGAAAGTGATCATCTGGCGGTTAAGAAAGAGACGGTGGCCTGGATCGGGGGAATCCGAAGAAAACTAGGTGAGATGCCAGGAGAGAACATTCATTCGTTAGACCGGCAGATGGCCGAGCTGGAGGAAACGCTTCGTTATAGCGATCCTATCACGCACACCTCTTTATATGAAGTGGAGCATATGATCCAGCAAAAAATCGCATTGTTGGAGGACCAAGTGGCGCTGATCGGAGAGACGCAAGCAGAACAACGCGATGAGCTGGCAGAGCAAACCGTTCACATCATCCGCGATATTCTTAGAACGGTACAGGATCGCAACACCGAACTTCTGAAGGTAAAAGCGGGATCAACCTAATGCAGATGATAGAGGGGATAGAATATGGGAGCGTCTGATCTGAAGCGCTTTAAACAGAAGTTCACGACCATGGATTATTGCATTATCGCGCTGGCGGTTCTGTTTTTTCCGCTGGCCATTGTGATGGCGGCTGTTCGGGTGCTTGTCACCCATCGCCATAATCACTGTAAGGGAAGAAACAACCGGCTCTTCGGGTGGGTTCTGGTCATAACCTATGGAATCATTGAATTGCTTATGATCCTCGCGACGATTGATGATAAAGATGTCGACGGCCTCTATTCGGCTTCCATCGTATGGGGCGTTATTATACTGGTTCCAGCCATCATCATGCTGTTGATTGGCAAGAAAGAAGATAAGAAATTCAACCGTTTGCTGCAATTTTATTCGAATGCCATTATGCAAAGAGGGCTCGTCCAAATTGAACATATCGCTCGAGAGGCAAGGCAAAAGCCGGCCCATGCCGTCCAAGATATCACGTTCATGTTTGAACGGCATATGCTGCCTAATGGAAAGCTGGACAATGGAGTTGTCGTCATCCCCTCCTTGCAGAGGAGATCCCAGTCTTCATTCCAAGGAGAATTTGTTTCGCGCAGCGGGCAGCGAGTGCAGTATTCACTAGGTCAAGTTGCGGTTGAACCAGCGCCAATAACCCGAAACGAAGCGGAGCCCGATCCAGGGCCGAAGTCTGTGGAATGCCCGGGCTGCGGGGCAAGGTCGGTCGTAACGCATTTGGAGAAAAAAGAATGTGAGTATTGCGGTTCGGTGATTGTGGCTTAACATTAGTTATGCGTCCGATTAACAAAATTGAGGAGATCGTGGTATGAGCACTCCAATAAAGCCCTTTAAATCGCAATTTTCAAAATTCGATTATTTTATTATTGGCTTGACGTATGTGTTTTTTCCATTAGCGTTGATCATTGCTGGATTTCGTATTTTGCCTACACAACAACATCACAGTTACAGGGGAAGAAATGCAAGGCTGATGGGATGGGTATTGTTCGGTTCGTACATTATGACTTCTGTGATCTTTTTACTGGCGAGCGAAACGAGTGAGGAGTTCTTAAACGACAATTTAGCAATGGCATTGTGCCTATTAGTCCCTGCCATGCTGCTGCTTGTTGCTGCTGACCTGGCAGACAAGAAATTCCGAAAGCTGTTGAGAATTTATGCAGAGGCCGTTTTGCAGCGGCGTCTGATTTACATCAATCATATTGCGATTGCAGCGAATCAAACTCCATCCCATGTGGTCCGTGATTTGAACTTTATGATCAAGGAGCGGATGCTCCCTTACGGGAAGATTGAGAATGGTGTGCTGATGATCACTTCATTGCATAGAGAGTCAGTAAAGCCAGCCGAGATTCAGCAGGATATTGGATCGAAGTCTGTGGAATGTTCAGGCTGTGGTGCAAGAACCGTGATTTCACACCAAGAGAAAAAAGAGTGCGAGTACTGCGGAACGATCATTGTTGCTTAGATTTCACGCGGACCGTTTGAACTCAAATCGAAAGCATGGTTGTTTTATCGGCAGTCTCCGCATACCGGAGACTGCCTTTTCTTACGCATCATTTACAATTTTGACGTGAATATCGATGTGTTCCGGTTTGAATTGCGATATAGTATAGGCTATAGAGTTGACATATAAATATCGGGTTAACCAAAAAAACTGGACACTTATGTATTGCCCTTACATGGTATATCCAGTATAATGTCCACTATACGAATACAGTAGTCTTTGAGGAGAGGACGTTTGTGAAGGAACGCTACTATTTGGTCCGGGAAGACATCCTTCCCGAGGCTGTGGTTAAGACGATGCAAGTAAAAAAATTGCTGGCATCGGGAGACGTTAGAACGGTCCATGAAGCCGTTGAACAGGTTGGGCTTAGTCGAAGCGCTTTTTATAAGTACAAGGATGGAATCCATCCCATCAATCAACTGGAACGTGATGAAATCGTAACGATTTCTATCGATATGGAACATCGCTCTGGGATGCTATCCGAAGTGCTGGGGCTGGTAGCGGGTGAAGGCGGGAATGTGTTAACCATTCATCAGAGTATTCCGCTGCAGGGAATCGCCAATGTCGTGATTTCCGTCGAAGTTTCCCGACTGAATGAGGAGCTGGATGACCTGCTTGACGGATTGAGGCGAATAGCTGGAGTAAGAAGAGTGCAGATGATAGGCCAAGGTTAAGTTATGACGAATTAAATAGATATCTATGTGATGGGATACAGGAGGTTGTGTATTAATGAAACCGGTCAAGGTAGGGCTTTTGGGATTAGGAACCGTAGGAACAGGGGTTGTCCGCATCGTAGAGGGACACCAGGAGGATTTGAGCAGCCAGGTTGGTTCGCCGATTACGATAGAACGTATCGCTGTCAAACATTTGGAGAAGTACCGCAGTGTCAATGTGGATCAGAATAAACTGACGGAAGATCCATGGGCGGTCATCCGCGATCCCGAGATTGATGTCATCGTTGAAGTGATGGGCGGGATCGAGCAGACGAAAACCTATATTCTCGAAGCGCTTGAGCGCGGCAAGCATATCGTTACCGCGAATAAGGATCTGATGGCTCTCCACGGTGCCGAAATATTAGCCAAGGCGCAAGAGAAGCAGTGCGACGTGTTCTACGAGGCGAGTGTTGCTGGCGGTATTCCCATTATCCGCACGCTGATTGAAGGCTTCTCCTCGGATCGTATCATGAAAATTATGGGGATCGTGAACGGTACAACCAACTTTATTCTGACCAAGATGAGTCAAGAAGGCGCATCGTATGAGGATGTTCTGGCCGAAGCCCAGGAACTGGGTTATGCAGAAGCTGACCCGACCTCCGATGTAGAAGGATTGGACGCGGCACGCAAAATGGCGATTCTCGGCACACTTGGCTTCCGCACGAACGTCGAGCTCCAGGATGTAACCGTTAAGGGAATCTCGCAAGTGACCAAAGAAGATATCGCTTATGCGAAGCGTTTGGGTTATGAGATGAAGCTTCTGGGTATAGCGGAGCGTCAGGACGATGAGTTCAGCATCACGGTTCAGCCTACGATGGTTCGGAAAGGACATCCTATCGCAGCCGTGAATGGGGTATTTAACGCGGTTTATGTATACGGGGAAGCTGTAGGCGAAACGATGTTTTACGGAGCCGGAGCAGGTGAGATGCCAACCGCTACATCCGTTGTGGCTGACCTGGTTGCCGTTATCAAGAATCTGAAGCTCGGCGTCAACGGTCTCAAAGCCATCGTTCCTTACAAACCGAAGAAACTGAAAACCGATGAGCAGATCATGTATAAGAACTTCATTTTGCTTCATGTCGACGATAAGGCAGGTGTACTTGCCCAAATTACGCAGGTGTTCGCTGAATATAACGTCAGCCTGGAATCCGTTGTCCAGCAGCCGAACGAGCATAATCCGGACGCAGAGATTATCATCGTCACGCACAATGCGAGCAAAGCCAATATGGATGAAGTGTTGAATCATTTTGAAGGGCTGGAAGTCATTCGCCGGATTAAAAGTGTTTATCGTGTTGAAGGATAAGGGATTAGAACTCATTAAATAACCCTATATAATTTTTTCTTAAGAAAAGGAGAACAAGAGAGATGCCGTATGAAGGATTGCTTCAAACCTACAGAGAATATTTGCCGGTGAATGAGCGTACTCCGCTTCTAACGCTTAAGGAAGGGAACACCCCTCTGATCAAAGCTGTGAATTTATCCGAAGAGCTCGGAATTGATCTGCATTTCAAATTTGAAGGGCTAAATCCTACGGGTTCATTCAAAGACCGCGGGATGGTGATGGCCGTAGCGAAAGCGATGGAAGAGGGAAGCCGCACCATCATGTGCGCTTCAACGGGCAATACGTCTGCAGCAGCTGCTGCTTATGCCGCTCGTGGCGGATTGAATTGTATCGTAATCATTCCCAACAACAATATTGCGCTGGGCAAGCTCGCCCAAGCGATGATTTACGGAGCGAAGGTCATTGCGATTGAAGGCAATTTTGACCGCGCGCTGGAAATTGTGCGCGAGATTACGGCGAAGCATCCGATTGCGCTTGTAAACTCCGTGAATCCTTATCGAATCGAAGGCCAGAAGACGGCTGCATTCGAAGTCGTTGACCAGTTAGGGAAAGCGCCGGACGTGCTGGCCATTCCGGTCGGCAATGCGGGGAACATCTCCGCTTACTGGAAAGGATTTAAAGAATACCAGGCTGCGGGGAAATCGTCCTCTCTGCCGAAAATGCTTGGATTTGAAGCGGAAGGAGCAATGGCCATCGTGAAGGGAGAGCCTATTGCGAATCCGGAAACGGTAGCGACTGCGATCCGTATCGGGAACCCGGCCAGCTGGAAAACCGCGGTTGCTGCCGCTGAGGAATCCGGCGGACAGATTAACTATGTTACGGACGAAGAGATTTTGGAAGCATACCGCAAAATCGCATCGCGTGAGGGCATTTTTGCCGAGCCAGGATCGGCTGCCTCCATCGCAGGCGTTTATAAAATGAAGCGCGAAGGATATTTTAAAGGCGGAGAGTCCGTAGTCTGTGTGCTGACAGGGCATGGGCTCAAAGACCCGAATATCGCCATTTCTACCGTAAACGCCGAACCGCTCGTCGTATCAGATACGGAATCAGCCGTAATGGATGCTATTGCTAAGCTTGAAGGAGCTGCACGGGTATGAGTTTGTCCCAAGGTGTCCGGGTGAAGGTACCGGCCAGTACGGCTAATTTGGGACCCGGATTCGATACACTCGGCATGGCATTGTCTATGTATTCCTGGATCGAGATGAAGGCGTCGGAGCGGACCGTATTTCACCTTCATGGTGATGAGATGGGCGGTCTGCCGACCGATAAGAGCAACCTGATCTATAAGGTGGCTCAGATGGTTTTTGAAGAAGCGGGACAGGCTGTTCCCGATCTCGAGATTTCCATGTATTCCGAAATTCCGCTTACCCGCGGTCTTGGCAGCAGTGCTTCGGCGATTGTAGGGGCGCTGGCGGCTGCCAATGCGCTGATCGGTTCACCCCTGCCGGATTCCAAGCTTTTTGATATGGCAACGAATCTTGAGAAGCACCCGGATAATGTAGGAGCTTCATTATTTGGAGGGATTATTACGGCTGTATGGGACGGAACTCATGCGGATTATATACGTATTAAACCTCCAGCAGACCTCGGCACGCTCGTTGTTATTCCTGATTTCGAATTGGCAACATCCAAAGCAAGAGAAGCGCTGCCAGCCCAGGTCAGTTTAGCGGATGCTGTGTATAATATTAGTCGGTCCTCCTTGATGACCGCGGCTCTTTCTGCAGGCAGACTGGACTTGATATCTGCCGCAATGCAAGACCGGATTCATCAGCCTTATCGGGTACCGCTTGTGCCAGGGATGAGCAAAATTTTGGCCGAAGCGACAAGCCACGGAGCGCTGGGGATTGCGCTAAGCGGAGCGGGCCCGACGATGATTGCGTTGGTGGATCGGAACGATTCGCGGGTAACAGAATTGAGCGCGTATTTAGTGCAGACGATGAAGGCGGAAGGAATCTCGGCTTCGTGCTACCCGTTGAATCCAGTTGCCGAAGGCGTCCAGCTCTTGGAAGATATAAACAATAGATCCTTTTTGGATATGATTAGAGGGGAAGTTACCGCATGAAAAAAATAGCCTTGTTGCCCTCAGGATCGGTATCTCATGAAGCGATACTTTATCTCCTTAACGGTGAGCCGGTGGAGTTTGTCCACCATAAACTGATCTCTGATGTATTTATGTCTACAGTAGAAGGAAAAAGCGATTACAGCGTAATCCCGATTGAGAATACCATCGAAGGTTCTGTGAGCCTTCATATGGATTGGTTGGTCAATGAGGTGGATCTGCCTATGCAGGTGGAGTGGGTCTATCCTTCCATTCAGAACCTGATCGGAAATGCTGCCGAGTTCCAGTCCAATGACGGTACGATGGATTACAGTAAAATCACAAAAATTTGGTCTCACCAAGTAGCAACGGCCCAGTGCCGTCAGTTCCTCGCGAAGGCCGCGCCACAGGCTGAGTTGGAGCAAGTAGGCAGCACCTCGGAAGGGGTTAAAAACGTAAAGGAAAATCTCGGCCAGGGATGGGCGGCGATCGGCACTACACTAGGCGCTGCCACTCACGGATTAAACGTGCTTGCCGAGCGTATTACCGACCATGATAATAATTACACCCGGTTTGTATTAATCGGACGCGAGCCGATTTTAGTCAACCGTTCGCCGGAGCACATCAAGACCAGCATTCTCGTGACCCTCCCAGAGGATGTGCCGGGAGCGCTGCATCAGGTGCTTTCGGCGTTTGCTTGGCGGCGCCTGAATCTGTCGCGGATTGAATCCCGTCCGACGAAGAAGAAGCTGGGTAATTACTATTTTTACATCGATGTCATGGCCGCAGCAGATTCCGTTCTGTTGGTCGCCGCCATGGGAGAGATTGAAGCGCTGGGATGTGTGGTTCGTGTGCTGGGTACTTATCCGGGCTATGCGTACGAGAGTGAGAAAATGGAGGTTAAGTAAATGTCAGAGCAATGGATCTATCTGGATGGAGAATTCGTCACAAAAGAGAATGCAAAAGTATCCGTTTTTGATCATGGATTCCTGTACGGAGACGGCATATTCGAAGGGATTCGGATATATAACGGCAACATCTTTAAGTGCAAGGAACACTTGGATCGGCTGTACGATTCCGCCAAGTCCATCGATTTAGTCATCCCATTGGCATATGATGAGCTGCTGGAGGCTATGGCCGAGACGATTCGGCGCAACGATATGCGAAACGGGTACATCCGTATCGTAGTATCCCGAGGTGCAGGCAATCTGGGTCTGGACCCGCGTCGCTGCCCTAAACCAACGGTGTTGATCATTGTGGAACAGCTGGCGATCTACTCCGAAGAAGCTTATCTTAACGGTTTGAAGGCCGTATCCGTAGCCCAGCGGCGCAACATTCCGGATGCGCTCAATCCGAAAATCAAGTCTCTGAACTATTTGAACAACATTCTTGTGAAGATCCAATCCAACTTTGCGGGAGCGGATGAAGCGATCATGATGAACGCACAAGGATATGTGACGGAAGGCTCAGGGGACAATATTTTCATCGTGAAAAACGGCGTGGTCACCACGCCTCCGTGCTACCTTGGTGCGCTTGAAGGCATTACGCGCCAGGCGATTATCGATTTATGCGATAAACTCGGCATCAAATTGAAAGAAGAGCCTTTCAGCATGCATGACGTTTATATAGCAGACGAAGTGTTTTTTACAGGAACCGCAGCTGAGGTCATCGCCGCTCGTGAAATTGATGGACGGATGATCGGAAAAGGGCAGGCTGGTCCGATTACGCTTCAACTGCTCGAGGAATTCCGCAAAATTGTGGATCAAGACGGTTATAAAGTATGGGAATCCTAACGTTTTAGGACAGCTAAATAAACGACTTAAACCATCCTTTCATGTCGATGAAAGGATTTTTTTTGCCCAGAGGGATGTCAATCGCCTATTCCGTGCATAGGATGTAGTAACGAAAGCGGGCGAATAACATGACGCCTAGAAGAGTGTAGGAGGTTTTAGCGGCGTGAAGATACACATCGTCAAGGAAGGCGACACCCTATATGAGCTGTCCAAAAAATACGACGTTCCATTAGCGAAAATCATCGATGCTAATCCACAGCTGGTGGATCCGAATAAGCTCGATGTCGGTGCCAAAATCAAAGTACCGACAGAGCCTGTTCCGGTACCAGGCGGCAGCCAACCCATTATCCATAAGCATACGGTAAAGCAGGGGGACTCCCTCTGGAAACTGTCGAAGGCATGGGGCGTAACCCTGAAGGAAATTATTGATGCCAACCCGCAGCTTAAAAATCCGAATGCCCTGCTGGTTGGAGAGGTCGTGAACATCCCTTCATCAGGCGTATATTCGGAGTCGGGCACAGATGACGGGGTTTCGATGAGCAGTGGCAGTGGTTCGAACCCGGGCAAGAAGAAGCCGGGCAGTAAGGATTACACCGGAGTGAAGGAAGAAATCACAGCACCGATCGAGAAGCCACCGGTTGTACCGGAAGTTAAGGAACCCGAGCCGCCGATTTTACCAAAACTGCCTGAGATTTCACCATTCCCCGAGGAGCCTAAAAAATTCGAACCGGAGCACAAACCGGAGATTTTACCTGAAATCAAGAAGCCGGTCATCCTGCCGGAGGTCAAGAAACCAGAGATCCTGCCAGAGGTGAAGAAACCGGAGGTCCTGCCGGATTTTAAAAAGCCTGTAATCATGCCTGAATTCAAGCCGGAGTTCAAACCGGAGTACAAACCAGAGTACAAACCGGAATACAAACTGCCATATAAACCAATAGAGCCGGAGTTTACGCACCCTGTCAAAACCATGCCGTTACCTTACCCAATCCATCCTATGGCCGAACCATGTCCGCCGTTTGCGGAGATGCCACTTCATATGATGCCGCATCCTTGTCCGGAATTTCCTTTTCAAGAAGCTCCTGCATTTATGATGCCTCCATACGGTGGTTATCATGAAGGACCATGTGGCTGCCATGAAACTAAACATTGGCATGGAGCCGATTACGGCACAGCTGTCCATCCGTATCACCATATACCGCAGGAAGCGATGCCTGTATCCTATAATGAAGGCTGGGGAAATGTACCTTCAGGATATCCGGGTGTTTCTGAACAGCCCATGAGCTTGGAATATTCCCAGTTCTCAATCACGGAATCATATACAGGAAATGTGGGTTCCGATTACCATCCATATCCTGAGCATCATCACACAGCGGCGACATATGGTTATGTTCCGTCTCCTTGCGGATGCCATGGGGGAGAAGTTAGTCCATACCACAATATGCCACAGCACGGGTACCCACAACATGGGCATCACCAGTACGCACCCGACATGGCGGTACCGTATCATCCGTGGCAGGGTGGAATGGACTACAATGCTGGGGGATACGGCCATCCGTCCGCACTCATGGGAACTCAAGGAGCATATCCTCCATTTGTAAATCCATATGAACCAAACTGGAATGATCGGCAAAACGACCAGCCGTTCGATTCGGCATTCAATCCGTCGGCTCCATACGAAGCGGAGCAATCCAATATGTCGGTCAGCAGTGAAATTGAGAATGATACGGAACCATCCGTTTCCAGAGATACTTCCATTGAAGAGAATGCCAAGGAGAGAGCTAAAGTCCATCGTCAGCAAGCCAATAAAACAAGAACAGCAGCCAAGAAATCACGCAAGCCTCAAGGTTCATCAAAAGGCAAGCGCCACAATCCCTGGATCAAGGGTTAAGACATTATCAATGAAGTCCAGGTTACAGCTAAACAAAAGGGACCACATCTTGGTCCCTTTTGTATGCTCACCGGACATACTGTCTATGAATCTATTGTATTGTGATACTGCCGACCGCCATTTATAAATGAAATCCATTTGGAAGAAATTATGTATTGCTATCGAATCAAAAAATATGATACATTATAAATCCAGTCGCGAACAGCAAGATTGCGATGGGATAGAGGAGAACGAAAGTAATGAAGAACTTAACTTAAAAAGAACTCAAAAAACTTTCTAAAAAAACCTCTTGCATTATCGAAACAAACATGATATATTATAAGAGTTGCTGGTGCGAACGAGATTCGCCGGTAACGAAGAAGTTGATCTTTGAAAACTGAACAACGAGTGAGTAAAACGAACCACTTTGGTGGGACGTTGAAATAGAGAATTGAACAAATTCTCGTCAGTTAAGAAATGAGCAAGTCAAACACTTTATTGGAGAGTTTGATCCTGGCTCAGGACGAACGCTGGCGGCGTGCCTAATACATGCAAGTCGAGCGGACCTGATGGAGTGCTTGCACTCCTGATGGTTAGCGGCGGACGGGTGAGTAACACGTAGGCAACCTGCCCTCAAGACTGGGATAACTACCGGAAACGGTAGCTAATACCAGATAATTTATTTCACAGCATT
>NZ_JFOM01000053.1:0-387356 GCF_001860525.1 Paenibacillus sp. LC231 | reverse complement strand
AGCTTAAACAAAGCAGCGGTATCCATGAGAGAAGCGTCTGATTGAGCCATATGATTGAGTACGTCCAGTTTAAAGCTTGCCGGATAATTTGTATAGCCGTTAGTAAAGGCAGTCTCACCATGCATCTCATAGAGCTTCAACCAATATTGGAATTGAGACTTGGTTACGCCCATTTGATTTGCGTATTCTGTCTGAGATAGAAGATCAGAGTCATACCCTTGAATTAATGCCAATTTGCTATCCTTAGTAAATTTAGTCATAAAAAAACTGCACCTCCACCTGTTAGATGTGTCTAACAATTGGGGTGCAGTTCAGAATCGCGGCTTTTTTTGTTTGAATGATGCAATTTCTTGTCCCGAAGAGGGGAAAAGAAAAGCTATCGGTCATTCAGGGCATTTATGA
Organism: Paenibacillus sp. LC231; assembly: GCF_001860525.1. Classification (NCBI taxonomy): domain Bacteria; kingdom Bacillati; phylum Bacillota; class Bacilli; order Caryophanales; family Paenibacillaceae; genus Paenibacillus; species Paenibacillus sp. LC231. The sequence goes on along the minus strand of NZ_JFOM01000053.1, from coordinate 386,954 downwards.
ATTTAAGGCTAAAACATTTTTGAAAGAGAGGTCTTCATCAACATGAACCCCAAGTCACCTGTATAGATATCAACGATTGCGATCCTGATGCTGTTGGGAAGTGAGCTTCTGCCTGTTTGAATATGAAGGCGCATATTGCCATTTATCGTGCTTCCCAGGCCATGACGAATTCCGCCTGACCGGTATCCTCGTCGATGGTTTCTTCAACGGCGGCAAAGCCGTTCCGGGAATAAAAACGAAATGCGTTCCCGTTCTCTTTATATACCTTGAGCTCGAGTTTGGGGCTGCGATCCTTCACGAATTGAAGAAGAGCCCGGCCATAACCCTTGCCCTGATCGCGAGGGTGAACGAACAAAGCGGCCAAGGCATGCTGAACGGTCGATATAAAGCCTACCGTGGCCCCCGCTTCCTCTAGGACATAGGTATCGGCCATTGGCAAATACACGTTTCGCATGTCCTTTTGCTTGGATTCCCAGTATTCGGGTGAAATGAAATGGTGGGCCTCCTTCGAGGCGGCCAGCCAAATGTCAATGAGGCTGTCCATATCTTTGTCGGTCATCAATCGAATTTGCATCGTATTCACTCCAGTTTATAAAGTTTAGTCACGGATATACGTCCCGTATTGTAAAAGTTTACCTGACGCATGTCAATTCGTGATCGCATTTGACCCTTGGATCATAAGGTGATATATTTATCACGTAAAGTTACAAATATATCACTATTGAAAGAGGCGTTTGCGATGAAAATCATTCTCCGATTCGCGATGGGACTGCTCTGGATCGGCATTGGCATTCAGAGACTTGTCCAACAGTCGTACCCGCTGGCTCTATTATTTTTGGCAGGAGGCGTTCTTTTTGTTTATGCAGGCTGGAAACGTTGGAATGTCGGTAAACAATGAGGGGGTGGAGCGGCGGCATTTATTAAGCATGAAGGGATTAGCTGCTTGGTACCGTGCGGAAACAGACGCCGTCATCTCCAATCTTAATTTGGAGATTGGCCCTAATCAGATCATAGGTTTGGTGGGATTGAACGGGGCCGGCAAGAGCACGCTGCTCCATGTCCTGAGCGGCATTCACCGGCATTATTCGCTGGAGCGGCTGCAGTGGAAGAACGAGGAAACTTCGCTGACAAGCCCTGCATTTAAACGTAATCGATATACCGTGTTCTCGGAGGACGAGTCGTTTGAGTATTTCACGTTCGAGGAGTATGTAAGGCATGTGTTTCAATCCTACGGACAAGAGGTCCGTCACGATATCTTGGACGAGCTCGTTGCAGGATTCCATTTTCAGAATTACCGGAACGCATACTTGGGCCAATTATCGATGGGCAGCAGGAGGAAAGCCTACCTGATCACGGGATTTGCATTGCGCCCGGAGCTGCTGCTGTTGGATGAGCCGGTCAACGGATTGGATTTCGAAAGCACGGAATTTCTGTATCAAAAGATGAACGAGTACAGGAAACATGGGACGATCTTGTTTTCTTCTCACGTTCTGGAGAGTTTATGTCTAACATCAGACAGCATCATCATTTTGGAAGCCGGATCGATCCGTCATACCTTTTTGCAGGGAGACATGGATCCCGAGTTTATTAGAGGGGTACTGAACAAGTGATCTTGACATTTCATGGATTCGCCAAAAAATTCCTGGGCTCAAGCTACGACCGTTTGTGGAAGCATGCCGCAGCCGTAGCTGCTATCTTTATGGCCATGAGAAGCCTGGATATCCATTATCAGGTATCCTTGAATTTATTCATGACGGCCATCTCCGTATTTACGTTCGGCATGGTGCTGAGAACCTTATCGTCGGACGATAACCGGAGAAAGCTGAAGGGGGCGTTCATGCTTCCATTCAGGCCAAGCAAGTTCAACGCAGCTTATTTTCTTGCGGTAGCACTATATACCTTGGTCACCAAGACTTCGTACATCCTCGTATTCTACATGGCATTTTCGTCATTTACGGCTATGCATGTACCGGCATTTCTGCTGAGCTTCCTGAATGCGGGGGTGACCGCCTTCGTGGTATTTGCCCTGCTGAACAGGGGGAACAGGGTTCCGGCCTGTCTCTTGATGCTCCTCCAAGCGGCACTCTATCTGCTCCCTGAGCCCTTCTTTCGTTTGACAGGACTGCTGATCAGCACCATCCTCCAAGGGTTCGTGCTGCATCGGACGGATTCTTACCGATTCTATAAGGACTCGAGGATGAAGGATAGTCATTCAACTCCGGTTCGAAGTTCTTCGTTCTTGCGGTATATTGTGCGCTACCTGTTATCCCATAAAAGCTATTTATACAATACGTTCGCATTATGTATCTTTGCGGGTTTCATGGCGTATATGCTGGAGCAGATGCATCTTGACTCGTACCTGCCGCTTGGATTCGCGGTTCTATCCTTTAACACGCCGATCGGTATCCTGCTGTCGAGTAATCGCGGGCTTCACCGGAAAATCCAAATGCTGCCCGGCCAGCTTGAACGTATAGTCGTTCCGTATGGGCTGTTTATACTGGCAGTAAACTTATTCATATATGCGATCTACTTAGCATGCTGGCAACTGTTTCATGGATCGTTGGAAATCATGTATTATGTACTTAGTGTGTTATTTGCCGCCCAATGCGCCATTTCGACCGTTTGGCTCGAATGGAAACATCCCGTTTTCCGTTGGAAGGTGGAGAGCGACTTATGGCATCATCCCCGCAAATATGCCGTTCCGCTCATCATGTGTTTATTGGCGGTCACGGTGATAAGCATGGAGTCGGCTGTGTATATGATCGCTCTGCTGGTAGGGACAGAGATGGTTTTGATTTTTAACCGCAGGAGAGGAATCAGGAATGTATAAGGGACAGAAGAAGCGTTACGTACGAATCGGTAAGCACGGATGGCTGCTTGGTTTGTTGGGGTTTAACGGCCTTCAGTATTTCAAGACCCATGATCCTTCATTTTTGTTTTACTTTAGTTTTTTCGGCTTTTTCAGTTTCTATTTCCATGGGAAGCTGGCGGAGGAAATGCCGGATGAGCGGTATTACATGAATGCTCAGAAGGCGCGGTCCATCACCATGTGGGTGCCTGCCGTATGTTTGTTTATCATCGGAATCGGCAGCATGCTTCCCTTCGGAACAAGAGAATTCATGATCATCGTGAGTGCAGCGGGTTGGGCAGCTACGTTTCTGACGTATTCCATAACTTTTTATTATCTGGATAAATATTGTTAGGTGGATGCCCATGGAACCATTCAAATGCAATTTAAAAAAGTACAGGCAGTTAGCGGAGATGACCCAGGACGAGTTGGCGGGAAAGGTCGGGGTTCGCAGAGAGACCATCATCCGTCTGGAGGCGGGGAAATATAATCCCTCGCTAAAGCTGGCAATCGATATTTCGCGGGTGGTGGGAGCGCCCATTGAGGAGCTGTTTATATTCGACTAAACTACGATGATGCATTTAATGGGTCCTAGCTATCCAACGAATGCGTCATTTCTTATATCCGCGTAAAACTAAATAGTTCTTGAAAAAACTAATTAGTCATACTACAATAACATTTGATCCCAGTCAGAAAGAGAAGGCATTATTCCGTTTTCACACGGACTCTCAACATGTTATGGATCCGATTTGGATTATTTTAATATATTCATATATTTTTTGGGTTTTTTAGTATTTTTATGCAACTTTATCTTAATCTTAACGTCTGATATGTATATTCAGTCATAGGAGGAATAACATCCATGTATACGATTCAAAAGAAAAGCGTCGCTCGACTCGTCACAGCAGGCATGGCCGTAGCTCTTCTCGCATCGCCAATCTCTTCCATGCTGCCAGGGCCGGGGCATGTCGCAGCAGCTGCGTCTGCTGTGGACAAGTCTTCCCACAACCTAAAGCCGATATGGACGAAGACGTTGGGAGATCCGAGCAAGATTAGCCCCCAAACCACATTAATTAAGAACAACTTATACTATACCGTTGGGAAGAAATATATTGCTTTTGACGCGTTGGCAGGCAAAACCCGCTGGACGTATCCCGCCGCTGCCGTCTCACAGACCGTAACGGATGGCCAATCGGTATGGTTTACGGATGCGACAGGCCGATTGATCAAGCTCAATGCCGCAACCGGCAAGCTGCAATGGAAGGTTAAAACACAATCCCAGCCAGGAAAGAAAGAAAGCTATGTGAACCATAGCTTGCATGCAGCCGATGGTGTGATCTATGTCGGGGATGCTTATGGGCTGACGGCGTACAACGCATCAAGCGGGAAGGTTAAGTGGAAATTGAAGGGCAGCGCCCATGGGTACAAAGTGCTCCAAACGGGAAAAATCCTTGTCGCAACCACGATTATCGACGGCGCATTGACCACGACCGGGTTACAGGGAATCGATGCTCAGAACGGTAAAGTAAAATGGACACAGACCGATGGTGATCATCAGGACATTCTCTTCTCGAATGACAATTCGTTCTATACGCGTGACGTAACCGAAGGCATCGATGCCGGATATGCAGCGAACATCGATGAAATTAATCTGACCAATGGGAAAATTATGGCTACCCGATCCTATATACCGGTGGATTTCGTGGAAGATCAAAGTGCATCCGATGTCGTATCCGATGGGGAATATTTCTATGTCATTGAAAAGTATGATGACACTCAAAAGAAAGCTGTAGTCTCCCGATTCCCGGCGGCTAGCCGTTCCAAAGCCGAGCCGGATCAGACCTATGCATTTGAAGCGGGAGTGGCCGAATGGTCCCTCGGGGATGCGGGCATCGCCTATGTAAGACTGGAAAACGGTAAGCTGTTAACGCTCGATACAAACAGCGGACGTACGCTGGCCTCCGTTCAATACAAAGGCACTCCATTGCCGACGCTTATCGGCCAAAACGTGCTGGTCGTTCAGCATGGTGGACAGATCAGCGGCGTCAATAAAGCTGCTGCCTCCCAGTAACGCAAGTCGAATATCAAATCTGGGCGTAGTTAAATACTTAAAACAGAAAGTCGACCTAAATGGGTCGACTTTTTGGTATGCCGTATCGTACGTTGCAGTGTATGATATTTGTATGCCATAATCTTTGAGTTAATTAGATCATGCCGTTGAAATGAAGGTTGGCTAAGACATATCCGGCAAATCGTAAACGGTTACAAGGCTGCAAGGGGGGCAGGTATGAAACCATTATTCAAGATCATGATTGTGGATGACGAAATACTTGTCAGGCAGGGGATTAAGCACCTGCTCAATTGGGAGCAGGAGGGATACCAAATCGTCGGTGAGGCTTCTAACGGTCTGGAAGCACTGAATTTGATGGATGAGGTGAATCCCCACGTCATTCTTACAGATATCGTAATGCCTGTCATGGGCGGGGAGAAACTGGTCAAGGTCGTGAAGGAGAAGCATCCTCACATCGAAGTCATCGTGCTCAGCAGTTTCAGTGAATACGATTACGTCCGGTCTACTTTTCAGAGTGGTGTAGCGGACTATATCCTGAAGCCGAAGCTGGAAGCTGATTATCTATTATCCATCCTAAATAAGACTACGGCCAAAATGGTCGCTATGAAGCCGGAGGATGATCCAAGCGCGGATCGAGAGGAGGGGCAGATCCTGCAAGCCATCGAGAAGCTTATGACTGGGTATGAGCCTGCGCTGGATCCCGTGTTGCTGGATTCTAAATTCCCTTATGGACAGTATTTGTTTTTTGGAGCAGATATGAAGCACATGAAAGATTCCGGTGACAAATGGAGTTTCGAAAACGAAATGGAACGAGGACTTCAGAAGCTTATTTTGTCCGAGATCGTGTATATACGGTTGAAGTTTATCAACGATACGGCACTTTTTCTGCTCAATGTGGATCCTGCGCTCTGGGACGAGCTTGTTATTGAACTCCGGCATCTGATCTCGAGAATGGCACATGACGCGAAGGAGACGCATTTTGTTATCAGCCAGTGCTTCGCAGACTTTAAGAGTCTTGGCGAGATTTATAATGATAATTATCTGAAACTCATGCGGTATGGTTTCTTCCTGAAGGATCGGACCCTGATTGAACATGATCATTTGCCGGGCCTTCCGGATGCGCATCTCGAATATGACATGGGCGAGCTCATGGAACTGTTGAAACGCAAGCAGTACCGGAAGGCATTCACCGGCTTTTTGGAATACGTCCATCTGCGCTCGATGGATTATCGTACCGATATTTTCGAATTCAAATCGTCGTTGGGGAATTTCATTTTTAACGTGGCGACTACCCTTGGAAAAATGAAGGTCGAGACCGGAAGCCTGGAGAATGCCAAATACGACTATTTCCGAAAAATAGACGAAGCCAGGTATGCCGGCGAAGCTATCGCCGTTGTCGAAGCGTTCATCCGCGAAGCGGAACGTGCGATAGGCGAGACGAATACATCCGTTAATCCCAATATGGACCGGCTGCTTGAATATATTCAGGACCATTATGCCGACCCCATCACACTCACCGGAGTGGCCAGGCAGTTCCACTTCAATGCATCTTATCTGTCGAGTTATTTTGCTGCGTATAATGGAGAAGGTTTCAGTGAATACCTCAACAAAATCCGCTTGGAAAAAGCCATGGAGCTGCTTATTACCACGGAACATACGATTTCCGAAATCAGCGCCAGCGTGGGATACTCGGATCAGAGCTACTTCACCAAGGTGTTCAAGAAGCAGACAGGCATCTCTCCGAGCCAGTTTCGGAGGCAAGACGCGCGGGAGATACGGGAATCATGATTGGACAAGCCATAGACAAGCTTAGAAAACAGGGGTTATTCCTCAAGCTGTTTCTCGTGACCCTCATCAGCATCGTTACCGTATCCCTCCTGACGCTGTCCATTACCATCAGCATGTCGGAAAAATTATTTCTGCAGACCTTCAGCATCACGAACGGCAAGCTGTTAAACCAGATGAAGTCAAACCTGGAGTCCTATAATAACGCCATAGCAACCGGTGCCACCATGATGGCCCAGAATGCGGCAATCCGCAGCTATTTATCAGGCGGAGAGACGGAGGCCGTGGCGCTTGCTATAAAAACGTACCAGATGACAGAGGGCATGAAGTCGATCCAGTCTAACTTTAGTGCTTATGACGTTGGCATCATGATCGTTGGAGCGAATGGGAGAAGTTATTCCACAGATCCTTGGTATTGGTCTGTCTCAGCCAAGGAATTGAAGGATCACCCGATTACAAAAGCGACTAAGGCTCACCCTGCGCAAATCTTATACCAGCTCTATCGCGGCGAGGATCATAGCGCAGACGCAAAGGAGCCCATGCTAGTGGCTTCCAAAGCTCTCTTTGATCAGCCTACCGGCAGAATTTATGGCACCCTGTACGTGGTCATTCGTGACCGGAATTTTAAACCCTTCTATGCGAATTTTACAAGCGAAGGCAATGACGTTGTGCTATTGAACGAGAAAGGGGTCATTGTATCCAGCAACAGGACCGAGTTGATCGGGATGTCGGATGAGGGGCTGCTTCAAGAAGTCGTAACGGATCAGGGCGAGGGAGAGGACGATCCATCTGCCTATGTGATGGGGAACGAACGAATTGTGTTCTCGGAATACTTGCCGGAATTCGAGTTTTATTTGGTCAATATGATCGACAAGAAAGCCGTGACCGGACAGATGGTGAACGCTAAAGCAGTCACCTTGACAATCATGTCCATCGTTGCGATATCACTTGTCATTGTTTTTCTGATCACCCGGCGAATGACGCAGTCGCTCCGTGTGCTCGTCGAACAGATGTCGAATATTCCGACAAGCGGATTCGATCATCATGTAGATGTTGCCAATAGCAGTTATGAAGTCAAGGAATTAGGGAACGCCTATAATTATATGCTTGATGAGCTGCACGATTATGTGGATCGATTGATGGAAACCCAGAAGCAGCAGCGAAATGCGGAGCTGGCCGCACTCCAAATGCAGATCAATCCACATTTTTTATACAATACGCTGGCTTCGGTCAAATTTCTGGTGCAGCAGGGCAACAAGGAAAAAGCTGCGGGTACGATCAACGCGCTTATATCGCTCCTGCAAAATACAGTCAGCGATATTCATTCCACCATACCTGTGCGGCAGGAGCTGGAGACACTGAAGCATTATGTGTATATTAATCACGTGCGTTACGGTGAGAAAATCCGCGTTCATTACTTTGTGGAGCCGGATAGCCTGGATTATCATATGCCCAAGCTCATTCTTCAGCCTTTTATAGAGAATGCATTTTTCCACGCGTTCAACGTCAAGGGAGAGGGAAGGATTCTGATCATGATTGCCGTTCAGGAAGACCAGCTTGTATGTGAAGTTGTAGATGACGGGGACGGTATGAATCTGGAGCAGAACCCGGCGGAGGAACAATCGCTGCCTGCACCGATGAGTAAACGCCAATTGTTCTCCGGCATTGGGATACGCAATGTCGATGATCGAATTAAATTGATGTACGGGGAGCAATACGGGGTCATTATTACAAGCAAACGCAATGAAGGAACAAAAATCATCATTACGCTTCCATTGACCAAAAGCTAAAGATATTACAAGAACCTAAAGATAGTACCAGAGCCGGTATGAAAGCGAAAACAGGATCCAATAATAGCACCAAAGCTAACAAAGATAGTGCCAATGAAAACGAATACAAGGTGATAAGATGGATGCGTAGCAGAGAAAACGCTTCCATCTTTTATTGTTTTTCAGACTAAAAAGGGGGTTTACACATTGAAAAAATTAATGAGCTTACTGCTGGCCGGAGTTGTCCTCTTGTCGGCATGTTCCTCGGGCGGCGGTACGGAAGGCGGGTCGGGCAGTAACGGCAGCTCTAGCGGTGAAGGCAGTGCCGCTCCAAAAGAAATTACGGTATGGGCTTGGGACCCGGCATTTAACATTGCCGCCATGAATGTTGCTAAAGAAGCCTATGCCCAAGTGAATCCGGACGTCACGATTCATGTTGTAGAGAATGCGCAGGCCGATATCGTTCAAAAGCTGAACACCGGGTTGAACTCCGGTTCCACGAAAGGCTTGCCTAACATCGTACTCATTGAGGATTACCGTGCGCAGAGCTTCTTGCAAGCGTATCCGGATTCCTTCTACGAATTGACGGACATCGTGAAAGTGGATGACTTCGCGGACTATAAGATAGGCCCGACCAGCGTAGAAGGCAAGCAGTACGGCGTTCCATTTGATTCCGGCGTGACGGGAATGTACGTGCGAACGGATTATCTCGAGCAAGCAGGCTACAGTCTGGATGACCTGCAGGACATCGACTGGAAGCAGTACATCGAGATTGGCAAAGCCGTCAAAGAGAAAACCGGCAAAAGCATGATTACGCTCGATCCTAACGATCTGGGACTCATCCGCATGATGATCCAATCGGCGGGGGCATGGTATACGGCGGAAGATGGCCAGACTCCGACGATTGCAGACAATGCTGCGTTGAAAGAAGCCTTTGAATTGTACAAAGAAATGATGGATTCCGGCATCGTGAAGGTGAACTCGGACTGGAGCCAATTTGTCGGAGCATTCAACAGCGGTGAAGTGGCTACCGTGCCGACCGGAAACTGGATTACCCCTTCGATCAAAGCCGAAGCTTCCCAATCCGGTAAATGGGCGGTAGCTCCGCTTCCTAAGCTTGCGGCTACCGAGAGGTCCGTCCATGCATCGAATCTAGGGGGCAGCTCCTGGTATGTCATGAATGTTGATGGCAAAGAAGCAGCTGCGGAGTTCCTCGCGAAGACGTTTGCTTCCGATGCTGAGCTGTATCAGACGTTGAACACAAAAGTTGGAGTCATCGGCACCCTGAAAGCCGCGGCAAGCGGGGAAGCTTACGCGGCAGCGGACGAGTATTTCCAGGGCCAAAAAGTCGTATCAGACTTTGCCGCTTGGACCGAACAAATTCCTAACGTGAACTACGGCATGAACACCTACGCCATCGAGGACATTATGGTCGTTGCCATGCAGGCGTATCTCGGCGGTAAAGATGTGGAAACCGTTCTGAAAGATGCGCAGACGCAAGCCGATACGCAAATCCGTTAAACACACTCAGGCAGTATAACAAATGCCCTTGCTCCTTCTTCTCCTGTAAAGTGGACATCTGCTGAAGGAAGGGGAGCGAGGGTTTTATTATTTCTATCCATAAGAAATGTGATCAACAGAAGGGTGTGGAGTGGTATGAATACTGAAAAAGCCAGGCTGAGCCCGCATATTCACAAGGGTCTCAACAGTCAAAGGCGGATACGTTTGACGGGTTGGTTCTTTGTCCTTGTGCCGGTCGTCATGATTAGTATTTTTTATTTCTATCCGATGGTTCAAGCATTAATCCTATCCTTCAAATCAGGCAGGGGCAGCAATCTGCAGTTTGTCGGTATAGACAACTATATTCGCCTGTTCAGCGATACCACCTTCCTTACGGCCGTCAAGAACACATTTATTTACCTACTCATTCAGGTTCCGGTCATGCTGGTGCTGGCGCTCTTTATCGCTGTGCTGCTCAATGACGATAGACTGAAGTTTAAAGGTTTTTTCAGAACGGCTATTTTCCTGCCAACGGTAACCTCGCTTGTCGCGTACTCCGTCGTCTTTAAGTACATGTTCGGCGCCGACGGCATCGTCAATAAATTTCTGGTGAATCTTCATCTGATCCAGGAACCGATTCAATGGATTACCGACCCTTTCTGGGCGAAAGTTACGATTATCATCGCGATCACCTGGCGTTTTACAGGCTATAATATGATTTTCTATTTATCATCACTTCAAAATATCGATAAATCCGTGTATGAAGCTGCACGCATCGATGGTGCAAATGCCTTCATGCAGTTCTTCAAAATTACGATTCCGCTATTGAAGCCGATCATTTTGTTTACGTCCATAACATCGACTATTGGAACGCTCCAGTTGTTTGACGAGGTGGTTAACATCACCAAGGGCGGCCCCGGAAACGCAACCATGTCGATATCGCAATATATTTACAATCTTTCCTTCGAATACACGCCTGACTTTGGATACGCTGCTACCGTTTCCTACTCGATCGTACTCATGGTGGTCATATTGACGATGATCCAGAACAAAGTTGGAGGTGACAAGAGATCATGAAAACCAAACGCGTGTTGACTTACCTGTTTCTAATTATCGCTGCCCTGATCTCCATCTTTCCGTTTATCTGGATGGTTGTCAGTGCCACCAATCCGTCCGTGGACGTAACGAAAGGGACGCTGCTGCCGGGTTCGCACCTGGTCAAGAATATCAACAATCTGTTCAGCTCCGTGGACATGTGGCAAGCTCTCTGGAATTCCGCAAAAATCTCGGTGGTGACTACCGTGCTTTCACTGCTGGTTGCATCAGCCGCTGGTTATGGCTTTGAGATGTACCGCAGCCGCGGCAAAGATATCGTATTTAATATTCTGCTAGCCTCGATGATGATTCCGTTCGCGGCGATCATGGTGCCTTTATTTCAGATGTTTGCCAAAGTATCGGGGGTTGTACCCTTTCTAGGCATTGATACGGCAGGGGCTGTCATTCTGCCGACATTCACGACGGCGTTCCTCATCTTTTTCTTCCGTCAAAGCACCAAAATGTTTCCCAAGGATATGATGGAAGCCGGTCGCATCGATGGTCTGTCGGAGCTGGGCCTATTCTTCCGCATCTATATGCCGACGATGAAATCGACCTATGCAGCCGCAGCGATTATTACTTTCTTGAACAGCTGGAACAACTATCTGTGGCCGCTGATCGTGCTGCAGTCGCCGGAGAATATGACCGTGCCGCTGCTGATATCGAACCTGGGATCAGGCTATGCTCCAGACTACGGTTTGATCATGTCCGCCATCGTCATTACGACGCTGCCGACGGCGCTTGTGTTCTTTATGATGCAGAAGCAATTTGTTGCTGGGATGACAGGTTCAGTGAAATAAAGTTGAAAATGGAGGAAAACAGATGAAACAGCAGGTTGAACGAGGAGTCGCGCCAAGTCTTGCATGGTTGTCCGACCCCGGTGTATTTGCGGTAGGCCGGATGCCCGCGCACTCCGATCATCGGTATTACGAATCGATGCTGGAAGCCGAACAGCTTGGAGAGATGCCTTGGCGCCGCAGTCTGAATGGGAGCTGGAAGTTTAGTTACGCCCGTAATGCCAAGGAACGCCAAGCGGATTTTTATAAAACGGAAGAATCCTGCAGAGGATGGGATGATATTGAGGTTCCCGGACATATCCAGCTTCAAGGTTATGGGCAGCCGCAGTACGTGAACACGATGTATCCATGGGACGGTCAGGAGTTTCTTAGACCCCCGATGATCTCAGAGGACCACAATCCCGTGGGCAGCTATGTGAAGGTTTTCAACGTTCCTGCCGGCTGGCAGCAGCGTCCGCTGTATATCTCTTTTCAGGGAGTTGAATCGGCTTTCTATGTATGGTTGAACGGGGAGTTTGTCGGTTACAGCGAAGACAGCTTTACGCCGAGCGATTTCGACCTCACGCCGTACTTGACGGAAGGCGAGAATAAGCTGGCTGTCGAGGTCTATCAACGCAGCACCGGAAGCTGGCTGGAGGATCAGGATTTTTGGCGCTTTTCCGGTATTTTTCGCGATGTGTATCTGTACACGGTACCTGACGTTCATGTGCAGGATCTGCATGTTCAAACCGATTTGGATGAAACGTATGAACGTGGAACGCTGAGGGTTACCATGCAGTTGAGGGGAAAGCCGGCTTCGAGATTAGCCCTAGAGCTCAAGGATGCAGCAGGAAATTCAGTGGTCCGGGGGGAGACCGATGCTTCCGGGGAAACGGCATCGATTGCGTTAGCTGCAGGTAAGGTCAAGCGGTGGAGCGCAGAAGAGCCTAATTTATATACATTGTACGTATCCGTCTATGACGCATCCGGAAACCTTGTGGAGGTCGTGCCGCAAAAGATAGGTTTTCGCAAATTCGAGATGATTGATAAGGTGATGCATTTAAACGGCAAGCGAATTGTGTTCAAAGGCGTCAACCGGCACGAATTCAATTCCCGCCGCGGACGCAGCATTACGAAAGAGGATATGCTGTGGGATATCAAGACATTGAAGCAGGCGAATATCAACGCCGTACGGACGTCGCATTATCCGAATCAGACGATGTGGTACGAGCTGTGTGATGAGTACGGCGTGTACGTCATCGACGAGATGAATCTGGAGACGCATGGTTCATGGCAGAAAATGGGGGCCGTTGAGCCATCCTGGAACATACCGGGCAGCAGGCCGGAATGGCAGGATATCGTGTTGGACCGTGCCATTTCCATGATCGAGAGGGACAAGAATCACCCATCGATTTTGATCTGGTCTTGCGGCAATGAGTCTTACGCCGGAGAAGTCATTCGGAACGTTGCGAACTTGTTCCGGGAGAGGGACCCTAGCCGGCTGGTCCATTACGAAGGAGTGTTCCATAATCGGAAATATGACGATGCGAGCGATATGGAGAGCCGCATGTATGCAAAACCGGCGGATATTGAGCAGTATCTGCAAAACGATCCTTCCAAGCCCTATATTAGCTGCGAGTACATGCATGCCATGGGCAATTCCGTCGGCGGATTGCATAAATACACGGAGCTCGAGCAGAAATATCCGATGTATCAAGGCGGCTTCATCTGGGACTTCATGGATCAGGTCATCGTGAAACATGATCGTTACGGCAAGCCTTTTATGGCTTATGGAGGGGACTTTGATGATCGTTCAACCGATTACAACTTCTCCGGCAACGGCATCGTTTATGCGAATCGGACATGGACCCCCAAAATGCAGGAAGTGAAGTTCCTGTATCAGAACGTCAAGCTGACCCCGGATCGTTATGGCGTCACGATCAGAAATGAGAACTTGTTCGCTTCGTTGGATGCTTATGATGTTATATATTGCCTGAATAATGAAGGCAGGAAAATCTACAGCGGAGCGGTATGCACCCAGGTTGGACCCGGTGAAGAGAGATATGTAAAGCTGGAATTGCCTGAGGTAGGGCTTCCGATTGGTGAGTATGCGTTAGACGTTTCACTCGTGCTCAAGAAGGATTCGTTGTGGGCGAAAGCCGGTTATGAAATGGCTTTTGGACAGTTTGTTTTCCGAGAGGAGAATCCGTTGGCTGTTGATAAGTCTAGCACTACTCAAGTGAGGGAACGCCTGCAACCAGGTTCAGATGTTTCGCCTGATAAGGCTGCGAATGATTTCCGTGTAGTTGAAGGGGATGTAAACATCGGCGTTCATGGGCGTGATTTCTCCGTCATGTTCTCGAAGCAGGCAGGGACCCTCATATCCATCAAGTATGCGGGACGGGAGATGATCTCTTCGCCGCCCGCTCCGCTCTTCTGGAGAGCGATGACGGATAACGATAAAGGGGCCGGACTGCCGTTTGATTCTGCGCTTTGGTATGCTGCTAGCCTGACTCGGAGAATGTTAAGCTGCGAGCTTACGGAAGACTCGGATCACGCGACCGTGACCTATATGTATAAACTGAGCGTGTCCGAGGAAGTAAGGGTCCGCGTATCTTATACGGTGTTCACCGATGGAAGCATTCAAGTAAAGTCGGGGTACCAAGGTGCACCGGAATTGCCGAAGCTGCCGATCTTTGCTCTTACCTTCAAAGTTCCGGCGGACTACAACAACCTGGATTGGTATGCGAACGGGCCGGAAGAGAATTATATCGACCGTGCATTTGGAGCTAAATTGTGTCGCTTCCGGAATCGTGCGGCGGATCAAGTTTCAGCATACTTGGTACCGCAGGAATCGGGCAATCGTACAGGCGTGCGGGAGGTATCCATAACCAGCGATCAAGGTCATGGCATCACGATTGAGGCACCATCGGTAGCACCGGTAGAAGCCAATATATCGCCGTATACCGCATTTGAGCTGGAGAACGCGACGCATCATTATGAGCTGCCGAACGTTCACCATACCGTTGTTACCATCGCCGGCCGGCAAATGGGGGTTGGGGGTGACGACAGCTGGGGGGCTCCGGTTCATGAGGAGTATCAAATCGATCCTTCGATGGACATGTCCTTTGAATTTACGATTCGCAGAGCTTAATGTGAGCTTCGATAACCGTTGCCACAATATTGCCGAAATCCTTATTTAAGGGTTTCGGTTTTTTTGATTTCTCCACTTCATTTGTATTTTCCACCACTTTTGAATCCTCCGTGCCTGAGGGATGTTTAAGGATTCATCAAATCTACTTGGAGAAAATCAAAATCTCTGAAAATGAGACATTTACGGAACCCTTGAGTATTTTTACAATGATGAGCAAGTACGAAATGGAGTCCATACTTGTTTCGTCCTGTAGGTTAATTGAGGGGAGGGGCAATCGTTTGTTCCAAACGCTAGGCTAAATCATATTCGAAAGGGGAAGTTTGATGAAATTAAATATCGTGCCGTTCAAAACCCAGTTGATCATACTTACGATAACCCTATTAGGATTGTCTTCGCTGCAACCAGTGCCTGTAGAAGCTCAATCGTCAATCAACAAACAATTCGGGGACCCTGTTTCCGTGGGAGCTCCTATTCAGCAGATTGCCATTTTTGAAAGCGCTTATGGTCAAGAGGATGGTCGTGACGTCATGTATACCACGGTGAATGGAAAGCCGGCCATGTTAAACGTTATTGACCTCGTGGACAACAAACTGCTCCGGACGATCCCGCTTCCGGATGCCGACAGCTCCTGGGCTAAGACCATTGCTCCAGACGGAACGCTATATATAGCAGGTCAATCCAAAGTTTACCGATATTCGCCCCAGACCAAAGAACTTGATGATTTGGGACCCGCGATACCAGGCGAAACCTCTATCTGGGGATTAGTCACGGATGAGCAAGGGAATGTATACGGCGGGACGTATCCCAACGCCAAGGTGTTTAAATTCGATCCCAAAACGAATTCGTTCACGAATTACGGAACCATGGTAGAAGGCCAAGGGTATGTTCGTTCTATTGCCTATGCGGATGGTATTGTATATGCAGGTATCGGCACGGTAGGCCATATCGTCAAGCTCGATCCGGTTACCGGGGACAAGACAGAACTGCCGATTCGGGACGTACCGGGCGTAAGTAGTCTCCCGTTTGTGTATGGCCTGGATGCCAGGGGGGATTACCTTTTCGCTTACTTAAACGGCAATGGAACAACCGCATTGATTATATACGATATGGCGAGGGGCGTCTGGCTGGATGAGGTATACAGCGGATACGGCGGCCTTGATGTGTCGCCCGAACGCGAAGGAAAAGTGTATTTCGTCCAAAATCGGAAGGTTCAAGCTTTTGACATGACGACGCGGCAGGTCACGGATACGGGGATTGCTTATGGAACGGGTTTCCGCTCTACCGGCTGGGTCCGTTTTCCGGATGATTCGGAGCTTCCCGGTGAGACTTTAGTGACGATCCAATTCGGAGGGAAGACGGCACTGTTCAACTTCGAGTCCGGCATTCATAAGACGCTGCCTGCAGTTGCCGAAGGGCAACCCACACTTATTCAGGCTCTGGAGAAAGGACCGGGCGGCAAAATCTATACAAGCGGCATGACCTCCGCATTGGGAGGCGTGTTCGATCCCGTTACGCGCACTCATTCGACGTATCCGATGGGCCAAGCCGAAAGCATCGGCTCGCTTGGGAATGACGTATACTTTGGCATTTATCCCAAAGCGGAGATTCGCAAGCTGGATACAACGCTTCCCGTTCAAACGGATCCGAACAAGCCGAACCTCAATCCGGAATCCTTATTCTACATGGAGGAAGACCAAGATCGTCCTTATGTCCAGACTACGGGCGGAGGCAAAATCTACTTCGGGACGATCCCGTATTACGGAGAATTGGGCGGAGCTCTTGTGGCATACGACCCGGCCTCCGAAACGTTTGATGTTCATCGCCATGTCGTGCACAACCAGAGCATCGTAGGGCTGACTTATCGGGACGGCAAAATTTACGGCTCGACCAGCATAAGAGGCGGTCTGGGCATCGATCCAACCGAGTCGGAAGCAAAAATGTTTGTGTGGGATGCTGTTAGCGGCGAAAAGCTTAGCGAATTCACGCCTGATATTCCGGGCGCCGTTAAATCCCCGATCATGATCAGCGGGCTGACCTTCGATCAAGACGGACTCCTCTGGGCAGCAGCAGACGGCATTTTGTTTGCGGTGGACCCTGCTACGCAGGAGGTCGTTAAAAGCAAGGTCATTTATCCGGGTGTCACGGACTACGGGATGTGGAGGCCGATCCATCTCAGATGGGGGAACGATGGCCTGCTCTATACTGACCTCTACGGTCAGCTGACCATATTGAATCCCGACACGCTGGAGCATAAAGAACTGGGAATCAAATCGGCACTCTTTACCTTGGGAGATGACGGAAACATCTATTATGCGCAAGAAACACGAATGTACATGATTCCCGTCTCCGATGCTGAAGAAGAGGATACCCAGGCCCCAACGACAGAACCTGCGACCAATCCGGAGAAGCCTGATGGAAAGGATGGATGGTTCGTTAGCCCTGTAACGGTTACGCTGTCGGCTTATGATGAAGGAGCCGGGATTGAATCCACTTTATACTCCTGGGATGAAGGAGAAAGCTGGACCAGCTACGATGGTTCGCCATTGCATGTGCAGGAGGATGGACGTCACGTGCTTACTTATCGGTCCATTGACAAAGCTGGCAACGAGGAGGCACCGGGTAAGCTTCAGCTGCATGTGGACCGCGAGGGACCCGTAATCCGCTGGAAATCGGACATACCCGAAGAAATCAGCACTGCGGATGATTTGAAGCTGGATTTCGAACTTCAGGACGAATGGTCGGGTATGGATACGGACGGAACCGTCATCACTCTGGACGGAGAGCGGGTAGATCATCAATCAGCCCTCCCGTTATTCAGACTCCCTCTGGGCGAGCACACGCTTACGATACGGGCAGCCGATTTGGCAGGAAACGAATCCGTTCAAGAGATGAATTTCCATATCGTCACTAGTTTCGAGAGTCTGGAAAAGCTTGTGTATCGATTCGCTGAACAGGGATGGATCGATAATCCTGGTATTGCGAACAGCCTTGCTGCGAAGGCCACCAAAGGGAACATCGCAGCATTTATCAATCAAGTCCACGCCCAAACGGGGAAGCATATTTCATCTGAAGCTGCAGCCTATTTGATTCGGGATGCATCGGCACTTCAGTAACATCTATCAAGTTAGGGTTATACGGTTGAAATATCTTCTATTGAAAAGGAAGGTGCGGAAATTTGAAGCGTATCCAAGTGAAGATGGGTTTATTGATGATGCTATCGTGTGCTTGCATGACAACCATCCTCCCGGCTAAACCGATAAATGCACAAGCATGGATGGATGCAGGTTTATCGAATCCCGTACGGTTGGAGGATAAAGTGTATGGGGAGCCGGAACGATTGGCCCAACCCATTCGGGGAATCAGCATCTATGACGGGGCCGTCGGGGAACAGGATGGCAGAAGGGTTATGTTTACAACGGTAAAAGGCTCTCCTGCCCAATTCAATGTCGTAGACATGACCACGAATAAGGTGATCTATAGATCGATCTTGCAGGGCGGCGGCGGAGATGCCTGGCACCATGAAGTCACACCGGACGGAAAGCATGTGTATGTGACATCACATAGAACGCTCTGGCTGTATTCAACCGAGACCAAAGAGATCAACCTGGTTCACGACTTTGTTGACGAAGGCCCGTGGTCACTTGTTACCGATAGCAAGGGGAATGCCTATATCGGTACTTATCCCGGCGGAAAGGTATTTAAATACGATCTCGTTCTGGGAACCGTTACGGAAGATTACGGCAGAATGCTAGGAAACCAGCCGCAAGAATACGTAAGATCAATCGCACTGGATGAAGCAGGAGGACATATATATGCCGGTACGGCGCACGGTCAAATCATCAAACTGGATTTAGCGACCGGAAGCAAAACGAATATAGCGCAGCCGCTGATGGATCAACAGGAAACCGGCTTTGTGTACGATATGAATCTGGTTGACAACCGCTATATATTCGCCCGATATTCCGAATCCAAAAATATGTATGTCTATGATCTCCAGTCTTCCAGCTGGCTGGACGTTGTGTTATCCAATGTGACCGGTCTGCATGTTACGGACTCTTATGAAAACAAAGTCTACTTCATTGCGGATAACACGTTAAAATATTTCAACTTGGCAACGGGTGAGATCGGCTCCACCGGCATGGCCTATGGCAGCGGGCTTAGAGGCGCCGATTGGGTCGAAATCGATCAGCATGAGAATCCGGATCTGATCGGCATGAATCTGGTTACCATGCAATTTGGCGGGGGAATCGTTTATTTCAACGTTACGCAGAACAGGATGACGGCTACGCGTCCGGTCGTTGAAGGGACGCCGCTGAATATTCACGTCATTGAAAAAGGCTCGGATAACCAGTTGTTTATGAGCACATTGGGCGCAGGTACAGGGGCTGTTTATGATCCGGACCGGAATCAGGTGACTTCGATTTCCCTGGGTCAGGCCGACAGCATGGTGTATCATGACAATGCCATGTATATGGGAGTGTATCCCAAAGCCTATATTCATAAATATGACCAAACCAGAGTGCCGGGTAACGGCAATCCCTCCCAATTCCTGCAGGTGGACCCTGAGGCCCATCAGGATCGTTTAATTGAAGCGACATCCGGCGGCGGACGTATCTATTTTGGGAGTGTATCCGCATATGGGGTTAATGGAGGAGCCGTTACGATCATTGATCCAAGCGCATATGCCGAGAACAAGACAGGCGTGAAGGTTATACGAAACGTTGTTCAAGATCAAAGTGTGGTAGGTCTTGCTTATAAAGACGGTATAATCTTCGGTTCAACGAATATTAACAACGGCCTCGGAAGCAACCCGACGGCAGAGGAAGCCAAAATGTTTACCATGAATGCCTTGACTGGAGAGAAATTAGCGGAATGGTCACCACAGATCGAAGGCATAGATAAACCTGAATTTATCGGCCGACTGACAGTAGGACCCCATGATGGGCTGATTTGGGGAGCCGTTAACGGTACCATTTTCGCGATGGACCCGGATGGTAAGGAAATTGTAAAGAGCAAGCAGGTTCACACGGGATCGTTCAATTACGGTGCATGGTCTTCCGTTCCGCTGAAATGGGATGCCGACGGTATACTGTATGCGCTCTTCGGCTCCAAGCTCATTGCGATTGATCCGGTTACCCTGGAGTATCGAGAGGTAACAAGTGCTTACAGCTTTACGATAGGCGATGACGGATATCTGTATTATTCGGACGGCACGGACCGCACCTACTTGTCCCGAATCCATATTGGAACGAAAGTAACGATCCCCGAAGACGTGGACGGAAACGGAACCGTAGATCATCATGATATCAGGCTGGTGGCAAGGCATATAGGAAAAGAACCGGTAGGCGATTTGCAGAAGCTGGACGTGAACCAGGACGGAAAAATAAATGCAGAAGATGTTACAAGAGTTACAGTAAAAATGAATGAGGACCGAAAACAAAAATAACCGATCAAAATTTGATCGTAACGCCGAGACCCCAATATCATCCCTAGTGTTAATACAGTTTAAACTTAAAGCAGCCGCTCCTGACACAAGGGGCGGCTGCTTTAGTCATATCCAATAATGGCCCTGTCGAAGACAAGCATATATCCCCATATGAAGTCGCGTAACCCGCGGCTTTTTTATGTTAACAATCGTAGAGGACGAGAATCACTGCCCAGATGGATGAATTGACACAAGAGGGTATAGTGTATATATTATATATATACGGTATGCACTTAATTAACAGCAGTGAGGTGAACGGCATAAAAATCATATTATCCAACGCATCGAACGATCCGATTTACATACAGATTATGAACCAGATTAGACAGAGTATCCTGAGTGGAGAATTGCGCGCAGGCGACAGTCTCCCTTCTATAAGGCAGCTCGCTAAGGATTTGCAGGTTAGTGTTATTACGACTAAGCGTGCCTATGAAGAATTGGAGAACGAAAAGCTAATCGACTCGGTCGTAGGCAAGGGTTGCTTCGTATCAGGGGCAAATAAAGATTTTATCAGGGAGCAGCGCATGAAGCGATTAGAAGAGAAAATGATCCATATCATTCGAGAAAGCAAGGAATTAAACATGAGTCAACAAGATGTAATCGATCATCTGACTTTACTGTTCGAGGAGGAACAAACACCATGAATGCAATCGAATTACGAAATTTAACGAAAACATACCCTCTTTTCAAAGTCGATCATGTATCTCTGGATGTGAAACAAGGCTACATTACCGGACTCATTGGTCCGAATGGTGTTGGTAAAAGCACCTTGATCAAGATGATGCTCGGTATGGTACGTCCCGATTCCGGCAGTGTAAAAATACTCGGTCTGGATATGCCTCAACATGAAGTCGACATTAAACAGCGCATCGGCATCGTCTCGGATGATTGCTTCTATTATGAGCATCTTACGATTCGTGATACGAAGAGAATGATCGCACCTTTTTACAGCCATTGGAATGAAAAGAAATTTAACCGCTACCTCGAACAATTCGAATTGTCCCCTAAGAAGAAGGTTGAAGATTTATCCAAGGGAATGAAGATTAAACTCGCCCTTGCCGTTGCCTTATCCCATGAGGCTGAGCTCCTGGTCATGGATGAGCCGACTTCGGGACTTGATCCTGTGTTCAGAAGGGAAATGCTCGATCTGCTTGCGGATATGATGCAGGACGAAAAAAACACGATTATCTTCTCGACACATATTACGACGGATTTGGACCGTATTGCTGACTACATTACTTTCGTCAATGACGGAAAACTTGTATTCAATGAAGCGAAAGATGATGTGCTTGAGAGATACGCGATCGTGAAGGGCGATATGCAACTGATTGATTCGGATATTCGAAAGGAATTTATCGGGATTCGTGAGACGACGCTTGGTTTTGAAGGCTTGGTAGATAATCGACGCAAGGCCGCGCAGCTGTTTAGCAATAATGCTATTTTAGAAAAACCAACCTTAGAAGACATCATGTATTTCACTGCCAAGGGAGGAAGAGTCCATGCTTAATTTGCTTCGTAAAGATTTCATCGCTTTAAAAAGCTCACTGTGGACGATTCTTCTCTATCTCGCTGTATTCAGCATCGCTTTTATACCAAAAAGTGAAATGTCTATCTATTTTGTAGGAATCTATACGGCTTTCGGCTCCATTATTCTAGCTACGATGATCGATATCAAGAACCATAACCATAAATTTCTGGTCACGCTGCCGATTAGTCGCAAACATATCGTGCTGGCCAAATACATAACAGCCATCGTGTATACACTGTTTGGAGTCATTGCTTCATACGGGATTCACTGGGTCATTGATCTTTCATTCCCACAGCTTGACAAGCCGGACTATACGGTGATGTCCTTATTGGTTTCCGTAGGAATGCTGCTTGTTCTCATCTCTATCTATATGCCTCTTTTTTACGCACTTAGCAAAAAAGGAGCCGGAATTATCAATGCCGTATTTATGATCTCCTTAATTATCCTGGCACAACCTGCAGCGGTGCTGATGAATAGGGTGAGCGAGAAAGGCCTCATAAACGATCAAACATTACTTCTGATTCTAATCGGTATCGTCGTTGTATTCATTGCTTCCTATTTCTTAACGATAAGCCTGTTTAAGAGGAAAGACTTATAAGAGTCCCCGCGGATGCATGATGAAGTAATAAATGATAAAAAAGGAGAGCGCATCCATTGAAAGATACACAACATAAAGCTGGTTCTTCCCGGATAAAAAGCTGGATGTATTTCTTAGGGGGACTCATTGTATTACAAATACTGTTTATCGCGTTTGATAATGCCTTGTGGACCCCATTTAAAGTTAAAGAAGAGTCATTATTTGCCGATTTTTCTGAATCGAAGTTATTTACGGAATGGTTCACACCTTATAAAACCCAAGAACATAACTTATTCACTGCCATTTTTACCGTTACATTACTCCCGGCTGCTTTCATAGGTGCAGTAAAAGACCTAGTTTCTAGAAAATGAATCCACTACATCATAGAACATGATATCGTCCTTTGGGTATCACATGGGGTGAGCCTGACACGGGGTCTTCGATTACCGAGCAATCAAGCCCGAATATGTCTTTGATCATGGTGCTCGTAATGACTTGCGAGGGAGCCCCCTCAGCCACAAGCAATCCGCTATGAAGCGCAATATGATCCGCATAACGAGCGGACAGGTTGATATCATGAAGAACCATGACAATCCAAAATGATCTGCGGTATACGCTGAAACGAACTGTTAATTTTAGAAATGGTATGTTATATTTTGGATAATTCAAGGGGGGATCTTCGACATTTCATCGAAGGAGAGAATGTATTTCCCTGATATGTAAGACGGAGGTGACCAAAATGGAACGGAATGATGATCCAAAAAATTCAGCTCTTGCTTCTGAAGAAGATCATAGCGAAGAAAAGGAACGACGCCCCATGTCGACCAGCAGCGGGCTTCTGGAATCGGCCATCGACAAATTTGCCAGGGAAGGCGGCTTTGACGATTCGCCGTTGAAGGGAAAGCCGATTAAGATCGAAGACGGGGATGTTCTAACCGGGATTATGAAGAACGCGAATTACCAGCCCGCATGGGTCGAGCTGAGAAAAGAAATCGCTGCCGACATCAAGCGGCTTTTGGAGCGTCCGGAGTCGACTGCGATTCCAGAGACAGAGTTAGAGGCCATTAATCAAAAAATTATAAAGTACAACCGAATGGTTCCGAATCCACAGCTGCAAAAAGGGCTCCTGTCCGAAGTCAATTTGCACGCAGCCTACGATAAATGGGAGTAGCTAGTTACCTCAAATGTATTTCCTCCCTGTCACCGTTGATATTTTATCCGGGCCTTGAAAGTATGCCGTACCCCTGCATCAGTGTCGCTGATGTTAGGGGTGTTTTGTCTGTCTGTTTGGCGGTATTGACAAAATAAATTAACTTGTGTTAATTTATTTACATGAGTTAATTTAACGGAGGTACAATCACGATGGATTCGGATATCTCATTACGGGAGTTAAAGAAAGCCAAGAACAAAATCGCATTGTATGAAGCGGGAATATCCCTGATGAGGGACCGGATGTTCAGCCAGGTCATGGTGGAGGACATTTGCAAGCGCGCAGAAATATCCAAGGTTACTTTTTTTAAGTTCTATCAACGCAAAGAGGATCTGCTGATTTATTTTATGCGGGTATGGCTGACCGAGCGGATCATCGAGATCGACGCAGAAGGGAAGAAAGGGTTTCAGGCTTTTCGGCATCTGTTGTCCCAAGTAGCCCAGGAGCATCACGTAAGACCGGGCATGATGCCGAGCCTGATCTCCTTTCTTGCGGAGCAAAACATGCAGCCCTGCATGCCGGAGCTTAGCCCTGCGGAAGTATCGCTGCTTTTTCCCCGTCACGAGGAAGCGGGAAGCCAATCGCCTAACATGTATGCGTTGTTCCAGCAGTTGATGAAGGAAGAAGAGCAAGTCGGAAGGCTCAACAAAGATATTACCTTGGAGCAAGCCGTGCAGATCTGTTTCACCATTTTTTATGGCGCGTTTCTGACGGCTCAATTGTACAATTCAACGGATATTGGCCGCTTTTATGAAACGCATCTGGGTCTGCTTGAAGTAAAGGAAGGGGAGTGAGCAAGCATGGGTAAAGTGATTCCAGGTCGATATACCGCACACATGGACGGTTCCTTCGTTGTATTCGTGATCGGGTTTCGGATTAACAAATGGTGGGCGGTGCATAAGTGGCTGCCTGTCATGAACGCCATGTCCCCGATGCTTCAGGAGCTGTACCGGAACAAGGAGGAGCTCGGGTTCATGGACGGTACCTACCATTTTTCAGGGCGGGGACTTACACTTATTCAATATTGGAGAAGCTTTGAACACCTGGAGCATTATGCCCGTCACGGAGCCAATCACCTGAAGGCATGGCGGGATTTCAACCGCAAAGTTGGAACGGGAGGGGACGTAGGGATTTTCCACGAAACCTATCTTGTCCAGGAAGGGCAGCATGAATGCCTGTACAACAACATGCCGAGGTTCGGTTTGGCCAAAGCCAGAGCCCACGTCCCCGCGACGGGGCGCAGGGAAACGGCAAGCCGGCGGCTTGGCCGCGAGAGAGAACCCGCTGTGCCCACACCTCCAAATCCGTAGTCCAGAATATCAATGGCTGTTCTCCCTCCGTTCAGTGAAGCAAAAGCTGCCAGCACTCATCTCATTTCCCGCCAAGCATCCAGCTGCTTCTGCACTTCCTGCCGCACGTCGTCTATGCCTGCCTGCTTCAGCTCCGCGTTAAACTTGGGGAGGATCGCATCCACATCGACGGAGCCTGTCATGAGGCTCGGATAATATTTATGCCAGACCATCTCGATGTTATCGGTTTGGGCGGTCAGCTTGGATAGATCGGGCGTAAAGCCGAGCACGGTGGACTTGACGACGCCAGCGTTGTACTTGCGGAATTGATCCCACTTGTCGAGGGGATCCGGGTTATCGCCGCCCATGGTTTTCAGGATAAACCAATTTCCCTGCGTGTATTGTACACCTGAATAGCGGCTTGCAGGCGCATCCGGGAGCGGGTCGCCATGGCTGTCCTTGTCCGTATTTGGAACGACTTGCCCCTGTTCGTCCAGCGTGTAGTGCACGCCTTCAATTCCATAGTTGAATAAGTTTCGTATTTCGGGGTCCGTATTGAGTAAATTCAAAAATTTAATACACTCTACGGGATGTTTGGTGTTGGCATTCACGGCCATGATGCCTCCCCGAACGGATTCCGTCGTGACGGTGCTTGGGGTTACGGGATGGGCTACAATCTTGTAGCCGCGATCCTTACTCCAAGTCGTCTCCGAGAGCGGACCGCCGCCTGAAGACTTCCAGAACACTTTGGCCCCGCGTTTAAGTCCTCCGGGCTCTCGCAGCGCGGCATCCTCATTAATGAAGCCCTCCTTGTAGTAACGCCGCAACGTATCCAGCACCTGCCGCGCTTCCCTGGTTTCGAAGATATTCACCACCTGAGCGCTCGGGTCCAGTGATTTGATCATCAAGGGCAATTTATGGTTCATAATATATTCGTATCCATGGAGAGTGAAGAAATTGTGGGAATCCCGATCCAGTTCCATGGGGATGTAGGCCGGCTCTTCCCGATGAATCATCCGAAGCAGCGGCTCAAGCGATTCCAGCGTATTGTATTTGGTAATGTCGATATTATATTTATTCACGATGGAAGCGGGGTACATCCAGTGATCAAGCACGGCTAACTCTTTATTGGTCGGCACACCGTAAATGCTGCCATCGTTCATCCGTACCCCCTGCCAAAAGGTTGGGTCAATGGCATCGTACATTTCCTTGCCCAGGCCGGCAAGGTAGTCATCCAGCTTCAGCCAGGCGCCGCGCATAGCGGTAGTTGCATACTCAGGTGCAAAGGCAATATCAAACGGGCTGCCGGCGGATATGAGTGTGTTCAGCCGATCCTCATACTCCTGCCAGCTTACCTTGACATAGGTGATCGTCACACCGATTTTACGAGCCATGATTTCATTGATTTTATCATTGACGAGCTGCAGATCCTTGTCAGGCTCTCCGATCGTATAATAGACCAGATTTACCGTGTCCCCATCATAGGTTTCGCTATTGTATCCGGGCTGTCGGAAGCAGCCGGTTGTAAATGATGTCAGCAGCATTATGAGACTGATGATCATGAAGATGCGCTTGGGCCTTGGGTGCTTTAACATCATCGATATCCTCCTTTTTTCGCCGCGTTCGCTGTTACCCTTTTCCTCGCAGTTCTGAAGGAGATTTTCGGAAAAAGCTGTGAAAATGCGTATAGAAATAGTTGAGATTGTTGTAGCCGACGGAAAAGGCGATGTAGGAAATCTTCTCATCTGTTGATTGAATTCGTTCTTGTGCAAGAAGCATTCGGTAAGCCATGAGGTATTCGGAAAACTTCATGTTGGTTTCTTTAAGAAACAATTGTCCAAGGTAGGTGCTGTTCATCTGGAAACGCTCCGCTACGGATTTCAACGTGATATTCTGAGCATACTCTGTTCTGATCATCAGCAGGATGCGGTTGACCAGCTTGGATAAGCTGTCATAGCTTACACCAAGCACCGGATCCTGGTTCAAGCTTTCACCGTTCCTGCTACCTA
Source organism: Paenibacillus sp. LC231 (assembly GCF_001860525.1). Lineage (NCBI taxonomy): Bacteria > Bacillati > Bacillota > Bacilli > Caryophanales > Paenibacillaceae > Paenibacillus > Paenibacillus sp. LC231. Next base: position 359,858 of record NZ_JFOM01000053.1, on the reverse strand, counting down.
TCGAACCGCCCAGATCCTCGACGATGATCTTCTCAATCACTTGCTGCAGCTTGGTGCGTTCCACAGGCTTGAGCATATAGTCTTTGACGCCACACCGAATGGCTTCCTGGGCATATGTAAATTCACTATAGCCGCTCATAATGATATATTTCGTAGGAATTTGAAATTCGTTCAGCCTGCGGATCGCTTCATATCCAAGCTCCTTGCCAATGCAAACATCGAATATGGCGACATCCGGCAGCAGGTCGACCACCTTGGACATGGCTTCCTCCGTGGATTCGCAGGTTTCGATCCGGCCAAATCCGTATTGCTTCCAATCCAGGATTCGCTTCATTCCCTCCAAAATCTGAGGTTCGTCATCCACAATCATCAGTTTGTACATGTTCAATCACCTCTTTTGAAATCCGCACGGAAATCTTGACTCCAGCTTCCTCGTTATTCTCGATCTCGATCGAAAAGCCGCTCCCGTAGAAAAAGTGAAGGCGCGTATATACGTTGCGCAGCCCGATACTATGGGAAGAAGGTTCATCAAGATTAGACATTGTGCTTCGGACGTTACGTAAACGCTCCGGAGGAATCCCGCGTCCATTGTCCACGAATTCCAGTACGTAACAATCTTCGGCTTCATAGCCGTTAACGACATACAAATTAAACTCATGATTCGCGTTAAAACCGTGGATAAAAAAATTTTCAGCCAAAGGCTGCATCCAGAACTTTACGGTAGGGATGTGCAGCAGCGCCGGCTCTACATTCACTTGATAATAAAAACGCTCGGGATACTTAAACTCCATAATCTCCAAGTACTTCTGCAGCAATTCCAGCTCGCTCGCAATAGAAATAATATTTTCCTTTTTGACGATTTCACGATAGAGCGTACCTAACGTAGCAATGGCGTCGGCGGTGTCCCGGTCCTGATTCACAAGGGCAGTGGAGCGGATAACCTCTAACGTATTGTATAAAAAATGAGGGTTGATTTGATGCTGAAGCGCTTTCATTTCGGTTTCCTGCTGTTTGATCTTGAGCAGATATTCATTGCGGATATGCTTGTCCAGCTGCTGAATCATATCGTCTAATTCCCGGGCGATCATGCCGTATTCGTTCCGACGATAGCGGGCAGGGCGGTTGGGGGTGAAATTGGCCATTTTCACCCGTCCGATCGATTGAATGATGCGGCGCAGGAAGAGGGCGTCGTCCCGCATATTGTATGCAATGAGAAGAAGGACGCTGACCATGGCCGTCAATACGATCAGAAAGATGGTGACCAACATCCCGGCATGCTGCCGAATCAGCATGGATAAATCAATGATGCTAATGAATTTGAAATTAAATTTGGTGGATGGAAAGGAGACGAACATTATATGTTTCCATACACCTCTCGAAATAAAACCATGGCTGCGGCCATCCGCCTCGGCCAGACGGGATATTTCCTCCAAGTCCTGGTCCTGTCCATTGCCGATGAGGTAGGTATCGCCAGTAGCACTAACGGCGGCAGCATTACCAAATCGAAAGTTTCGTATCGATTTAAAGATTTGATCGCTGCTGACCAAGAAGCGCATTTCCCCGAATTCTTGAGCGCCCGGCGTCGGATTCGACAGTTTCTTGCGATAGACGAAGCCCTTCATGATGGTATCGCGGAACGCCTCGTCCGTATTCGGAAGCCCGAAGGTAAAGCTTGCAATTCCGTGCTCATTAAAACGTACGACATTGCCGTACTTGCCGGTATGCAGACTAATCTGCGTGATTTCGCCTTGCGCCCAGCTGTACAGATAGGTCTTCACATCCTCGGGAAAGGAAACGAGCGGCTGCGAGAAATGGCTGTTCTGCAGCCTGCTGGTTAAATAGCCTTCCGCACTGCTGCTTAAAAAGCTGCGGGCATCGTCCATAAGACCGGGATTGGAGTAAATACGCTGCATGTAAGCTTCAATTCGGTCGGCATCATACTGCAGCTCATTCTCAACACGCGAGAAGGCATTAGCCGCCTCGATCCGGGCATTGCCCACCCATTGATTCAGCAGCATGGCACTGGTCAGCGTGCCAAGCGTGAGACCGATGGCCACGACGAAGATGACATAGGCAATAAACTTGTGGCGATAAATTTTGATTTGTAAAAAAGAGCCCATACGACACCTCAATTGCAGCAGGTCGCTTTAAATATGCGCAGCTTTATCTCAATGTAACACGATTCACGCCAAGCTTCATAGATAGGATGGAAAAAGCATCCCTTAAGAGTGTCCTAATAAGGGATGCGCAGGAATTTACTTGAAGTAATTATTGATCTGCTCTTGGGCGGCTTGCATGATCGTGTCCATACCGGCCGACTTTAATTCGGCCGTAATCTTCGGCACCATTTTCTCCGGATCGGAAGCGCCCGTAATGAGCTCATATTTGTATTTATCCCACACGGCCTGGCAGTTCGCCACTTCGGTCTGAAGATCGGTGATGTCCAGCGCAAAACCGAGGACGGTGGAGGAGGTCGCAGCATCGTTCAGCTTTTTAACCTGCTCCCACTGATCTTCAGGAGCGCCTTTCGTAACCGCCAGATTAAAGAACGTGCCTTGCGTGTAAGCCGCCAGCGGCCAAGTATCGGATGTACGCTCAATCACCTTTTCGCCATCCACGTTGTTGTAATCAACGCCCAACTCGCCGAATGCCAGCATATTACGAAGTTTAGGATCCGTATTCACCAACTCAAGGTATTTCAATGCTTCCTTCTTATATTTGGAATTCGCCGAAATCGCGTTCAGCGAGCCTTGAATCGTACTGGTTGTATAGATCGGCCCGTAATGCTGAACCATATCGTACTTCTCGATGGCGTCATTGATCTGCCAGCTGACCTCGGCTCCCGGGAATGCCTGGGCTGCAAAGAACGGTCTGCCTTTGTCGTTCTCCGTCTTCGTCGGCGCATCCGGGTTGATGATGCCATCCTGGTACCATTGATGCAGCAGCTTCAGATTGGCCATAACGTCAGGCTGCTCCAGCACGGAGACAACCGTGCGCGATGCGTCGTCCGCTTTGACGCCGATGGGAGGGAAGCCCAGGGTTAAATCGTCATAGTGGTTAAAGAATCCGTTCAAGCCTTCGCCTTGCGTCATGGGCAGCGGATAGAAGCTTTTGCCTTCGCCGGCCTTCATGTCATGAAGGGGCTTATCCAGGTCCTGCAATGTTTTGATGTTGTTGATATCAATATTGTACTTTTGCACATATTTATCGTCGAATACCCAGTACTGCGTCAGCGCGGAATCCTTGTAAGTCGGAACGGAATAATATTTGCCGCCGATTTTTGTGCCTTCCCATACCTTCCCGGGAATCGATTTGTATAAGTCGGGCGTTTCGCTCTGAACCAGATCCGTAATGTCGGCAAATGCGCCCATGGCCACTTGCTTGCTGTATTTACCGCTGTTCGTGAACATGATGTCGAACGGCTCGCCGGTATTCACGATGGTGTTCATTTTGGTGTCCCATTCCCCCCAGCTGGCTACCTTGATGTCGACCTTCACGCCAATCTTCTCGGCCGTGTAGGCATTCATGGCATCCACCGCTTTGCTGAAATTATTAGGCACTTGGCCGCCGATGGTCCACCAGGTCAACGTCGGGATATCCTTATCTGTTGTTGCGGTGTCATTGGATGTGCCCGGTGTCGCTTGGGATCCGTCTGTCGTTGATGCAGGCTTCGAGCCGCCGCAAGCTGCCAAAGCGGTCAACATGAGCGTCAGCACGCATAGTGTAGAGATGAACTTTAATGCTCGTTTCATTTCAATTCCCCCTTTTTTGTAGTTAAATTACCTGAGCGTTGTATAGTGATATCTATCATAAACCAAGGTTTACTTGGCTTATTTCGTCGTCAGCCTTTCACGGCGCCGACCGTCAGTCCGGAAATAAAATACTTCTGGAAGAAAGGATAGGCGAATGCTACAGGCAGTACGATGAGAATGGCGACCGCCATGCGGGCGGATTCCTTCGGCATGGTAGCGACGAGCATAGCGTAGCTTACGCCCATACTCGCTGCATTCTTCGCGAGTGCATCCACATTGCTCATTAAGCTGTTGAGCAGCGCTTGCAGGGAATACAGGTTCTGGTTGTCGATATACAGCATCGATTGGAACCAGTCGTTCCAGTAAGCAAAGCAGAGAAACAGTCCGATGGTGGCGATGACCGGCAGCGAGATCGGCATGATGATGGAGAAGAAGATTCGCAGCTGGCTCGCACCATCGATTTCGGCAGATTCGATCAGCCCATCGGGAATCGTGCTTTTGAAAAAGGTTTTACATATGATCACGTTGAACGATGAAACGGCGAGCGGCAGAATAAGTGCCCAGATGCTGTCTTTCAGCCCCAGCAAATTCGTGTTGATGAAGTAGCTGGATACCAGGCCGCCATTGAATACCATAGGGATGAATACTACCCAGGTCAGAAAGCCCCTCAGCTTGTAGTTTGGGCGAGAGAGAACATAACCCATGGAGGCGGTCAGCAATACCCCAAGCACGGTGCCGACCACCGTAACGAGAGCGGATACGCCGAGCGCCCGCAGAATCATCGTTCCCTGCTTGATGATATAGACGTAAGCCTCGGCCGACAAAGCAGCCGGCAGCAGATGATATCCGGTCTCGCGGATGGACTCCTCGCTGGAGAAGGAAATGGATAGAACAACGACTACGGGCATGACGCAGAGCAGAGCCAAGATGATAAAGATCAGGTTAAAAAAAACGTTGACGGCTTTGTTTGTACGGTTAAACTTCTCTAGGCCTGTCTCGTAAGTGGATTTCGATGTCATCGTGTTGCCTCCTTACATCATCGCGCTATCCGGATCGATTCGGCGAACAATCCAGTTAGCGGCCAGAATAGTTGCGCACCCCAGAACAGACTGAACGAAAGCGGCTGCGGATGCCATGCCTACCGTGGCGGTTTTCAGTTGCTTATACACCATGACATCGATGGTGGTCGCCACGTTGAAGAGTGAATTGGAATCTCGTGTGACCTGATAGAACAAGCCAAAATCGGTGTAAAATATGCGTCCGACCGCCAGAATGAACATCATGACGATCACCAGCTTGAGCATGGGCAATGTAATGAATCTCGTCTGCTGCCAAATGGAAGCGCCATCAATTACAGCTGCCTCATAATAAGTGCTGTCAATGCTTGTGATGGTTGCCAAATAGATGACCATGCCGTAACCCAAGCCTTTCCAAACATTCAAGAGAATGAGAAAGTACGGCCAATATTTCGGCTCCATATACCAGTTGATAGGATCGCTGCCCATCGTGACGAGCATTTGATTAACAATCCCTTTATCAAAGCTCAGGAACGCCCAGCCTACGGCGGATACGACAACCCAGGACAGGAAATAGGGCAGGAACATCATCGTCTGATAGACTTTGCTGGCTTTGCGGCTGTGAAGGAGTCCGATCATAATGGCGAATAGAACGGGCAGCACGATGCCCAGCACGATGAAGATCATGTTGTATCCAATCGTGTTTCGAATAATGATCCAGGCGTCATTCGATTTGAACAGGAACTCGAAGTTTTTGAGGCCAATCCATGGACTGTTAAACACATTGCTCAGGAAGCCGCCGCTAATCCTGAAATTTTTGAAGGCGATAATGATCCCGAACATCGGTAAGAAACTAAACAGGATGTACCAGATCGTGGTCGGCAGCGCCAAGAGGGTTAGTTCCGTATCCTGCTTGTGCCAGCGAATTCGTAAGCGCTTTCGTTTATCTTTGGGTTCGGCTTGAGAGCTCATGTCTGTCACTCCTTACGGTGTAATCTCGCTTGTCGTGCTTTTGTTAATTTCATTGTATAAGAGAAGGATTCGGTGCTTCCAGATAACAAACTTGATACTATAGTCAACAAACGTTAGATTTGAAAGATTCGATTGACAGAGTATTGACCGTTCCCGTCCTGTATCAAACAATGACATTTGGTATTACGTACCCGGGGAAAACTGTGACAAGCTAATACGAGGGAGGGAGATTATGTGGAAGAACAAAAGTTCTGTCCGATATATTCGAGGCGTTGTTGTTGACCGTTACTTCCTCATGAGATGCCGGCTTACTCCCCTGGAACATAGCTATTGTACGGATCACCCAACTCGCTGTCAGGTCGGGGATTGTCGGTTTTGTGAATTTTATTTTTTTCTCACCAGAAGACAAACAAAAGGGATTAGCCTGGTTGAAAGATTGTTCTGATGCCCTAGAAAGCAGATTAAAGGAACAATTAGAACTCATACGATATGTCACAAAATCTATGAATTACGATTATGCAACGTTGACATATCAACAAACTGCCAAGCAAGGCTATCCTCGGCGAGTAATGAACTGCAAAGATTAATGGACCAAAAGGCGATAGTTGATTCTTATTTACTAGAGGACGAATTATGAAAAGAGGTGCACCACCAAAATATACGGATAAGCAATTAAAAGACATCTTGTTAAAATATATATCAAAGAATCCAGGGAAGAAGATCAACCCCCTCCATTCTGGAAAGAGAGACTGGGGTAAACCGTTTTATATGGAAAAGAAGAATGTCCGAACAAATCGCAAATGGTTAACGAGCCCGTACAGCAGGAAAATACAGAAACTGAAACTCCACTACCCTTACCAAATTTGTGGAACTTGTGGAAACCTACTGGAATAATAAATCAGGCTTGATTAGCGCGTTATCTCATTTCAATGAGATGCTAAATGCTTTGCATCAAAAAGTGAAGGAGTCAGATAAAATCCTTTTGCAAAATCAAGACTTAGCCGCTAACTTATCTTTAAAGGAAGACCAGATTAAAATGCTTGAGAACGAAATTAAATTACTCAGAAAACAGTACTTTGAAGTTGCTGTTAAAAGCACTTATAAAACCTTCCAGGATGAAGAAGGACTAGAAAAAATCCATATCCATCACTAAAAATAAAAAAACAGAGGATCGAGCCTTAAATGCTGATATTGTAAAAATGTATCCTGAGCTATTTGATAATTGATGGTGGAATGCGATTTGAATAATAATCGGATTGATTCGCTTAACTGAACAACAAGAATTTAAGGCGCTCCCATATAGCTCGCAAAAAGATGAAATCAGTAAATCCGTTGCGACCAAAGGGGCTGCTCTCCAACTTCAAATTTGTCTCTTTCCTACATTCTAAAAACAAAAGGCATCTTCGGTTAGAAGATACCTTTTGTTTTATTTATTTAAGTGACGACCATTCTTTACCTTCAACAAGAATATTATTGATTTCAGGCCTGAATCACTTTCCTCGCTACGTTGCTTCCGGCAGAGGAGCCACTTAAAGTAAGCTCTTGTCCCAAAACAGAGGATTTATTTTTCTAATCCATATATCAGAACGGACACAGTGATGCTCGTTGTACCAAGCCTTTGCTTAACCCCAAAAAAGTGGTGTTCTAGTCTTCTTTGTTCCTTTCTCTTACAAATGAAGCCAATAAGAAATAACCTAATAAATTTAGAAATAGCTGCCCATGATGAATATCAAAAGCTAGAAGATAGAAATCAGAAGGTAGAGGAATCTTTTTAATGTTGGGGATATATAAATAGACTGTAACCAGGATCATCGGCAAACAGAGAAACAACAATCGATTTTTATCCAACTTCCAATTATTGGACCTAAATAATCCTGTTCCAACATGAAGTGCTCTTAATACAACACCTAGTCCCAAAGCCCAAAAGAACCAGGGTGGTCCATACCAGTTAAACAATTTAAACTCTCCAGAAGCCTTTAATACACTTGCATCCGTCATTCCTCTAAATAAACATAATATTATGATAAGAAGTAAAAATTTGATAAATAAATGAACAGCCCTTTTTTTGTACCACATACGATCCCTCCTAAGAGAAATTTGTCCTACTAATTGATAACCACTTTTAGGAAATGTGTATTTACATAGAAGGTATATTATTCCAATTGAGGAGGATTATTGTGGGGAAAATGAGAGGGAAATCGATTTTCGTTGTGTTAATGATTTTCCTAATGTCTTCATTCGCTTCCTTAGTGCATGCTAATGACGGTCCAATCACTCTAAGCACCCAGTCGGAAATTACTGAATTAGAAGCTTTGTTTGATCGAGCAAAAAACGGAATTACTGACAGATCAGTATCTACACCTAATGGAGAAGCAGTGCCATCTTCTTGGAAACCAATATACGTCAGCAGCCTTGTTTACAGATTCTTTGGTGCTGATCTAAAATGCACTATATATGACGGCATAGGATCTTCATGGAGTTTTAATTTCGAACATAAACTATAGTATTATTTATTTAAGGCTTTAGGGGGTTCACCAACATTTTATCGAAAATATACGTAAGCCCTCAGATGTGATTGGTTTAGCGATTACTTCTCGAAGCCTAATAGTCCGTTGGTACAATCCTAAAAAAATCAGAAAATATTTGAATTAAAAAAAAAACGCTTATCAGCTCTATATGCCGATAAGCGTTTCTTTTTCAAAATGTGATTGCGGAAGTAATATTATCTACTTTTATCCAATGCCATGCACCTTCGGGAACGGACAGTTTGATCTCCCGTCTAAACGTATGGATCAGCACGACAATTCCTGTCAATTCCGTGTCCTCATATTCATCGAATAGCCTTACGGTAATCATACGGTGTTCATGAAATGACTCGGCGAGCGCCCCCTCGATTAATTCCATTTCTTGCGGATCCAGCGTCGGCCGGCCTTTCCGGCCTTCTTCCAGCTGCCTGCGAATGATGGTTTCTTTGTGTTCCGGCAGCATCATCCGACTGGATTCCCACAGACCATTGCCCTCAAGCTTTTTTCGTGTTGTCATTTATAGTGTCCTCCTATCTTGGCTGATCGATCCAGCGCTTGGCCTGCGTCCGTTTTGGATACGGCTCGGATCACAATCGAATTCCCGTATTTATTTTTCAGGGCATCGGTCACCCGTTCCAGTGCCATCGACCGCTCCCGTTCGGTATCAAACAATGACAATTGGTATTCCGTATCCGGGGAAAACTGTGACAAGCTAATACCGACCCGCCGAATCGGCAGGCCGTCCCAATACGTTTCAAGCAGCCGGCATGCCCAGCGGTAAACCTGATTCGTAATATTCGATGGATCCTCCATCTTCATCTGTCGGCTAAATCCCGTAGGGCGGTCAAAGTCTGCCCCCATACAACCGACCGACACCACATGCCCCATAAAACCAAGACCGCGGCATCGCTGGCAAACCAACTCCGTCAGCTCCAGCAGTACGACCTTGATTTCTTCCAGCTTGGTATAATCGCGAGGGAGGGTCATCATGTGTCCAACCGATTTAGGGTCAACCTGGTGCGTGCCTGGCCTTACCGGGCTATCATCGATTCCGTTGGCAATTCGCCAGTACATCTCGGCTGAAATATCGGAATTTTTACCGAATTTACGGCGCATCATCTGCTTCAATTTAGCAAGAGGCGTCTGAGCCACGCTGCCGATCGTGGGCAGCCCCATGACGTTAAAGTGGCGGGTCATCTTGCTGCCGGCCATAAACATGCAGCTGACGGGCAGTTTCCAGAGGGTATCCGGAAGCGAGTCCTTGGACAACGTGTAGATGCCGGACGGATTTTTCTTGGCGTAGTTATCACAGGCGGTTTTAGCCAGGATTTTGGTTTCGCCGATGCCGAAGCGAGCGTACACACCCGTGGCATCCATGATATGACGCTGAATGGTTCTGGCTAACTCATCCGGTGTGCCGAACAGATGCAGCGAACCGGTAACGTCTAAAAATTGCTCGTCGATACTGTAAGGCTCAACTAAATCGGTATAACTCTTGTATATCTCCGTGATTTGCATCGAGACGTCAATATACTTCTGCATTCTGGGTTTGATGACGACAAGGTCGGGACACTTGGATAGTGCCTCTCCTAATCGCTCTGCTGTCGTTATTCCTTTTGCTTTAGCGAGCGGACAAGCAGCCAACACGATGCCTGAACGTCTTTCCGGATCCCCTGCAACGACCAACGGGCGGTTTTGATACTCGGGGTGGTCTGCTTTCTCAACAGATGCATAAAAGGACTGGCAATCCCCTAACATGATCACTCGGTTAGATGATTTCACAGCGTACTCCCCTTATCTGCGATTTTTAGCCCCAGGTAGGTGTACGATCTCTGCTCGATCTCTGCCTCAATTAGCCCCCACAGTATGGACAGCTTGTGATGATACCCTCTGCAGATGAATTCAACCTCAATGCCAAGCTTTGTTTTTCGATCCTCGTACACCTTAATGGCGTATTCGCGCATTTTTCTGCGAGCCTGGGCTAAATCGGATAATGCGGCTGCCTGCAAATGGTCGATCATCGCATTCGTTAGCTCCGGGGTCTTTAAATCTGCTCTGCATAGAATCGAACGGTCATGCTCTAACACATCAAGTAAAAGGGGTAATAAAATATAATCCTTCACCAGTTGGGTCTCATCTGGTTTCAACCCAATACTCAACATCATTAACCACCTCATTGACGGGAACGTTTGTTTGTATTATATGCGAACATTCGTTCTTTTATCAATGTAAATTATACCCTTATGATGACGAATCAGAAACTCACAGGCGGTACCCATCATAATCAGTGATTGAAGCCCCCACCTGGAACCTTTCAATCAACGGATGGTTTTTGTTCAGATTCACTTTCATTACAAAGTCGGAAGGGATCTCTTGGATGCAAAACGAAATATCCTCCTGTAAAAATTCCGGTCTTTCAATATCGTAAAATTTCCCGGCCGCTTCTGACTTTCGAATTCGCTCAATGGTTTGTTCGGCAGATATACGATTAGTGCCTTGGAGAATTTCCGATACATATTGTGCGCAGGCCAGATCATCATCCCCTGACGGATGCGAAGCAATTACATTAATCGTCATGTCATCGTCTTTTAATAGGTTCCTCTTTATAAACTCTGCGGTTGTTCTTGCATTTGTGAACCCGGTAACGAATAGATGCTCGGTGCTCAATGCGTTTAGGGTGGCTGTAACTCCATTGGTTGTCTTTTGGATCAGAAATTTCTCCCGAAGATCGAAGTCATGTAAACGCGCAGGCGAATTATCCAGCTCAAACCCCGGAATCGGCAGACCCTGTATCTCTCCCGCCAATAAAAAGTCAGGATAGATTTTCTTTAGACGCAAGGCATCGTCCAGAGTTCCTGCCAGAATGATACCCTGAACCCCATGGATAAAGGCGTAGTGCGCTACGGTAAAAGCCCTTATAACATCAATTACAATATTGATGTGTGATGCGTCCAAGGTGTGATGGTGTCCTTGAATAATCTGTATCGGCATGTCGTATCCCCTTTTACCCGGCATAATGGGCTATTTTAGTAACAGTATATTTGCCCAAACCCAAGGAGTGCTCAAATCCTCTAATGGATTCAGCAGCAGTGATGGAATATTAAATCCGGATGTGGTGATAATTAGGAAGCGTGGAAATAAAGAAAATGTTCTGTTCTACACGAACTTCAAGTCCGAGGAGCGATACCATGGAGAAGACCAAAAAGCGAAAACTGAATATCAGCTTTCATAGCGATATCGACCTGCAGACCGACTCCGAGGAGACACAAGACAGCGAATCCACCGGAAAATCAAAAACTTCTACCGGCTCAAAGGGTCAAGTGTGGGAATTTATCGCACTGGCAACGATCCCGATCGTGCTCGTTTTTGGCAATTCCATGCTAGTTCCGGGGCTTCCTGAAATGCAAAGGGAACTGGGTATCAGTAAATTCCAAAGCAGCTTGATCATCACGATTTTCTCCTTGGCAGCCGGCTTGTTTATTCCGATTATTGGTTATTTGTCCGATCGATTTGGACGCAAAGTTATTATTATACCCGCCCTGATCATATATGGAGGTGCCGGTATTCTGGCAGGATTCGGTGCCATTTGGAACTCTTTTGGGGTGATTATTACCGCGAGGGCGATTCAGGGGCTAGCGGCCGCCGGAACAGCACCGATTGCCATGGCGCTCGTCGGCGATTTATACGATGGCGGGACAGAGAGCAAGGCACTGGGCTTAATCGAAGCCTCCAATGGCGCCGGCAAGGTACTCAGCCCGATCATCGGCTCCTTGCTTATGCTGATCGTATGGTATGCTTCCTTCTTTGCATTTCCCGTGTTCTGTGCACTATCGTTGCTGGCCGTCATTTTTATGATCAAAGAATCAAAACAACATTCAAAGCAAGAACTAAGGAAGTACCTCGGAAAAATCGGAGACATCTTTAAAGAAAAAGGCCGCTGGCTCATCACTGCTTTTTTTGCCGGTTCGCTGGGGCTATTCATTTTGTTTGGCATACTGTTTTATCTATCCAACATTCTTGAAGACAAGCCTTATAACATTGACGGGGTTGTGAAGGGCTTGATTTTGGCCATTCCATTGCTTGGGATGGTTATCACTTCCTATACGACGGGAAGCTTGATCAAGAAGAATGGCCTGTTGATTCGTTGGCTGATGAATATCGGGCTGATTGCCATGACCCTGTCTCTGGCAGCTACACTTTTCTTTTTTAAGAACATTTACGTGTTTATCGGGCTGCTGACAGTCAGCTGTATCGGAACCGGAATGCTTCTTCCTTGCTTGAATACGATGATCACCGGTGCAGTTGAGAAAAGTGAGCGAGGGATGATTACGTCCCTTTATAATAGCTTGCGATTTTTGGGAGTTGCAGCAGGGCCGCCCTTGTTCGGATGGATGATGGATAAATCGGATCAGGTTGTTTTTATAACCGTGTCTTCACTATCTTTGGTTACTCTAGGTTTGGTGTTCTTTTTGATTAAGCCGCCGCGGCAGATCGGATGACCGGACAAATCCCTATGACAAAAGATGGGCACCTGTCAATGGGTATGAGCATATTATGCCAATGTCATTGGATTAAACGACTAAATCAAAAAGAATTGAGGAGATCCTAGAATGAACAGTTCCCTGCGAACAGTTTGGCCCATGGAGATATGTGATCCGAGCGGGCTGCGCGAAAATCCCGAACACGGCAAAAAAGACCACGACACCTACGGGGTCATGGAACGCGGGATGACGATGGTAATTGATAAAGGCCTGGGTAGAAACATGTTCTCAGATGTGATCGAAACAGCCTCGGATTACATCGATTGTGTCAAATTCGGTTTTGGGACGGCTCCGCTGTATAAAACGGAAATGCTGCTATACAAGATCAATCTAGCCAAACAACATGGAATCACGGTCATGCCCGGCGGGACCTTGCTTGAGACAGCCGTGCAGCAAGATGTCGTCCCCGCATTTTTTAATACCGTTTGCCGTCTTGGATTTAACGCTATAGAAGTATCTGACGGCACGATTGAGATGTCTCGAAAAAAACGAACGGAACTCATCCGGGAAGGTAAACAACGCGGACTTCGGGTTTATACGGAGTATGGTAAAAAACAATCCGGTTCCCACATCGACGCCGAAATGCTAGCGTATACAATGGAAGCGGATTTAGACGTAGGCGCCGAGTTTATCATTGTTGAAGCGCGCGAGTCTGGACTAGGCATCGGTATTTACGATAAGCATGGCGAGTGTCAGGAAGAAATGATAAATAATATCATCGACAACGTGTCGGATGCAAGAAAGCTGATTTGGGAGGCACCTCTTAAGCAGCAGCAAGCGATGCTTCTCCGCAAATTTGGATCTCACGTACATTTGGGAAATATCCAACCCACCGAAGTGCTTTCCCTTGAAACGATGCGCCGGGGTCTTCGTCAAGATACGTTTGAACTCGGGGTGAGAGAGAAACAAACCGATGGATTTTGTTACGTAATTTAAACATAGACCAAACCACAAGAGAATGATAAATACTAGCGGGCTGCCTATGGATATCTCCAGAGTCAGCCTATACATATTTTCGTTAAAAAGATCTATCCCGGTATCCCCTCCAGAGAACAAGCATACACTTAAAAAAGCAGGACTAGCTTGTTACTCTAATCTATGAAGGATGATTCCGTGTGAACTTACAGATCCTACCCGGGCGGAAGAGCCCCTTTTTCTATCGTCATGCTTCCAAGAAACTTTTCTACATTACCGCCGGCTCCATCATTCAAGGTTTTGCCATGGCCATGTTCTTGTTTCCTCACGCCATTCCTTCGGGGGGAGGAGCTGGAATCGCGGTGCTTCTGAACCATGCGTTTGAGATCCCGATGAGTCTCGGACTGTGGCTCGCTAATTTTATTTTCCTTGCCTTTACAGTCCCTTATCTTGATGGTGTCAGTGCCTTTGGAACCATATTTGTTATAACAGTGACGTCCGTTTCCGTTAATTTCTTCGAGGTGTTTCTAGAACCCCCGTTCGGCAACGTATGGATCGATCTTCTATTCGGCTCGGTTATTCTCGGAACAGGTGTCGCCATCCTCATAAAGCAGAGGGTATCGAATGGGGGAATCGGTTATGTTGCCTTAGCCATTTATAAGTATAAAAGAATCAACCCGGGCACCTCATTGTTCTGGATGAATGGAATCATATTCGCTTTCGCTGCCTATGTGATCGATTGGAAAATTATTATCCTTGCAGTTGTATGCCAGTGGATATCGACCCGGATCATTAACTGGATTCACCAGTTCCCTCCCCCGAAATCGGTCTATCAACCCGCTTGGCGCAAAAAGTGATTATGTATACGTGTAAGAGTGATTGACAAATATAACAAAAATATGGAAATTTGGGTCGTACGACCTATATTAAATGAAAAACAATGTAAGTTATAGTTTGAATAAGTCATAACATGTTTGGATATTCGACAAATTCATACTCTTCGTACGACAATAGCAAACCCGCTGAAAAGCGGCGACGCAAAGCTACAGGGGCTAATGTGGATCTTGCTTCAGACCGCGATGCCAGCCAGCTGCCGAATACGACGGAAGCCTCCGTCCTATTTTGCTATGGTTCATAATGGATGGTTTTTTTATTTTTTGCTGTGAGCTGTCGAATGCAGCAGCGATGAATAGTAGATCGATTTCATTATTTAACGCTTATTCTTACAAGGGAAGAAGGGAAATAATGGGTCAAAGAACACTGGTAGAAGTAAACAATCATTTTCCTAATATCCTCAGTATGACTGAAATAAAACAAAGGTTGATTGAACGGAAAGAAATTCTTTATTTGCTGCAAGAGGAAACCAGGAATATGAACAATTTGCTGTCCATACCTTATTTATTTGTTATAACAGATACGGATGGTGCCGTTATCGATTATTGCGGAACAGGTTCTTTAAGAAGTTTCCTCGAGAGGAATAATATAAAAAATGGGACCTCGTTGGCAATGAAAGACGCAGGAAGCAACGCTATTTCATTATCTATGGAACAACAAGCGCTTTCTGTCGTAATTGGGGCCGAGCATTGTAATCGCGTGTTTTCAGAATTGGCGTGTGTTTGTACTCCCCTTCGAATAAAAAATGTGATCATAGGCTACCTTGGTCTTAGTTTTCATTATTTGCACGAAGTTACATTTGCCATACCGCTCATTGAACACCTGGCCAAGAATATTGAAGAAAAATTACCTCAAAAGGATCCCGTTCTGCAAAGGGAGCTGATCTATTCTCACTTTCACCAATATGAATTAACGAATCGCGAGAAAGAAATAGCCTATGGGTGGCTTGAGAATAAAAATGTCCCTGAAATTGCTGATATTTATGGTATTAGCCAAAGCACGGTTCGTACTTTTATTAAAAAGATCTATGCAAAAACGAGAGTCAACCACAAAGGAGCATTTCTTAAAAAATTTACATAACCGTCATAAAACTTGTCTTAAAATAAAGATTACCCAATTATGGGTATTTTTTTTGTTACCGTCGAAATTTATAATGATAAGTAAGTTATATATACTGATTCGCGTTATCGATAACTGTGGCAACTGTCATCAATCACTTGTTACGACGGGGGTGGGTGAACAAGGTGATTTCTATCGAGAGTGAACTCAAACAAGTATCGAAAAAACTCGAACTTCTCCGAAGAGAACTTGAGCGAGTGGCCAGCAGTTTCGAATTGGTGCATCAAGATGTTGTCGCAATTTCACAGTCGTTGGATAAGCTGATTATTCGTTACATGGAATTAAAAAACCAAGAGGAATATATTAAAAAAAAGTAGATCTTCTTCATATTTGAATCAAGGCACAGAAGATACCTTCTGTGCCTTATGTGTTTCCAGCGTTCAAGAAAAATCGAGAGTCAGTAACCAAGGTGGGTAAAATAACAAATCCTCTTCCGCATAACGAAAGAGATCACAAGCCCAAATTTTGGTCAATGACCATAGAAGATATCTATTTAGGCGGTGAAACAAATGCCATCGCAAATATTATCAAGTGGAAAGAACAAATACGATGTGAATTAAAATAAGAAGATTTATTAAGGCAAGAAGTAAAAAGATGACCTCCGACATTCGGAGGTCATCTTCTGTTCATGGACGGCCTTCATGAATCCATGACCAGCACGCGAAGGGAGGTGCGGCGGAGGATTCGCGAAGCCAGCCAGCAGCCGCTGATGGCGATAACAAGCGCGATCAGAGTCAGCCCAATGACGAGCGGCCATTCCATGATAAGCGGCAGCTTGACAATCCCATAGGCAGAGAGCAGACCGCGCAGCACGGCCGGCAATGCGTAGACGCCGCAAGCGATGCCAGCCAGCGCACCGAGCGCAGCCAGTCCGGCAATGCCGCTTGTCAAGGCACGACGAATGTCGGTTGCGGTCAGGCCGAGCGAGGCATAAATGCCATATGTTTTCGTTTCCTTACGAATATGCAGCCGGCAAGTTGTATAAACAATAAGACAAGTGACAGCCATGAACAGTAGGGCCAGCATACTCATCGGAATGAGCAAAACCGCCGCAGCTTCTTTGAATACGGAATCGAGCAGCACTTCCTGCTTCAGCGCTTGAATGGAAGGGCTGTAACGTTCGTTCAACTGCTGCACAAACGCATCGCTGTCCGTATTGTCCTTTAGTTGAATAAACCCGGCGTCCGGATTCAACTGCTCGACAAGATCCGATGTGACCCTGGCGACGTTCGACATATTGGAAATGGACTGAAAAGTGCCGGTGATCAGCACTGGATGCGGTTCGCCTTCAATGTAGATCGTGAGTACGTCGCCGATGCCTTTTTGCAATTTACGGGCAATATTGATTCCGATAGAAATTTCATTAGGGAGTGCAGGATTACGGCCTGCAAGCGAGGCAAATCCGATCTCGTCCATGCTGCCTTCTACGACCGTCAAAGGGAGACTGAATGTCTGTTGAGGCTTGTCATCCACTTCGGCCATGGCGATGACGCCGGTGGCTGATCCGGACCAGTTCAGACTGTGAACCCGAGGGTCGCTTTGGATATAAGATTGCATTTCCGCCCGATCCATACCTTCCGCATGGATAACCATAATCGCGATATCCGCATCGTCATAACCCCACTGGGCCGACGTTTCACTGATGCGATAGATGCTGGTCACCAGCACGGCGCCAAAGACGAGCACAGCCACTGTGATGCTCATCAACAGAAAGATCAGCGCTGCGCTTTTTTTGTTGCCGCTCACATGCTTCCAGCCGATAACCGTGGGTACGGACCATCGATCCAGCAGTTTTTTGCGGGCACCATGCCGATGGATACGACTATGTGAAGACTCCGACATGCCGTAACGGATCGCTTGAATGGGCTCGATATGGCGTGTCTTGGAAGCATAAACAAGGACGCATAGAAGGATGATGAGCAGCAGGCCGCAGCCAGTCCAGATCGCAACGTCTGCCGCTTGAACGGGAACAGGAGCTGTGTCGGATTTGAGGAAAGACAGGGAATTCTGGATGATGACATCTGAAAGGAAGTGGCTTGCAATCAGTGCCGGGACCAAGGCGACAATCGTCATTAAACCGTACTGCAGCAAGTAGGTGCCGATGATGCGTTCGGAGGTCATGCCAATCGATTTGAGAATGCCGATCGTGCGGTAATTGGCAAGGATTGTGTCCGTGATCGTAAAGCCGATTGTGAGCAAGGCGACGAGGATCATGACCAGTCCGAGGAAACTCATCACAAAGCCGATCACCTTGTTCATGATAAAATAAAAGGCCGACAATTCGGCAAACGAAACGCGTTCCTCTAAAAACGGCGAACCGAGCGCCTGCTCAAAGCGCTGCCAGTATTCCTCGCTTTGTTCAGGATACGCATAGCGAAGCGACAACATGTATTGCTCCTGAGTGGACAAGCTACCCATGGTTGACCGATAGTCGGCTTCGTTCATCCAGATGCGGGCAGTGGTCGAGAAAGGACCGCCATGGGATATGTCAATGACAATCGCACCGATCGTGAATTGTGCCGGTGCAGACCCTGAGGTGAATAGCAATTCATCGCCGATATGCATGTTGTATTTGTAGGCAAGCGAGGTGGGTATCCAGATTTCGCCGACTTCCGGAACCGTCAGATGCTCAGGGCCTGTACCGGGAAGAGGATTGTTGACCCCATGCGGCATCGGCGGGGTATTGATCATATACAGATAAAGATTGGGCAATTCTTCCCCGTTAAAGACCAGTCCGGTCCATGGCTTGTAAGGGATTAAGCTGGACGTGTTTACGCCTTCTTGGCTGGACCACCAGTCGGCTACCAACTGTTCGTCATGCAGCCCACGGGTCATATTTATGACTTCGTGCGCACCATGAGCAGCCGTATGGCGATCATTGAATACATTTTCCGTATTCATCAAGACCGTGAATGCGGTGCTGACGAGTAGAGCGGATAGGGCAATAAGCAATGCGATCAGCGTGTTTTGCATTGTTCTTTTGCGCAGGTTGCCCCAGCAGAGTGTTAATATGGCTCGCATCCCAGACTACCTCCTCCCGGTGACATAAGCGAAGATCATCGCTTCCCGCTCGGAGGCCTGTTCCGGACTGTAGGGCCCCATATCCAGCGTGCCACCGATCTTGCCGTCGCGAATGTAGATAAGGCGATTGCCCCGGCAGGCTGCCTTCATGTCGTGGGTGACCATGACAATCGATTGACCGTCCGCATGCATCCGGCTCAATATATCAAGCACCGTAACGCCTTGCTCGTAGTTCAGACTGCCGGTAGGTTCATCAGCGAAAATGATGTCCGGGTTATTGATGAGCGCCCTGGCGATTGCCGCCCGCTGCTGCTGCCCTCCGGATACTTGGGAAGGCAACCGGCTGCTCTGTTTATCGAGGGAGAGATTGACCATCAAGTCATTTGCCCGTTGCCGTACTTGTTCCTTGTCCTGATTTGCGATATATCCAGGGAGGGCAATGTTATCGAACAGCGACAGATCGGGTACAAGGTTGCTGTTTTGATAGATAAAACCGATCCGATTCGCCCGAAAGCGTGCAAGCTCCTTGGCTGAAAATTGATCAAAGCGCTGTCCCTGCAGACAGACTTCTCCGGTTGTCACTTCATCAAGTCCGCTGAGCAAGTACAGCAAGGTGGACTTTCCCGACCCCGAGTCCCCCATGATGACCGTAAAATCTCCCGCGTAAATCGACAGATCGACATTCCGAATGGCATGATACTGCTCCTTGCCGGTGGTGTATGTTTTACATAAATTTGCAGCTTGCAGCATGATGGTTTTGCTTGAAGGCATATTCTGATCTCCTCTCTTATCTTCCCATGCCACCAAATTATAGAGAACGATTCTTGCACAGTTGTTATCAAATTATAAATAAAGTATGACAGGGGTCAGCTGAGGGGCAGAGTCAAGTAGAAAGTCGTTCCCTGCTGCTGTTGGCTGTGAAAAGAGATCGTGCCGCCATGCGCTTCCATAATATACTTGCAAATCGACAACCCAAGTCCGACCCCGTGGCGCTCGGTCGGTTGGCTGGCCGTTCGTTGTGAAACGCTGCCTTGGTAGTACCGATCAAAAATAAAAGGCATATCCTGCGGGGGAATTCCGCTCCCTGTATCGGAGACGATGATCTGCAGGCAGGATGTTTCCGAGTGTTCTTCAACAGCGAGTCGAATCGTATCCCCGGGCTCCGTATGCTTCAGTGCGTTCGTGACGAGATTGGACAGAACTTGCTCGATCCGTATGGCATCGATAACGACAAGCACGTTGGGAATAGCAGAGGGTTCTTGGCAGCGTACGCCCATCGTACGGATATAATGGGCCATCGCCCGCAAGATCGGCTCCAGCGTTGGAGCGCTGTATTGCTCAATCGGATGTACGGCAATCTGCTCCAGATCACGCAGCGCGTGCAGCAGCAAATCGTCTACGAGCACGGTCATCTTGCTCGTATTCGCATGCACCACCTCAAGGTATGCCATCACACTCGGCAGATCCGGGCATATACCTTCCCGAATTGCATCGATATAGGCTTTGATCGTTGCCAGCGGAGTTTTTAAGTCATGAGACAGATTGGAAATCAGCTCTTTGTGCGACTGGCTGTGCGCGGCTTGCTGCATATGCAAATTACGAATCTCTTCACGCATGAGATCAAATACGGCATAGAGCTCCCCGACCTCGTTATCGCTGGTCCATTCGGCACGCTGCTCGTAGTTGCCTTTCAATATAGCTTCGGCATAAGGCTTGAGCCCGGCAACAGGCTGAACCCAATCACGCTGCACCCGACGTCCGATGGAGAAGAATAAATAAAGCAGCGTCAAGAGTGCCAGAGATAGCATGATCCATGGCACATAGATAAAGGAGTCGGAGGGGGGCATTACTGCAGTCACGACAGATGCAGGCACAGCAAACTGAGCGTAGCCCACAAAGCTCTTGCTGCCGGCGTCCAGCAGCGGAAAAGCGAGATGATAATAGGGCGGTTCGCCGTCAGAAATACGCAGCGTGTAGTCGAGTTCAAAGCGCGGATCAATATGGCGCACGGATGAATCATCGCTGTCATAGATCATCGTTCCGTCAGGAAATACAACCTTGAGGCCGATCCCTGTCTCTTGACTCCAGCTGGTTAATTGCCGCCGAATCGGAGCATCGGCCAGCAGCAAGTCAGCATGCTCATTCTCCAGGCTATGGACAACCGTATTTGTCAGCACGCGAATTGGGTTGACAATGGATGACGAAGCGGGTTGGTTTGAGGGCCAAGCGAGCCAGACGACGGATAGCAAAATAACCATAACAGATAGGCAGGCTGCCCAGAGCCTTCTTGTATGCCACGATTTCCAGTACATGGGGGCTACGCCGTCTCATCGGGGTTGAATTTATAACCGACGCCCCAAACCGTTTTGATATAGGAGGAGTTGATCTCGGCCCTCTCCAGCTTCTCGCGGAGCCGCCTAATGTAGACCGTGATGGTATTATCCTCGACATATGCTGAATACCCCCAGACCTGATCCAGCAGCTGCGACTTGGTAAACACTTGATTCGGGTTGGATGCCAGGAAGTAAAGCAGATCAAATTCTTTAGCGGATAACGAAATTTCCTGCTGTCCGACCATGACCTTGCGGGCATTTTTATCAATCGATAGAGCGCCGAATTGCAGTCGCTGCTGTGGGGATGCCTGGAGTTTCGGGTCTGCAATTCTGCGCAAATGTGCCTGAACGCGGGCGACCAGTTCACTGAGCGAGAAAGGCTTGGTCATATAATCATCGGCGCCGAAACCAAGGGCAAGCACTTTGTCCGTATCGCTGCTGCGGGCACTTAAAATAAGAATGGGCGCAGCCGTCAACGTACGGAGCTTGCGGCATACTTCAATTCCGTCAGCATCAGGCAATGTCAGATCGAGAATGATAAAATCCGGCTGCCGGTTGCGGACTTCCTGCAATCCGTCGCTGGCATTTTCCGTGATGAATGTGCTGAATCCCTGAACACGCAAATAATCATTCACAATGCGCGAGATATCCTGTTCATCTTCAATGATCAGTACTGTTTTAGGAGAATTCATGAAATAGTCGCCCCTGTTCCGTATGCTTAAATAGTGAGTCCATTATAGCATGGGCCGGAATGAAGCATAGGGAAAATAAGGGGAATCTTACCAATTGAAAGGCTTGGTGTGAAGTGTAGTCATATCAGGAACACGGTTACCTGAACTGTGGAGCGCGCAGCCAGAGAGTGGTTTTATTGGAAACTGAGACGAACAACAGCTATCGGGAATATCCCGATAGCTGTTTTCATCGTTTCGGATATCAGTCTGCCGCTTTCGTTATTTTGTCCATGTACCGATCTTATAAGCTCCGTCTGATAGACGTTCCGTATTAGCAAAATCAACCCCAGGTTGGTGGTTTGTAGACGGATCAAGAATAGCTATTGCCAGCTCATAGGTTCCGTTTGCCAGCGTGTTGGTGGAGATAGAGCCTGAGACCGTATGCAAGCCGGTTCTCCAGGTTGTTACGTCTGCGGTTGTCGTTTGACGCGCCACGATGTTCCCGCCGCTGCGCAGCTGGATTTCAACAGGCCAGTTGAACGGGAAGTGCTGAACCCCCTTATTTTCCACAGCGATGGATACATCTAATGAGTCTCCGGTATTCACGTTCGGATATGCCGCCTTCTTCACGACAAAGTGATAGCCCATTCGTTTCTTCAGTGTATCCATATTGCCCTGCAAAGGATTGCCCAGCGCCAAGGAAGCCGGAGCATTCGGTCCCAGCCAGCTCGGTTTGCTGAGCTCGGTCTGCCGCAGTGTCTCATTGAAGCCGCTGCCAGTTGTAAGTGCAGCATTCATGCCATAGGCACCGCCGTAAAATTCACCGCCAGATACGCGCGTGTCCCAGAAGTTGGCATGGTTTGGCTGCTGCTGGCCGATATCATCCCAATAACCGTTCTGTGTGCCGGTATACCATCCCCATTCGGAATCGAAGCTCGGCTGATCGCCGAACATATCATTATACATTCCAAGAACCAGACCCTTGTTATTATTCTTGGCCAATTCCACGCTTCGTCTGATCAATAGCTGCGTAAGATCCTCCTGATCGGCAAATGCATCGATATAATGCTGAATGTACTGATTGGATATTTCGTTCGGAGGAAATGCGCCCGTATAGTTGCTTTCCCCGTTCGGTCCGATGTAAGGCCAGGTGTGGAATTCCGCCCAATGGCCAAGCGAACCGATTTGTACAAAAGCAATCGGGCTGTCAGCCGTGTCGTAATGCTCCGCAATCGCCTCAATGGCAAGCTTATGTCTGGCGATCAGATACTCGGAACTGTAATTGGGGGAGAAGCCCGTGTTGTTGCCGGCTCCCATGCCTCCGGTTGCATCCTGGTAGGCCTTGCCTGGAGATTGTCCCAGACTTACCATGTCATGATAGAGCCAGTCAGGTATATCCCGGTGAGGCACGCCGGAAGGACTGTCAAGAATAACGCGAAGGACTACCTTGACTCCGCGGCTTTGCCAATAGTCGAAATGGTTGGACGCTTCAATCGCATTGAAATCATAGTTGCCTTTGGTTGGCTCTAACTCCTTCCAGGTGACACCGGCATACACGAGACGGTGGTCCTGAGGGTAATGGGTAGATTTCGCTGAAGGTGCCCAGCCCTTAAACGGGTTATTAAGCGGATCATCCAGCTCGCTTGGGTAAAATTCGATCCGGTCTTCTCCGGGATTACCTGCCTTAAGCGTATAAACGGGAAGGGACTGGTTCTGCGCTGGCAGTCGGTTTATATCCGAGTTGTTATCCAGATATCCGATGTTCACACTGCTGCCTGTTGCAAGTCCAAGCGTTGCGAGAGGGAGTGCAGCTTCAATGGTCGATGAGGTACGTACATATTGAGAAGAAGGAAGAGTCGAAGACAAATTCCAATTCCAGGTGGTTCCATTTCCTGCATAGCGATATAGCGATTGATTTTCGAGGAGCCATTCAATACCCGACGCACCCCATCCGAAGGCTTGATATCCGGTGGAAGTTTTCCCGTCCGTATTCAGCCAGAAGCTCCCCATGTTGGTGCTAAGGCCGGCGCCTTCCACAAGCAGATACAGATTGCTGTCATCGTGGGCAGCCTTTAGGACGCCAGCTGTTCCCGAATTCGTGGAAATAACCGGAATCCCTTCCCAGTCGCCCGGATTACCATCGATAACGATGGAGGCTGCTTCCGCAGTCGAAATAAAGAGGGGAGAAGGGAATAAGGCAATAAGAATGGCCGTCATCGTAAAAACAGTAAGCGTCAACTTCATTTTGATACCCCATGCTTTCATGTCAAACCTCCTCACAAAATGATGGATGTCATAAAGCCCGCAAATCCAAACTTCTTTATTAACGGTAGAAATCATTCTACCGAATCTGAAGCTTTCACCCCCTTTCCAATTGAAGTTCCCGCATCCACCATGAAAAAAAGAGCACCGTGTCGGGTGCTTCTTGTGCAGTGGGTCTATGGGCAAAGAACATATTCATCTCGTCTTTGTTGCAGTCATTAAGTAGAACTGCGTACGATCAAGCGGGTAGGTAAAATCACTTTCTTAGGCAGCAGTTGATTTCCGTTTATTCTGTCGATCAGGTTGTCGACGGCAACCATGCCGATTTCTTTTGTCGGTACGTCGATCGTTGATAGGGGGGGATTGGAATATTTGGATACCTCAATATTAGATAAGCCTATGACGGCTACTTCATTAGGAACGGAAATGCCGTTGTTATACAAGCCATTGAGGGCGGCCATAGCCATTAGATCGCTGCCTGCAAAGAAGGCGGTCGGGCAATTTTTGGTTTTGCATAAATGATTCACTTTTTCAATGCAGACCGCTTCATCCCACATGCAATCAATAACCCAATCGGGATTCACCGACATTCCGGCAGCATGCATGCTGGCGTAGTAGCCTCGATAACGGCGGCTGTCTTTCAGGTTATTCGTTAATCCGCTCCCCCCGATGTATCCAATCCGGGTGTGACCTTTGTCAATGAGATGGTTGACGGCCATCGAAGCGACATTGTAATGATCATAGCCCACATTATCGATATCCCCGCGTTCGGTATCAATCCCCACGATATAAGGAACCTGCTTGCGTATATACTCATAGGTTTCACCGTTCAACGATTCCATAAGAATCAGGCCGGTAATCGGTTCGCTGAATGTATGGAATAAAATCTTGCTGTCATTCAGTTCAATTCCAGTCCGAATAAAGGAAATGCTATATCCCGCACTCAGCAATCGCTCTTCCACGCCGGATAAAATCGACATGAAATAAGGATCGTTGTATTTATCCTTTGTAACGCTTAGTACACACCCGATTTTGATGTGCGACTTGCTGTCGGAATGATCCGTGGTTACAACTTTCCGCTTGGGACTTGAAGTGATTTTATAGTTGAGCTGCGTAACAGCCTGCCACACCCGTTCCCGGGTTTCGTCCGTAATTTTATATTTCGTATCATTGTTTAACACTCTGGATACGGTGGCGGTAGATACATTTGCTAATTTAGCAACATCCCGAATGGTACTCATAAATAAACACATTCTCCTTTTTAGTTACGAATAGTCACCATTTAGAGTTTATAGGAATGTTACATGGTAAACAATGATGGACTTGATAAACGTATTGTTGCGTAATTTGTTGCGTGATAACGTTACGTTATTCAAGTGTATCTATATTCACGATTAAAATCAATCATAACATGTTTCTGTTGTGCTGTGTTACTACAAATTTTAAAAAAAACCAAAATTATTATTGCAAGGATACGCAGGGATGATATAACATGAAATCACGAAATATCACAAGTTTTACGTCGTTTTGTTACGTTATATTAACGTAACAAAACGAGGGTGTTTGTTTATCAGGCGGCGGGGGGTTGATTAGAACATGAACAAAGCAGTAACGGTTTACCCCATGATGTTAGAAGACATCCTAAACAACCCGGGCATAGGTTTTACGGCAGCACCAGGGTTAATGGGAGACCTGGATCGGATCTGCGACAATCGAGGGGAAGAGCACAAGAAATATAAGTTCACGGAAGACAGCAGAACGTACAATCATCCCGACAGCAAAGTGTATTTCTGCAGCGTGCGCTGGCGGGATCTGGAAGTTCGCCAAGGAGAGTACAGGTGGGAGGTTCTTGAGGAGAGGCTGGACTACGCCAAATCGATAGGCTGTACGGCCGTGGTTCGCTGTTCCCCATACGCGTTAAGCGAAGAGGATGATATACCCGCCTGGTATCGTGCGGAACATCCGGAGGAGCCGGACTTTCCGTTCTGGAGAGTAGATCCTGAGACAACACCCTATGTGTTGTATTGGTCTGACTTTATCAAAGCGTTTGCCGCACGGTTTGACGGACATCCGGTCATAAGCTCGGTTGATTTGACGATTGTAGGGGCCTGGGGAGAAGGCGGCGGAACGGAGTTTTTAAAGCCGGAGGCCATTAAACAGATTACAGATGCCTACCTGGATGGGTTTAAGATAACCCCTCTCCAAGCATTGCTGCATGATGCCTTGTCGATCAGCATCATAAAGGAGCGCAAAGCCAAAGTGGGCTTTCGCGTCGATTGCTTGGGTGATATGGGCGGCTTTCATGGTAATGAGTGGTCACATATGACGGATTTCTATCCCCAGAATATTCAGAATTTCAAGATGGGCGATGCCTGGGAGAAGGCTCCGGTTCTATTTGAAGCATGCTGGCACATGAATGATTGGTATCTTCAGGGCTGGGATATGGATTATATCATTCAAGAAACGCTGAAGTGGCATATTTCATCCTTTAACAATAAAGGATCGGTAGTCCCCGAACCGTGGAAAGAGAAGGTCAAGGCTTGGCTGAACAAGATGGGATACCGCTTTGAATTGAGAAAGTTCACGTACGACTCGTTGGTGAAGGCAGGCGGTCAGCTAAAAATCAGTGCATTGTGGGCTAATGTAGGAGTAGCGCCGATTTATAATCCTTATCCGCTGGTTGTGAGGCTTACTGGCCATGATCAAACCTATACGCTGCGCAGCAGAGAGGATATTAGGGAGTGGCTGCCAGACGAAGATATTGTGTGGGAAGAGTGTTTCGGTTTACCTGGTAATATGTCCGAAGGCGAGTATGATTTGGAGATTGGCATCGAAACCGGGGTTAAGGAAATCGGGAATATCCAGCTGGCCATCGAGGGGAACAAGGACGGTTATTACCCGATGGGCAAGTTAACAGTTGAACGGGGGAGACAAGGAAATGGAGAGTCTGTTGAAGTTTAACGAGTGTATCGCAATCTGCAACTTTGATTACCTGCCAGAAGGGTTGGAAGCTAAATATGATCGATATAAGCCGGATGGCAAGCCCCATCTTATCCCGCGGGAGTTCTTGTCCGGAATCTTCGAGCAGTATCAAATTCCTGAACCTATCCGCCAATGGCTCGTTCATGGGGTTGAGGCGATAGAAAAGGATGACGTACTATTTCATTTTACCCAATTCTTAGTAGAGGATATGTGCACTTTGCGCAATCGCTGTGATGAGACCCATTATACGAATATGACGCCAGGATGCATGGCGCAATACGGAGAATTATACTCCTTTCTTTTGCTGCTGGCCTGCGTTGTTCCTTCCATGAACAAACTGGAGGCGCGTGCCATACCTAAAGCTTACTACGAGCAGATCCCTCAACAGCCCCTGAAGCTTCAATTGGAAAAGCTGGTGCTCCGCGGCGATGCCAAGGTTCATGATTTTCCATGGGTGATGAATTTTTATACCTGCTCCATCTTTCTGTTAGACCGGTTTTATTTTATCCCCTACCGATTTGAGGATCCTTTCACCATGTTCCGTCATGTGAACACGCAGGAGGTTATTGCGCTTCGGCACGCAGGCGAAGAATTTCGCAGCGATGGACAACGGAACGGAATCAATGATGTATATGATCTTCAAGGAAACTTCACCTCAGAATGGCACGAGAATGCCGAGTTTGTCATCGCTAATCGGATAAATCCCATGGGATTCGTTGAAAGAGAAACGACGCCGATCCTGAAGAAGGAATGGGAGACGGTACTTCAAACAGGGGATACGCTGTTAGCGCTCCACATTCCATCCGGCCCCGGGTACACGCCGGACAGGTTGAAGAATTCCATGGAGATGGCTGCTGCATTCTATGACCAGTACTTTCCGGAGTTACCCATCAAAGGCTTCTGGAGCTCAAGCTGGCTTTATGATACCAGGCTGTCGCTGATCCTGGATCATGAAAGAAGCAATATTGTCCTCGTTCAACGACAATTCTATAATTATCCGACCATGGAAGGGGACGGCATGCTGCGTTATGAAGCCTTTGGGGACAGGAAGGCAGACCCGGTCCGAAACCCAGGCGAATATACAACCTCCCTGCAAAAAGCAGCTGCGGCGTATATGGAGACGGGAGCCCGTTTTAACACATTAAGCATGATTGTATTGCGGGAGGATATCGACAAGATTGGCAGCCGGCCGTACATAACCGATGCAGACATCGAGCAATTCCATCGCACCGTTGACAGCCATTTGCAAGGGAGAGAAGAGGATGGGGAAATACTCGCTTGAAAATTACGAGAAGTATAAAACCGTAAAAATCCGACCGCAGCCCTTATTGAACCGGGAGTTTGATGCAAGCCAGGGTCCATTCGAATACGTCTCCTTTTCCTGGAGAGCGCTTGAGCCGGTTCGAGGAGAATACAGGCTTGAAGCGATCAAAGAAGCACTGCGTAAGGCCCATAATCCCATTCTTGTCCTGGTACCGGAATTGCCAATCTGGGTTCAGGGTTACGAACCTGATTGTTTTGCGGCCTTGGTCCGAAAAGTCGGGAGTTATATCGACTCCGACAGACGCTTAACAGCCGTTCTGATATCAACCTTAGCTGACAGTAAGGAAGAATGGAACGCTTATGGGGAGTCGTTTGAGACGCAGACGCTGCTAGCCGAACTGCAGAATGACAGATTGATTCAACATGTAAGAGACCGCGGCCGCGGATTTGGCCTGCTGGTGAAGTGCGGTGAGGAGAATTGGATCGAATGCTGTGAGGCTTTTGCCATACATAGGCTGCAGAAGGTATGGAAGCGTTACCAGGTAGTCCTTGATGTGACCGATACCGTTTGCGGTCCTCATACCAGACGCGAGGCATATCGCTGGCACGCCGCCCTCTCCAATCTGAATATAGGACTTGGATATCATCTAACTTTACGCAGACTGACGTATCCGGAAACGGTATATAGTCGTGGAAGCTTGCCGCTGCGTTTCTGGTTTGTCAACGAGGGCAGTTCGAGAATATACCGGGATTTTCAGTTATGGGTGCAGTTACAGCAGGGGGAGGTTTCCTATGAATATCCCCTGCACGCCGCCACGCATTCCTGGTTAACCGGGGACCTTGTCCATAATGAGATGGTCCCCTTGAAGGATATGTTACCGGGAGAATATACGCTGAGTATAGCACTCTTTTTCGAAGACCGGTCGTATATCCCCCTGCATATACAGAACCCGCAGCAGGATGGATATTATGAGGCAGGCATGATCCAAGTCGAAATATCCGATGAGGATCCGCTTAGGAATATTTGGGATGACTATGATCCGGAAGGATATTATCCCTTGGAAGATCCCGTGATTCCAGAACAGGACTAGATGTTTCGAACAAGATGGTTAGGACAAATACGAGTTTGCTGGAGGTTATGGATTTGAAGTTAGCATTAATCGGCGCAGGACAAAGAGGCATGATCTACGCAAGGCATGCATACCCAAGCGAGGACATCGTTGCGGTCGTTGAACCGGATGACAGCAGAAGAAATGCGGCAGCGGACGAGTTTCAGATTCCTTTGGAGAAACAATTTGAATCCGTAGATGAATTTTATCGGCTCGGCAAAATTTGCGATGCCGTCATTGTTTCTTCCATGGACCGCGATCATTACGCGCAAACGATGAGAGCGCTTGATCTTGGCTATGATATTTTGCTGGAAAAGCCCATTTCGCCAAGTCCGGAAGAAAGCTTGAGAATACAACGAAAAGCCAATGAAACAGGCCGGAAAGTGATTGTATGCCATGTGCTCAGATATACGAACTTCTTTGCGGAAATCAAGAAAATCATCGATAGCCAAGAGCTCGGCAAGATCGTGACCATACAGCATAACGAGAACATCGGCAATTTCCATATGGCACACTCCTTTGTACGAGGCAACTGGAGGAGAAGCGACCTGGCCAGTCCAATTATCATGCAGAAGTCCTGCCATGACATGGATATTCTGGCCTGGCTGGTGGACAGTCAAGCGAAACGGATCTCTTCCTATGGCAGCCTGACTTATTTTAAGGCGGAGAATGCTCCGGCAGGCAGTGCGGAACGATGCCTCGACTGTAAGGTAGCGGCAAACTGCCGATTCGATGCCAGAAAAGCCTATTTGCCTATAAGGGGCCAATGGCCCGCTACCGTCATTTCGGCGGATCAGAGCGAAGAGGGACTGCTCCAAGCGCTCGCAACGAGTCCTTACGGACGCTGTGTTTATCGGCTCGACAATGATGTGTGCGACCATCAGGTCACCGTGATCGAGTTCAAGAACGGAGTAACGGCAACGTTTAATTTAAGCGGATTCACCAACAAAATGTACCGTACGCTCAAAATCATGTGCGAGCACGGGGAGATTCGAGGCGACGATAACATGAACATTATCGAAGTCACCCGCTTTAACTCCAATATGGCAGAACCCGTTCAGCAAACCGTCATTCGGCCTTCAACGGTGAGCGGCGGACATAACGGCGGCGATACCGGTCTGATGAACGACTTTTTGGAGAATCTGGGGAATGCCGACTTCAGCAGCAGATCCTCCATCGACATGTCCGTCGAAAGCCATATCATGGCCTATGCCGCGGAAGAGGCGAGAATTACTGGTACCGTGATCGATCTGGATCAACTTAAGGAGAGGCTGCAGCAGAGCATTTTGGCATAATCGTTTAATCACATTGCAAAGGTAGTGATGGAATGGGTTCCGTGGTTAAGGGGTTTCTATATGAAATAACGAAAAACAGAATACTATATCTGATGTGCGTGCCTGCTCTGATCGTGCTGATCATGTTCTCCTATATCCCGTTTGCCGGAATATGGATGGCATTTACCGATTTTAATGTGGTTGATGGCATCTTCGGCAGTGAATTTGTGGGTCTGGACAATTTCAAATACTTTTTCTCGGAAAACAGCATGGGATGGAAGGTTACCTATAACACGCTGTACATCAACTTTTTTGGTCTCATCTTAGGCATTATCATACCAGTCAGCATAGCCATTCTGATCAACGAAATCCGGCATAAAACCTACAAAAAGGTCGCTCAGAGCATGATGTTTTTTCCCTATTTCATCTCGTGGGTCGTCGTTGGGGCGATACTGTATGGGATCTTCTCTACCGATGTGGGCGTTGCCAATCATATTCTGGAGTTCTTCGGAGCAGAGCCGATCAGATGGTACTCGGAGCCGAAATATTGGAAATGGATCATCATTCTGTCGAGCGTCTGGAAATGGAGCGGGTACAGTTCCATTATCTATATGGCGGCGATGTCCAATTTTGATGGAAGCTTAATCGAAGCGGCCAAGGTGGATGGCGCTAACAAATTGCAGCGGATATTTTACTTGACCGTGCCTATGCTGAAGCCGACGATCATCGTTTTGAGCTTGCTGAGCGTCGGACGAATCTTCTACGGGGACTTTGGGATGATTTACGGTATTGTCGGCAACAACCCGGTCCTGGCTGAAGAAGTCACGGTTATCGATACTTATGTTTACCAGTCGATGCGTACGCTGGGCTTTTCTTACTCTACGGCAATCGGGTTATTTCAGTCCTTGATGGGATTGATTCTGATTACGGCTGCAAACCAATCGGCTAAGAAAATAAATGACGGAGAGGGTCTATTTTGATGAAACAAAAGAATAGATTGCTTGGCGATCAATTGGTGATAGCCTTTGCCTATGGTTTCATTGGCTTATTCGCGCTCGTGTGTCTGTATCCCCTTGTTTTAACCTTAAGCGTGTCCTTTTCTTCGGAACAGGCCGTTGCAAGAAACGGGTATTCGATCATCCCACTAAGCCCCAGCTTGGATACCTATAAATATATCTTTGTTAATAGTGGAATGAAATTACTCAAATCCTATGGCGTGACCCTGCTTGTAACGACCGTGGGGACGATGGGGGCGCTGCTGATTACCAGCATGATTGCCTTTTCCCTATCGATTAAAAAGCTGAAATACCGTAACGTACTCGCCTTCATTAGCAATTTTACGATTATTTTCTCGGCTGGCCTCATTCCGTGGTACATGGTCAGCGTCAATTATTATGGACTGAAAAACAGCATTCTGGCTTTGATCCTGCCGTCTATATTCAGCGTATGGAACATGTTTCTGATGCGAACGTACTTTGCAAGCATCTCTCCATCTTTATATGAAGCGGCCGAGATGGACGGCGCCAATTATTTTACGATCTATGTAAAAATCGCTCTTCCATTAAGCAAGACCGCACTGTTGACCGTTGGATTAATGTATGCGCTTCAATATTGGAATGATTGGTGGCATGCTCTGATTTTTATTAATGATCGCGATTTATTTCCGCTCCAGTATTTCCTCTACAACATCTTGTCGAACGTCAATGCGATAAGCTCCGGACGAATTCCATCAGGGGCATCAGGCAACATTACACTGCCTGCGGAGACCGTGAAGATGGCCATTACGGTCATTACGATCGGCCCGATCATTTTCCTCTACCCTTACATTCAAAAATACTTCGTGCACGGGATTATGGCTGGTGCCGTCAAAGAATAGACGCCTGCATGGTTACTGGCCGATATCGGCTTTTAACATAGATAAACTATTTTATTAGGGAGGGTCTTTCATGAAAGCAAGGACAATGCTGATCTTGTTGGTCTTATTGATGGCGTCCGTTTCGGTTATGACAGGATGCAGCGACAAAAAAGAGGGGGCAGCCAAGCTCGAAACCGTCACGATTCTGTATCCGGGGGAGCGAAGCGATCGCATGAGCGAATTTCTGGACAACGAGTTTGCCGAGAAGATGGCAGCCGATCTTGGTTTGAAGGTCGAAGTTACATTTGTGCCGTGGGCCCAGTATTGGGAACAAAAAGATATCATGCTGGCCGCAAATGAACCGATCGATTTATATTGGGACGGTCTCCCGGACCTTTCGACCATCGTCAACAAGAAACAAGCCATGGTATTGGATGATTTAATCGAGGAATATGGTCAGGATATGCTAAAGGTCCTGCCGATGGAGCAGCTTCAGGGGGCAACGATCGACGGGAAGATTCATGGCATTCCATCCGCTTATGCACCTTCCTCTGCCATGTACCAGCTGGTGGCCGTTCGTCAGGATATCCTCGAAGCGGTAGGGATGACGGACTTGAAGACAGCAGACGACTTAAAGGAATTCGCAACAAGGGCGAAAGGGAAATTTCCTGAAATGAAGGGACCCGCCGATATTATCTTTAAACCGTTGACCCGATATTTTACCGATGAGCAATATAACTGGATCGCCGTAGAAGATTTGGTCGTATTCGGGGAAGAGAGCAAAAAAGCATACAGCTACTATGAAACGGAAGCGTTTCAGGAAGTCGCGAAGTTTAATAACTCCATGTATGATGCAGGGTTGTATACAGAGGATTTGACCATCAAATATAACGAGAGAGACTCCCGCATGCAGACAGGCTTATACTTATGGGTTGAAGGATCTTTGGGCAAGGAAATGGAAATCGTTGATGCCATCAAAGCCAATGCGCCGGATGCCGAGGTGAAGACGTATCTGTTAGCCGAGGATAAACCGCGTTATGTGACAGCCGCAGGCGGAGAAGTGTTGGGCATACCTGTCAATGCTCCTAATCCGGAAGGCGCCATGAAGTTCGTGAACTGGATTTATAAATCCCAGGAGAATTATCTGTTTGCTCTCTATGGCGTCGAAGGCAAGGATTACGAGATTGTGGATGGAAGAATCAATAAGCTCACCGCTAGCGAATTCTTCTATGAATGGATGTTTAGAAACCAAAATTACCAATTGTTCGGGCCGAGTGTGGCGCAAGAGTCCATCGATAAGTACAAGAGCTGGGATGAGACGGCTATCCGATCCGATTCATTGGGCTTCCGGTTTAACAATGAAAAGGTCAAGTTAATCGAGACGGCCCTGAAAGAAGTCGCAGGCAAGGATTTAGCCGCTATACGTTCCGGTTTCGTCGATTTTGAGACGGAGTACCCCAAAGCCATCGAGAAGCTGAAAGCGGCGGGCATTGATGACTATGTCGCTGAGATCCAGCGTCAGCTGGATGAGTTTTTGGCGGGGAAGTAACAGGATTGTGAACCGCTATCCGGAACCTTCGAGCCTTAGGAGTACCGGAGTATGCGGATGTAGAAATGCTACCCGGAACCTATAAGAGAGCGGCAGGGTTTAATTTGACCCTGTCGCTCTAGTTTTTTTAACTTAATCAACATGTTAAGAATATTGCTAATGTTCCCCCTGTAAGAGTGACGACAGCGTTTCCAAAAAAGATATTGAAACGTTTCCAATTTGATGCTATGATGATTTCCATAATAGAGAGAATAAGTGGGGGGTTAGATGTCTAGTATTAAAGATGTTGCCAATTTAGCTGGCGTAGCTGTGGGAACTGTGTCCCGCGTCATTAACAACTCGGGCGCCGTTAAACCGGCAACGCGCAGAAAAGTCGAGCAGGCCATACAAGAGTTGAATTATATTCCTAATGAGATTGCCCGAAATTTTAAAATGCGGAAGTCCAAGATGGTAGCCTTGCTGCTCCCGAGTATCTGGCATCCCTTTTTCTCCGAACTGGCTTATTATATTGAAGATGAGTTGGATCGGGAAGGTTTTAAGCTCATGCTGTGCAATAGCGGCGGCAAACCTGAAAAAGAATTGTATTATCTTGATATGCTTCAGCAAAACAAAGTGGCAGGTATTGTCGGCATTACGTACAACGATATTGAAAATTACGTTAGCAATGACATTCCGATTGTCAGTATCGACAGGCATTTCAACAAGAAAATCACATGCGTCACTTCGGATAATTATGAAGGTGGGCGTCTGGCGCTAAGAGAACTTGTCAAAGCTGGGTCCCGAAAGCCTGCCTTTTTGGGGAGTGTCACTTCCGTTTTCAGTGAAACCATGAATCGGAAAGAAGGCTTCATTCAGGAGGCCAGAACAATGGGAGTCGATTATGTTATATACGAGAAGACAGACCCCGTTGTGGACGACGATGCCTATTATGGTGAGTTTCTTAATGAGTATCGGGATGTGGACGGCATTTTTGCCATTACGGATATGTTCGCCGCCAAGTATATCGAAAGAGCAGGTAGGCGGGGCATTCGCGTTCCGGAGGATGTAAAGGTCATTGGATATGACGGGATTCAGGACCATCCGTATTTCCATCCGATATTGTCAACGATCAGACAGCCTGTAGAGGAGATGGCACGTACGACGATCAGGCTGCTCTTCCAAAAGATCGATGGCGAAACATTGGATCGAGAAGTTTATCGTCTTCCGGTCATGTTCAGGCAAGGTGAAACGACTTGATTGTTTCCGTAGAATAAAATGCCGTACCTTATGAATTAGTATTGGAAAAACATCAGCTGCCACGGCTGTTTCACTGGTGGGCTCACCGGGTGACGTTTTTCTCATACAAAATTGGAAACGTTTCAATTAAATTGGAAACGTTTCAATATCATACAATCATTTACGAAGAAAGGGAGTATGACGGTGATTTCACGAGATTCCGGGGGACAACAACCCCTGATCAAAGAAAATCGTAAAACTTGGAGTCGAGTCAAGCGCAACTATGAGCTGTATTTGTTCCTGCTGCCGATTATTCTGGTTTACCTCCTGTTCAAGTACTATCCGATGTACGGAGTACAAATTGCATTTAAGGATTTTTCACCGAGCCAGGGCATTTGGGGCAGTGAATGGGTGGGTTTCCAACATTTTATTGATTTTTTTAATTCTTATAACTTCTGGACCATCATGAAAAATACGCTAACACTCAGTTTTCTATCGCTTGTATTTAGCTTCCCGGCTCCAATTGTTATCGCAATCATGCTGAATCAGATGCTGGGCAAACGATACAAGAAATTTATCCAGACCGTCATTTATGCACCGCACTTTATTTCTACCGTTGTGCTCGTCGGTATGCTCCATGTTTTTTTATCGCCAAACAGCGGACTCGTGAACCTCATCATTACCTGGTTCGGTGGTGAACCCATTCTATTCATGGCTGACGAAGGATGGTTTCGTCCATTGTACATTTTGTCAGGCATATGGCAAGAGACCGGCTTCGCCACGATTATTTACCTGGCTGCGCTTGCCGGGGTCAATCCGGAACTGCATGAAGCCGCGATTATGGATGGAGCAAGTAAATGGAAGCGAGTATGGTACGTGGACATTCCCTCGATCTTGCCAACCATTGTCATTCTGCTGATTCTCGCACTCGGAAACGTCATGAGCATCGGTTTCGAGAAAGCATTTCTAATGCAAAGCGATCTGAACTACGCGACTTCCAATATTATTCCGACCTATGTATACGAATTGGGGATTCAGAAGGCCCAGTACAGCTTTTCTACGGCAGTCGGACTGTTTAACTCCGTCATCAATATCATCCTGATTGTCACCGTCAACCGGGTCGCCAAAAAATTAACGGAAACCAGTCTTTGGTAGGGGGGATTCACTTTGAACCAGTTATTGAAGAGAAAAAGCAGAGGAGACGCATGGTTCGACGCCATCAACTATTTCTTCTTGACCGTAGTAATGCTGATCGTATTATTTCCGCTGTATTTTGTGCTGATTGCTTCATTCAGTGATCCCAATCTCATCTATTCGGGGGAAGTATGGTTATTTCCTAAGGGCTTCACGCTCGACGGCTATGAACGAATATTCAATGACTCCTCCATTTGGATAGGGTATGCCAACTCCTTGCTATACGCGGGTATTGGAACCTTGATCGGAGTAGCAGTCACCGTGTTTGCTGCGTACCCGTTAGCCCGTAAGGATCTGGTTGGAAGACCTGTTATCATGTGGTTTTTATTAATCACCATGTTTTTTAGCGGCGGGTTGATCCCTACGTATTTGTTAATCAAGGATCTTCACATGCTGAACACGATCTGGGCACTTGTGATCCCCGGCGCCGGCGGCATCATGAATGTCATTATAGTAAGAACTTTTTTTCAGTCCTCCATCCCGGATGAAATGTGGGAAGCCGCTTCGATCGACGGTTGTTCCAACACCCGATTCTTCTGGAGCATTGTATTGCCTTTATCCAAGTCCATTATAGCCGTCATGGTGCTGTATCATGTCGTCGGCTTCTGGAACGGTTTCTTTGATGCTCTGATCTATTTGAACGACGAAAGTAAATATCCGCTGCAGCTGGTGCTTCGCAACATTCTCGTCCAGAATCAGGTAAACTCCGGCATGATGGTGGACGTGGAATCCTACGCGGCGAAGATGCGCGTAACGGAGCTGATCAAATACGGCGTTATCATCGTATCCAGTCTGCCGCTGCTGATTCTCTATCCTTTCTTGCAGAAGTACTTCGTCAAAGGCGTTATGATCGGCTCGATCAAAGGTTGATGAGGTCATGGTACTGAAGGGGGGGATGTGCAGCAGAATCTATATCTATATCCAGACCACTATACAGAAAGACAAGTAAGGTATCAAACTTGCGTAATGATCTTGAGGGAGGTTATG
This sequence comes from Paenibacillus sp. LC231, assembly GCF_001860525.1. Classification (NCBI taxonomy): domain Bacteria; kingdom Bacillati; phylum Bacillota; class Bacilli; order Caryophanales; family Paenibacillaceae; genus Paenibacillus; species Paenibacillus sp. LC231. The sequence continues at coordinate 322,409 of NZ_JFOM01000053.1, read as the reverse complement.
TACGATGAAATCTGTATTCAAAAGAGCGGGAATTCTTATGCTGGCCGGAGCTTTTGCGCTGAGTGGATGTTCAGGAGACGCCAAGAATCAGTCGGAAAGTCCTGATCAGGCTGCGAATTTTAACAAAACGGGTCTTCCGATTGTGAATGAACCGGTATCGTTAAAGATGGTATCCCCGAAAGCCGCATTGGCGCCGGAGTATTCGGAAATGGAAATTTTCAAGCGATTAGAAGCGGAAACGAACGTCAAGATCGAGTGGGAGAACATTCCGGACACCGACTTTGCAGAGAAGAAAAATTTGCTGCTGGCCAGCGGCAACTTACCGGATGCTTTTTACGGAGCCGGGCTTTCCGATTACGAGCTGGTTAATTACGGTGAAGACGGTACCATCCTCCCGCTGGAAGATTTAATTGATCAATATGCGCCTAATCTGAAAGCGCTCTTAGATCGCAGGCCGGACATCAAGTCCTCGATCACGGCACCGGATGGGCATATTTACGGGCTGCCTTCGTGGGAAGAGAACAACCTTGGAACCAACCCCTTCTTCCACGTCATCAACAAAAAATGGCTCGACAAACTGGGCCTGAAAATGCCGCAAACATTGGATGAATATACGGAAGCATTAGTTGCCTTTAAAACGCAGGATCCTAATGGTAACGGCAAGCCTGACGAAATTCCGTTAAGCTTTATGCACATGCAGTGGTGTATGGACATTGCTGGCATATTCGGAGCTTTCGGACTTCCGGATAACATGGAACATCGCATCGTCCGTGACGGTAAGGTGATTTTTACCGCTACGCAGCCTGAGTATAAGGAAGCTTTGAAATATTTTCATGAAAAATGGTATAAGCAGGGCTTGATTGATCCTGAATCGTTCACCCAGGACGCAGCTCAGTATCTGGCCAAAGGGAAAACAACAGTCGAAACACTCGGCTCCTATATCTGGTGGGAAGTCGATGAGGTGGTCGGACCGGAGCGAAGCAAGGATTATGCTTTACTGTCCCCTCTCAAAGGCCCGAACGGAGATCAATTGATCGGTCGCGGCAACGGTGGCGGTCCAGGACGCGGCGCTTTCGTGATTACAAAAGAGAACAAGAATCCGGAAATTACAATGCGTTGGATCGATCAGCAGTATGAGCCCTACATGGCTGCTCAAATCCACTGGGGTCCACTGGATATCGTATTCGAGAAGGACGAGAATGGGAAATTGGTAAACCTGCCGCTTCCTGAGGGAACTTCCGCAGGCGAATTCCGTCAAAAAGTGGCTCCAGGCGCTGGAGGACCAGGTGTTATTACCATCGAAGATTTGGGAAAAGTCGTTGATCTGGAGCCTAGAGCCCAGCAGCGCGTTAAAGACTTAGAGAAATATTATGATCCTTATATGGAAAAGGAAAACTACCCGAGTATCTTTTTTGAGCCGGAGGAGCTGGACAAAATCAATCGAATTGAGCCTGAATTGATTAAATATGTCAATACCCAACGAGGAAAATTCATTGTGGATGGCGGCGTCGATGAGCAGTGGGACAGCTATGTGAAGACGCTGGAGAAGATGGGCTTAAACGAATTGATGGAGATCTATCAAAATGGGCTCGATCGTTATAACGCAAATCTAAATAGATAAAATAATCAAACGACAGGTGGGGAGAAACTGTGCTTGATGTTATAGCCATTGGGGAATTATTGATAGATTTTACTCAGGCAGGGCGCTCAGACGGGGGCAACGAGCAGTTAGAATGCAATCCCGGAGGGGCTCCCGCTAACGTAGCAGCCGCGCTATCCCGTTTAGGATCCAGAGCTGCACTAATCAGCAAGGTTGGTAGGGATCATTTCGGTTCATTGCTGCATAACACGTTGATTAGCTGCGGTGTCGACGTGAGCGCGCTTTCGTTTACGGATGAAGCCCAAACAACGCTGGCATTTGTCCATTTGGATGACAGCGGAGACCGATCATTCAGCTTTTACCGCCAGCCGGGAGCGGATACCTTGTTGCGATCAGAGGATGTCCCACTCGACAAAATTGGGAACTGCCAGGTGCTGCACTTTGGTTCATTGTCGATGACCCATGAGCCGGCACGTTCAGCAACAAGAACGGCAGTCGTTAAGGCCCAGGAGGCCGGAGCTCTGCTTTCATTCGATCCGAACATCCGGTTTTCGTTATGGGAGAGTAAGGAGGAAGCGAAGCAGAATATCCTGTGGGGTATGAAGCATACCGATATTTTGAAAATATCTGAGGAAGAGCTTTGCTTTATCACGGGTATAACCGATGTCGAGAAAGGCTCGCTCATGCTACAGCAACAATTCGGCATCGCCTTCATTGTTGTTACGTTAGCCGAGCAAGGCTGCTATTACCGGTTGGCTGCTCATGAAGGTTATGTCCCGGGTTTCCAAGTGAAGGCAATCGATACAACGGGAGCCGGCGACGCTTTTCTAGGCTGCTTATTATATCAAATACTGGAATGCAAAATTCCTCTGAATCAATTAGAAAAACAACAAATCTTCAGCATATTGACTTTTGCCAATGCTGGCGGTGCGTTAGTGACAACACGGAAAGGGGCTCTTCAGTCAATGCCGACAATAGATGAAATCAATCAGATCATGGAGTCAAATAAAGAGATGGATGAGAGATTTAGACCGGGAATTCATTTTTCCCCTCCATCCCATTGGATGAACGATCCGAACGGATTAGTCTATTTCGAGGGAGAGTATCATCTGTTTTATCAACACCATCCCTTTAGTAATCAATGGGGGCCGATGCACTGGGGCCATGCCATAACTCAGGATCTGATCCATTGGCAGCATGAGCCTATCGCTCTGTACCCGGACGAGCATGGTGCCATTTTTTCCGGTTGCTGTGTCGTTGACTTTAATAACAGCAGCGGATTTTTTGCGGGGACCCGTGGATTGGTTGCGATTTTTACCCATGCGGACACATGTCCAGAGACCGGGCAGCCACGCCAGCGGCAAAGCTTAGCTTACAGCAGCGATAAAGGCAGAACCTGGCACAAATATGAGGGGAACCCGGTTCTTACCGAGCCTGATCTGGTGGACTTCCGGGACCCGAAAGTGTTCTGGCATGCACAGAGTGAGCGGTGGGTGATGGCGATCGTCGCGGGAGACCATGTTCGGTTTTATGGGTCAGAAAACTTGCGTGATTGGTTGCTTACGGGGGAATTCGGTCATGAGGAAGGCTCACATGATGGTGTTTGGGAATGCCCGGATCTCTTTGAATTGCCGATCGATGACAGCGGGCGTTCTAAATGGGTGCTTGTCATCAGCATTGGGGATAACCCGTCCTATCCGGAAGGATCACGCACGCAATATTTTATCGGAGAGTTTGACGGAAATACATTCATCAACGATAATTCGCCTGATCATATCATGTGGCTGGACTATGGTCGGGACAACTATGCAGGGGTCACCTGGTCGGATATACCTAAGCAAGACGGACGGCGAGTGATCATCGGATGGATGAGCAACTGGAAATATGCCAACGAGACGCCTACCGGCGCCTGGAGAGGCGCAATGACGCTGCCGCGCGTATTGTCTTTGGCCAATCGGGATGAGGGGATCGTGCTAACTCAAATGCCTGTCGTGGAAATCGAGCAACTGCGGAAAGAGTCGAGGAACTGGAATATACTCACGGTCACGCCTGATTCCCCTTACATGCTGAAGACGAAGGAGGACTTGCTTGAGATTGAAGCGAACATCGATATTCGATCCGCTGGCGAGGTTCAGATCAAAATACAGTCGTCCGGGCAGAGCGAAACGATCATCGGATATAATCCTGAGAGCCAATGGCTATTCATCGACCGTTCCAAATCAGGCATGACGGATTTTCACGCGTCGTTTGCGTGTAAGCATGGCGCCAGATTGGTTCCGGATAACGGGAAAATCAAGCTGCGTATCTGGCAGGATCGCAATGCAGTTGAAGTGTATGCGAATGAAGGCCTGGTTGTTCTCACGGATCAAATTTTCCCCGATGCCCCGGTTAATGAGATTTCCATAAGTACGGAATCAGGGCAGGTTGTGCTGAACTCGCTCCATGTCCATGCACTTCAGTCTATTCATGCTTCCAATAACAACATGGAACAGACATTGAGGAGGGATGAAGCGTGAGCCAGACATCCGGAAATCAGGGCCTGATGATGTATTGGCCCTTCGATGAAGGAACCGGAGCCATTGCTGTGGAGAGTTTATCTCAAGTACGGGATGATATTCAGTACGTGCTTAATCAAGCTGAGTTTACGGAATCCCGGAATCCGCAGTGGAGACCGGGGGTCATGGGAAACGGGCTGTTGTTCGATGGTTACTCGACATACATTTCCCATCGGGTTAAAGAGGGAGAAGTGAACCGAAAGACAGAATATCGATCGGAACTGAGTATCGGAGTATGGGTAGCTCCCCGTTCCTATGAATGGGGGTTTGAAGGTAAGCTGTCAGCCATCGTGAACCGCTACAACTTGGATCGAAAGCAGGGGTATCTGCTGGGCATGTTTCGTCATGGTTCCTGGTCCTTTCAAGTCGGGCTGGAAGGTGGAGAATGGAAGGAGCTTTGGTCTCCGGACGGCCTTGAACTGCCTAAAAACAAATGGTCTTATGTAAATGCTGTGTTCGACGGGAATCAAGGGGAAATGAAATTGTACTTAAACGGCAGCGAAATTGTTTCGGCTGAGCTGCCTAGAAATTCCCGTTTGGCGGAAGCGGTAGGCACGGAATTACTCATTGGCAAAAATAATCACAGCAGCAAATGGGCAGGCGTGTTTAGCCTACATATGTTTACCGGTATCATGGATGAACTCAAGATTTATAATCGCGCTTTGAGCGCGGAGGAGATATCCGAAATTTATCGGGAAGTGTTGAATAATGCCTGCGGAGGAGTCCATCCACAATTAGCATATGATGAGATCAAGCTGGATCGGACGCCTTTGCTTATGGATCGACACAGACCGCAGTATCATGCCAGCCCGCCTGCGCATTGGATGAACGAACCCCACGCGCCGATCTATTTTGATGGCCAATACCACCTATTCTATCAGCATAACCCTCTTGGACCCTTTTTTTATCACATTCATTGGGGACATTGGGTAAGTGAGGACCTGGTGCATTGGCGTGATCTTCCTGTGGCATTAGCCCCTGAAAAAGATCAGCTCGCACCGGATGGGATTTGGTCGGGAAGCGCGACCTACGATGCAGACGGCCTGCCTGTCTTGTTCTTCACGGCGGGCAATGACAGTGCTTCGCCGAATCAGAGCGTGGCGCTTGCACGAAGTACTTATACCCGGGATGGAGATCCGGATTTGGTTCATTGGGTCAAGCATCCGGTACCGTTGATTGTACAGAATAAGGGCATGGGCAAATTCGGCGATTTCCGGGATCCGTTCGTGTGGAAGGACGAGGACGGATGGTATGCTTTGGTCGGATCCGGGATTGAAGGCGAAGGTGGAGCAGCTCTGGCTTTTGCGTCTCAGGATATGCTGAATTGGACTTACAAAGGGCAATTGTTTAAAGCGGATGTTCAGAAGTTTCCTTATCTAGGCCCCATCTGGGAGCTTCCCGTGCTTCTTTCCCTTGGCAGCGACAAACAGGGAGTGGACAAGCATCTTTTACTGGTCAGCCCTGTGGGACAGGGAGCGGATGTTGAGGTATTCTATTGGATCGGACAGCTTGACAAGCAAAGTCTATCCTTTACACCGGATCAAGAGGAACCGCAATTGATTGATGTTGGTGATTTTCATTTTACCGGTCCGAGCGGAATGGTTGATCCGAAGACGGGCAGAAAGATCATATTTACAATAGCCCAAGGCGACCGGACGCTCGAACTGGAATATCGATCGGGTTGGGCTCACAACGCCGGTTTGCCGCTCAGCGTGTACTTGAGGGAGGATGGACGGCTGGGGATTGAGCCGATTCAGGAGCTTCAATCGCTGCGCGGCTCCAGAAGGCTATCGCTCCGGGACCAATCAATGGCTGAGGCTAATCAACGGCTTCAGGATGTTCAAGGAGATATGCTTGAGATCCAATTGGAAATGGAACCGGGCAGCGCCCAACAATTCGGAATCAAGATCCGGCGTACGCCGGACGGAGAAGAGGAGACCCTGTTGTTTTATGATATGAACCACTCCACGTTCTCTGTCGACCGAACAAAAACGACGCTTCACCCGGGAGAAAGGTGCGGAGGAATTCAGGGCGGCAGGTTGGATCTCTTAGGGGAAAATCTAAAGCTGCACATTTATTTGGACCGCTCCATGGTCGAAGCCTATGCCAACGGGTTGAAAAGCCTGACGACCCGCGTGTATCCGAGCCGTAAGGATGCTTTGGGACTTGAGATTTGGGGAGACGGTGAACTAGTGGTTAAATCATTGGATATATGGGATATGCAGGCCATTTGGTAAGGTGAGCGCTTAGGCGCTCCTTAGTATTTGGGCAAAGGGACAGATGACCAAGAAATCATGCAGGTACAAAGGAGAGACTAACATGAATCAAGCTGGGCAGGTTTATACGTATCAAGACCTCGTAAAGCGATTATATGATCTGGAAGCTCTGGCTGTACCACCGCAGGCCGGTGAGAAATCGGGGTGTTTCTCAAGCTTTGACCGGAGCTCCATTTATAATGCCGAGACAGGCTTATACGAGAATTGGGGCGCCAATGATGACGGAGGAGGCTTCATTCGCAAGGAAGGGGACAGCATTGTCGCCATGGAACTGGATGGTCCCGGCGTCATCTGGAGATTCTGGTCCGCGCTTCCCGAGGATGGACATATCCGGATTTATATTGATCATGCCGATACCCCCGTGATTGATCAGCCCTTCCGGGATTATTTTGAAAAATTCAATCAGGAAGGGCCGCCATCCAATTTTCCGAATCTGTCTCCTATTTTGTCCCGCGGAAGAAACTGCTTTATCCCCATCCCGTTTCAAAGACACTGCAAGGTGCTGCTGGATAAAGGTTGGGGCGCTTATTATCACATAACTTACACCACCTTCCCTGCTGAGGTCCAACTGCCGTCCTTCAACGGTAGGATCGACAAGAAATCGGCTATTGCACTGGCTGAAGCAGACCGGATTTTACAGCAAAGGGGGATGCACTCGTTTATGAAAACTGAAGAGTTCTCTGCCGAAAGCGTTACGGTATCCGTACCTGCAGGCGGCAAAGGGTTGCTTTTGAATAAACAAGGGGCCGGTGCTATTTCCATGATCCGGATGAGGACAGACATTGGACGAAAAAGCGAAGAACAGCAGCGCATCATGGCTAGGCAATTAGCTATCTCGATGAAATGGGACAATGAAGAAACCCCATCCGTATGGGCTCCGCTGGGTGATTTTTTTGGCAGGGCGCCCGGGATCAAGCCGTACCGCTCTCTGCCCCTCGGCATGAATGAACATGAAATGTACAGTTATTGGTACTTGCCATTCTCGGAAGGGGCTAGGATTGAAATTGAAAATGACGGTACGGAGGCATGCGAGATTTCGGCTGAGATTTGGTATACTCCTATATCCAAGTCTCATGCGGAGAACCTCCTGCGTTTTCATTCCAAATGGCATCGGGATGATTATCTGGATTTGGATACGGAGCGCTTCAAGGAAGACGGAGATCGCTGGCCGGATTGGCCTCTGCTGCTGACGAAAGGCCGGGGAAGGTTCTGCGGCGTTCATCTGCATGTGTACAATACCTGGGAGAAGCCGGATGAGGAAGCCGAAACCTGGTGGTACGGACTTTGGGATCGAAAAACGATCGACTGGTGGTGGGGAGAAGGAGACGAGAAGTTTTTTGTGGATGGCGAATCCTTTCCGTCGACGTTCGGAACGGGCAGCGAGGATTATATTGGCTATGCCTGGGCGGCCGAGCCGCCTTTCCCGATGTTTGACAGTGCTTTCGCCAGCCAGCCGTTCATCGAACTGGATGCGAACGGACATACCTCAGTCAACCGATTTCATATTTGCGACAACGTTCCCTTCATGAACTCCTTTGAGGGATTTATTGAGAAATACAAGGGGAATCATTGGAGCGCCAATAACCAATGTGTGTATGCCGCCACCGTTTATTGGTATCAGGAGCGGGGCACAAGCGATGCGTACATGCCCGTTTCCTTAGATGAACGATTAAGCCACTTAAACCATCGGGAGGGATGAAGATGAAGGAGTTTTTCTATCGGCCGGAGAACGCCTGGGTAGGGGATGTAATTCCCTATTATGAAGACGGGGAGTTTAAGCTGTTCTACCTGCACGGTTGGCGGGATAATTATCGAGAGGGCCTTGATCACGGCTGGTATCTTGTTGGAACGAAGGATTTCGTCAACTATCGGGAAGAAGGAGCCTGCAAGATTGAAGGCGGTACTGGTCACATTCTGAAAGTGGACGGCATCTACCATATGTTCTATTGTATATTCCCTGAATGCAAGCAGTTGGTTTGCCATGCAATCAGTAGGGATTTCAAGACTTGGGAGGCGATCCCTGAGGATACCTTTGCTGCTGACGACAGCATTTATGAACTTTCTGATTGGCGCGACCCCTTCGTATTTTGGAATGAGGAGGAAGGTCAATACTGGATGTTGCTCGCAGCCATGGCGAAAGGGCCGACCAATCGAAAAGGATGCACGGCGCTGCTGTCTTCCAAAGATCTTAAAACTTGGGAGTATCGCGAGCCTCTGTACGCGCCAAATCTGCACGTGGGAGCACACGAATGCCCCGATTTGTTCCGGATCGGGGATTGGTGGTATTTGATCTACTCTTCTTATACGGGAAGATTTGCAACATTTTATCGAATGAGCCGTAGCCTGAATGGCCCTTGGATTACTCCAAAGGAAGATACATTCGACGGACGAGCCTTCTATGCGGCGAAATCCGCCTCAGATGGGCGAAAACGCTATCTTTTCGGGTGGAACCCAACGAAAAACGACGATTTATTTGGTTGGAATCCACCGAACTCCCGAGGCAAGGATTACAATACTTGGGATTGGGGCGGGAACCTGATCGTGCATGAAATCGTGCAGCGTCCGGATGGTACCCTTAGTGTCAAAGTGCCTGAAACAGTCGATGCTGCATTTAAAGAACCGGTGCCCGTGAGTTTTAACCGCGTTGAGGGAGCGTGGATCGATTCAGATCGCTCGCTCTCCTGCGAGACACCGTATGGGTTTGCTGGCTGCACGACCCGGGAGGATCTCCCAGATCAATGCAAGATATCCGCGCGTGTTTCATTCTCCGAGCATACACAAGGACTTGGGTTCATGCTGCGAACAGAAGACTCCTTGGATACGGCCTATTATGTCACGCTCGAACCGCAACGAAATCGCCTTACCTTCCGGGGGGCGATTATGCAGTCGGAAGAGGGAGGGAAGACGTTCCCTTATGAGGTAGAGCTGGAACGTCCGATTGAGCTTATTTCCGATCGTCCTTACGAAATCAAAGTGTTTATGGACGGATCGATTTGCGAAATTTACTTAAATGATGAAGTTGCGATGAGTGCGAGAATGTACAATATCCCTCGGGGCAAGCTTGGTTTGTTTGTCAGTCAGGGCAGTGCTCAATTCAGCGATGTAAAAATCAAGACCAGAGGATAAGATTCCCTAATGAAACAACCAAAAGAAAACCCCAGTCTTTGAAAAAGACCGGGGTTTTTGCATTGGATACATTCATAATCTACTGGATTACAAGAGGATTGGTGAGAACCGGTTGCTTCACCGAATCGCTTTCGGGAGAAATTTGACAATATGTGCCATCCTTGTGTACACTCTATTTATTCCGACTGTTCAGTATAAATAAAATACAAAGATACAGGTGAAGAAATCATGCCCAAATTAGGAATGGGACCGAAGCGCAGGGCAGAGGTCATTAATGCCACGTTAACCTGCATCAGCATGTATGGGATTGACGGGATGACGCTGGATAAGGTTGCCGATCATGCGAACTGTTCCAAGGGAGTTGTCACATATTATTTCAAGAACAAGGATCATCTGACGATCGAAGCCTTCAAATCGTTCTTGGCGTACTATGGACTGAAGATCGAATCAGGCATTGAGCATACGATGACACCGGGTGAAATGATGGATCTTACCCTGAAGTTTATACTTCCCCCGCTCAGCGATGACGCGGATCGCACGATTAATGTGTCGCAGCTGGACGGGGTCGACAAGATGTATATTCCGCTTGCGGATCAAGCCAAGCTCTTTGTCCAGTTTTACTCAAAGGCCATGCTGGATCGCAATTTGCAGGAAGTTGTATCGAAGAGCTACGAGACGGATCTCCAAGGCATCGCCAAGATCATGGATTATGGTAATCGGGCGGGACAGATGTCCGTTGAGGATCCACAAAGTGCTGCCTATGGTGTGCTGGCGATGGCTATAGGTCTGAGTTTTTTTCGAGTGGCTAACGTTCCGCCAGCCAACGGCGACGACAATCGGTACATATGTGAGGATTATGTGAGAAGACTTACCAAAACAGGAGGGTGACTATGAATATAGAGAAGATTGAAACAGATGGAGGAACGATAGCGGTTGTTAGCAGTAATGAAATATTAATTGAGGATGTTCAGTCTGCATTGGATCTTATAGCAACCGTGCAATATGAAACGGGCAGCCATCGTATGGTAATGAATCAATCGATATTCAGTCAAGCCTTCTTCGATTTGAAGACCCGCCTTGCAGGTGAAATCCTTCAGAAGTATATCAATTATCATGTGAAGGTTGCGATCATCGGTGATTTTTCTGTGTACCCGAGCCAAAGCTTGCAAGATTTCATATATGAATGCAATAAGGGGAACGACTTCTTTTTCTTGCCGACTGAACAGCAAGGGATTGAACGGTTAAGCAGGGTGAACTAAGAGATGAAAACCGGGAGGAAGATCATTGTCAGCACCTGGATTTAATCCAAAAGAATACCCGATGGTGAGCATTCCAGCAGGCGAAATTCAATTAAGGGACGACCGTATCCAATCTTCGTGGGCGGTTGAAGTGAACGCTTTTCAGCTTGCACCGGTTCCTGTTACAGAGGCTTTATATTACTCGCTCATGCCACAGTCAACCAGATTCACTGAGGTCATGCAGGCTCCGGTCGTCAATGTATCATGGAATGATGCGATTCACTTCTGTAATGTGCTATCTCTACACTCAGGTCTGGACGAATGTTATTCGGTCATGAAGGATGGTGAGTGTGTTATATGTAACTGGGAGGCGGATGGATACCGCCTTCCGACGGAAGCGGAATGGCAATATGCGTGCAGAGCCGGGAGTGATGGCTATCGTTACGGAGAACTTGATGACATCGCTTGGTATGAAGGGAATTCCGGGGGAGCCCTGCATGAGGTAGGCACAAAGCGTCCGAATGCGTGGGGCCTTTACGATATGCTCGGAAATGTGTGGGAGTGGTGCTGGGATGTATACGATCCGGATGTATACGGCTCGTACAGAGTATTCCGCGGCGGAAGCTGGGCGGAAGAGGCCAGGGGCTGCGGGGCGACATGCCGCCGCCGAAGCCATCCGACGTTTCGGATTGAGGATCTCGGGTTTCGTTTGGCAAGATCGATTTCACGATAAAGCTGATCCTTCGGGACCAGCTTTTTTTTGATCGTGCAGCACCTAGCGAATTTCCAATAAACGCATCGAAACGCCGTCAATTTTCTCCAGATGGTAATAGATGCTAGGCCATCAATACTTCACTACAACTAGACATGTCATATAATCTAACGCGATGAATATTCGTTAAATTGCGTATAGACAAGGCTGGAAGACATCAGTAAGATTGGGTTTAACTTTTCGCGGGAGGTGTGGGGAGCTAAAGGGAGTCAAGGGTTGAATGGCGTAGTGTTGATCAAAAACCAGGAAATTCAAGGGATAAGGGGGATAAGAAGATGGTGCATGGACCAACATTCAACAATCCGATTGTAGAGCAAGCAGCCGATCCTTGGGTATGGAAGCATACGGACGGATATTATTACTTTATGTCGACGAGACGCGGATATCTGGAGCTGACGCAATCTGCTACCTTAACAGGCCTTGCGGAGGGCCGCAAGAAAACGATCTGGACTCCGGAAGCCGGCGGACGTCATAGTCATAACCTGTGGGCGCCGGAAATTCATTATGTGGACAACAAATGGTACATTTATTTCACGGCAAATGATGGGGGAGGCGACGAGTCGCGGCAAATATGCGTGCTGGAGAACGGGGAGCCTGATCCGATGGAAGGCGAGTGGGAATGGAAAGGTGCGCTGCCGACTCCCGTCCCCGGCCTGGATGGTACGGTTATGTCCATAGGGGATCAGCTTTATTTCCTGTATGCCGGGTACGGTCACTTCCCGGATTATGGGTCTGCTATATACATCATGCGCATGACAAACCCTTGGAGATTGACGGGAGATCATGTATTACTTACTGCCCCGACCCTATCCTGGGAAAAACAAGGCGGAATGGCCATTAACGAAGGACCTGTCGTCCTTCAGCGAAACGGCCGCATCTTCCTGGTATACTCGGCCAGCACCACCTGGTCTGAGGATTATGCGCTGGGGATGCTCACGATGGATGAAACTGCGGATCCGATGGACCCGCTTTCCTGGACTAAGTCCATGGAGCCTGTATTTTGCAAAAGCGTGGAAAACGGGGTGTATGCTACCGGCCATAACAGCTTCACGCAATCTCCGGATGGCAAGGAGGACTGGATTGTCTACCATGCGCTTCCAGCGCCTGGAGTAGATACGGTCTTGCGATCAACCCGCATCCAGAAATTCGGCTGGAAGCCGGATGGAACTCCGGATTTCGGCGTACCCGCCGGCGAGTCTGAGGCTCTGGCCAAACCGTCCGGTGAATAATGTATGCGGATTCATAACAAGATCCAAGAGTAGATGATAGTGGCAAGGGGCGGTAAATGCTGCAAGGGTGTAAGTGAATATTCATAGAATTCGATAAACCCCCATTCATTACAGATTATCTGTAATGAATGGGGGTTTATTACGAATGAGAGTAAAACGTGTAAGACACACATATCCATAACGAAAATCGTGGGTTTAAAACGGATATTCCTTTTTACATAAGGGTTATAAGTCTATGGATTGTTTCCAATATCCGAAATTAAAAGTTCGGATTTTAAAAAATGAATAAATTAAGTTACGGAATTTGTGTATGAAAGCGTTGACAGAATGATGTTATAAACTTATACTTCGGTTAAAGATACAGGATAATTGTATTAAATGAGTGTGTAGGGGTTGGCAATGCCGTCAATTACCATGTGAAAAAGGGGATCCATTGGAATGACCATGAGGAAGATTTGCATTTCAGACTGGGGGTGCTTAGACACTGCGAAGATGAAGGATGATAGATAGCAAGTTTTAAACTGGCACCTCTGAAAAACTACGGAATATAGATCCTCTGGGGCGCTAATGCGGAGGGTGCTCGTAATTATTCATATCATGGGAGGTTAAGCATGAACAGAACGATGAAACGTTATTTCACCCTGTTATTCATATCCATATTGATCATTTCGACGGTAACCGCTTGCAGCGGCAAGGCAAGTGACGAGCCAGACAATACCGTAACCCAAGAGGAAAGCGCAGAGAAGAATGAAGTGACATTCGAAGATATCAGCGGGGACATACGGGGCAATAAAGCACCGACACAGGAACAAATCGATGAAGTCAACGGCACACTCAATGATACATACCTCGGTGATGTATTTGACGAAGTCATTCCTAGCGATTATTCCGCTTATCCCGTCAAAGGCGATGTGGTGCTGGATGTATGGATGCCTGCCAACTCCAACATCCCGGATATGAATAATCACTTGGTTCAGAAGCAGGTGGAGAAGCTCACCGGCATTAAAGTGAACTTCATTACGCCGCCCGTCGGGCAGGAAGCGGATGCCTTCACCTTGATGATCTCCTCTGGCGAGCTGCCGGATATCATCATTGACCCGGGCCGTTATCCGGGAGGCTTGGAAGCGGGGGTAAACGACGGCGCTTACCTTGATTTGACCGACCTGATGGAAAAGCATGCCCCGAACTATTCGGCATGGCGCAACTCGGACGAAACGAGAAGAAAAACGACCGTGACCGATGATGGCAGGCTGCTGGGCTTCTACGGGATCGCTCCATATTCCGAATGGATCTGGTTCGGCACATTAATCAAGCAGGAAGCGCTGGATAAGACGGGACTTCCAGTCCCGACGACGATAGACGAATGGTATGAATTTCTAAAGAAATCCAAGGAAGTCGGATATAAAGCACCGCTGAATTACGGATCGACGTACGGCCAAATTTTTACCGGCATCATTAATGGCGCATATGGCGTCTGGGACTGGACCTTCCTGGATGAGAACGGCAAAGTCGCATGGGGGCCTGCACAACCGAAAGCCAAGGAATATCTCGCGACCATGCAGCAGTGGAATAAGGAAGGCTTGCTGAATCGGGATTGGGCTACCGCCGATTTTAATCAACGGATGGCTAGCGCGATATCCGATGATACGGCCGTCATGATGGACTCCCCGGATACGATGTGGAGCTATTGGAAGGTGCAGAACGATATTGATTTCGTGGGGGCGCTGAATCCTGTTCTGAATGAAGGGGACAAATCCGCAACCACCTATAAAAACTTCAAAAGAACCGGAACCGGTGCAGCCATCACGACTCAGAGCAAAAATGTCGAAGCTGCAATGGCATGGCTGGATTTCAACTTCAGCAAAAAAGGCTGGGAGCTCATTAACTTCGGCGAGTACGGCACGGTTCATTTAGTGGATGAACAAGGAATGCCTTATTATCCGGAAAACAGTTACATCTACAATGACCCGGACGGTCAGCCGGTAGACGTCACACTTTGGAAATACCGCTGGCACAGTTGGCCGAACATTCGCGATGAGCATAATGCCAACCCGTTGATCTCGGCGAAAGGAAGCTATTCCGGAGATATCCGAAAGGATTGGACGGAAAACATGGATACCAGCATGGCGATGCCGCCGATCACGTTCACGAAAGAGGAAGCCTCACGCGAAGCCGAGCTTGGAAACCAATTATCCACGCTGCGCGGAGAATACTTTGCCAAGATCATTATGGGCGAATTGCCGGTCGATGCTTACGATAAATTTTTGAAGGAAGCGCAGAGCATGGGGCTGGACGAATTCTTAAGTCTCCATCAGGCAGCCTTGGATCGGTATAACCAACGATAGTTTTCATAATAAGAACAGGTGGTTGATTCATGGAGATATTACAGAAAAACAAGGAACTAGGCCATGTTCGGACGCCCTCGGAGCCCAAGAATACCAAACGGTTAATTCAAAAAGATCTCAGAAAGAATTGGTTTGTCTATCTGATGGCCCTTCCCGTCGTGGCGTGGTTCTTGATCTTCTGCTATGGACCGATGTGGGGCGTCATGATCGCATTCAAGGATTTCAAGCCTTTGCTGGGCTTCGCGGACAGTGATTGGGTGGGCTTCAAGCATTTCATCGATTTTTTCTCCGGACCCTATTTTTGGAGAGTCGTCAAGAATACGCTCCTGCTGAATGTGTGGGGCATCGTGTTTGGATTTACGGCACCGATCATCCTGGCTTTGCTGCTGAATGAGGTTCGTTCTTCCAAGTTTAAGCGGACCGTTCAAACCATTACGTATATGCCGCATTTTATTTCTCTGGTTGTTGTATGCGGGATCATTCACATCTTTACGGCCAATGAAGGGGTCGTTACGCAGCTGCTTTCGTTCATAACGGGAAAAGATTACTCATCCCTTCTCGGGTACTCCAATTTGTTCCGCCCGATTTATACCTTCTCCGGAATCTGGCAGAGCATCGGCTGGGACAGCATCATTTACCTGGCTGCGATGAGCTCCATTGATCCTTCATTATATGAAGCGGCCGATATCGACGGGGTCGGCAGGGTGAAAAAAATGTGGTACATTACGCTGCCCCAGATCAGTCCGGTCATCATCATCCTGTTTATCTTTGCGATCGGCGGATTGATGGCTTCCGGCTATGAGAAAATTATTCTGCTCTATAATCCTTTGATCTACGATACGGCGGATGTCATCGCTTCCTATGTTTACCGGAGGGGCTTGAGGGAAGCGAGCCTGAGTTATTCCACAGCCGTCGGATTAATAAGCTCCATCGTGAACTTCGGGCTGTTATGGATGACAAATACCATCGTGAAACGCAGATCTGAATCCAGCTTATGGTAAGAGAGAGGGAAGGTTATGGAGGATATCAAGCAACTCAAAGTGAAACGAAGAAGGAAGCATAAAAGCATAGGAGACCGCGTATTCGACTTCACGAACTATACGCTGTTAACCGCCTTAACGTTGGTATGTTTTTATCCCATACTGCATATTTTGTTCGCCTCCGTCAGCGATCCCAGCGCCTTGATGGCACATAAAGGGGTTTTGTTAAAGCCGCTGGGATTCACGCTCGACGGTTACAAGCTGGTGTTCAAAGACAACAGCCTGCTGAAGGGGTACATGAATACAATCATTTATGTTGGACTGGGCACCTTGGTCAATATGGTCATGACGATATTGGGGGCATACGTGCTCTCCAGACGGGATTTGTATTTCAAGAATTTTATCATGGTTCTGATTACGATCACGATGTTCTTTGGCGGAGGGCTGATTCCCTGGTTCCTGTTAATGAAGGACATAGGCTTGTACAACAATCTGTGGGCGATGATTCTGCCGACCGCTTTAAGCACTTGGAACATCATCATTTTAAGAACCGGATTCCAATCGATTCCGAGAGAGCTGGAAGAAGCGGCATTGATTGACGGCGCAAGCCAGGCCAACATTCTGATCACGGTGATCCTGCCGCTGTCGAAAGCCACGCTGGCCGTTATCTTCCTGTATTATCTGGTCGGGAATTGGAACTCCTGGTTTAACGCGATGGTTCTGCTGAAGGACAGGGAATTGTTCCCGTTACAGCTATTAATGAAGGAAATCCTGGTTGCCAATGATTCGACGGCCACCACGATCGGCAGCGCGGGCGGAGTCGTAATTAACAGCGCCCAGAGCTCGACCGCGTTCCGGGAGCTGGTTAAATATTGCGCGATCGTGGTTTCGACGGTGCCTATATTAATGGTGTATCCGTTCCTGCAAAAGTATTTCGTGAAAGGCGTTTATGTGGGTTCGATCAAAGGCTAGACGTTCAAACGAGCACATAGAGAGACTGAATCATTAGGAGTGAGTTGCATCTTGACGACAGAAGTTAGCAAGACACAAACGATTCGCAATGAATATCCGAGACCCCAGTTTCAGCGCAAAGAGTGGTTAACCCTCAATGGCGAATGGGATTTCAGTTTTGATGATGAAGCCATCGGCGAGGATACAGGGTGGCATCGGGTGGAAGCGAAGGCTTCCTTCACGCGGAAAATCAACGTGCCCTTTACGTTCCAAAGCAAGCTGAGCGGCATCGGCGACCCTTCCTTTCATGACGTGGTATGGTACCGCAGAACGTTCGACGTGCCGCAGGACTGGAACGGGAAGCGGATTGTGCTTCATTTCGGCGCCGTGGATTATTTGGCCAAAGTGTGGGTAAACGGGCATTTGGTGGCCATTCATGAAGGCGGGCATACGCCGTTCCAGGGGGACATTACGGCCGCGCTCGGGGAAGGAAGCAACACGATCGTGCTGCGGGCGGAGGATTTCAGCCAGGACGTCACCCTGCCGCGAGGCAAACAGTACTGGCTTGAGCATCCGGCAAGCATTTTCTATACCCGTACGACCGGCATTTGGCAGAGCGTGTGGCTGGAGCCGGTATCCCCGGTACATCTGAGCAAAATAAGGATGACACCCGACATTGACCGGAACGAAATTCGCATCCGGACCTTCCTTGAGGGTTACAAGTCGATGGAGAATCTCAAGCTGCAGATCACCGTATCGTATAAGGGTGAACGGGTTGCCGAAGATCAATATGCAATCCGAAACGCGGAGCAGCTGCGGACCATCGGTTTGAGTGATTTTACGGATCATGGTCTGGGACGCCTGTGGAGCCCTGAGCATCCGAACTTGTATGATATTGACTTCCGTCTTGTACAAGATGAGAACGTCGTCGATCAAGTATCCAGCTATTTCGGGATGCGGAAGGTATCGATCGAGAACGGCAAGCTATGCCTGAATAATCGACCGTATTTCCAAAGGCTGGTGCTGGATCAGGGATATTTCCCTGAGGGAATTTTGACGGCGCCGTCGGACGAGGCTTTGAAGCGCGATGTGGAGCTGGCGAAGGAAATGGGATTCAACGGCGTGAGAAAGCACCAGAAGACGGAGGACCCCAGGTTCCTGTACTGGTGCGACAAGCTCGGCCTGCTGTTATGGAGCGAGGCGGCCAACGCATATGAATATTCCGAGTCGTATGTTCGCCGCTTCACAGCGGAATGGCAGGAGATCATCGAGCGGGACTATAACCATCCTTGCATCATAACCTGGGTTCCGCTCAATGAGAGCTGGGGAGTTCCGAATGTTCAGCTGGATAAGCGTCAGCA
This sequence comes from Paenibacillus sp. LC231, assembly GCF_001860525.1. NCBI lineage: Bacteria > Bacillati > Bacillota > Bacilli > Caryophanales > Paenibacillaceae > Paenibacillus > Paenibacillus sp. LC231. The sequence goes on along the minus strand of NZ_JFOM01000053.1, from coordinate 303,976 downwards.
GCAGCATGGGCTTGCGATGTATCATTTAACGAAGTCTTTGGACGATAGCAGGCCGGTTGTTTATAACGATGGATGGGAGCATATGACCACGGACTTGGTCACCATTCACGACTATGAGAGCCGCCAGGAAGTGCTGGAAGAACGGTATGCATCAGCCGCGTCGGCGGTGGAAGCCATGCCGGCCAACCGGAGGATATTCGTTGGCGGTGCTTCCTATGAAGGCCAACCCATTCTGGTGTCGGAGTTTGGCGGCATTGCCTTCAAGAAGAGCGATTGGGAAGGCTGGGGATATTCCGGAGCCGAGAACGAGGAGGACTTCCTGATCCGGCTTAAGGCCGTAGTGGATCCCATGTTCTCTTCCCCGGTGATCCAGGGATACTGCTACACGCAGTTGACGGATGTCGAGCAGGAGATCAACGGCTTGCTGACGTATGACCGCAAGCCCAAAGCGCCGCTTGAAACCATACGCAGCATCATGACGGGACAATAGGAGGTGGAGAAATGGACGGGACGAATGCTTATGAAGGAGTATACCATAACGAGAAAGCAGTTTATTTAAGAGCCGGGAGTTATGAGGCTATCATGCTTCCGGATATCGGCGGGAATTTGATATCGTTCCGGGATCTCGATAAGGGCTGCCGGTTTCTGCATGAACCGACACTTGACGAAATGCCGGCGTTCAAAGCAAGGCCGATGATTCATGGCATTCCGGTGTTGTTTCCCCCGAACCGGTATCAAGATGGCCGGTTCCGTTGGAACGGCAAAGTCCATCAGCTGCCGGTGAATGAAGAGGCAACCGGTCATCATCTGCATGGATTTCTGTACAATATTCCATGGGAGGTCGATGAATACGGGCATTCCGGGCAGGAGGCTTATGTGACCGTGTCTGTCCGCGTGGATGAACGGCATCCGGTATTCCGGAACTTCCCGTTCCGTTTCCATATTCAGCTTCGGTACGGCTTAAGCCGGCAGGGGTTATCCCAGCGGGTAACGATCACCAATACAGGCCAAGAAGCCATGCCGTGTCTGCTGGCGTTTCATACGTCCGTTAATGCGCCATTTACCGAGGGAGGCGACGCCCGGGATTACCGTTTAAAGCTGACCGTCGGGAAGCGATGGGAGCTGGATGGTCGAATGCTGCCCACCGGCTCCCACCAGGAGCTGTCGGCGAACGAGCAGGCCATGCAAGGAGCAGGTGTTTATCCTTTCTTTGAAAGGATGGACAATCATTATACCGCCGAGCCCCAAAACGGAAGAAACCGGATGGAGCTTACCGATGGGGCGAAGAAACTGAGGCTGGTCTATGACGTAGGCACCTCCTATAAGCAATGGATGATCTGGAACAACGAAGCGACCGAGGGTTTCTTTTGCCCTGAGCCGCAGATCAATCTGGTCAATGCACCCAATATGGACTTGGAAGCTGAAGAGATCGGATGTTTCAGCCTTGAACCGAATGAAATCTGGGAAGAGACCAGCAGGCTGTATGTGAAGGAAAGCCAAGGCTAAAAGCCGCAGGTGACAGTCGGCAGAAAGATAAATGCCGACAAATTAAACATATAAGAAGGAGTTAAACATGACTGAATTAACACTGCCGCGTCCGGAGTACCCCCGTCCGCAATGGGTAAGACCCGACTGGATCAATCTGAACGGTTCTTGGCAATTCGAAATCGATCATGGGAAAAGCGGGAAGGAGCGCGGATTCCATGAGCCGGGACATGATCTGTCCGGAACGATCACCGTTCCTTTCTGCCCCGAAAGCAAGCTGTCCGGTGTTGAATATAAGGATTTCATGGCAGCCGTATGGTATAAGCGGGATTTTACCGTGCCTGAAGCATGGGAAGGCAGTATCCTGTTTCACTTCGGGGCTGTGGATTACGAGGCGGAAGTATGGGTTAACGGTGTATCCGTAGGATCGCATCGCGGGGGATATACGCCCTTTAGCTTGGATATCACCTCGCATGTGATACCGGGCAAGAACGTAATTACCGTCTGTGCGGAGGATGACGTCCGTTCCGGACGCCAGCCGCGCGGGAAACAAAGCGGACGCTTCCACTCGCATGGCTGCGATTATACCCGTACGACGGGGATTTGGCAGACGGTATGGCTGGAGCAAGTGCCGCAGGTCTATATGTCCGACATGAAGCTGGTGGGTGACCCGGATAATGGCTCTGCCCACCTCGAGATTAAGATCAACGGGAACGCAGCAGGTCATAAACTGACCGCATCCGCCCTGTATGAAGGGAAAGCGGTAGGGAATGCGAGTGCCGTCGTATCCGGGCCGTACGTCAAACTTACCATTCCATTATCGGAGGTTCACTTGTGGGAGGTGGGTCAGGCCAGGCTATACGATCTGGAATTATCCCTGCAAGGACAGGATCAGGTGTGCGACACCGTCCAATCCTATTTTGGGCTCCGAACCGTCATGCTGGACGGAATGGCCTTCCGCATCAACGGCAAATCCGTATTTCAACGACTTGTGCTGGATCAAGGCTTCTATCCGGATGGGGTCTACACCGCGCCAAGCGATGAGGATCTCCGCAAAGATATCGAAATTTCGATGGGACTCGGCTTTAACGGCGCAAGGCTTCACGAGAAGATGTTCGAACCGCGCTTTCTGTATTGGGCTGACCGGTTAGGGTATCTGGTATGGGGAGAGCATGCGAATTGGGGGCTTGACATTACCACGGCCGAGGGATTGTCCCATTTCCTGCCGGAATGGCTGGAAGGGATGGCGCGCGATTTCAATCATCCGGCCCTCATCGGCTGGTGTCCCTTCAACGAGACGTGGGACCGGGACGGCGCCAAGCAAAATAACGACGTACTGCGCATTGTATACGAGGTCACCAAGAAAATGGACCCGACGCGTCCTGTGATTGATACGAGCGGCAACTTCCATGTCGTGACGGATATTTTCGATATCCATGATTACGACCAGAACCCGGAGACGTTCAAGCAGCGATATGAGCCGATGAAGAACGGTGGAGAGGTGTACAATAGCTTCCCGAATCGGCAGCAGTATGAAGGCCAGCCTTACTTCATCAGCGAATATGGCGGCATATGGTGGAATCCGGACCAAAAAGACGAGAAGTCCTGGGGTTACGGCGACAGGCCGACCTCCGAAGAAGCATTTCTAACGCGTTATGCGGGCTTAACGAATGTGCTGCTGGATCATCACATGATGTTCGGTTTTTGTTATACCCAGCTGTACGACGTGGAGCAGGAAGTGAACGGATTGTATACCTATGACAGACGTCCGAAATTCGATCCCGCCGTGATTCGCCGCATCAATTCCCGTAAGGCCGCGATTGAAGATTGAGCCGTTATCATGACCGTTATCGAAGTAGGCGGTGTTTCATTTCTGCATGGTGTATGATTGCATATTATCCGAAAGGAACGTGACGAAGGATGAAGGTGAATTACCGGAATAAATTATTGCTCACGATATGCGCATTCCTTATTCTTCCTATGGGCCAGGCGACACATGCGGCTACGCTTCAAAATAACTTCTACAACGTGGTCATGCAGGAGGGCGCGGATCCATGGGTATATAAACACACCGACGGCTTTTACTACTTCACAAAAACGACCGGCGGAAATGTGACCATATGGAAGTCCGCACAGCTTACGACCATTGATGCAGCTCCGACGAGGGTCGTGGAAACGGGCTGCTGCAGCATCTGGGCTCCGGAATTGCATTACATCAATGGCGCCTGGTATATCTACTATGCCAAGGATGACGGGGATAACGTCAACCACCGCATGTATGTCATGGAGAACACGTCGGCGGACCCGACGCAGGGAACCTGGCAGTACAAAGGTCAGATTACGGACCCGACGAACAAATGGGCCATTGACGGCACGGTGCTGCAAACAGGCGGTCAGCTGTATTTTATATGGTCCGGCTGGGAAGGCGACACCAATGTCCGGCAGAATTTGTATATCGCCCGCATGAGCAATCCCTGGACGATCGATTCGAATCGCGTTGAAATCGCAAGGCCAACCCACAGCTGGGAAACGAACCATTCCCCGCACGTAAACGAAGGGCCTCAGGTGATTGTGCGAAACGGTCTCATCAATCTGGTATACTCGGCAAGCGGGAGCTGGACGAACGACTATTGCCTGGGCCTCATCACGGCCAGCGCAACCAGCGATCTGCTGAATCCGGCATCATGGAGCAAACGCAGCCAGCCTATATTCAAGTCCGGTAACGGTTTGTACGGACCGGGTCATCATTCGTTCACCAAGTCGCCCGACGGTTCGGAGGACTGGATACTCTATCATGTCGCCAAATATAATAATGCCGGGTGGAACCGCGAGGTTCGAATGCAGAAATTCACGTGGCATGCCGACAACACGCCAAATCTCGGCGTCCCGGTGAATCCGAATTCCCCGATAACCTTGCCTTCCGGCGATGCAGCGCATATCCGTTACGAAGGTGAGGAAGGGACATTCGGCGGTATCGCCTATGCATCTCAGAGCCCTAACGGCTCGGGAGGCATGAAGGCCGGGCATATTGATACGCCGGAGAGTTATGTGGAATTCACGGTTCATGCCGCGTCGGCAGGCGAATACATTCTGCTCGCCCGCACGGCGAACGGAACAGCCGGGGGGAATTGGTCCCATCTCATGCTCAGCGTAAATGCCGGTACGGCAAGCAAGTTCCATATCACGAATAAAGGATGGGAGAACTGGGGACTGTCCACGGCGCGGATTCAGTTGAAGGCCGGCGTGAACACGATACGTTTTTCAAAAGGCGAGGGATACGGAGAAATCGACTTTTTTGACATCAAGCCTGCGAATTAGGACACACCGATGGCAAGTGGGCCGATAAATAAAGAGTTGTTAGCTTGATCATGGATGGCTTCCGGTTCTCCCGGAGGCCATTTCTGGCTATGAAAGTCATGGTTTGCTATGTCCGGCTAGATGATGCCTTATGGCAAGAGGCAGGAAAATGGCTGGTGTAAGCCTTTCCAGTGTGATTGTTTTTCATTTCATTAAGAAGTAAAATTATTGTAATGAATATGTTTAAAGGAGAGCAGATTTGTGCTGGAACTTGGTTTTAACGACCCGGAAAGATTGGTCACGGTAGCCCATGCCTTGTCAACACGTTCTCGGGTTGATATTCTAAGGCTCTTGAATTCCAAGAACTTGAATATCATTGAAATTGCCGAGAAGCTCAAACTCCCCGTTTCGACGGTAGCGAGCAATATCAAAGTGTTGGAAGCGGCTGAGTTAATTAATACGGAATTGCTTCCGGCGTCACGTGGGGCCATGAAGGTCTGCAGCCGGAATTATGATGATATTCATATTGCGTTGAATTTGAGAAACTCGGTACCCAAAGGAGTAACGCATGTCTATGAAGTAGAGATGCCGATTGGCCATTACAGCGATTGCGAAGTATCGCCGACATGCGGAATGGCGAATGCCGACGGGTATATCATAAAGGAAGACGAGCCGGCGAGCTTTTACCATCCCAAGCATGTTAATGCCCAGATCATCTGGCTGCGCAAGGGATATCTGGAATATTTGATGCCGATGGATATTCCGGCCGGAGCTCGCATCGAATCGCTTGAATTGTCCATGGAGATGTGTTCCGAGGCGCCCAATTATGATCATAACTGGCCTTCGAATATTTCCGTGTGGGTCAATGGCGTGGAAATCGGCATGTGGACAAGCCCCGGCGATTTCGGGGATCGGCGCGGCAAGCTGAACCCGAATTGGTGGTATGATTGGGCAACGCAGTACGGGTTTCTCAAGACTTGGCGGGTCGATCATGAGAAGACGACGCTGGATATGGAGAAAGTGTCGGGTGTTACATTGGCTGAGCTAAATCTTTCCGAGAGTCCCAAATTGCGGTTGCGTATCGGCATTAAGCCCGATGCCGTCAATCAAGGAGGGCTGAATCTGTTCGGTCGCCAGTTTGGAGATCACGAACAGAATATCATCATGCAGTTGAAATATACGATGGATCAGGATGGGGAAGACCTTTAATCACGCTTGTATAAGTGGCTGAAGGCTTAGCTGTTGACGAAATTCCAACGGCAGCTTGTTGGCGGAGAGGTTTCCCGTTTAGATAAAGGATAAAGTGGCAGTGCAGAAGGTGTTTCTGTGCTGTCGCTTTTTTTTGTTTGCCGTCAGAAGTATTCGGAGTAACACGCGAATCCTTATCGAATGGGGATCATTTTCATAAAAAGAGCCCATTCTTTTCCCGGTTTACATTCCGTTTAAATAGGGGTGCTACGATTCAATCATCATCCATTAGCGAAGAGGAGGAAATCATAATGGAGCATGCATACAAAAAGAAAATAGAACCAAAACCTGGCGACTTGGCCGTTGAGGCTTACGGACTGATCAAAACATTCGGAGATAACCGCGCCGTGGATGGGGTGGATCTGAACGTACGTACCGGAACGATCTACGGTGTACTTGGCCCGAATGGGGCAGGCAAGACGACCACCATCCGAATGCTGGCGACCTTGCTAAGACCGGATGCGGGTTCGGCCCGAATCTTCGGACATGATGTGCAGGCGGAATCGCAGATTGTCCGTCAGTTGATCGGGGTAACCGGCCAATACGCGTCGGTGGACGAATCGCTCAGCGCTACGGAGAATCTGATTATATTCTCACGTTTGCTTGGTTTGGGGCGTAAGGAGGCAAGGCGCAAGGCGGAAGAGCTGCTCGAGGAATTCGGTTTGTCGGAAGCCGCGAAGCGGCCGCTAAAAAATTTCTCGGGCGGCATGCGGAGAAGGCTGGATCTGGCGGCAAGCCTGATTGCCCAGCCGCCGCTTATCTTCCTGGATGAACCGACGACGGGGCTGGATCCAAGGACGCGTTCCCAGATGTGGGATACGATCCGCCGATTGGTGAATACCGGTTCAACGGTATTGCTGACCACGCAGTATCTCGAGGAGGCCGACCAGCTGGCAGACCGCATCGCCGTTATCGATTACGGCCGGGTTGTGGCCGAGGGGACGGCCGATGAACTGAAGATGTCGGTGGGCACTTCCTCGCTGCATTTGACTGTCGAGGATTCGGTTGACATGGATCGCGCCTGCCATACCGTGGAACAAGTGTTAGGCGTCCATGCCAATGTATCGCCGGAAGCCGGAAAGATAACGGCGCCGATGGCTAATGCGGGTCTTGTTACAGACCTGCTGATCGAGCTGCGAACAGCAGGAATCGGCTTGTCCGAGATGAGCGTGCAGAAGCCGACCCTGGATGAGGTGTTCCTAACGATCACCGGCCACGGCGTGAAGGAAGACGCTGCCCAAGAGTCTTATGAATCCAATGATCGGGAGGTGGCACGGGTATGAGCAGCTCCATGATTCAGCCTGGGACGGAACGTCAGCTTAAGAACCGCACGAGTTTGGGTCAGACGGTCCGAAATTCGTTGACGATGGCTTACCGCGGGCTGCTGAAGCTCCGGCGCACGCCCGAGCAGTTGTTTGACGTCACGTTTCAGCCCATTATTTTTACGCTGATGTTCACCTATATTTTTGGGGGCGCCATCTCGGGTGACGTGGCGAGTTATTTGCCCGTCATCATTCCCGGCATCCTCGTCCAGACCGTGATTACGACCTCCGTCGTCACAGGCGTTCAGCTGCGCGAGGATATGGATAAAGGCGTATTCGACCGATTCAAATCGCTGCCGATTGCACGCATCGCACCGCTGGCGGGTGCCCTGCTGGCAGACACGATTCGGTATACCATTGCGACAGTGCTTACCTTTACGATGGGATATATTATGGGGTATCGGCCCGAGGGCGGCTTGGGTTATGTTGCTCTTGCGGGGTTGGTCGTCATTTTGTGCTCATGGGCCATTAGCTGGATTTTTGCTTTCTGCGGCGTGATTGCAAGATCTGCCTCCGGCGTGCAGGGGATATCGATGATCGTGCTGTTTCCGCTCACGTTTCTCTCCAACGCGTTCGTGCCGGTGGATACGATGCCGGGCTGGCTGCAGTGGTTCGTCAATATGAATCCGATCTCGCATCTTGTGACAGCCGTTCGGGATCTCACCAACGCTGGCACCGTGGGCTGGGATCTCACGATATCCTTGGTTGGCGCCGCGGTTATCGTGGCGATCTTTGCTCCCATTACGGTTCGTGCGTACATGCGCCGCACTTGATACCAAGGGGGCTCGCCTAACGGCGTTACCCATCCTGTCGGGGAAAGCAGGACTTCCGTCCGAAACGCAGGTTGACATTGATTTATGAATTCACTATACTGTCTGTAATCTTATAAGCGACATACGTTGAAAGAGCCCAGTAGCAGCTTGGTCCCTGTTCTAGAAAGCCGGGGGATGATGGAACCCGGTACACACCAAGGCGGCGAATTACACTCTGGAGTATCTCGGGTAATGCCGAGCGGAAACGACGAACGATATCTCGTCTAATGAGCGGCATGAATGACGCGCGGCAGCGTGCAGATCATTCGTGCAATCAGGGTGGTAACACGGTTAACAATCGTCCCTATGTCTATACAGACAAGGGGCGATTTTTTGTTTTTCAACGAGTTGGACGTTTCGTTATAAGGAAATTACTGAACTAAAAGGAGTGTTAACACTGTGAATATTATCGACGAACTGGAATGGCGCGATGCGATCAACCAACAGACGGATGCCGAAGGCCTCCGGGAGCTTACGGATGAAAAATCCATCTCGCTGTACTGCGGCGTGGACCCAACGGGCGACAGCATGCATATCGGTCACCTGATTCCCTTCATCATGCTCAAACGCTTCCAGCTTGCCGGCCATCGTCCGGTCATTCTGATCGGGGGCGCGACAGGCACCATCGGGGATCCAAGCGGACGTCAAACCGAGCGTTCCCTGCAGACGCTGGAGCAGGTTCAGGCTAACGTTGACGCGCTGACCGGACAAATGAAAAAGCTCTTCGTAACCGAGGGTGACAATCAAATCCGCATGGTTAACAACTACGACTGGACGCATAAAATCAACATTATCGAATTCCTGCGCGATTACGGCAAGAACTTCAGCATTAACTCGATGCTGGCGAAGGACGTGGTTGCGAGCCGGCTTGACAGCGGGATTTCGTTTACGGAATTCTCATACCAAATCCTGCAGTCGGTCGACTACCTGCATCTGTACCAGCATGAGGACGTGCAGCTGCAAATCGGCGGATCGGACCAATGGGGCAACATTACAAGCGGCCTGGATCTGATCCGGAAGAAAGAAGGGCCCGAAGCAAAAGCATTCGGCCTGACCATACCGCTCATGCTGAAGGCCGACGGCACGAAGTTCGGCAAAACGGCCGGCGGCGCGATCTGGCTCGACCCGAACAAAACAACACCGTTCGAGTTCTACCAGTTCTGGGCGAACACCGACGACCGCGACGTTGTGAAATACCTGAAGTACTTCACCTTCTTGACCAAAGAGCAAATTGACGAATTGGCCGAAAAGGTGCAGAGCGAGCCGCATAAACGCGAAGCGCAAAAAATGCTGGCTGAAGAAATGACGAGATTTGTGCACGGCGAAGAGATGCTGGAGCAGGCCAAGCGCATTACGGCGGCTTTGTTCAGCGGCGATATTAAATCCCTTACGGCCGATGAGATCGAGCAGGGATTTAAGGAGATGCCGACATTTGAAGCTACGCCGGAAACGAAGAATATCGTGGACTGGCTCGTGGATCTGGGCATCGAGCCTTCCAAGCGGCAAGCTCGTGAGGATATTACCAAAGGCGCCATCTCGATGAACGGCGAGCGTATCAGCGACGTCGGTCACGAGGTGACAGCCGACCAAGCGATTGGCGGCCGGTTCATCATCATTCGCAAAGGCAAGAAAAACTACAGCTTGGTGAAAATGTCCTAGAAGACGTTGTAACCATCGGGGAGAACGGTCTCCCCGGACGAAAACACCCATAAAAAGCCGCTAAACACGTTTCATGTGCTTAGCGGCTTTCATGTTACCAGGTTATCCAGAATCTTTTGGTTGGCCTATTGACGTTTTTCTTTTATTTGAAAGTTTCTCTCATTTAATAGGATAATATCTGTAGTGTTAAAGGAGGTAGATGATATCATGAACATTCAACTGCAGACCGAGCTGTGCGAGCTGTTCCAAATCCGTTATCCGCTCTTGCAGGCAGGGATGGCCGGGGGACCGACAACAGTAGAACTGGTCGCCGCCGTATCCAACGCAGGCGGACTTGGCACGTTGGGTGCAGCTTATATGGAGCCGGCTGCCATTCGCGACAGCATTCAGGAAATCCGCAAGCGGACGGATCAGCCTTTTGCCGTCAACCTTTTTGTGCCCGGTGCCCGGGATCGTCATGAGCGAATCGGAGAGGTTCAACAGGAGTTAAACCGGATGCGCGATGATCTTGGCATTCCCCATGCGGGCAAGGACCACGTAGCAACCCCGGATTGGTTCGAGCAGCAATTCGCGGTTCTGATCGAAGAGAAGGTGCCTGTCATCAGTACGGCATTCGGGATTCTGGATGAGCCTCATATGCAGCAAGCAAAAGCGGCTAGGCTTCGGGTTGTTGCGATGGCTACCACAGTCCGCGAAGCCATGCTGGCTGAGCAGGCAGGGTATGATGCCGTCGTTGCCCAAGGTAGCGAAGCGGGCGGACACCGTGGAACGTTTGATATTTCGGAGCACCCGATGGGGGCCCAGATCGGAACGTTTGCCTTGGTACCGCAAATCGTGGATCGCGTCAAGATCCCCGTTATTGCCGCCGGAGGCGTGATGGATGGACGCGGGCTCGCAGCTTCGCTTGTTCTTGGAGCCCAAGGCGTTCAGATGGGGACGCGATTCCTGACCGCAGTCGAATCGGGAGCGCATGAGGTTTACAAGCAAGCGCTGCTTCAGAGTACGGAAGAGAGCACGGTGATCACCAAAGCGTTCTCGGGACGGCCTGCAAGGGGAATCCGCAATGCATTCATCCGGCAATGGGACGAGAGCGGCATAGAGCCGCTGCCTTTTCCTACGCAGAATACGGTGACCCGCGACATCCGAAACGCGGCTAATCGCCAAGACAATCCGGAGTATATGTCATTGTGGGCGGGGCAAGGCACCAGAGGGCTGACTGCAGGACAAACGGCAGCGGATATTGTAGCAGAGACGATCCGGGAAGCGCTGTTGATCTGCCCATTTTCTTCGTGAATCCGATCATTGGAGATGAGAGCGGATTATGCTATTTCGCTTTGAAAAACATGAAGCAGCAGGCCACCTGAAGTAAACCCTTAAGGTGGCCTGCATATCTTTTGGCTAGAAGCCGTAAGTATCTCCGCCTTCGCCGCTCCACGTCATCTCCACGAAGGAGGACGGATTGGAAGAAGTTGCTGTTTTGGAGCCGGAAGCGTAGAGTCCTCCGGCAACACCGGTCATGGTATAGTCGGTATACAATTTGTTCGAAGTATAGTTCGTGTAAATCATCGCTCCCGAAATATTCGATGCGGTTACGTTCTTAAGCTCCAGATTGCTTCCGTAGGACACTCCGTCCGAGGCCGTGGTTTTGCTTGTTCTGAATGCCTGACCCGTGGCCGCATTGTTTTTGATGGTGGTGTTGATGATCTGTACGTCATTGGCCCGCATGAATATTCCGTTGTTGCCCACGGTCGACTCCGGCACCGTATTCTGAAAGTCAACCGTGCTGCCGATCACTTTGATATGATGCGTGCCCTCTTTAAAATCAAAGCCGTCGTTTTTGGTCTGTATGGCGCTGCAATTCAGGAATGTAATATATCCGCTTCGATCCGGATTCGGCAGTGTGGTCCAGTTCTGATCGGCATCCCCCACATAGAAGCCCTCGCCGAACTTTCCGCCTTGCCCCGCGCTATGGGCGGTACTGTTCGAGACAAGCCAGTACTGGCTGTTTTTCCGAATCTTGAACGCTTCTGCCGTCGTATTTTTGACCGTTACATTGGTAACGTAGCCGTGAGAGGCCTCAATCAGCAGGCCTTTGTTTGATTTGGAGTTGGAGTTGATCGTCACATTCTCCAGCTTATAATAGCTGTTCTTGATATGGAAAGCCGCATTGCCTGCCGATGCGGTGAAATGAAAGGTGGCTCCGCTGCCCGTGCCGCGAATCGTAATGTAATTGCCTGACGATCCGTTCCGGGAGGTTGCAATGGTTCCATCCGACACCGAGTAGGTCCCGGATACTTCAATGATGTCACCGGGATTCGCGCTGGCTAGGTAGCTCCGCAGCGTCGCGACGTCACCGGCCGGGACCGTTTTGGTTGCCGCCTTTACAATATGACCAGGGTAGAATGCAAATACAAGCATGAAGCAAAATAAGGATACGATGCCAAACTTCATGGATGGCTTGATCATCATGAAACCTCCTCGCTATTTTGGACACGATTCACCGTACTGTCGCATGAATTGCCTTACAAATCTTTCTGTGCGAAACACATCACCTCACTTAACAAGGATCAGAATCATTGTTTAAGCGCTCTAATTATAATCCAATCCCCATACCACATTGCTGCTTGAAAATATCATAATTTCGTCTGCATTCGATACTGAAGAGGCGTCAAACCGTACTTTTTTTTGAACATGGCGATAAAATACGAGGGGTAGTTGAATCCGGTCTGTTTACTGACGTCTTCGATTGTTAGAGACGGCAAGCCAAGAAGCGTTCTGGCTTCCTCCAAGCGCTTGTTGTTCGTATATTCGATGATGGTCATGCCCATCTGCTCTTTGAACAGCTTGGACAAATAACTGGGAGAGAAATGAAGCTCCGCAGCCATTTCGTTAATCGTGAAGGATAGATGATAGTGCTTGCCGATCCACCTTACCATGGCGCCGACAGGCTCGATCGAAGCAGCGGGAGCAGGATACTTGAAGCCCCCGCTACGATCCGGCGGGTAAATATGGCTATTGAAGTAGGTGAAGAAATGAAATAAAAACAAGGCAACTACTTCCTTCTGAACCTTGGGCGGAACGCTGGCCAGCATTTCATGCAATTGCAGAAACTGATTTTCCAAATATAAGGCATCCTTGGACGACAGATGAAATACCTGATTGGACCACGGATGCTCCAGCAATTGCGAAACAGCGGTTGTCAGCTGTGGTAGTGCGGTGAGGAAACGCTCGATGACGGAGGCTTTGATTTTCAGCAGGCTGCGAATGTAATTCGGCGGTACGATGACTTTAATGTGGTGAATTTGAAAAGGTTTAATCAACACCAAGGTGCCGGGCTTCAGCGAGTACGTTTGATTATCGACGATATATCTTCCGGCGCCTTCGTGAATGTACAGAATCTCCAACCCTTCATGATAATGAAAATATTCCACCGGCTCGGTATGTACGCTTCGATAGTTGAACAGATACAGATTGTCACGCCAGGGAATCGAATGGTGAATTTTCATCTGAAACCTCCTTTTATATGAATGATGGGTTCAATTACAGGGCTTCCAGCATTTCGGATACATCGTATGCCTAACCCTGCAGAACATGCTTCTGCGATTGACTTCAGCGAGCGAATATTGCGCACAAGAGGGAAAACCGGGAGGCTGTCGAACACTTTATCATAATATATATGTTGAAAAATGCTGCAATGACGGCATAACGGGGGTTATGATGTCCACGCCTATTTTGTCTACAAAACTGTATATACCTTCTCCCCGATCGAGGGCTGTTCTTCGCCCCCGCCTGATCGAGCGTTTGAACGAGGGGCTGCGTCTGCAGCGCAGGCTCACTATGATTTCCGCCTCTGCAGGCTGCGGTAAAACTACGCTGCTCAGCCAATGGATCAAAGACTCCCTGCTGCCCGTCGCCTGGCTGTCTTTGGAGGAGGGCGATCGTGAGCCAGCAAGATTCCTGGCTTATCTTGTGGCCGCCCTGCAAACCGTCGGAGTTGAAATCGGAGAGGGCGTCATGAGCAAACTCCAAGCGCTGTCCCCTCTTTCTCTGCCGCTCGAAGGCATCGTCACGGCCATCCTTAACCACATAGCGGCCCTGCCGAATCGGTTCATTCTGGTTCTTGACGATTACCACGTGTTGGATTCCAAACCGATAGACAGCGCTCTTGATTTTCTCATCGAGCACATGCCGCCGCAGATGCATGTGGTTATCGCCAGCCGCCAGGATCTCGCTCTGCCCTTGGCCCGGCTGCGTGTCCGGGACCAGTTGACGGAAGTGCGGACATCAGACTTGCGCTTCACATCCGATGAAACCTCTGAATTTCTGCGCCGCTCCATGGGACTGGATTTGTCAGCAGAGGATGCAGCGCTCCTCGAGTCGCGCACGGAGGGCTGGATTGCCGGCCTGCAATTAGCGGCGCTGTCCTTGCAGGGCCATCACGACGCTGCCACCTTTATCCGATCCTTCGGCGGCAAGCACCGTGACGTACTGGACTATCTGGTTGAAGAAGTGCTGCAGCAGCTGCCCGAGGGTATTCAGGATTTTTTGCTAAACACCTCCATTCTTGAGCGGTTGTGTGGTCCATTGTGTGAATACGTTCTGCGGAGCGAAGCTCGTGATTCTCCGTTGAACGCCATCTCCGGGCAAGAAACCCTGGAGTACCTGGAGCGCGTCAACCTGTTCATCGTTCCGCTGGACAAGGAGAGGCACTGGTACCGATATCACCATTTGTTCTCGGATGCGCTTCGGCAGCGTCTAACCCGAACGGGTTCTTCTGCGGTTGGCGGAGAGAGGGATGTGTCCGAATTGCATCGTCGTGCCAGCGAATGGCATGAACATCAATCTCTTCTACTGGAAGCTTTCCAGCATGCGATTGCCGCTCAGGATGTGGATCGCGCCGCACGCCTCATTGAAGGGGAGGGGATACCTTTGATCTTCCGTGGAGCCATTGGACCTGTGCTCCATTGGCTGGATTCCTTGCCTAAGGAGGAGATGGATGCAAGGCCCGCGCTACATGTCATGCATGCTTCCGCCATGTTAATGGTCGGTCAAATGACCGGTATCGAACCTAAACTTCAAGCCGCCGAAACCTATCTGCAAACTGCGGAGGACGATTATACCCGGGATCTTACAGGGCATATCGCCTCCATTCGTGCCACGATTGCTGTCAGTAAACATCAGACGGAAACCATCATGGCGGAATCGCGCCGGGCCTTGGAATTCTTGAGTCCGCATAATCTGCCCGTCCGTACTGCCACGATATGGACGCTGGGATACGCCTACCAGCTGCAGGGGGATCGGGCCGCGGCTGGCAAGGCGTATCAGGAAGCCGTGACCATCAGTCAGAAGATTGGGCACATCATGATTAACATGATGGCGACGCTCGGACTCGGAATGATTCAGGAAGCGGAGAATCAATTATATGCAGCGGCCGAGACGTATCGCCGCGTTCTGGATTTGGCGGGTGATCCTCCGCTGCCGGCAGCATGCGAAGCGTATCTGGGACTGGCCCGAATACGCAGCGAGTGGAATGATCTGGATGCCGCGGAACAGCATGGGCAGCAGGCCCTCCGCTTGGCCGGGCAGTTCGAGCATATCGACAGGGGCGTGGCCTGCGAGGTGTTTCTCGCAAGGCTGAAGCTTACACGGGGAGCGGTGAGCGAAGCGGCTGCCATGTTAGCCAAGGCGGATCACTTCGCCCGTCAGCATCATTTCACGCATCAGCTGCCCCATATTGCCGAGGCACAGGTGCTTGCCCTGCTGCAGCAAGGGGATGTCAGTTCAGCGTTGCAGCTTGCCCAGAGGTTTGAGCTCAAGCTAAGCCTAGCCAGAGTGCTGCTGGCACAGGGGGATACGGCAACAGCGCTGGTGATCCTCGAACAACTGCGGACGGATATGGAAGTTAAGGAATGGGTGGACGAACAGCTTAAGGTGATGGTGCTGCAGGCTTTGGCCCTTCACGCCCATGGGGAGAAACGGAGAGCGGCACAGGTTATTGCGGATGTGCTGGAGATGGGCGAGCCGGGCGGATTCATCCGGATGTTTATCGATGAAGGGGAGCCGATGTGGGAAATGATAAGCGCAGCAGCTTTGAGCAAAACGAGGCAGAAGATAGAAAAGCCGAAGCATTGGCCATTAAGTGAAGCTGTAAACAAATCGAAGCAGAAGCTGTTAAGTGAAGCCGTAAACAAACCCAAGCAGCTGTCCTTAAGAGGAGCTGTAGACAAGCCGGAGCAGAAGCTGTTATGGCCCATCCATGACTATCTGGAGCGACTGCTGCATGCATTTGAGGCTGAAGGACTGGAACGTGGAGTCACATCCGTATTCGTTCCTGGGTTTGTTCGGCCTGCGGATTCTCTGATTGAGCCGCTAAGCCGGCGGGAGATGGAGGTTCTGCGTCTCATTGCTGAGGGGCTATCGAATCGTCAGATTAGCGAGAGGCTTTTTGTTACGCTCAGCACCGTGAAAGGGCATAACCGGATGATTTTCGATAAACTCCAGGCCACGCGCCGTACCGAAGCTGTAGCGCGAGCACGAGAGCTGGGTTTACTATAAGGTGACAAACGTAGTATAAATATTCATCCACAGCGATCTCCCTTCCAATACCGCTATCCATGAGAGAGCCATACTGCTGTCCATAAGAAAACCATACTTAAGTATCTATGTTGCGGTACCTAACGGCAGATATACTGATTGCAAATGCCAGTTTGGAGGAAACCCATGAAAGCAATGGTATGCACCGCTTATGGAGCACCGGATGTTTTACAGCTGCAAGAGGTAGAGAAGCCGATCCCAAAGGATCGCGAAATTCGGATAAAAATTTATGCAACCACCGTCAATTCGGGGGATTGCCGCGTGCGGGGATTTCGCAGTCCTCTTTTGTACAGGATTCCCATGCGGCTGGTGCTGGGTCTTAGAAAGCCAAGACAACCGATACTCGGGGTAGAGCTGGCGGGGGAAGTCGAAGCGATTGGCAGGGATGTTACGCAATTCAAGGCAGGCGATCAGGTCTTGGCATTCAGGGGAATGCGATTCGGTACGTATGCCCAATATATCTGCATGCGTGAAGATGCGTTATTGCTGTTAAAGCCCAATCATGTGACTTATGACGATGCCGCCGCCGTATCTTTCGGAGGAACGACGGCCCTGCATTTTCTTAGAAAAGGGAATATCCGGCAGGGACACAAGGTTCTGATTTATGGAGCGTCCGGTGCGGTTGGGACGTTAGCCGTACAGCTTGCTAAGCAACATTATGGAGCAGAGGTAACCGGCGTTTGCAGTGCCGTGAATGTGGGACTGGTGAGGTCGCTCGGAGCCGATCGGGTCCTTGATTATACCAAAGAGGACATCACGACGACCGGAGATCGATACGACATTATTCTGGACGCGGTCGGTAAACTGCCAAAATCCAGATGCAAGCATTTGCTCACCCCGGGCGGGAGCTATGTAACCGTTGAAGGGCAAGGGGTAGCCAAGGTGCTGATGGAGGATCTGAGATTGCTAGCGGAGCTGCTGGGAACGGGAAAGATCAAGCCGGTTATCGACAGAAGGTATGCATTGGAGCAAATGGCCGAGGCGCACCGGTACGTGGATGAAGGACGCAAGAGGGGCAGCGTTGTCATCACGGTGGACCATGATCATTGAGGAAAAGTCATCATTCACGGCGGGACATGATTATGACAGCTGATGAAGCAAGGCATCATTTAAGGATATAGCAGCCATCCATAGATATAGTAGCCATCCAAGGATATAGACAGACATTCAAGGATATAGACAGACAGACATTCAAGGATATAGACAGACAGACATTCAAGCATACCACGGACCACTCACCGTGCGGACACAGGTAACAGTACCACACGATGTACTCATTGACTAGCCGATCCTGCAGAGGGTCGGCTTTTCTCATTGGAACGTGGGGAATCAGTGATTACCATCCGGATTAAGCAGGAAGAAATCTCTAAACCTTCTACTAGGAAGTGATATATAATGTGATCACATATATGAATTCCAAGGGAAGGGCTGCTGCATAACGATGTCTAAAGCCGATAATATGCTGGCGATGATATGGCTTCTGAAATCGCGAAGAAGAATGACCGCTAAACAACTATCGGAGGAGCTGGGTGTACATATCCGGACGGTTTACCGGTGCATTGACGCGCTTTGTATGTCCGGCGTGCCTGTCGTATCCGAGATTGGGCGCGATGGAGGCTACTCCATCCCGGAGCATATCAAGCTGGAGCCGCTGTTTTTTGAGGCCGATGAGCAAAAGGCGCTTCTTCATGCCGCCGCATTCGCACGGGAAGCGGGTTATCCATCCGAAGAGCCGCTTAATCGAGCCGTTTCCAAAATAAAACGATATACGAATCCGGAGCAGCTGGAGCGATTGGTGCGCAACGAAAGCAGTATTGAGGTCATCCATCCTCCTACAGCATCTTCGCTTACCAGGATGTTGCATGAGATCGAGGCGGGGATCGACCGGCAATCCAGTCTCGAGATCGACTACACCACAGGCTATGACGGTATCACACAACCACGTATCCTGGATCCTTACGGACTCGTCCATTGGAAAAGCAAATGGTACGCGGTGGGCTATTGCCATCTGCGCGGTGAAATTCGCTGCTTCCGTGTCGACCGTATGCGCGATATCCGGCATACCGACAACGCGTTTGACCGTCCGGCGTCGTTTTCCCCGCGGGAATACGTATTGGACAGCTTGCTATCGGGGCAAGGTTCCGAATCCAATCCTCATTTGGTTTCCGTACATATCCAAGGTATCCCTCAAGCTTTGGATGATTTATGCGCGCATTGGCTGCTCAGTCAAGCCCTCGTCGAACGCACGGCGGAGCATGCGGTGTTCAGGCTGGATGAGCATATGTTATACACGCAAGTTGCCTACTACCTATTGTCATTTGGCGGGAAGATTCGAATCATCGGGCCCGAGGAACTGAAATCAGGCATGATCGACATTGCGGAGTCCCTCTTGAAATATTATCAATCCTGAAGATAAACACTGACCTTCTTTGTCAGTGTTTGTATTATATAATGAACTCCAACAGATAGCGTCAGGGAGGAGAGAGCTCGATGGCAGGCATGATTTTTAAACAAGAAGTGATGAAGGCAACCGAACGTTCGTGGGAGGAATGGATTGTGGCCCTTGGGCAGGAAGTGGGCCCGCTCTGGTCACATGAGCAGATCCGAAACCATATCGTTGAGCAGCATCAGGTATCCGGGGAATGGGGCGAGTGGATCGCCGTCATGTATGAGCAGGTCATGGGGCGGGTGCCCGTCGGCTTATCCAAAGATGCCGGGGTGCAGATCGGGGTCAGAAAGACGATGGCCGCGACAAAAGAGAGGGTTTGGGATTTCCTCATGTCTTCCGAGGGACTGTCATTATGGATCGGGGATGTTCCTTCTCTGGAGCTGCAGGTCGGGCATGAGTATGAATCGAAGGAAGGCGTGTCCGGCAAAATTACGGTGGTCGTACCCTACCATAAGCTGCGCTTGACTTGGAAACGCAAGGAGTGGGACAACCCGTCCCGGCTGCAAATCTATGTGTTGTCCACGAAGACCGGAAAAACAACCATCGCGATTCACCAGGAGATGCTGGATGATGTTTATATGAGAGAGATCATGAGGCGTTATTGGGATGAGATGCTGACGACGCTGCAAAACCGGGTGATGGTGCCGAACTGAACAGGATTCTGTTATATGGGACTTAGGGTTTATCAACTGGATTGAATTGACTACTCCAACGTTATGAGGACAGAGGTTCGCTATTACGTCTCGGGGGTGGGTTTAGGGTAATATGAGGACAGAGGTTCCGCTATTACGCCTCGATGGGAGGGTTTAGGGTAATATGAGGACAGAGGTTCCGCTATTACGTCTGGACGGGTGGGTTTAGGGTAATATGAGGACAGAGGTTCCGCTATTACGTCTGAATGGGTAGATTTTGGACAATATGAGGACACCAGATCCGCTATTACGTAAAGAATGGCGATAATTTGTGGTTTTTAAAGTAAATAGCGGATTCTGAGTCCGGAAGAACGGGAAAAGTGGCTGTTTTTTTCGGAATAACGGATCTGGTGTCCACTAGTTTGTTTATTCGTCTCTTGGATATCTGCATGACTGATGCATGTACCCGTCAGGTACTGTGTTACAAGTTGACTTTAGAGATGAGCGGAGTTTAGAGATGTTTTTGATGAGGCGTGGTCTCGCGTTTGGCTACTGCGATGTTATGAGGACAGAGGTTCCGCTATTACGTCTGAATGGGTAGATTTTGGACAATATGAGGACACCAGATCCGCTATTGCATAGAGAATGGCGATAATTTGTGGTTTTTTAAGTAAATTGCGGATTCTGAGTCCGGAAGTACGGGAAGAGTGGCTGTTTTTTTCGGAATAACGGATCTGGTGTCCATTAGTTAGTCTATTGGTCTCTTGGATATCTGCATGACTGATGCATGCACCCGTCGGTACTGTGTTACAAGTTGAATTGAAAGAAGAGCAGAGTAGATGTTTTTTATGATGCGTGGTTTCGTGGTTAGCTACTGCAACGTTATGAGGACAGAGGTTCCGCTATTACGCCTCGATGGGAGGGTTTTGGGTAATATGAGGACAGAGGTTCCGCTATTACGTCTGAATGGGTAGATTTTGGACAATATGAGGACACCAGGTCCGCTATTACATAAAGAAGGGCGATAATTTGTGGTTTTTAAAGTAAATAGCGGATTCTGAGTCCGGAAGAACGGGAAAAGTGGCTGTTTTTTTCGGAATAACGGATCTGGTGTCCATAAGTTTGTTTATTGGTCTCTTGGGTATCGGCAAGAACTGTTGCATGCACCTGTCAGTACTGTGTTACAAGCGGAGTTTATAGGTACGGGCTCGTTGTTCACCGCTTGCTATGTCCAGTATCTGGAGCTCGACCAGTTTATGCAATAAACGTCGGGTATGCCGGTCACTCACCCTAAGATGATTCGCGAGTTCTAATGGGGTTATCGGGCGCAGCAATCTTCGCGTAAATCGGACAGCTTCTGCCTCCAGCCAATTTAAGGAAGCAGGTACATCTGACGCCACAAATCTGCCGACGAAGGATAAAATGAGCTGCTGGCATTGTTTTGGCTCTTCGACGATGGAGGGGTAAGCAATGGGAAGAAACGTCCAACCATCCAATGCCAGTAAGCAGTGACGGCGGCATAAATCCTTAAACCTTCTTACGTCCAAATCACGGGCATGCGGGCCGTATCCTTGGATTTCGATGCCTCCTCTCGCACCACTGGGCATATAGGCAAGGTCTAAATAACGATAACCATTGCTGAAATCGCGTACTTCCCATTCCGGATGCAAGTCATTGAAATTACCGATCGCGGGAAACCACACCGAGCGCAGAAACTCGACGGTACCGTGGCCTAACCCTTTCTGAAGGATTTCGAGCCTGCGGGGATTCTTTTCATTCAAAATATTTGCGTGTATCCAGAGCTCATATTGTTGATCAAACCGTGACATGTTCAATTTTCCTCCTTAGTATTAGATGGAATGCGATTGCGCTAGAAAATAAAAAAAACCGCTCCATACAATGCAACCCCAATCCTTCATTGGGGCACTTTGCATAGAAGCGGCGTGTACTTCACGTCCTTATGATGGCTAGTATAACTCGTGTTTTGCTGGTTTTGCAATAGTATTGCTTCCAAGCTATGTGTGACAGCGATATAGTTCTTCCAGTTGATTAAAAAAGCATGTGATTGCGTGATCTTCGCAAGTTCAGGCCATGAAGCGCTTCAGTTATTAAATGGAGCGATTTTTATGTTGTCTCTATAAATATGACGTCATATATAACGATATTTAACAAATTTATGAATATATATTGTGTATTATTTAATTATAATGTACATTAATCACATGAAGTAATTATAAAAAACATAACAATCTGATACTGGAGAGGATGAGTGAAGCATGAACACTTCCGTTAAAAAGTTGGAAATGGGCGTCATCTTGTGCAGGCATTGCAACGCTGAAGTCGATACGGTGGATACGAATCGAATTGCTACCTTCTATGGCGTATGTGATCAGCCGGAGTGCCGGCAGCTGCACAGCCACATGCAAGTATCAGTTAGTGATGTAACAGACGAAGAGTAATGATAGAAGAAGGCTGTTCCCGCAAAAACGCACCACTTGATGTGGTGCGTTTTTGTGTTGAATGAAGAGTGCTTATTGCTGCGTGCTCTGTCGTGCATGTAATACTACGATAATGTTGTGCATTAATCAAAAGGCGGGTGCACTATCCATGCTTGTCCCAATGCGTCCTGTCGTGCTTGCCAAACTACGATGCTCGGTCACGTTTGTCAAAAACGCGAGCATCCTATACTCTTTTCAACTGCGGGATAACCTCTCAATCGAATGAAATGGCATGGTTGACTTGATGAAAAGTGGTACTTATAGCTGCCCATCCGTCATGCTAAGATGAAACTGCCAATATCCCATTTTTGATGGGTGGGACATATGCAGCGGAATGGAGGTTGTCATTTATGAAAATATTCGTAGCGGGCTCTACCGGCGTTATCGGCCAGCGTTTACTTCCCAGACTGGTGCAAGCTGGCCATGAAGTTATAGGCATGACCCACGACCCTCAGCGGAAAGGGTTGATTGAATCATGGGGAGCCAATGGGATCGTTGCGGATGCCTTTGATCGGGAAGGGATCATAGCCTCGATTGGGGAAGTGCGGCCGGATGTCATTATCCATCAGCTCACTTCGTTAAGCCAATGGAATCTGGAGGATAATGCGAGGATTCGGATGGAGGGCACCCGTCATCTGGTAGAAGCCGCGCAGATCCACAGCGTTAAACGCATGATTGCCCAGAGCATTGCCTGGGCCTATGAACCCGGGGATTATCCCGCCACCGAGAACGTCCCTCTGGATGTCCAGGCGCCTGCGCCGCGCAAGTCTACGATAGACGGTATCATCTCGCTGGAACATGACGTTGCACAACTGCCGAACCACGTCATTCTAAGGTACGGAATGTTCTACGGTCCCGGCACGTGGTACGATGCCAACGGGGTGATGGCGGAAAAGGTACGAACTCGAGCTCTTCCAGCAACGGATGGCGTTATGTCATTTCTCCATGTCGAGGATGCGGCGAATGCCGTACTGCAGGCATTGGACTGGCCGACGGGTCCGGTCAATATCGTAGATGACGAGCCTGCTGCCGGAACGTCGTGGCTGCCGGTGTATGCTGAGGCGCTGCACGCGCCTGCTCCAGCATATCAAGCGGGGAGCAAGCGCGGCGAACGCGGCGCTTCGAATGCCAAAGCCCGGAAGGAGTACGGCTGGGAGCCGCTACATCCCACGTGGCGAACAGGGTTCGCGCAATCGCTAAGGTGAGCTAGCTTAGCGATGTGCCAACCGGTTCCGCCGTTAAGAGTACATACACAAGGAGTATGCTATTCACAACGCACACTGTAGATGAAGGGATAGCAATGTAGAGAAAGTCCCGGACCACATACCGTGCGCTCAGGGAGCAGTGCTCACGATTCCATGGAGACGTTATAAGACTTCCAATTATCATGCTCCTAATAAGCCGATACCCCATAGCCTGCCGGTCGTGGCCTATAAGAGAGCTCCTTGTTGATATGGGAATGAAAAGAAAGCTATAGTTAATAGAGGAGATTCATGACCATGAGGAAATAGGAGCCGGATCCAGCTGAGGTGGACTTACCATAGAATAGGGTCCGGGAACCAGCTGAGGTGGACTTACCATAGAAAAAGGAGGGGCAAGCATGACAGAACGGCTGCCATGCCGAAGCGAAGGATGTACGGCAACGATATTACCGGCAACCGCGGCCAAGACTGGCGGTTATTGCATGCCGTGCAAGCAGGAAATGGAGCGTGCGGAACGGCAGCGTTACATAGAACAAAATCGGAGAGATATCGACTTATACGAAGGGATTACAGATCCTGTAGAGATCCGATCACGACAAAGCTTGGCATTCCGATGTCCTGGAATAAGACGACAGGCGAAGTGATCCTGGGGAAAACACCATAAGAATATGTTGAAGGCACGCCCATACGGCGTGTCTTTTGTTATTCTGAGGAACGGCATCAGAGAGTTTCCAAAATGATTGACGTATGGGCTGGCAAGACTGCTACTGTTCGTGGATATTCTAAAAGATCGCCACCCTGTGGGCGCGACCTTTTGTAGTTTGAATTTATTGTCAATGGGCACCTTTATCGCCTTTGGTCACAGCCCAAAATATAAGAGCAACAGCGCTGACGGAGGCTCCAAGCACACAAACTCCATGCCAACCATACTGTGCATAGATATGGGTCGAAGCAATGGAACCGGCGGCACTTCCGATGGAATAAAAAATCATATACCCGGCAACCATGCGACTGCGCGCCTGCGGGCGCAATGCAAAAATCATACTCTGATTCGTGACATGCACGGCCTGTACCGCCAAGTCCAACAGAATAATACCAATGACTAAGGCAAACAGGGACCGTTCTGTATAGCTGATCGGCAGCCATGACAGCAATAGCAGGGACAATGCAATTCCGGTCGTTCTTTGTCCGTAACCTCGATCGGCTAGCTTACCGGCCTTTGCTGCAGCCAATGCACCCACGACGCCTACGAGACCAAACGCCCCGATGGCAGAGTGCGAAAGGGATAGTGGGGGCGCGCTAAGAGGCAGCACTAATGGCGTCCACAAAATGCTGAAAGCTGTAAAAATAAACATAGCCAAAACAGCGCGGACACGTAGTAGACGTTCTTGAAGGAACAACACCAGTACCGACTTCAGCAGTTGAGAATAGGAAAGAGTTTTTACCTTACGCTCAACATTTGGAAGTGTCTTATATAAGGCGTAAACCATGAGCAGCATCAACGCGGCAGAAAATAGATAAACCGAACGCCATCCTGCAAGATCCTTCAAAACTCCGGAAATGGTTCGCGCAAGAAGGATCCCGATCACAATTCCGCTGGTTACCATACCTACTGCTCGCCCTCGTTCAGCAGGAGCAGCTACGGTCGCGACGAACGCCACAATCGTCTGCGTTACTACGGCAAGCAATCCGACCAAAGCCAAACCTGCGAAGAGCATCGCGCCGGATGAAGCAGTTCCAACGATAACGAGAGCCGCCATGGAGACCGCCATTTGCCCGATAATTAATCGGCGCTGGTTCAGTAAATCCCCCAGAGGCACCAGCAGCAGCAGTCCCAATGCATAAAAGATCTGTGTGACGGTAATCAGAATTCCAATGACGGCATAGTCCATGTTGAACTCGTACGACAGCTCATCGAGCAGCGGCTGAGCGAAGTAGATATTGGCAACGGACATACCGCAAGCAATCGCAAACAATAAGGTAACGTATCGAGTCAGAGGCATACGATTACCGGATTCGGCCGTGGTCACCGTCCCTTTTGATGCATTCGCCGCTGTTTCATCATGGACTGCTTTTTGTGCTATCATCTCTTCCATTGTGTGCACCAACCCTTTCGAGTTTTATATGTACTGATCGGTATGATAAATCGCCTGATAAATATATCCTATCCTTACGATCCATGTCAACGGGTTTATTTCAAGCGTAAAGGTGACAACGGATTTTTTAATATAAATCTGCAATATACAGAAAAATGGTGTTTGACAAAAGCAGCCGCACATCATAAACTTAATCATACCGATTGGTAATGAAAAAGAGCTCTTTGTTCCCTTTGTGATCATGAAGTTTTCCTTAAAATCAAATGTAACGAGAGGTAATTCAATATGGGACGAGTCCGCGAATTTGATGAAGAGAAAGTATTAGATGCAGCGATGCAGTTATTTTGGGAGAAGGGGTATGAGGCTACCTCATTAAGCGATTTGACTTCCAGAATGGGCATTCAGCGGCCCAGTATATACTCAGCCTTTGGAGACAAGAAGGAGCTGTTCGAAACCGCTCTGCGCAAATACACCATGTTACATGCTTCCGAGGCGCGGACCAGGCTGCAAAACCATCGATCGGTCAGGGAGGCGTTTCGGGCGTTTTTTGAAAATGTGGTTGATGAGGAATATTCCGAAAGCCGCAGCCGAGGGTGCTTTTGCATCAATACGATGGTCGAGCTTGCGCCTCATGATGAGAAATTTGAAATTCTGACAAGGGAGCATCAGATGTACCTGGCGGTCATATTTCAAGAAACCATTGAACGAGGCATACAATCGGGCGAGCTTGCGAGCGGCACAGACGCGAAAGCTTTATCCCAAGCGCTGATCGTATCGCTGATTGGGTTGACCGTCATGTTGAAATCCCGTCCGGAGCGCTCATTCGTAACGAATACGATAGAGGTGACTCTTACATTGCTTAAATAAAAGGGTATCTGTAATGGAACCTTTAAAGGTATTATCCCACCCAAGTAATTCGTGGGATGACGTTGAGTTTCATGTGTACATGTTGTTGCAGCCGTCCAAGCATAGTAAAATGTTCTAAAAAACAATAGTAGGTGCATCGATGAATATGAACATACGGACAGGACGAATAGAGGAGCTTCAAGAAATCATGGATTTGATAGCCCGCTGTGTTGCGGTCATGCAGGCTGGAGGCAGCGATCAATGGGATGATCAGTATCCGAACCGAGAGGTCATTGGTGAGGATTTGCAGCGAGGAACGTTGTTTGCAGCTGAGGGCGAAGGCCGCATCTTAGGGATCATCGTTCTTGACGAATCGCAGGATGAGCAGTATGAGACCATTAACTGGAAGCAGTTGAAAGGGCCTCATTTAATGATGCATCGGCTTGCTGTCGATCCGGAAGCCCAAGGACAGGGAGTTGCGCGAAAACTGATAGCCTTCTCCGAAGAATATGCCGTGCGAGAGGGTTACACGAGTCTACGATTGGATACCTATGCCAAGAACACGGCTGCGCTCAAGCTGTATCAAGGCTTAGGTTATGACCTGCGGGGAGAAGTGAATTTCCCAGGGAGAGCGGCAAGCTTTCCGGTATTTGAGAAGGTGCTTGGATAAACAGGCCGTGAAGCAAGCCTGCTATGGATCAGCGCGTAATGCGGGTCCGTGGCGGGCTTTTGTTTTTTATAGGAAAACTACGATTACTATCATGGCGATGGGGCTTGTCGGGATGCTCATTTTACCTTCTATTTAGATTTTTTTCAAAATAGGTGTTGCAATTCGGTACAGGAATAAGAGATAATGTATTTAGATGAAATTCTAAATAGAAATATGGGTGATGCACATTGGGGTTTCCGGAAACATTCAAAGCGTTATCTGATCCGGTGAGACGGGACATCCTGGTTATGCTCAAGCGCGGCAAAATGTCAGCCGGAGAGATCGGGCAGCATTTCGATATGACCGGGGCAACCATTTCGTATCATCTGTCGCAGCTGAAGAAGGCCGGTCTTATATTTGAAACGAAATATAAAAATTATATTTACTATGAGATCAACGTGTCCGTCTTCGAAGAAATCATGCTGTGGTTTTCACAATTTAACGGGGGGAAACAAGATGAGGAAAAAGAATAGTTCGATGCTGGTTACAACAACGCTGATATGCTTGCTGCCGATTATTTTATCGATGACGCTGTACAGCCAATTGCCTGAGCAGGTGGCAGTTCACTGGGACGCGGCGGGCAATCCGGATAATTATGTGTCCAAGGCGGTTGCGGCGTTTGTGCTTCCGTTGATTACGGCGGTTATTAACGTCATTGTCAATATAGGGCTTAACAACGATCCTAAGAAAATGAACGCTGCCCCGGTTTTAAGAACGATGGGTCTATGGCTGATCCCCGCGTTGTCTCTCATTCTCATGCCGGTCACGCTGTTCAAGGCCATAGGGGCCGAGCTGCCGATCCAGACGATTGCGCCGGCTATCGTGGGCATGCTTCTCGTGGTCATCGGCAATTATTTGCCGAAGAGCAAACAGAACTATACGGTTGGCATTAAGCTGCCTTGGACGCTGAATAGCCAGGATAATTGGAATAAAACGCATCGTTTTGCGGGGTATTTATGGATGGCAGGCGGAGCATTCATGATCCTGACGGCATTTCTGAAGGCGAGCCTCGCCGTCGCCATAGTCCCCGTCATTATACTGATTGTGGCGGTTCCAGCGATTTACTCGTTCTCTTTGTTTAAAAAGGGCGTGTAACAGGCGGGATTGCAGCACATGAACGATGCGAACTGCCAAACAAGCTGACTCCATGAACGATGGGTCAGCTTGTTTATTTTACGGTAGAGCGCGAGCCCATCCGTTCGGGAGGCCTTCTCCATAGCAGTTATAGACACTGCGCTGCATAAGGATGAAGCTCATATTTCACGACATGTTTGCCTTGCGATCCGGTGACGGGAATCAGCAGACCTTTGTCGCAAAGAGAATGAAGGAAGCGAAGGGCCGTCCGATGATTCAGGCGCAGATGTGTCTTCACATCGATCGGACGGAGGGGCCGTGCAAGCATGCATGCAAATCGGATAATTTCACGTTCTGTTACCGAAGATATGCTTGTTGAATGTGGTTCTGACAGATATCGGTTCATAACCATTCGCAGGAGTGCTTTACACAGCTCCGGGCGGTGAGTCACATCATCGTAAGCAAATGAAATCACCTGATACCCCATGGCGAATAAAAAGGTTTCCCGATTCAGATCGTTACAATATTTCTGCCGGTCCATCTCGGTTGTATACGTGCTGAATGGTTTAACCTCGATGATTAGTCTCAGATGTGGGGTGATGAAAGCAAAGCTGCAGTAATAGGACCGTCCGCGCCAATCCAACACCTCGAATTGAGGATGTAGATCGCGGAAATCACCACGCAGCGGCCACCATACATTTTGGCAGAATAAGGCCCCGGCCTCGTCATGTCCTCGTTCCAGACGGACCCTTCGTTCTCCGGTTCTGTTCCTCAGATGGAAATGCATAAAAATCCCATGTGCCTTTTCAAAATCCATTCGACCGCCTACCTCCTAAATAAAAAAAGAACGTCCCGGCCTCACTCCGTGTTAGGAATGCGCTGGGACGTTCTTCGTCTCTTACCACTCATTATAATCAATATGTGATCATTTAACCACAGGATATCATAAAAATGGCAGCCATAACCTTATATCCCTAAACAACGACAGCGTAGGAGCGGTACACAAAATGAAAAGAAAAAGCCGGACTCCACATCTTGGAATCCAGCCTTTCTCTTGCCTTATTTGCCGTACGGGTCAATCGTCTGAATGGTGCCGTCATCATTATAGGTCAGCTCGGTAAACTTGACGCTGCGTTTGTTGTCCGCTCCGCCGGAAAGGGAGCTGTCATGGTAGAAGAGGTACCATTTATCCTGGAACTGAACGATGGAGTGATGGGTCGTCCAGCCGATTACGGGGGTTAGAATCGTGCCTTTGAACTCGAAAGGCCCCGTTGGACTTTGACTCGTGCCGTAAACGATTTTGTGTGTTGAGCCGGTGGAATAAGAAAGATAGTAGGTTCCGTTGTATTTATGGACCCAAGGTCCCTCAAAATATCTTCGCTCTTCATCCCCTGCAACGATCGGGTTCCCCTTCTCATCCACGATGGATATTTCTTGGGGCGCCTCCTTAAAAGTAAGCATGTCGTCGCTCAGCTCAGCGACCCGCGGTCCGATGGCAGGCGCGTCTGCGGCAGGCCCTTCCGCATCCGGAATGTGCGATCCGGTCTGCCATTGTTCCAGCTGTCCGCCCCAGAGGCCGCCGAAGTAAATATAGGCACGGTTGTCGTCATCCACGAAAACGGCGGGGTCAATGCTGTAGCTGCCCGAGATGTAATGAGGCTCCGGTTTAAAGGGGCCGTAAGGAGACGAGCTTGTCGCTACGCCAAGACGGAAAATATCGTCATGATCCCTGGCAGGGAAGTATAAATAGTAAGTGTCGTTCTTGAAGGCAGCATCCGGTGCCCACATTTGCTTCTTGGCCCATGGCACATCCTTCACATGAAGAGCTTCGCCATGGTCCACGCATGGAGCATCCACATTCTCCATCGAGAGAACATGGTAGTCTTCCATGTCATACTGGTCGCCGTTATCATTGTACGTGTTCTCATGATCCAGGTCATGGGATGGATAAATATAAATTTTACCCTCGAATACGTGGGCGGATGGGTCTGCAGTATAGATATGGGTTACGATCGGTTCGTTAGGCTGTACGGGCTTGTTCATCACGGTTCCTCCTTGGATCATCACATTGTAAGCGCTTGTATTCATTTTATCAGACGTGATCCTCTCCAAAAACCTAATAAAATTAGGTTTTTCACCTAAAAATATTAGATCTTTTTGGATTGCCATTAGAAGTGATTCCAAAAGACCGTCTCTTCTAGGGGTAAACGGGTTGAAGGATGAGCCGGTACGGACTTCTTACCGATCGCAACCAGCATAACGGGAATCAAATGGCGCGGAACCCCGAATGCTTCAATAAAGAGGCTTGAGTTGTATCCGCCCATCGGGCATGAATCAAGACCGCGCGCCCTTGCAGCCAGCATGAGCTGCATGGCGGCCATGGAGGCGCTCCGTATCGCTTCTTCCCGGGCAAGTTCAGGCGCATTGGTGTAGGAATTCATTATTTGCCGGACCAGATTCGTTTTGACCTCATCTGGCATGAATCCCGCCTGAACCGCTTGGTCATATATCGCTTCAGCATGTTGATGGGCCTGCAGGTTTCCCAATATCGCGATGATAGCGGAGGCTTCAACGATTTGCTTTTGTCCATATGCGATGGGTAACAGTTTGTCTTTGGTGGCCTTATCTGTAATGGCAAGATACGTCCAATGCTGCAGATTCCAGGCGGAAGGTGCGGTACTCGCGATCTCTAGCATTTCTTTAATCTCTTCATGGCTGAGGTTGTGTTGGGGGTCAAAATGTTTTACCGCTTGACGTTCACGTACGGTAGTTAAAAAATCGGCATGCGAAATGGATGGCATATGAATCAGCTCCCTATCGTAGTTATCTTCATTCTTAAGGCCGGGAAGGTGTTCCCAACGCAGCGAACGGTTACTTGAATATAGGATAATGATGTGTTCGAAACCATTCCCTATTTCGACAACTGTACCGATACAGTGGTGAGATCCTGTATAATAAGAGTCGCGAGGGGGCGGGATCATGAAAAAATATTTATCCATTCTTACCGATATGGAATCGAAAATTCAGGAAGGCCAATATCGTTCAGGGCAGAAGCTGCCTTCCGTTCGAAGTGCGGCACAATCCTACGGGTGCAGCATTAGTACGGTGATTCGTGCTTATACTGAGCTTGAGAAACGGCACGCCATTTATTCGGTTTCGCAAAGCGGTTATTATGTAGTCCAGAAAGATGGGGATTCGAATAACATGGATAAGAGTTTGATTGATTTTGCCTCGGCTTCTCCGGACGTGAACGTATTCCCGTATCTGGATTTTCAGCATTGCCTGAACAAGGCGATTGATACCTATAAATATGAGCTGTTTACCTATGGTGATCCGCAAGGAATGGAGAAACTGCGCCGCACCCTGGTCTCCCATTTGGCAGGAGCTCAAGTGTTCACTTCCGCGGAGAGGATTATGATTACGGCAGGCGCCCAGCAGGCGCTTGAGATTTTGACGAAAATGCCGTTTCCCGGCGGAAAGTCCGTCATTCTGGTCGAACAGCCCAGCTACAATAATTATTTGCAGCTGTTGGAGAGTGAAGGAGTGCCCGTTATCGGAATCACCCGCACTGCAGCGGGGATTGACCTGCAGGCTCTGGAGGAGCAATTTCGATCCGGACATATTAAATTTTTCTATACGATGTCGAGATACCATAATCCGCTGGGCAACTCCTACAGCGCAGAGCAGAGAAAGGCCATTGCTAATCTGGCGGCGAAATATGACGTTTATATCGTGGAAGACGATTATATGGCTGATCTGGGCGAGGAACGGGGATATGATCCCATATATGCCTACAACCGAACATCGCATGTGGTGTATTTGAAGAGCTTCTCGAAGATTATTTTCCCCGGATTGCGCCTGGGAGCCGTCGTCCTGCCGGAACGTTTGCTCGATACGTTCCGTGCTTTTAAAAGTTATGGGGATACGTCGCTGCTGTCCCAAGCAGCGCTTGAAATTTATATTAGCAACGGAATGTATGAACGGCATAAACAGAAGATTTACAGCCAGTATGAAACCCGAATGCAAGCCCTGAATGCGGCGGTGCAGCGATACGAGGGAGCCGGATGGATTGAAGCCGTACCTGGCGAAGGCGGCATATATAAGCTGTTTAAGCTGCCGCAGACCGTTAACCTGGAGCGGTTGATCAGGCGGCTGAAAGAGCGGAACGTTCATGTGGTGTCCGACAAGCTGTTTTATCTATCTGACAACCTTATTCGCGAGAAGTTTATACGTATCAGCATTTCCAGAGCACGATTGGATCAGATTGAGGAAGGGGTTCGTGTTATAGTGGAAGAAGTAAAGCGGGAGGTCGGAAGTCACTGGTAATGCCATATCGTGGAACGAAGGAGCGAGGCTTTTCATGGAGTATAAGGAAAAAGTGTACAACACCGCGGTCGAAGCTACGCTTGAGGTCATTGGCGGAAAGTGGAAACCTGTCATTCTCTTTCATCTTACTTTCGGTAAAAGACGAAATAGCGAATTTTTAAGCCTGATTCCCCAGATCACGCAAAAAATGCTGACACAGCATCTGCGGGAGCTGGAGGAGGAGGGCATTATCGTACGAAAAACGTACAACCAGGTTCCACCCAAGGTGGAGTATGAACTGAGCGAGTATGGCTGGAGCTTGAAGGAAATTCTCCATTTAATGTGCCGATGGGGCGATATTCATATCGAGCGAAAATATGGCGAGTCCGCAACCGTTCTGGAAAAACCGGTGCTTGAGGAAACGCGTTAACATGCAGGAAAAGAGCCGGCTATACACCCGTATAGCCGGCTCTACTTGTGCTATTCGAAAACAGAAACTTATGGAATGACCTTACGCCGCCGGAGCTCGTCAAAGATATTCATGAACATGGCCTCCGTATCGACATACTCATGAAATCCGAAGCGGCGGGCCTTCGAACCGTCTGCAAAGAAATCATAATCCCATGAGAACACAAAATCACCGAACTTCCAGGAGGAAACCTCTTGATACGTGTGCTCCGCAAGTCCATGCTTCTCAACCATACGATTCCAGACCGGCTCTTTATCCGCCATGACAACTTCCAGATTCATCTGCAGAGGCGGTGCGGTTTCCATCTCAAAATACTGCGCAATCTTCGGCCATAACTCGTTCCAACGGAACAGGTCCCCATTCGTGATGTTAAATGCTTGATTGGCGCATCGTTCATCGGTTGCGGCCCATACTGTAGCCTTCGCGAGCAGATCGGCATCGGTCATCTCCAGCAGACTGTGATAGGCCCCCGGCTTACCTGGAAAACGCAGAGGTATGCCGAGCTCTTTCGAAATCGAGGCATAGACGGCAATGACCATCGCCAGATTCATCGGATTTCCAAGGGCGAAGCCGCTGACTACGGATGGACGCAGGGCTGACCAGGTCCAGGTTTTGCCTTGCTGCCGCTCCTCAAGAAAGTTCTGCTGATCGATATTGAATTCTGGCGGCATATGGTTTGCATCCGTCTCCCGTGCTGGCGTTTTGAATGGACCGAGATGAGCGCCGTATACCTTGTAGCCCTGCATTAGGCTGACATGCTGCAGGTTAGCAGCAATGGGCTCAATAGCTTCCACAACATGAACGAGCATTGCCAGATTCGGGGCAACGAGATCGGCCCAAGTTGGCCGGTCCTGATAGGCGGCATAGAAGATGTGAGTTACTTCCGATAAGTGACTTAATTTGGCGACCGTATCCTCGCGATCAAGTAAATCGGCCGATAGATAGCTTATACGTTTCGTGGATTCGCCGCCTCGGCGCGATACGCCGACGATATTCCAATCGGGAAGCGTCGCAAGGTATTCGATGAGGTTGCGGCCGATCACCCCGTTGGCCCCTACAACCAATGCCGTCTTTTGCGAATGATGTGAACGTTGATCTGTATTCATATATTCATCTCCTAACGTCTTGTTCTTGATTAATGTCATTTTGCACGTTAGGGTTCGGCTTGAGAAGTACGCACTTTGAAGTGACCTAGTCACTTTTTGGTAATGTTTAAGTAAGGCAACCCTTTTTTGCTAAGGAAATATGATAAACTCACCATATAATTAGGACAACAACGTGCAACCTGTATGCTTATATCAAAAGCGGCATAATGTGGCTAGGTGCACACACAATTTGGCCCGTAAACCAAAAAAGAAGTAGCTCATGCTCGGCTAAATGTAAGAAAGAAACAGGGTGGCGATACCAAAGTAGATGACAAGCGACAGGATATCGTTAATGGTTGTAATCAGTGGACCGGAGGCCACAGCCGGATCGATCTTGAATTTGAACAGAATGAGGGGGATGATGGTGCCGGCCATCGTGCCCACGATGAGTGTTGCAATCAACGAGCTTCCGACCACAAGCCCCAGATAAAGATTGCCCTGCCAGAAGTAGGCGATCAAGGATATCAGGATCCCGCATGTGACCCCGATCATCAAGCCGACCTTCAGTTCTCTCGCTAACAGCCGGTACACCAGCGACTTGGTCATTTCTTTCGTAGTCAGGCCGCGTACAATAACAGCTAGCGACTGCGTGCCAGTGTTGCCGGTCATTCCGGCAATCATGGGCATGAAGAAGGCTAGCGCCACAACCTGTGCCAGCGTCTCTTCAAATCGGGAAATGATCGTTCCCGAGATCAGACCGATGAATAAAAGCAGGATCAGCCACGGTAATCTTCGAAAGGCGGCAACGGTTGCTTTGGTGTTGAAGTCAATGGATTTGCCCCCGGTGGCGTTCATTTTTCGAATATCCTCATCGGCTTCCTTGATGACAACGTCGAGAATATCGTCAACCGTAATGATGCCTACAAGTTTGTTATCCTGTTCAACGACGGGGATAGCGACCAAATCGTATTTTTGGATTATCTGCGCGACTTCCTCCTGATCGGCATCCACAGGTACGGACAGTACCCGGCTGTGCATGATATCCACCATATATTCATCCGGTTCGGCCAAGATAAGACCACGGTAGGACACCACGCCCATCAGCTTCTTGTCTTGGTTTATGACGTACAGATAGTTGATCGTTTCCGAAATGGAGACGTAAGTTTTCAGCTTCTGGACGACCTCTGATACGGTGTAATGCTGGGGAATCCACACATAACGATTGGTCATGATTCGGCCCGCAGTTTCCGGCGGGTATTTCATCAGGTTCAGGACAAATTGGGATTCCTCGTCCCGCATTCCCTTGAGGAATTCGTCTTTCTGCTCGGGTGACAGCTCATCCAGCAAAATGGCGAGGTCGTCGTTATCCATCAAGTCCAGGATGATGGCCGTTCTTTCTTTGCCCAGCCTGCCCAAAACTTCGATCTGCTGGTCATGCTCCATTTCCTGAATCATATCGGCCAGCTGTTCCTCGTTCAGAAACTGCAGAAATCGAGTTTGGTCCGCATCGCCGAGATGGCTATGTATTCTGGCCAGGTCATAAGGAAGAAATTCATCGATCATTCGCTGAAAGTCATTGGGTGTTTTTGCTTTCAGACTCTCTATAATGTCCGGCATCCATTGCTCCAGTGTCCGAGTATTCACGCCGACAATCCTCCTTTCTGATTCCGTTCTATAATAACGAAATGATTACGTATTATAGGGTTCACCATAACGACTTATTATTAAACAATCCGGATACGGCGAGTGGATGAAAATAAGGGAATGGACGAGAAAAAAGAGTCCGCAGTAAGAGTTGCAACCGGTTGCAATTTCACATAAGATATAGGCGCACAAATCTAAGAGAAGGGGTGAGTATATGAAATACAGACGTCTTGGAAAAACCGATCTGAAAGTATCGGTAGTCGGTGTGGGAACCTGGCAGTTTGGCGGTGATTGGGGGAAGGATTTCAACCAAAAGGAAGTCGACGCCATCTTAACGCATGCGAAGGAGCTCGGAATTAATCTGTTGGATACAGCCGAATGTTATGGTCCTCATCATATGTCTGAGAATTTCATCGGTGATTTCTTGTCGCGTGACTGCCGCGAGGATTGGGTCATTGCCTCGAAGTTTGGTCACCGATGGCATGAGCAATGGGAGAACGCTTGGGATGCGAAGCAGATCCGAATTCAGCTGGAAGAGTCACTTAAAGCGCTCCGTACCGATTACATCGACCTGTATCAATTCCATTCCGGCTCGGATGAAGTGTTTAACAATGATGACATGTGGACGATGCTGGACAAGCAGGTTCAGGCGGGAACGATCCGTAATCTGGGCATATCCATCGGAAGCAACAGAAATATCTATCAAACCGACAAGGCTGCGGAGGTGAATGCCAAAGCCATTCAGGTCGTGTATAACCGTTTGGACCAAGCTCCGGAGGAAGAGGTCTTCCCTTCATGTTTGAAGCAGGATCTTGGCGTCTTGGCGCGAGTTCCGCTTGCGAGCGGGTACTTAAGCGGAAAGTACAAGCCGGGAACGGTGTTCAGCGACAATGTGCGCAAGAATCGTGACCAGGACGAGATCAATGCCAAGCTGAAGCTTGTGGAAGAGATCAAGCAGAACGAAGTGCCGGAGGGCGTGAATATGGCCGAGTGGGCCTTGGCCTGGTGCTTAAAGCATCCGGCTGTCAGCTGTGTCATTCCCGGCTGCAAGAGCGTGGAGCAGGTGGAGACGAACGCAAGAGCCGTTGAGCTGGATTTGGTCCAAGACGACCATCCGGGAGCGTGGAAACCTTAGTACAGCCCAGACTCGAGTGCGAATTGGGCGATGTTAGAAAAAGCACCTGTAGAGGTGCTTTTTCTTGTATCATCCACATCCGGCCTGCCAACCGGCAACCATCCGCTTCGCAGGCCGGAATCGAAATTTAGAGATGACTCGTAGAAGCACGGGATGGCTCAATGACATGATCCGCGGGCTTCATGAACGTTTCAATCAGGCTGGTAAAGCTGTCCCCGCCACGGCCGTTGGCCAACCCCCGTTTAAAGATCTCCAGCACGGCTTCTGGCAGTGAAGTGTCAATTCCTGCGTCATGTGTGGTATGGACGATATGCTCAACGCTGGCAGCGCCCATGGCAAGCCGATCCACGTCACCCGGATATTCTCCTGCATCGATGCGCGGCGTATAGAACTCGATGAATTGCGGCAGCGATGCCATCGTGCTGATCGCATGAGACTTCAATTGCTCGGCTGTGATGCCGTTAGCCTTGCCTACTGCAACAGCGTGCAAATAACTGAGCATCCCCGTCCAGAACATATCCATTCCGATCTGATAATATAGCGCGGCGAGCCCAGGATCTTCACCCCGATAATCCGTGCTCGTCAGCACTTCAAGCAACTCCTTTTGTGACTCGAAGACATCCAAGGGTCCGCTGTAAAAGGTGAACGACTCCGGCTTGCCGATTCCCGACGGAGGAACCTGCACACCGCCTGTGAGATGCGAAGCGCCATGTCCGGCCAGCCATTTGGCTGCTTCCCGGGCTTTCTCCGGGGTATCCGAGCTTAGATTAACGAATACCTTGCCCGCGAGAATGTCTGAGTCGTTTTCAAGAATAGCGTACATCGCATTGTAATCCGTAAGACTGAGAATGACTACCTCGCTTGCATTCAAGGCTTCCTTGACTGTGGACGCTCTGATCGCTCCCTGATCAATAAGCTCATTGGCTTTACTGGCTGTGCGATTCCACAATGTGACCTCGTAACCGTGATTCAGTAACGTGCGTGCCATGGCTTGACCCATCGGTCCCAGGCCTATGATCGTCACTGATGATTGACTTTGCGTATTGTTTTTCATTTTGAATTATAGCTCCTCTCAATAAGTCTAACCCCATGCTAAACGATGACACTGGTGTCAAAGTCAACAGCTGAAGTTTGGCTAATGATTCTGTGATTTTGCAGAGCGAATATTTCAGTGTAATAGACTCATTGCACGGGACTTTGTTATAGTTGACTTAACGGGATTTTTTGGGGAGGAACCAGATGAAACCTATTAATAAACTTAGCGTTCAAGATGATTTCGTTGGATTTTACTTGCTGAAGGAATTAAATATGAGACAGACCAACGGCACGCCGCCGAAAGATTATTTTGACATCATTCTCTCGGATGCGAGCGGCCAGATCTCGGCCAAGTACTGGGATGTAACCATACAGGATAAAGAAACGTTCCTGCCGATGCAATTAGTCAAAATCCGGGGAACCGTGCTGAGCTACCGGGATCAGCCTCAAGTCAAAATCAGCCGAATCCGTAAAGCAACGGATGAGGACGGCGTTTCCTTAACCGATTTTGTGAGGGCTGCGCCAATCCGTCCCGTGGATCTGCTACACACGATCAAACTTACGATGAATGAGATTACGGAACCGCAGGTACGAAGCATTGTGCAGTATTGTGTGTCGAAGGTGGAAGAGAAGCTGATGCATTATCCGGCTGCCAAAACCTATCATCATGCCTATTTTGCCGGACTTGCCTATCATATTGTCCGCATGCTGGAGATTGGCGATTTCATCTGCAAGCAGCGGCCGTTTCTGAATCCGGACTTAATTAGGGCGGGCATTATCCTTCATGATATCGCAAAGCCGGAAGAGATGATCGCTCAGATGGGCATTGTTACGGACTACAGCAATCAGGGAAAATTGATCGGACATATCGCCCTGGCATCCAATTGGATCGTGGAAGCGGCCATACAGAACGACATCGCGCTGGATTCCGAAGTGGTATTGGGACTACAGCATCTCGTACTTTCCCACCATAACCTGGGAGAGTGGGGGAGCCCGGTTCAGCCGCAGACGGCTGAAGCCGTCGCGCTGCATCATATCGATCTGCTGGATGCCAAGCTGCAGATGGTAGAGGATGCCCTGGATACGACACTTGAAACGGAGCCGTGGACACCGATGATCCGCGGACTCGACAATAAGGCGATTTATCGACTGAAGGTATAAGGATTGCTTGAATACGAGTAAGAAAAGAGAGTGCCTTTCATAAAATGAGTGAGGCATCCTTCGATCCAATGGATCATGGAGGATGCCTCTTCGATATGCTTGGAAAAGTTTAAGGTTCTTGGCTCGATATCGGTATGGCAAAGCGCACCGTTGCCCCGCGAGGCGGGGTGTTCTCGGCAGAAATATGCCCTCCATGATGCTGAATGAGAAGTTTGGCGATATACAGCCCCAAACCGGAATGGCCTTTTTGTCTGGAGGATTGATGATCCCCTTGATAAAACTGCTTAAATACCTGCTGCAGATCCTGCTGCTGCCCAAAGCCTGCTCCATTATCCGTAACAGCCATCATCACCTGGTCCTCGGTGATTTCGATCCGCCATAGAATCTGTCCGGCTTCAGGAGTATATCGAATGCTGTTCGAAACGAGATTATCCAGTACCTGCATGATGCGATAGGGATCCAAGAGGACGGGCTTTTTGTTCAATCGATTATCGTTGAGCTCTGTATGGAAGGTTATGTTGTGATTGCCGCATAAAGCGGCATATTCCATGGTTTTATCATCTGCTAGTTCTTCAAGATCCACGGGAAGCGGCTGAAGCCGAAAAGAGACCTTCTCAATTTCCGCGATGGTGTTCATATCCTGAAGGAGCTTCGAAGCACGTGTCGTGTTGCGTTTGATGACTTGAAGATATTGCGATCGTTTGGCTTCGTACGATTCCCCGTTCATCTGCTCCAAGCCCTCAACATGTCCTTGAATAATCGTAAGCGGTGTTCGAAGATCGTGAGCGAGAGCCGCAAACATGGTGCTTCTATCCTGCTCCAATCTCCATTCCCGCTCGATGGATTGCTCCAGCTCTTGACGCATGTCCTCAAAAGCATGTGTAAGCCGGTTAACTTCCGTTATTGACGATGTCCCTGTCATCGAAAAGTGTAAATTTCGCTCTTTAATCTGCTCGGCTCCTTGCAGAAGCTGCTGCAGCGGAGTGCTGATCTGTCGGCTGAATCGCCTTCCGAATATTAGCGTGAACAAGATGATGTACAGAAAAGGCGTCAGAACAAAGATGAGGGACCCGATGGTTACCAAGGGATTCAGCTCCGGATTGGATGCCGTCACCTTCAGGTTATATCCAAGCAGAAGAGCCCCTGCAAGATTTCCGTCACTGGAGACAACCGGAGTGTATTTCACGACTTGATTCATGCTTCTATGCGTCTGGTTCAAGCGTGCCAGTATTTTCTGCCGGCTAAGTGATTCGTTGAGAGGAAGATCACCATATAGGGGTTCGCCAGTAAGGGACACTACCAGGTAGGACATGCCCTGCGAGGGAATCACCTTTTCCAGTTCGGCTTGTCCCTGCTTGCTCATGACAGAATCGCCCCGGGCTTCGGCGTACTCCGAAATTACAGGGATCTGAGCTTCATAATGATTGGCCGGGAACGCGATGTCATGGTTGAACAAGTATCCAAGCAGCATCGCGAGCAGTCCCCAGGTTACAAGCGTAGCCAGCAAGCTGCAGGCCAGGATCGAGGCGAAATGGCGGGCGAACGTGTTTTTGATGGAACGCTGTTTCATCATTTGGGATCCCACTTGTAGCCAATGCCCCATACGGTTTGAATATAGCTGCGGTCCTGTGCGTGAGCGGCCAGCTTGGCCCGTATTTTCTTAATATGCTCGGTGATGGTGGAGTCGTCCCCTTCAGCGTCAAATCCCCATAACTTCTCGTAAATCTGCACTCTGGAAAAGACCTGCCCCTGATGCATCGCCAGCAGTTCTAAGATCTGATACTCCTTATTCGTAAGAGCGATGTTGTGCCCGTTGCAGGTAACGGCATGTCCCTTGCAATCGATCGTCAGGGCTGGGAAGCGCAGGATGCCCTGTTCTTTGTGCGTGCGGATTCTCTGTTCTCGCCGCAGATGGGCATGGATACGGGCTTTTAATTCAGCAAGGCTAAAGGGCTTGAGCAAATAATCGTCCCCGCCGGCAGCCAGCCCTCGAATTCGGTCCACTTCACTTTGGCAAGCACTCAAGAACACAATGGGACACTGCGTCCTTTCCCTAAGCTGCTCGCATACCGCAATGCCGTTCATATCAGGCATCATTACATCGAGTATGATCAGGGACGGCTGCTGTTTGCTCTGGATTAACGCCTCCTGTCCACTTCCGGCAGTCAGTACCTGATAGCCTTCAAGCTCCAGCGCGTCTTGTATAAAAGAGAGGATTTCTTCTTCATCATCGACTAGTAGGATCGTTTCGTTTGCCATATCTATTACATCCTCCGAGAAGTCCTAGTTACGAATTTCT
The DNA here is from genome assembly GCF_001860525.1 of Paenibacillus sp. LC231. Classification (NCBI taxonomy): domain Bacteria; kingdom Bacillati; phylum Bacillota; class Bacilli; order Caryophanales; family Paenibacillaceae; genus Paenibacillus; species Paenibacillus sp. LC231. The sequence goes on along the minus strand of NZ_JFOM01000053.1, from coordinate 262,920 downwards.
TAATAGTTTACTTGAAAATTCTAAAGAAAGGATAAGGAAATAGGTCTTAAATTTCAGTAGCTATAGCATCACTTCGCATGCGGATCATTCTTCCGATCGCTGTTGCCCCCAGATTTCTATCAATCTATTAAAATGTTGAAATCCGGGTGCAAAGGCGACCGCTTATCGCTTCTCCAGAACGATTCCGCCTGCTCCGTTGAAGTATGGATACTTCATAAGTTCAAATAGCTGAACTTTTCTTTATCCTTTCTTTATGATTGTACCTTAACCTGAAGGCACATTGATAAGGAGGTACGATGATGGCAACGAATTCACAGCCAAGAATAAGGCTCATTGACAGCTTGAGGGGATTTGCACTATTAGGCATTTTTTTGGTGAACATTACGTTTTTTACGACATCGCTGCAAACCATTTCGTTCGGGGTTGAATTATGGTCAGGCTGGTACAATGAAGTCCTGATGCTGCTGCGCGGAATTGTAGTTGACGGCAAATTCATATTGATTTTCTCTTTCCTGTTTGGTTTTGGCATGGTCCTGTTACAGGAGAGCAGTCAGGCAAAAGGACGAAGCTTTAACCGCATCTATACTCGAAGGTTGACGGCTTTGCTTCTAGTCGGTCTGATCCATGGAATTCTGATTTGGTACGGAGACGTTCTGACCCACTATGCACTCATGGGTTTTCTGCTGATGCTGTTTCAACGCTGCAAGCCAAGAACGCTGCTGGTCTGGTCGCTATCCCTGCTGCTGCTCGTTCCCGTCCTGCTGACGGGAGCAAGTCTGCTGAGCCCTTCGGCTGGCCAGGTCTTTGAGCCGTTTAGCCAAGCGGATGCGCATCAGATAGGTATTTATTTCCAGGGGCGGGACGCAGCCATATACGGAGAGGGGACGATGGCCCAGATCATCGCTCAGCGGCTGAATGATTACATCGGCTCCATCTTGAATATGGTGGTCTTCTACCCCCAAGTATTAGGGATGTTCCTGATGGGTGCCTACTTCTGCAAGCGTCGTATTTTGCATGAGGTTCAGAAGAACCGGAAAGGGATCATCCGATTAGTTGTCATTGGAGGCAGTTTGGGTCTTGGCCTTCAACTTGTGATGTCGCTAGCGGATGGACTGCCATCCTGGTTCGAGGCGGTCGTTTTATTCGTTGGAGGACCACTCTTGACACTGGGCTATACCGGAGCGTTTGCACTTTTATACCAGAATAAAACGTGGCAGAAGGTGCTGAATTTATTTTCTTATCCCGGAAAAATGGCCTTCACCAACTATTTGCTTCAATCGATCCTTTGCGGATTGATCTTTTACAGCTACGGATTGGGGTGGTATGGGAAGATCGAACCGATCTGGCAGATGGTGATGGTTGTCGTCATTTTTGCTCTGCAAGCAGCCTTCAGCAGAGTCTGGTTGAAGCGGCTTCCGATGGGACCATTCGAATATATCTGGCGCCTGTTTACGTATTGGGGCAATCCGGTGCAACAAGGGCAGAAGGTGAATGTTCGACACTGACATGAAGCACGCTCTATTAAACTTCACTGCATCAAAGCAACCAAGCTTTAAATAAAACTCTTGCAATTTTAATTCGGGGTGTAATACAATGCTTCTTAATTAACCAACACGATATGTTATAACAAGCGATGATGGAAAGAGTAAGCGAAAGAACGTTCCTGACAGGAAAGGGCAGCCACCGACTGAGAGCGCCCGGGCGAAGGTTCTCCGCTGAAGTTCATTCCGGAGCTGGTATGCTGATAATCTGCATGTTGCGTGCAGAGGGGTAGGCTTACCCGTAACCCTTGCGTTAAGAGGTTCAAGTGAGATGTGTTTGCTTTTTTTCGGCATATCTAATAAGGGTGGTACCACGACTCCTCGTCCCTTTCCGGGCGGGGGGTCTTTTTGTTTTTATAAACCAGAAAAAAAGGTGAGGGAGAGATTTCAGATGAGTCAAGGACGTTTGGAACAATTAAGATCGGAGCTCGATTCCGTTAATCTTCAACTGCTGGAGCTGTTGTCGGAGCGGGCACGAATTGCCCAGGAGATCGGTCAGGAGAAGCAAAAGCAGGGAGTTCCTGATTTTGATCCGGTACGCGAGAAAAAAATGCTGGATACTCTGGTGGAGCATAACCAAGGTCCTTTCGATAATGAAACGGTGCGTCATTTATTTAAACAGATTTTCCAGGCATCCTTGAAGCTGCAGCAAGTCGATCACAAGAAGCATTTGCTGGTGAGCCGGAAGAAGAAGCAGGAAGATACACTGATTCAGCTGGGCCATACGGTGATCGGCGGCGGCACGCCGGTAATGATCGCAGGGCCATGCTCCGTTGAGAGTTATGAGCAAGTACGCCAGGTTGCGGCTGCTCTTAAGGAAGCGGGCATAATCGTCATGCGCGGCGGGGCGTTCAAACCGAGAACATCGCCTTACGATTTTCAGGGCTTGGGCATTGAGGGCCTGAAAATTCTGAAGGAAGTGGCGTCCGAGTTCGGCCTTAAGACGATCAGCGAAATCGTGGATCCTGCGCATATCGAGCTTGCGTGCGAATACATTGACGTCATTCAGATCGGTGCGCGGAACATGCAGAACTTTGAGCTGTTAAAAGCGGCGGGGGATGTTCAGACGCCGGTGCTGTTGAAACGCGGACTTGCGGCTACGATCGATGAGTTCGTGCACGCTGCGGAATACATCGTGTCCCGCGGTAATACGCAAGTGATGCTGATTGAACGCGGCATTCGGACGTACGAGAAGGCGACGAGAAACACCCTGGACATCTCGGCGGTACCGATTCTGAAACAGGAAACGCATCTTCCGGTGCTGGTGGACGTGACGCATTCCACGGGCCGTAAGGACATCCTGGCCCCTTGTGCCAGAGCGGCTCTTGCTGCAGGAGCTGACGGCGTGATGGTAGAGGTTCATCCCGATCCGGCTACGGCGTTGTCCGATGCGGCGCAGCAGCTGAATATTCCGGAATTCCATGATTTCCTGGCGAATGTGAAGAAGTCCGGATTGCTTTAAAAAAAGCATTCTTTTGCTTCTGGAAGATAAAGGGTTGACAAAACGATTCTCTTTCCTTAAGATAGTTATCAAAATTCATATCGAAATGTTTTGATTAGAAATAGTAAAAGCGAAATGACTTTTCAGAGAGCCGTTGGCAGGTGTGAAACGGTAATGTCGTTCCCTTTGAACTCGTCTATGAACAGCTGCCTGATATCATGTAGGGTTAGCCGGAGTTCCACCGTTACAGGGATAGATGGTGATGGCCATCGAAGAAGATCATTTTGCATAAAATGAATTAGAGTGGTACCGCGGGTTCAACCCCGCCTCTATACGTAGAGGCGGGGTTTTTTTGTTGGTTAAATTCCGGGTTTAACCAACCCCGCTTGATATAAATGAATGAGAATGGATGATCGATGATCGAGGAGGAATATCAAATGGAACGCAACATTATCGTATTGGACACAACCTTGCGCGACGGAGAGCAGGTTCCGGGCGCCAAACTGAACGTACAGCAAAAAATCGAGTTTGCGCAGCAGCTAAAGCGGCTGAACGTCGATATTATCGAGGCTGGTTTTCCCGCGTCTTCGGCAGGGGATTTTCAAGCGGTTCAGGAAATCGCCCGAACCGTAGGCGATAGCGTCTCCATTACTGCGCTTGCACGCGCAGTGAAGAGCGATATCGATGCCGTATATGAGAGCATTAAGCTCGCGCAAAATCCGCTGATTCATATCGTGCTTGGCACCTCGAACATTCATGTGGAGAAGAAATTCAACCGCTCCAAGGATGCGGTGCTCCAGATGGGCGTTGATGCGGTGAAGTACGCCAAAACGCTGTTGCCTCATGTCCAGTATTCGACGGAGGATGCATCCAGGTCTGATTTTGAATATCTGTGGACAACGATCGAAGCCGTCGTGAAGGCCGGAGCAACGATGATTAACGTACCGGATACGGTCGGTTATGCGGTTCCGGATGAGTTCGGCGAATTGATTCGCAAAATCAATGAACGCCTGAAGAATCTGAACGACCAGGTTATTCTCAGCGTTCACTGTCATAACGATCTCGGGCTTGCTACGGCGAACACGCTCAGCGCAGTGAGAAATGGTGCCCAGAAAGTAGAATGCACGATCAATGGTTTAGGGGAGCGCGCAGGCAATACATCGCTGGAAGAAGTGGTCATGGGACTCAAAGTCCGGGAGAATCACTTTAAGGCCTCCACCAATATCCGGCTCAAGGAGCTGATTAGAACCTCCCGGCTGCTGACGCATTTGACGGGCCTGGATGTGCAGGTGAACAAGGCGATTACGGGTGAGAATGCATTCGCGCACTCATCCGGCATTCACCAGGACGGCCTGCTGAAGGATAAACAGGTTTATGAGATTATGTCGCCGGAGGATGTCGGCGCTGACAGTATGGAGCTGATCCTGACGGCGCGGTCCGGAAGGCATGCGTTCAAGAATGCGGTGGAGAAGCTGGGCTTCGAGACAGGCGAAGGCGAAGATTTTGAAGCGTTGTTCGCGAAATTCCTGCAGCTGGCCGATGCCAAGAAGGAAGTATATGACCATGACGTTTTTTATCTGGTGACCCAGCACCGTACCCATGAAGAAGTCAGCAGTCATCTGTATGAGCTGGATTCGTTCCAGGTCGTGACCAATGATCTGTATCCGACGGCAACCGTGAAGCTGAGAAAAGGCAGCGAGACGTTCAGGGACAGCATGGTGGGGGATGGCCCGATCGATGCGCTGTACAGCGCCATGAAAGCGTTGGTCGGTTTGGACGTACAGTTAAAGGATTACAAAATCAATAGTCTGTCCAGGGGAAAAGAAGCCATCGGCCGGGTGAATATCCGAATCGAATATCAAGGCAAAACCTATTCCGGGCGCGCGATGGATACGGATATCATTAAGGCAAGCGCGTTGGCTTTTCTTAACGGGATTAACGCGGTATTGCTTGATGCCGGCCAGGATGTGCAGGTGCAAGCGCCGGTGGATGCACGATAATTCATGTTATGAGACGGTTGCGTTCACCAACGGCCAAGTCATAACGGTAACGTAAAGCTGGTGCGGAGGGTGGATACCTCACGTCTACTTCTAATGTAGAGGTGGGGTATGCGGCCGCCCGTAACCGATGGATTTTAAAAGCACACTTATTGACCGATCGTTACAAAATATATATAATGAGCTGGAAACTATAGGAGAGAGGAGCCGATGATGGTGCGAAGATCATGGAGGGATACGTCCTTGCAGCGAAATGGCATGTTCATTCATGCCGAAATGTAGAGTGGGCGAGGTGTTTTATTTTTTTGTATAGTTTTGTACTATCCGGTAAAATAGTTGGTTGTACGCGAAGTTAGCATCTTATTTGAGCGCTTACGGATTCATTGATCCTATTTTTGTACCGATGATTACAGAAGTTTGTGAAAGGAGTTGTCCCCATGCCATTTTCCATTTATATATTAGGACTTATGATTTTCTCGATGACGACCTCCGAGTTTATGGTAGCAGGCATTATGCCTTCGCTTTCGGCAGAATTCGGCGTTTCGGTTGCAGCCATCGGATATCTCATTACCGCTTATGCCGCCGGCATGATTATAGGAGGACCACTGCTGACGGTAGGGCTATTGAAGGTGCCGCGCAAACAGGCCTTTATGATATTGGCTGCCATTTTTCTTGTCGGTCAGACGCTGGGCGCTGTCGCGCCCACATATGAAGTGATGATGGCTGCCAGAGTGATCACGGGTATCTCCTCTGCAGCGGCGTTTGGCGTCTCGCTTGCGATTAGCTTTTCCCTCGTCGGTCCGGAATCGCGTGGAAGGGCGGCGTCGATCGTCCTCGGCGGTTTAATGGTTGCAACGGCGATCGGACTTCCGCTGGCGATGTGGACCGAGCAGCTATTAGGCTGGCGTGCCAGCTTCTGGGCTGTTGTGGTTCTGGTATTGGCATCGGGCTTGGTGGGGCTGTTTACGATCCCATCCTTGCCCAGAACGGAATCGGCCGGCATTCGTGGAGAGTTTGTCGCCTTCAAGAATCGCCATCTATGGGCTGCATATGCCACAAGCATGCTGATTATCGGAGCTACCTTTGCCGCATTCAGTTATTTCTCGCCGATCTTAACCGATCTTACCGGCTTTGGCGCTCAGGCGGTTCCGATCCTGCTTGGCGTTTACGGTGTGGCAACGGTGCTTGGCAACATGGTCACCGGCAGACTGGCGGACCATTATATGATGCAGATCCTTACGATTGGGTTGGTCGCTCTAGCGGCGGCTTTAGTGGTATTCGGACTGTTTGTGCACAGCCAGGTGATCGCTATGATTGCGGTTGTGATCGTAGGTTTAGCGGGTGTGCCCATGAACCCGGCCATGGCGACCCGGGTCACCCGGGTTGCCGATACGGGGTCGCTTGTTACGACGGTGCATGGGTCCGTGATCAGCCTTGGCGTTGTCGTTGGTTCCTCCGTTGGAGGGATGGCGATGGATGCGGGATTTGGCTTGGCATCGCCTCTGTGGGTAGGGGCGTTCTTGGCTGTTCTCGGTTTGCTGTCCTTACTGCCAGCCGTGCGAGGTAGGGGGACAGCACAGCCTCTGTCTTCCGAACTATGACGGATTACCTGAAACCACCAGCTCCGAATAAAAGGGAGCTGGTGGTTTCTAATTTTCAGCTGAACTGCTGCGTGATCCCCGCCATAAACTCCTCCTCCGAGGCTTTGCTTCGCAAATCCATCAAGAAATGAGCATCTGCTCCGGATAAATAGCGGAAACGGGAGGATGTATCTGTAGCCGCTTCGTAAATGGTTTCCGCAATTAACTCCGGTGTGGAGACGTTGGTTTCAAAGCTGGCCATTTGTTTTTGCAGCACCGTTTCTGAATAGGTTCCATAAGCATTCAGCGAAGGGTCTGACAGCAGGTCCAATGAACGTCCGGTAAAGTCTGTTGCAACGTTTCCGGGCTCTACAACTTTCACCTTAATATTCTGTGCAGCCAGCTCATAGAACAAGGACTCCGAGAACCCTTCGATGGCCCACTTGCTCGCATGGTACAAGGACAGAAGAGGAAAGGCTACTCTGCCGCCAACGGATGAAACATTGATGATCGTTCCCTCGCCGTTCATTCTGAAATGGGGGAGTATAGCCTGGGTTGTCTGGAGGACACCAAATACGTTGACATCAAACTGTTTTCTTACCTGTTCATCGGTTGCGGCTTCAAATGCGCCAATGGCTGCGTAGCCTGCATTGTTCAGGAGCACATCGATTTTACCGAATTGCCGAATCCCTTCAGCGATGGATGTTTCGATCGTTTCCTTCCGTACAACATCGAGTCTTGTGACCAGCATACGCTCTCGCTGAATGAATTCCATCTCCTTCTCCGGCGAACGCATGGTTGCGATAACGTTCCATCCTCGCTCCCAAAAATACTGTGCGGTTCCTCTTCCGATTCCTGAAGATGTGCCTGTAATTAAAATGGTCTTCATGGTCTTGTTCCCCCTCTATTCTCACTTGCAAGGAGAGTATATAACGAACTATGAACAAAGTAAACTTATTTTATTAAATTAGTAAATTAAATATAATTCAAATGGTTATTAAGCACCATGTCTCCTTGAACGGCCAGCATAGGAAAACACATGCGATCAGAAGAAAGTACATGTTAATGCAAGGGAATTGGATGTTATTATGAAAGCGCTTTAGATTTTCAGGTGAGAATTATGGAAGGAAGCGATATGGATGAGAAGAAAATGGAGTTTGGTTTTGATGAGTGCGCTAATCGCCGTAACAGCGGTTGGCTGTAATGGTGCCAAGGAAGCGGATGGAGGAACCCCCGGTTCATCAAGCGCTGCCGCTGATGGCAAGCTGTCTTTCACGATGTCCATGGCAACCAGCGGAAACAAACATGCCGAGCGATCGAAGGATGTAAATGAAGAGAGATGGGTGAAGGAGCTTGAGAAGCTGACCAATACGGATATTGAACTGACGATGCTTCCGCTGAAGGACTTCGACAGCAAAATGACTTTAATGTTTGCCTCCAATGATATTCCTGACGTCGTTCAGAACGTGGGAGGAGCTACAAGCAAGGGAATGTCCGGTTCCGTAGAAGCAGGCGTATTTATGCCGCTTGACGATTTGCTGAAGGAGCATGCTCCGAACTTGATGAAGAGTGTGCCGAAGGAAGCCTGGCAGGAGACAAGCTATGACGGCAAAATTTACGGAATACCGGCATGGCTGTCCAACCCGTCCCGGAGAGGGCTGTATATCCGGACCGATCTGCTGGAGAAGACAGGGCTTCCTGCTCCAAAGACGGTGGATGAATTTCTGGACGTGATGCGTGCGATGAAAAAGGAAGGCGTGGAGTTCCCGTATCAAATGCGGGAGAACTTTAAATATGCGGACACGATTCTGGGAGCGTTCGACGTGCTGCCATCACAGTACGAACTCCAGAACGGGGAGGTCGTTCCCAAGTTCTTCGATGTGGAAAATATGACGAAGGCGCTTGAGACCTATAAGACCATGTACGATGAAGGTCTGATTCCTAAGGATTTTGCGACCCTGACCTCGAGTGATTATGGCAAAAACATTGAGAGCGGTAAATCCGGCATGTGGTCAGCCAATGCCCAGCTTCTCTCAGGATTCCGCGGTAAGTTGAAAAATGCCGTGCCAGATGCCAAGGTCGATATCATTGCTTCGCCGCGCGGTCCGGAGAACACAGGAGGCCATCTGCTGTATTCAAGCATCAATACATCCTACTATATTAACAGCAAGGTATCAGAAGAGAAGGCCATCGGCATTATCAAGTTTTTTGACTGGATGCTGACGCCGGAGGCAGAGACATATTTCTCGTTCGGCATTGAAGGCGAAACGTTCACCCGGGAGAACGGCGCGATCAAGTTTACGCCTCCATCCACGCTGGAAGCGATGGATGAAGACGGTTTCCGCAGCATGTTCTGGTTCGTCCACGATATGGTGTACAACAAGGCAAAGGAAGAACTCACCGAGGACGGGCAGGAGATGATCAAGTTCATGGATACGGTGGTCTTCAAGGAAGGTCTGGGGTCGATCCGCTTCTCCCCGGCGTTGGACGCTTATTCCAAATATCCGGATACCGCGCCGCAAGGCGATGACGTGGGGCCTAAGCTCGTTCTTGATCATATGATCAAGATGATTTATGGCAGAGAGCCGATCTCGGATTGGCCGAAAGTGATTGAGGAATACAAGAAGAAGGGCGGGCTTGAGATCATTAAGGAAGCCACGGACCGTTACAACGAAGGGAAGGGCATTGTCGTCTCGGAAAACCGGAAATAACCGATTCATGAAGAGAAGGAGATGTTCATATGAGCTTGCATGATATGAGCGGCAAACAAGCCGTATTCTTCGAGCGAATCATGGGGCTGCCGGTCTTCGATACCCATACTCACCTTATCGGTGACCGGCTCGGTGCAAGGGACTTTTGGGAAATCGCCCATTACTTCTGGTTTTACCGAGAGCTCCAAGCTGGAGGATACCCGGATGAAGCGGATAAATTACCGGAGGAGGAGCGAATTGCCGCTTTTCTAAAAGCCTATCGATCAACGAGAAGCACGCTGATGAACTGGGTATTTACCTCCATTATGCGTGAGTTATACGGAGTCACCATCAAGGATGAACATTCGGTGCGGGAAGCTATGGCTCGCGTACGGCACGCATCCATCGAAGAGGGCTGGGCTCAGCAAACGGCAGACCGGATGAATATCCGCCGGTTTGTCGTGAATCATCCGGAGCATGCAACGTTTCAAGGCATGCGGGATGATGCTGTATTGATCCCCCGGATTGACGGAGTGCTGGGTCCATGGGTTGACCGCATCGTGCAATCTAATGATCCTGCCAGGACTTTACTTGATGTGAGAGGCGAGATTGACCTGCTGCTTGACGGATTTCGCGAAGCCGGCCTCCCGGGCATCATGACAACGCTGCCGCGGTATGAGTCGAGTTCGCACATCCGTAAGGAGATTGGGCCGGCAAGCGGGCGAGACGACATTCTGATGGAGCTGCTGCACGTCATATGTGGTGCTGCGGATCGGAACGGCCTGCTCGTTCAACTGTTTCTCGGAGTAGAGAGATCTTGGTGCGGCACGGCGTTCCCTGCCAATGATACAGAGCGGATTCTTAAGCTGACGGCTTTGTTTGAGTCGTACCGATGTGAATTTGAGCTTGTGCTTGCATCGGAACTGAACAACCTCGATGCCGTGCAGGCGGCCTGGAATTTCCCGAACGTTCATGTCGGCGGCATGTGGTGGTTCAACTTCCGGGCGAGCACCTACCGGGACAGCATGCAGTACCGTCTGGAGGCACTCCCGGCAAGCAAGAGCTCGATTATCGTCTCGGATGCCCGATGCATGGAATGGAGTTACGGCAAGATTTTGCTTGTGAAGAAGCTGGCTGCCGAGTTTCTGTGGGAGCGGGTCCTATCTGGCTGGATCGACGAAGAGACGGCGCTGGATACGGCAAACGAATGGTTCTACGCGAGTGCCGTGAAACGCTATGGCATTCGTACGGAGGATCAGTAAGGGAAATGGGTTGACATATCGATAAATCCCGATATAATGATACGTATGAAACCAATCGAAGTTTTTAAAGCGCTGTCCAATGAATCAAGGCTTGAAATATTGCAGTGGCTCAAGGAACCGGAACAACATTTTACACCCCACGAAGGGATTGATATGAGGAAAGTCGGGGTATGCGTAACCCAGGTGACCGAGAAATTGAATATGACGCAGTCCACCGCATCGCAATATTTATCGATTCTGCATCGGGCGGGTTTGATCAAGACGGAGCGGCTTGGGAAATTTACGTATTATACGCGGGATGAAGAGGCTATCCGAGAAATTGGAGAGTATTTAAAGCAGGAGATTTAGAGCAGGTACTGAATGATTCCTTCAGAAAAAAGGAATATTCAGTCTTGTCTCGCACTACACATCTAGATATTGCGATATGTCTTTTTATTGCTTTAACATATCGACAAATCGTGATATATAAATATTATTAAAGGAGTGGAAATACAATCATGACGGGTGCTTGGAAAATTTATTTTTTGGCGATCGTTAGTTTTTTAGTAGGAACATCGGAGTATATTATATCGGGAGTTTTGGATAAAATTGCGGATTCGTTAGGAATTACGATAACCGCAGCCGGTCAGCTGATCACGATTTTCTCATTGGTCTATGCGATCTTGACCCCCGTTCTTATGGCACTGACCGCTAGAATGGAGAGACGGAAGCTGTTGGTTTATTCATTGGGTATTTTTGTGATCGCGAATCTATTGTCGTTTGCCCTTCCGGGGTATATTCCGTTTGTAATTGCGCGCGTTATTATGGCGATGGGCGCAGGAATGGTAGTTGTAACTGCACTCGGGATTGCCGCCAAAATCGCACCGCCGGGTAAACAGGCGAGTTCGATCGCTACGGTTGTCATGGGCTTCACGGCTTCCCTGATTATCGGCGTCCCTCTCGGCCGTGTCGTAGCTGCTGATTTTGGATGGAAATCAGTGTTCGGTTTCATTGCCATTCTGGGGGTTGTTTCCATGATCGTGCTGTACAAGGCGATTCCCCACACCAAAGGAGATGCTCCCGTACCGCTGCTCCAGCAATTCGCGCTGCTCAAAAAGCCTAAAGTGGCACTCGGTTTGGCGATCACCTTCTTCTGGCTGGGCGGGTATTCTATTGCCTATACGTACCTGTCTCCTTACCTTCTTCATGTTAGCGGTCTGAACGAAGGTCTGATTAGTGCGGCGCTGTTTGCCTTTGGCATTGCCAGCCTTATTGGCTCCAAGTTCGGCGGATTCAGTACAGATCGATGGGGAGTGCCGCTTACATTAACAGGGGGCATGATTCTGCATATTCTCGCGTTAATCGTTCTGACTTTTACTCAAGCAGCCGTATCGGCCATCCCCGTATTTGCAATTCTTGTTATATGGTCGTTATCCGCCTGGTCTTCCGGTCCGACACAGCAGTATAACCTCGTTCAGCTGGAGCCGAATTCATCGGGGGTCATGCTAGGCCTGAACCAATCCGTGATGCAGCTCGCCATGGCTGCTGGCGCAGGCATCGGAGGATTTGCCGTTGAGCAATGGTCCTTGTCATCCATCACCTGGATCGGTGCCGGGGGCGTTGCCATAGCCATGGTAGTGTCGTTTGTACTTTTCCGTTTAGGAAAGCGGGAGAGCATGGGGCGCGCGCCATTGGAAGCGTAATGAATAACCACTGATGACGCAGTGCTGTTGGATAGCTTAAAATGCACCATTTCATACTTTCGTAAACGAAAGAATCCATGAGACATCTCCTTTCTTCTCAGCGATCAGAGTCATCAATTTGACGCCCCAAAACCAGAAAGTTTATGCTATGATCAATGGATGGCGGAAAATTTGGTTCCAAATTTTGCGAAGGAGGAGATGCGATTGGCTAAGCTCAAAGATATTGCCGAACGGGTCGGGGTATCCATATCTACGGTTTCACGTGCCATCAGCAATGATGCAAGCCGTCCGGTCAGCGAGGATACCAAGCAGAAAATCCGGCAGGCGGCGCTTGACCTTGGTTATAAACTGCCAGAGTCATCCCAAAGGGTACATGATAACGGCATAGCCGATAAACGGGTTGTCTGCGTCGTTCCCCAAAACCTGATGGACGACCACCCGTATTTCTCAACGGTTCTTGCCGGTTTCCATAAAAAAATGGAGGAGCTCGGACAGCCCCCGGCGATCGTTCGTACATGCGAGGAAGTCGCCGATGCGGACAAAATACGCCTCATGCTGAGGGAGACAGGAGCTCAGGGGATTGTAGCCGTCAGTTGGTATGACAAGGAGCTGTTTGAACTGATACAGCAGGCCGGCGTTGCCATCATGGGAGTGAGTTTGAATGATGAGCGGCTGACCGTACCGGTTGTAGACTGTGACCGGATTTCATCCGCGAGGGCAGCCGTAAGCCACCTGATTGACCAGGGACACACGCGAATCGCCTATATCGGGGGGCCTGCGTATTCCAAGCAGATGGAGAGCGAAGAACGGTATGTTGGATATAAATTCGCTATGCTGGAAGCCAACCTGGAGGTGCGCGAGGAGTGGCTGATGAATACCGGATGGAATGTGGATCGAAGCTTCAGCAAGCTGTCCGAGCTGCTCGGAGGCCTTCCCAAAGAGCAATGGCCAACGGCTGTTTTTTGTGCCAGCGACATGCTGGCCATTCCGGCGATGCGTGCCGTTGTCGAGAATCAAGGCAGAATCCCGGAAGATATCGCGATCGTGGGGATGGATAACATTGATGTGGCCCAGTATACAACGCCCCCGTTAAGCTCTGTCTCCGTGCCGAAGTACGAAATCGGCAGGGTAGCTGCCAAATCAATCGTGGATTATTTGGACGGGCATTTCAAGGTGGCAACCAAAATATTGCCGCCATGCTCATTGATTGTTCGGGAGTCTTCAAGTTTCACCAGAACATACATTTAACTAACACATTGTGTGTGATTAGTTAACATAAAATATGAAATAAAGGTTATTGAACAGCTGTCGGGTTGAAATCCGATAGCTGTTTTTTGTGGTTTTTCATCCAAACATTGAGGTTTTTGGGCCAAAATAGTCCAAAAAAGTATTTGACAATGCCATATTGCTATATTATCATGAGTGAAAATCAACCAAATGTTTGGAATGATGTTTCTGGTCTTGGTAACTGCTAAACGATTCTTCGCATAACTTCACTCTAGTCATCGATTTCGTTTTCATACCTTGTATTATAAAGGTTTTGATAATAGAGAGAATTCCTCCCGTTCATGAAACAGGCCCTTCGCATGGTGCCTTTTATGTACCAGTACGGATCCAAATTTAGTCCGTAATTATCCAAAAACATATCCAAAAACACTCCGAGAAAATGAAATAACACCCGCCTGCTCGGGTCTTATTTATAAATTGATTTGGCGTTACTATACCTAACATATAGTGAACTGGAATAACTGTATTCGACAATCGGATAGCTTGAGGCGGTGGTAGCTTAGTCATATGATGGATTGCATAGCAAAGGAGGGAAATCACAAACCAGTACTTTTCAAGCTCGATGCATCTAAAGGAACTGATCCGCTGGTTGAGTGGATACCCATGCTTTGATGGCATGTCAAAATCGCTTTGCTGGTGAAACGAGGTTAATCCAATCCCATACATACGAGGTGATGCTCATTGGCTAATACGCCCCTGCACTCCGCAGCAACCGTGGTTCCCGAAACGAAACGTAAGCGCTTACTGTGGAATCGCGTCTTACGCAATTGGCAGCTTTATGCCCTGATTTCACCAGTCATCGCCTATTACATCCTGTTCCAGTATGTTCCGATGTACGGCATCCAGATCGCCTTTAAGGATTTTATAGCAACGCAGGGGATATGGGGCAGTCCGTGGGTCGGCTTTGAGCACTTCGATCGCTTTTTCAACAGTTATTATTTCTGGCGCCTGATCAAGAACACGCTGGGCATCGGTTTATACAGTCTTGCCGTCGGTTTTCCGATCCCGATTATTCTGGCTTTGCTCATGAACGAGGTTCGGGCTGAACGGTTCAAGAAATTCGTGCAGACCATCACATATGCGCCTCACTTTCTCTCTACTGTGGTTGTTGTCGGGATGATGATGATTTTTCTGTCGCCCCGTTACGGCATCATCAATCATTTTATTGAAATGTTCGGCGGTCAGCCGATCAATTTCATGACTGAACCCTCTTGGTTTAAATCTCTTTACGTTCTGTCGGATGTATGGCAGACCATGGGCTGGAGCTCCATTATTTATTTGGCTGCCCTTGCCGGCATTGACAACCAGCTGCACGAAGCGGCGCGCGTCGATGGTGCAACCAGGCTTCAGCGCATATGGCATATTAACATCCCTGGCATCATGCCAACGATCATCATCCTCTTGATCCTCAATATGGGCAGCATTATGGGTATCGGGTTCGAAAAGGTGCTCCTGATGCAAAACAACCTGAATATGGAGAGCTCCGACATTATAGCCACCTACGTCTACCGAATGGGAATCCAGAATGCCGAGTACAGTTTCTCCGCTGCCATCGGATTGTTCAATTCCATCATCAATTTTGTCCTGCTGGTAGTCGTGAACTTTATTTCGAAGCGCGTGAGCGAGACCAGCCTTTGGTAAAGAGGGGAGTGAAAGAACCATGCAAATTGAAACCAGAGGGGACCGCATTTTTAACGTTATCAACTATACGATTCTGATCCTGGTCACCATCATTGTCATGTATCCGCTGGTTTTTGTGCTCAGCGCATCGTTTAGCGACCCGCAGGCGGTTCTTAGGGGCGAGATGCTGCTGTGGCCCAAGGGCGTTAACCTGAATTCCTACGTAAAAATTTTTCAGAACAAGGATATCATCAGCGGCTTTTCCAACACGCTCGTATATACGTCGCTTGGCACGTTCATTAATCTCACGATGACCATCCTTGCTGCCTATCCGCTGTCCCGGAAGGATTTTGTCGGACGAAATGCGATCATGGCGCTGCTGGTCTTCACGATGTTTTTCAGCGGAGGACTCATTCCTACATATTTGCTGATCAAGAACCTCGGCATGCTGAATACGCTCTGGGTCATGATTATCCCGAATGCCGTATCCATCTGGAACATCATCATTATGCGCACCTTCTTTCAGCAGTCCATACCCGGCGAGCTGCAGGAGGCCGCGACGATTGATGGATGCTCGAACATTAAAATCCTGACCCGTATTATACTGCCGCTGTCCATGCCGATTATCGCAGTGACCATATTGTTCTATGCGGTCGGTCATTGGAATGCGTTCTTCAATGCACTTCTGTATTTATCGGATAAAGATAAATTTCCGCTGCAGCTCATCCTGCGCGAAATTTTGATTCAGGGACAAACGAACGATATGGTCAAAATGTCGACCGAATCGGCGATCAAGCAGCAAAGGGAAGTGGAGGGCATTAAGTACGCGGTGCTGGTCGTGGCGAATATTCCGGTGCTGGCCCTCTATCCGTTCCTGCAGCGATATTTTGTCAAAGGCGTGATGATTGGGGCCATCAAAGGATAATTCCTTGCATGGAAATATGGATGGAACATGAAAAGGGGAGGATTACGGATGAAGCTGAAGCAATGGGGAAGTCTTCTGTTGACCTGCATGTTGTCGTTATCGCTGGTGGTGGGCTGCAGCTCGAAAGGCTCGGGAGGAACGGCTCAATCGGACCCTTCGAGTGAAGGGAAATCCGCGATAAATGAAACGGGGTTTCCGATTGTCGACGACAAGATGACAGTGACCGGTTTTGCCGGAAAGTTCTTTGCCAACGCCGACTGGAACAACATCAAGCTGTGGCAGGAATATGAGAAAATGACCAATATTCAGGTGCAGTGGGACACGGTGCACAAAGACAATTTGGCGGAAAAACGGAACTTGCTGCTGGCCGGCGGCGATTATCCGGAAATGTTCTATGCTTCCGCATTTCCAAGGACAGACCTGCTGAAATACGGCAAGCAGGGCGCTTTTATTCCGCTGAATGACCTGATTGATCAATACGCTCCGAATTTTAAAGCCCTCATGGAAAAGTATCCGGTTATCGAGAAGGGGATTACGATGCCGGACGGCAACATTTACGGGCTGCCGACGATATACGATCCTGAATTCCGGTCCGTGTTGTACGGAACGCCGTGGGTGAAGTCGGAGTGGCTGACCAAGCTTGGCCTTCAAGAGCCGCAGACGCTGGATGAATTCTACGATATGTTGAAGGCGTTCAAAGAGAAGGATCCGAACGGCAACGGCCAGAAGGACGAATATGCCTGGGGCGGCGTGGGGACTGCCGGCATCGTCAACTATTTGCGCGGCTCGTTCGGTCTCAATTATCAAGGAACCTCGAACATTAACGTGGATACCGATCCGGCGAGCGGAAAGGTCCGGTTCATTCCGACGGATCCAAGATACAAGGAACTGCTTCAATTCGTGAACAAGCTATACAAGGACGGCTTGCTGGAGCAGGATATCATGTCCGTGAAGAGCACGGAGGTGGACGCGAAAGGCGTTGAAGGCCTACTCGGCGTTGTTGATAACGTGGATCCGGTCGCCATCTACAACCAGGAGGGTTATGTGGGGCTGCCGGTATTGAAGGGGCCGCACGGCGATCAGATGTTCAGCGCCACGGGCTCTCCGCTGGGGAACATCGGGATGTTTGTCTTGACCGATAAAGCGAAGAATCCGGCCGCGCTGATCCGCTGGATGGATTACTTCTACAGCGACGAAGGCATCCGCATGTTCTTCATGGGCTGGAAAGACGAAACGTATAAGGAAGATGCAGAAGGCAATGTGGATTACGTGGACGACATCAAGAACAATCCGGAAGGTCTCAATCTGGACCAGGCGGTAGGGCAGTATCTGATATGGCCCGGCGGATATTATCCGGGCTTCGTGACCCAGAAGTATTTCAAGGGAGCGGAAGGCCTGCCGACTTCTGTAGAGAACGCAAAAAAAGCCGAGCCGTACGTCATTCCTCAAGACAAGGTCTGGCCGCCGTTTAACTTTACGGCCGATGAGCAGTCCGAGCTTACCGGTATCCAAACCGACATTCACACGTACGTGGATGAAATGCGGGATAAATTCATAGCAGGGAACGAGTCCTTTGATAACTGGGACCAATATGTTGCTAACCTGCAAAAAATGGGCTCGGAGCGCTATTTGGCCATTTACCAGTCCGCGGCAGATCGATATACCAAATAAACACGTATACAGAACCTAAAAGGAGCGACATGTTATGACACAATTGAAAGCCATATTGATCGGGGCCGGCGCGCGCGGCGCCGGGGGTTATGCCCCCTATGCCCTGGATTACCCGCATGAGTTGACCTTCGTGGCCGTGGCCGAGGCCGATCCGGCGCGGCGCATCCGATTTGCCGAGAGGTTCGGAATTCCGTCGGAACAGTGTTATGAATCCTGGGAGCCGCTGCTGGCGGAGCCGAAGCTTGCCGATATCGCCGTCATTTGCACGCAGGATCGCATGCATTATGGCCCAACCATGCAAGCGCTGGAGAAACAGTATCATGTGCTTCTGGAGAAACCGATGTCTCCGGAACCGAAGGAGTGTCTTGAGATGGAGCAGGCGGCCATTCGCAACAACCGGCTGCTGACCATATGCCATGTTCTGAGATATACCCCTTTTTGGAGTACCATCAAACGCGTGATTCAGGAAGGGACCATCGGTGAGGTGGCTTCGATCCAGCTGAACGAAAATGTGGGATACTGGCATATCGCGCACAGCTTTGTACGGGGGAACTGGAATCATTCCGATAAGGCCAGCCCGATGATACTGGCCAAATCCTGTCATGATATGGATGTGCTGTCGTGGCTAATGGACCGGCCTTGCACGCAGGTCACTTCGTTTGGCTCCCTGATGCATTTCCGGGAGGAGCAGGCCCCCGAAGGTTCGGCCGACCGCTGCCTCGATTGCCAGGTAGAAGCGACCTGTCCATATTCGGCCCCCCGGTTTTACTTGAGCGATCAGTACAAGGGATGGGCGGGGCATTTCACCCAGGAGCTGACCAAGCCGAACATCATTCAGGGGCTTCGCGAGACGGACTATGGCCGCTGCGTATATCGGAGCGATAACAATGTGGTCGATCATCAGGTCGTCAACATGGAGTTTGAAGGCGGCGCCACCGCAATGTTCAGCATGTGCGGGTTTACGTATGAACAGGAACGCAGAATTCAGATCATGGGCACCCGCGGCGAGCTTCGGGGAGAGGAAGGCAAGATTACGGTTTACGATTTCCTGACCGGGCAGAAAACGGAGATTACGATTCCTTCGCAGTCGAGCGGACATGGCGGGGGCGACAGCGGAATTGTGGCGAGCTTCCTGAAGGAAGTTCGGAGC
This sequence comes from Paenibacillus sp. LC231, assembly GCF_001860525.1. Classification (NCBI taxonomy): domain Bacteria; kingdom Bacillati; phylum Bacillota; class Bacilli; order Caryophanales; family Paenibacillaceae; genus Paenibacillus; species Paenibacillus sp. LC231. Next base: position 244,074 of record NZ_JFOM01000053.1, on the reverse strand, counting down.
TATAACGGGCAAGAGGGCCTGACGTCGGCCAGTGCCTCCGTGCGGAGCCATTTGATTGCGTTCGCAGCGGAGAAATCGAGGCTGAATCACGGCCAATCCATCAATTTGAACGAATATGCGCGGGAATTGATGGCGGAAGAGAATGCGGTGAAATAAAAGAAATCATATTAAAAATACATCATATAAAAAATTCACAATAGATGTTTCTTACGGGAGATCTGATTACCATGGATGAGCGTGATGTGATCGAACTGCTGCGTCATGCTCCATATACCAAGGTGGTTGCGGTCCATATGGAAGCGATCAACCACTGCCTTGTGACAAGAGAGGAGCTGTCCGGTCGTCTGACAGCGGAAGATCTGCGCGCCCAAATCGAAATTCCGCAGGATGGCGAATGGGTCGAATGGAACGCTTAATACGCCAACAGCTGGCATAACAGCGGGAACAGCTAGCTGTCAGCGGATGGTTTCAGTAGCAGTTAGACAGTTTGAACTGATATAATCTATGCAGGAAGCTCCGTGACACGGAGCTTTTTTTGTTATCCCACCTTATTTACTCTTTTCCTAAAAAATAATCCCATTCCATCAAGAACGAGATGTAATCCTGACATACTAGATGTCAGGATTCATGCTTTATCATTCGATTCAGAAGTCAAAAAGTATGAAACGCGAGGAGTGTTATCGATGAAACTCGACCGGCTGCTAGGCATTACGATGGAATTGTTGACCAAACAGAGAGTGACGGCCACGGTGCTTGCCGCCCGGTATGAAGTCTCGGTTCGTACGATCTACCGCGATGTGGACCTCATTAATCAGGCTGGCATTCCGGTTGTTTCCTATACTGGTGCGGATGGCGGCTTTGAATTGATGAACGGGTTCTATCTGACGAGGCAGCACTTCTCCGTTGACGATTTTTTGGCGATCTACAATCTTTTGAAGGGCATCGAAGGGACTGTGAAGGGGAGATACACTTCCATCCTGAATAAGCTTGGAACCCTGCAGCCTGCCCTGTTGAACGGAGGATGTCATGAACAAATTCTATACGATATGAGCACGTCGGAACATGAGCGGGCATGGGTACGACCCATTCTAAATGCCATTGAACGCTCGAACCTGATGACCCTACACTATACGAGTACATCCGGCAGCCGCTCGGAGCGGCAAGTGGAGCCTCTGCAGCTGTACTGGGAACAAGGCGTGTGGTATTTGGAGGCCTACTGCTTGTTAAAGCGGGGGAAACGAATCTTCAGAGTATCGCGCATATCCAGTCTTGAAATATCCACCGACACGTTCCTCCCACGAGGAAACCTGGGGCGGGCGGATCAAGAGGCGGTGCAGGGCATACAGGCTCATCTCCGTTTCGATTCATCCGCCGGACCGAGGGTGACCGAGCAATTTCCGGAGGCTTTCATCTCCGGGGAGGGATTCCTAGATGTCCGAACGGTGTTCTATACCAAAGCCTATGCCATCTCGGTGATATTAAGCTACGGTGCAAAGGTGGAGATCGTCTCTCCGCCGGAACTGAAGGACGAACTGCTGCAGGAGCTGGAGGAAATCCGTAAACGTTATGAATGATGGATCAAGAACAATGAACAATGAACAATGAACAATGAACAGGGAATGAACATGAACCATTAAATAAAACTCAAGGAGGAAGTTTCATATGACCATTTTGGTAACAGGAGCTACAGGAACTGTTGGAAAACATATGGTGCAGCAGCTTGTGCAGCGAGGCATAGAAGTGAGAGCGATATCACGCAATCCGCAGCAAGCGAATCTGCCGGAGGGTGTGCAGGTGGTTGCCGGGAATCTCAACGACCCGGATAGCCTGATCCCCGCCATGCAAGGCGTGAGGGCCATGCATTTGATCATTTCCAGTGACGAGGCATACGGGACCCTGCAGACGGATCCGCGGATTATTGAGCTTGCCGAGAAGGCTGGCATACAGCGGGTAACGGTATTGGTGAGCTATGAAGAAGGGCCTGTGGAAGCTGCACTTCGAGACAGCGGAATGGAGTGGACTTTGCTCAAGCCATGCGAGTTTATGGCGAATATTGTGGTGGATTGGCAGGAATCGATCCGCAACGAAGGAGTCGTTCGTGAGCCGTTCGGCCATGCGCTGAGTGCCAGAATCCACGAAGCCGATATCGCTCGCGTTGCCGTCGCCGCACTTCTTGAGGAAGGTCACCATGGACAAGAATATTTCCTTACGGGACCGGAAGCCCTCTCGCGATTGGAAGCGGTTCGGATTATAAGCGAGGTAACAGGCAGGGACATCCGCTTTGTGGAACTGACCGAGGAACAGGCGAGAGATAAATGGAGAGAGCAAGGCTATGATGAGGAGTCGATTGAATTTTTTGTGCAAATGGGAAAAAATCCGCCCGAGATCGGTTATACGGTATTACCGACGGTAGCGCAGGTCACAGGGCTGCCGGCAGCCACGCTTGCTGATTGGGTCCGTGATCATAAGGACGATTTTTAAGTGCAAGCAGCATGGCAATCCAGAGGTCGATTTGTATAGGAAGAGGAGGAATTGTGAAACTTGCCTTACGCCATTGAAATGAAAGAGCTTCGCAAATCTTATAACGGCATTGGGGTCGTTCAAGGAATGGATCTGCGAGTGGAACAAGGAGAGCTGTTTGCCTTGTTAGGTCCGAACGGCGCCGGAAAAACAACCACCATTCATATGTTATCCACCCTGGTTAAGCCGGATGGGGGATTCGCATGCGTGGCCGGGTATGATGTCGTAAGCAATGCCCGGCACGTTCGAAGAAAGATCAGTCTGACAGGCCAGTTTGCAGCACTGGATGAGGGACTCTCCGGTCTTCAGAATTTAATGTTGATTTCAAGGCTTTACGGTTATTCGGCGAAATCGGCTCGATCCGTAAGCGAGGAGCTGATCGAATCCTTTGGACTCAGCGAAGCAAAGGACCGCGCGGTGTTGCATTACTCTGGCGGGATGCGGAGGCGGCTGGATATTGCCGCCAGTATCGTTACGAAACCCGATGTTATTTTTCTGGATGAGCCGACAACGGGCCTCGATCCGCAAAGCCGCATTCAAGTGTGGGAGGTTGTAAGGTCGCTTTTGAAACGGGGCACCACCGTGCTGCTGACGACGCAATATCTGGAAGAAGCCGATCAGTTGGCGGACCGGATTGCCGTGATGGATAAGGGGAGCCTGATTGCGGAAGGGACGCCCCGGCAATTGAAGGCTTCCGTTGGCAACAGAACGTTAACCATCCAATTCAACGAACCGGCCGACCAGCACAAGCTGGGTACTTTGTTAAATGAGGAACACGCGTTGACCTTATTGCAGGACGATCATCCCTTGGTACATAAAATTCCGGTGAAGGATGCAAGTGCTGCGAATCAGGCCCTTCATACAATGATGAAGAACGGGTTTGCTATCGAATATTTCGCCTTAAGCGAACCGAGTCTGGATGAGGTCTTTCTGTCACTGACCCGCGCGAAGTCGAAGGGAGGCACGCCATGAGTGTAAGCCATCATACAACGAATAAGGACGGCGTGCTGCCTGTTCGCCAAGCCGATACCGATCCTCCCCATGCCCTGACGGCGATCCGAATCTTTATGTGGAGAACTTGGCAGCATACGAAGCACAACGGGTTTGGTCTGGTGATGGACGCGGTTCTGTCGCCGGTTCTGCTGCTGCTTATATTTAGTTACTTGTTCGGCGGCGCTATGGCCGGGTCAACCGGGGCTTATATTCAATTCCTGTTGCCCGGCATTCTGATCCTGACGGTCGTGCCCATGACGGTGTATAGCGGAACCACGATATGCTCGGATATTACCAAAGGGGTATATAATCGTTTTCGAACGCTGCCCTTTTGGCAGCCGGCCTCGGTGCTAGGCTCCATCCTGACGGATGGTGTGCGCTATACAATCGGCGTAATCGTGGCCCTGGGCACGGGGCTTGTACTGGGCTTCCGGCCCGAGGGCAGCGTCATCCAAATGGCACTTGCCATTGCCTTCATCCTGTTCTTTGCATTCGGTGTCAGCTGGATATTTGCGCTGATCGGCGTCGCGGCCAAACGGCCGGAGACGGTATCGGGGTCGAGCATGATCGCGATATACCCGCTGCTGTTCGCCAGCAACATTCTGGTGGATTCGTCGACGATGCCGAAATGGACGGGTATTCTGATCGACCTGAATCCGATCAGCATGGCGGCAGCCACGGTCAGGGGACTGATGAACGGCACGGCAACCATGCCTGTGATCATGACAGGAATCGGGGTCTGCGTGGTGATTATCGCTATTTTCGTTCCACTTACGCTGTATCTGTACCAAACCAAAAACGAGCGGTAAGAGGCATAAAAAAACCAGGCTTGCATGAGCATGCAGCCTGGTTTTTTATCTATGTAAGACATTATGGTTGATGTAAATCGTATAGGTGTTTTTGGACCCACGATAAATACACAATACTACAACGGAAAGTATAAGTCTATATTTTTTTCGGGAAACCCCTATACTTAAAGCTATTCTTTAGCAAAGAGGGGGAGGTTCCTAATGCTGAATCCAAGCGAAAGCGCAGAGCGGGAATATCTAGAGTTTGTAGTAAAGGAGCTTCATCGGGCATCGAAGGAATTAGAGGGGAAGGTGTCTGATTCTTACAGGGATATCATTGAAGCCAAGAAGTACCTGTGGGTCAACATTGCCCAATTGGATGCGGCGGAACGGGCGGCCAACCGGGTCGATATTTCCTTGTCCATTGATACGGGTGAGAAGACGGCGGCCAGGCTGCAGAAGATGCGCAAGCTACTCACGTCGCCGTATTTTGGCAGGGTGGATTTCCGTTCGAATGAACCGGAAGAAGAAGATGCCTACTATATTGGCATCCATTCCTTCACGAATCCGGAGAGTCAGGGGCATCTCATTTATGATTGGCGCTCGCCGGTAGCAAGCTTGTTCTATGATTACAATGTCGGTCCTGCGTCGTATGAAGCGCCCATGGGCAGGATGCAAGGCGAAATTACCGTAAAAAGGCAGTACAAAATCAAAGACGGTCAAATGGAATATATGATTGAGAGCTCCATGAACATCAATGACGACGTCCTGCAGAAGGAGCTCAGCAGCACGTCGGACGAGAAGATGAAGAATATTGTGGCTACCATCCAGCAGGAGCAAAATGCCATCATACGAAACGAAACCGCGAATGAGCTGATCATACAGGGGGCGGCAGGTTCAGGCAAAACCTCCGTGGCTCTGCACAGGGTAGCATTTCTGTTGTACCGCCATAAGGAGACGTTGACTTCCAGCAATGTGCTCATTATATCTCCCCATAAAGTGTTTTCTGATTATATATCCAACGTTCTGCCAGAGCTTGGCGAAGAGAAAATCATGGAGGTTACGATGGAGGAGCTTGCTGCCAAAGAGCTGGGGGGATTATGTCAGTTTCAGACCTTCTTCGAACAGGTGAATGAAATCGTGAGCGCCGGCGACGAACAGGCCATTGAACGGATCCGGTATAAGGCCAGCATGCACTTCGTACATGAGCTGGAGGCTTATATGAAATATGCCGGTGAGCATTTCTTCCTGGCTGCGGATATTCAGCTGAAGGACGTATGTATTTCGGCTTCGGAGATCAGGGACTGTTATCTTGGCACCATGATCACGCCGATCAGGCAGCGATTGGAGAAGACGGCTTCCATCCTGTCAGGCCGGGTTCGTACAGAGGATGGAGAGAGACTGACTGCGGCAGAAGCCAAAAAAGTCAAAACCGCAATCAAGAACATGTTCAAATTTCAAAATGCGCTCAGCATGTACAAGGAATTTTTCTCATATGGGAACAAACCGGACATGTTTGTCATGAACGGAAGGAAAACGATTGAGTATGCGGACGTATTTCCGCTGCTGTATCTCAAAATGCATTTGGAAGGAAACACGTCATACGATATGGTGAAGCATCTGCTGGTCGATGAAATGCAGGATTATACACCGATTCAATACGTCGTGCTATCGAAATGGTTTTCGTGCAAAAAAACGATACTTGGGGACAGCAACCAGTCGGTCAACGTATATACGTCCACTTCACTGGATGATATCAAGAGCGTATTTCCGCATGCCGATACGATAGAGCTGTTAAAAAGCTATCGTTCCACGCTGGAAATTATGGGACTCGCGAAGCGAATTCATCCGGGCAGCACCATGATTCCCGTGGAGCGGCATGGAGAAGAGCCGCAGGTGATCCGGTGTCGTGACGCCGGGGAGGAGCTGGAGTTCATTCAAGAGCTTAGCCGTCACTTTTTTGATTCCGGGATGCAGACGATGGGGATCATATGCAAAACGACTTTGCAGGCCCGGCAGGTGTATGAGTCCATCAGGGGGCTTCAGGGCAGCGTGAATCTGCTCGATTTTAGCAGTGAACGCTTTGAGGAGGGAATTACGATCACCTTCGCCCATATGGCCAAGGGTCTGGAATTCGATCAGGTTATCGTTCCTTTTGCGGACGCCGAAAACTATCGTTCCGAGATGGATCGAAGCTTACTCTATATTGCTTGTACTCGTGCCATGCATAAGCTTTCGCTGACCTATTCGGGCGAGCCGGCTCCTTGGTTGGCGGTGTGAGCGTGAGCCGAAAATCAGGATAGCGCCATCCATAGGAACACCTTTTAAAAAAGTCGCGACGAATGGTTGCGGCTTTTTTCTTTGGATGATTGGATTGAAATGATATCGGCTGCTGTTACTCAGTATGTCTGAATTTGTATAAATCATATGGCCGTTCGGGAAGGAGGACTGATTTATTTCTAGAACCTATTAATATGGGAGTATCACAGCAAACGTATGGAAGGAGGAACGTAACGGGCTAATCAATCCAATAACGGGACAGGAAGTGATATGGGACATTGGACTCTCATCGAATACTTGGAGATTTTTTCAGGAAGACGTGGCCGTTTTATGTATTGTCGGTTTGCTGCCATTTGGTTGCTAACATCATCCACGTGAACTTCCCAAGGGTGTTGGGAAATTTTACGGATGAACTGAAGGATGGTTTATTGTCTGTCGACGGTATCGTGCAGTACAGCTGGACGCTGCTGGGTATCGGTGTCGGGTTCGCCGTCATCGGCGGGATCGGTCAGTTTCTGGTGATGTACACGGGACGGTATTTCGAATTTATGAACCGCCGCCGATTGTTTGTCCATTTTACGGGGCTCAGTGAGCGATTTTATTCCAAGAATGGCGTTGGCAAGCTGCTAAGTTATTTCATGAATGATGTGACGACGGTAAGGGAAGCGATCTCCATGGGGATCAATCAGACAGCAAACTCCTCCATCCTGCTGGTCTCCACAATCGTTATGCTGCTGATCACGAACGTACCGCTGTATCTGGTAGCTGCGAGCATCGCGCCTTTGCTGCTGATTCCGGTCATTGTCGTTTGGCTCGGACCGATTATCAGGAGAAGGTCCCTGCAGGTACAGGAAGCGCTGGGTGTGATGACGGAATCGGCGGAGGAGCAGTTTGGCGGGATCCGTGTCACCAAGAAGTTCGCGGTGGAAGACACGATGAAGCGGCGTTTTGGGACGACGGTGGACCGCATCCGGGACAAGCAGCTGCGGCTGGTACGCGTATCATCGCTTTTTCAATCGATCATTCCGTTTCTGGGCGCTACCTCACTCATTATCGCCCTCTTATTCGGCGGTTACCTGACCATTCTGGGACGGATTACGGTCGGAAACTTTGTCGCATTGACGCTTTACATTCGTATGCTGATGAATCCGCTGCAGCAGATCGGCAATGTCATTAATGTCGTTCAGCGCGCGAGGGCTTCGCTTGACCGATTAAACGACCTGCTTGGCAAGCAGGCCGACATTAAGGAACTGCCTGGCGCCAAGGAGCTGGATCAGGAGAACCCGGGCATTGAAGTGCGTGATTTATCCTTCTCTTACGAGGATGCGGATGGTCAAGAGGAGGGGGCCAGACAGGTTCTGCGGGGCATTCAATTGGATGTTCCGCCAGGATCGACGCTGGGCATCATTGGCCGGACGGGAAGCGGCAAGACTACGCTTATGAAGCTGCTGCTGCGTACCATTGATCCGCCTCCGGGGAAAGTGCTGATCGGGGGTGTGGACATTCGGAAGCTTACATTAAAAAGCCTGCGCGAAGGGATCGCCTATGTTCCCCAGGACGGCTTCCTGTTCAGCTCGACCATCCGCGAGAATATTGCCTTCTATAAACGGGACACGGAGCCGGCTGTCGTCGAGGAAGCGGCGCGAAAAGCACGGGTCTACGACAACATCGTGGAGTTTCCGGACAAGTTCGAGACCCGCCTTGGGGAGCGCGGCATTACGCTGTCCGGAGGACAGCGGCAGCGGACCAGCCTTGCACGGGGAATAATCAAGGATGCACCTATCCTCATTCTGGATGACAGCGTAAGCGCCGTCGACGCGGTGACGGAGACGGAAATCATGGAGACGATTCGGGATATCCGCGCTGGGAAGACTACGATCATTATTGCCCACCGGATCAGTGCATTGAAACATGCCGATGAGATTATCGTCCTGGATCAGGGCGAGATGGTTCAACGGGGTACGCATGAAGAACTGCTGTCGAAGGACGGACTGTACCGGACGCTGCATGACATTCAGGAAGAGGGGATGAAGTTTCATGGCACAGGCCATTAACAATTGGCAGCTGGACCAGAAGGCGGATCTGAATGCCCCTCATTCCAAGCCCAAGTATATTTCCACATTCCGTGCTTTATCGGGGTATATGAAGGAATATCGGCTGATTTTTGCCGGGTTTATCGGCTGCACCTTGATTGCCATCTCGGCAGAGCTGCTGCAGCCGTACCTGATGAAAATCGCAATCGATGATAATCTGATGGTCGGCAAGAACGATTTTCGGGGCCTGATGCTCATATGCGCTATCTATTTTTTGTTATCGCTGCTCAGTATGGTGTTTACCTATTTGCAAAATAATTTGCTGCAGAAGGCGGGGCAGAGCATTGTAGCGAGCATTCGCAAACGGCTGTTTGCCCATATATCCAAGCTGTCGATGTCTTATTTCGATAAAGTGCCGAGCGGCAGCTTGATTACGCATGTGTCCAGTGATACCGAAGCGATCAATCAGTTTTTTAACCAGGTGCTGCTCAGCCTGTTCCGCGACGGCTTCACCTTGATCTTCATTCTGGTCTTGATGTTCCAGCTGGATGTCACGCTGACCTTATACTGCTTGATCCTGCTGCCGATCATTGCAGGGATTGCCATTGCGTTCCGGCGTTATATGCGTCACACCTATCAGATGGCCAGAACGCGGTTATCCCGGCTGGTGGCCTTTGTGGCCGAGAATCTATCGGGCATGAATCTGATCCAAGTGTTCCATCAGCAGAAGGAGCAGGAGAAGCAGTTTGAGGAACGGAACGACTCTTACTTCAAAGCGAACATTCGGGAGATCCGGACGAATGTGCTGTTTAACCGCTCCTACGAAATATTGAACAACCTGGCGATTGCGTTCGTGACGTGGCTCGGCGGACAAGCCGTCCTGGGAACGACGCTGGAGTTCGGCGTGCTGTATGCCTTCATAACGTATATTCGTTTATTCTTTCAGCCGATCAACACGATCACCCAGCAGTGGAATACGCTGCAATCGGCAACGGTGGCGATTAACCGGATATGGGGTCTCCTGGCGATTCAGCCTGAGGTTACGGATCAACGCAAGCCGGTGGCCATCGAGAAAGCAAGTGTCGAGGGACGCGTTGACTTTGATCGGATCACGTTCGGTTACGAAGGCGGGGCACCGGTCATTCAGGACCTGGATCTCCATATCAACCCTGGAGAGATGATCGGGATTGTCGGTACCACCGGCGCGGGAAAAAGCTCGCTTATCAGTCTCCTGTGCCGTTTCTATGATGTAAATGAAGGAAGCATTCGAATTGATGGAATCGACATCAGGGAGCTGGCACAGTCCGATCTGCACCGGATGGTAGGCCTTGTTCAGCAGGAGCCATATCTCTACTCCGGGACGGTGCTGGACAATGTACGGCTGTTCGACGAGACCATCTCGAGGGAACGGGTGATCGAGGCTTGCCGCTTTATCGGTGCGGATTCGATCATCATGAGGATGAGGGAAGGCTATGACACCCGGTTGTCGGAGCGCGGCAGCGGCTTGTCCGCCGGCGAACGGCAGCTGATCTCCTTCGCCCGAATCATTGTGTTCCAGCCCAAGATTCTCATTCTAGACGAAGCGACCGCCAATCTGGATTCGCATACGGAGCAGCTGATCCAGAACGCCCTTCAACTTGTGGCCGAGGGGCGAACGACCCTTGTCATTGCCCATCGCTTATCTACGATCATGGGGGCGGACCGGATTTTGGTCATGAGCAAAGGCCGGATCGTGGAGCAAGGCACGCATCAGGAACTGCTGAACTCCCATGGGTATTATGAAGAGCTGTATCTTCACTCCCAAGGACAGAAGCAGGAGCACGAGGCTGCCGGTTCATTGTATCGTACAAGATAACCGCATTAATTTCTTGCCGGAGGGCAGAGCTTTCATTAGCCCTGTCCTCTTTTTGATTGAGCGGCCGGTTATAGAAGCAGTAAGCAGTTATAGGGCACTTGTCAACAAGTCAATGAAGTTCAGAGCCGTTCTGGAGACGTGATGATCCCTCAGCCAGATTAAGGCTGTGGAAGCCGCTGCCGGAGTGTCCTTGATTTTGAAGGCATGAACAGATGCTGGCAGGTGCTGCTTGACCAGCGTTTCGGGAACGATCGCCACGCCAAAACCTGAAGCGACCAAGCGCAGCAGCAGCGAAATGTCGGAGCATTCGGCTGCAATATTCGGCTGGAGTTTCTGTTCCGAGAAAGCCATCTGGATCGTATAATATACGCCCAATCCTTCCGTGCTCGGCAGAATGAGCGGATACTGCGCAATATGAGAGAGGGTTATCTCCTGTTCCATAGATGCCTCAGAGGTGAGCATATAAAAGGGCTCCGTCTGCAGATGAAGGATCGAGAAATCATCCAATTCAAGCGGCAGGCGGACGATCGCTAGTTCGAGCGACCGGTTTCTTACGAGCTCACAGAGCTGATACGACTCGTTCTGCTGAATTTTATACGAAACTTGGGGATATCTTGCCTTGAACTCATGCAGCCATGACGGCAGCTCTACCGAAGATAATGTATTGATGCCAAGACTCAGCGTGCCCTTATCGCCGTTTCCGACCTCTATAACCTCGGCTTTGGCCTCTTCCATGAGCTGTGTCATCTGGAGCGCATATTTATACAGCGCTTTACCCGATTCGGTGATTTCAAGCCGCTTTCCTCGGCGATATACCAAGACGGACCCGAGCTCTTCCTCCATCGCTTTCAGCTGCTGACTGAGGGGCGGCTGGGATATATGAAGCCGGTTGGCGGCAAGCGAGATCGTACCCTCCTCCACGATGGCAATAAAATACCGGAGCTGTCTGATGTCCATAGGTTGAAACCATCCTCCTTGTATATGAAAAACCTTAGTGAATTCAATTTTATAAGTATTTTTCATATGGTTCTGTCTCATGTTAGCATACCAATATACACGATAGAAAGAGGAGGGAGCATCGAGTGCTGCGTTTATCAGCGATTCTATTGATCCTTTTCCTGTCGGCCTGTCAATCCAATCCGGAGAAAGAAGAGGTGCAGAATATGAATCGTGAACTCATTGAATATGCCGAGCAAGGCAATACGGAGCAAGTACGACAGCTTCTTCAATCCGGCGCAGACATCAATGCGACGGATGAGCAGGGAAGAACAGCCGTGATGGCTGCGACCTATCACAATCATGTCGGAACGGTTGAGGCCTTGATCCAGGCAGGCGCTGATATCAATATTCGGGATCACCAACGGAATAACGTATTTTTGTATGCAGGTGCAGAAGGAATGATGGAAATTTTGCGGCTCGCGATCGAAGCCGATGCCGATGTGACGTTGACGAACCGTTATGGCGGGACGGCTCTCATTCCGGCCTCCGACCGCGGACATGTGGAGATTGTTCAAGAGCTGCTGACCCGGACCGACGTCGATGTGAACCATATGAATCATTTGAACTGGACCGCACTGCTGGAGGCTGTCATTCTCGGTGACGGCAGTGAGAAATATCAGCGCATCGTGAAGCTGCTGCTGGATCATGGGGCGGATGCCCGGATTCCCGACGGGAATGGCGTAACTCCCCTGCAGCATGCCAGAGAGCGGGGATATCAAGAGATCGAGCGCATCTTATTCGACGCTGTAAACGAAGAGCAAGGCAAAAATTGAGGCAGGGAATAAGCGAGAAGGGGATGAACGCTATGCACGAACAGAGCACTGCATATTGGCTGCTGAATGTCCGTCTGGAAACAGGTTACCGCTACGAGGAGGACGTCGTGATCGGAACCGAAACGGGACTCTTTCATGTAAAAATAGAAAATGGGGCTTTCTCAGAGATCCGCCCTGCGGAGGCTTTGCCTGATACGTTACTGCCGACACGGGATATGCAGGGGGATCTAATGCTCCCATCATTTAGAGATATGCATATCCACCTGGACAAAACCTATTATGGAGGCCCATGGAAGGCACCGAGCCGTTCGGCTCACGGAATCTTCAGCCGAATCGAGGAGGAGGAGAGGCTGCTTCCGGAGCTGCTGCCTACTGCCAAGGAAAGAGCGGAGGGACTGCTGGATCTGCTGCTGCGCTACGGGTCTACCCATATCCGCTCCCATTGCAATGTGGATCCTGTTGTCGGCTTGAGAAATTTAGAGGCCACCTTGCAGGCGGTTGAAGGATACAGGGAAAAAGCTTTTGTCGAGATTGTAGCATTTCCTCAGCACGGCTTGCTTCGCAGCCAGTCCGTCTCTCTGGTCAGGGATGCGCTCCGGAACGGAGCAGCGCTTGTTGGTGGTCTAGATCCCACAACGGTAGATGAAAATATGGAAAAATCACTGAACACCGTGATGGAGCTGGCCGTTGAAGCCAACGCCGGCATAGACCTGCACCTGCATGAGTCGTCGCATGTAGGGCTGAATACCTTTAAGCGCGTAGCTGACCTTACGGAAGAGGCGGGTTGGAACGGGAGGGTTACGCTCAGCCATGCGCTGGCTTTCGCGGACGTCTCACCAAGCGAAGTGGATGAGGTGGCGATTCGGTTGGCGGATCTGGGCATTTCGGTCACCTCTTCCGTACCGCTTGGCCGAACCATTCCGATTCCGCAGCTGCACCGCCGCGGCGTAGACATCTCGCTTGGGCAAGACAGCATTATGGACCATTGGTCCCCGTTCGGCAAAGGGGATAATCTGGACAAAGCGGGCACCCTGGCCGAACGCTTCCATATGTACGATGAGCGTTCGCTCGGACAGGCTCTCGGGTTTATTACGGGAGGGGTGACGCCGTTGGATCAGGACGGCCGCTATGCCTGGCCCAACGTTGGGGATACGGCGGACGCGGTGATCGTAAAAGCCAGCTGCTCGGCCGAAGCCGTTGCCAGGCGGTCACGCCGCCGGGCCGTCCTGTTCAAGGGAAAACCGGTTTACGAATCATGATAAAAAAGCAGCCGCTGCTTGCCGGAGTTTTCCGGCGTGCAGCGGCTGTTGTTCGTTCATGGGCTTTGGGTTGTTATTCCCTGAAGTAGGGGGAATCCGCAATGATTTCCCTCCAGGGAATATAAGTCGCCTCGACCGCGGATTTACCGCTCTGTCTTAAATAATCGGTTACGATCCGGTAGCCGATGGAATACCCCGCATAGGGTGGAATGCCCATTTTCGTAAAGTTGTAAAGATCCCCTTCCAAATCCCCGAACATGTAACCTCGTATCTCATTGAACCCGGTTACCTGCAGCGCTTCCCTATAACGCGGCAGAAGCTCGCTGTGCTGATCTTCGTTCAGGGCATGAACCCAGGGTCCCAAGTGATCCTCGCCGTACATTTCGGCGGCAAAAGCTTCAGCGAGTCCTTCCAGCACTAGGTATTGAGCAACCGTTGTCTCGGCACTCCATGGCTCATAAGAGAGCCTCACGTTATGATGGAATTCATGTGCCGTAATGGCTGCGAGCCTCGGCAGATTATAATCGTTCGGCCACACAACCACCATGATTTGTCCCGGTGTTCCCCCTGAACCTGTATATCCGGGATGCGGGCCGAACCGCTCAGGATCACCCAGCGCCAGAGTGAAGAGCAAATCTCCCAGCTCAATGCCGTGAGCTTGCGGCTTTAATGCGGCATATGCCTTCATCACGGCTTCCTTGCATCGGCTCCAGGAACTCGCTTGTTCCAAGCGAGACAAAGCCTGGAGCGCCTCCTCCGGATGATCGGCCGGGCGAAGCAATCCCAGCAGCTGCGTCATATCGTAATCGTCCTGTCCTTGAGGCATACGCTTGCGTATCGTGTCCATAAACGGCTGAAGCGGCTGATTCACAAGCTGCTCATATGCGGCGATCCGCAGCTCAGGCTCAGATTCCAGAGCTTGCTGTTGATGGGTTAGTGTATCGATGGCGATCAATTGCATACTGATATCCTCCTCTTATCGAAGCAATAGCTGCTTCGTATAATGTTGAGGATAATCCTTTACGCTGCGTGAAGGTCAAGTCTCTATTATGAATAAATACTTTTGACAACGAACCGGTCTCCTGCCCTGTTCGGATCGGAGGGAATGGAGGTAACTTTTAAATTCTGGAGCATGATGCCCCCGTTATCAGCAGTCAGCTTTGGACTTTTCCCATTGACCCGGCAGCAGGAGAAGACGACAGGAGATAATCGTGCCATTGTTGCAAGAGCCCCATTGACCTGTGGCGCTTCAACGATCCATTCCGCCGAGGTCTGTGGACCATTGTATCGTTGTAATGTTCGAAAGGTCCAGTTCCGGGATTCGTTTCGAAGGCAGATCAACCAGTTCGAACCGCTGCGCTTGCTGATGCTGGCATGCATCCGGTCACCCGGCAGAATCGGCAGGGGAATGATCGTAACCGAGGCCGGGAGGATCTCCCACCATGCATAATAGTAAGCCTTACCGTCTATGAATTCATGACCTGTTCCGGTCTGTATCAGGTTGCTATTGCCGAAGCCGTCAATTCCAATCCATGCTGAGGAATAGGTCGCCGCACGGCTTGGACGAACAAACGGCACATTCCATTTGGCGGAGATCTGTTTGTAAGCACCTTTTTTTCCTTTGAGGCTGTATCCGCTCCAATTGCTTGAAATCCATCCGATGTTACGACGCGGTTTGGCTGAAGTGTCAAGTTGGCAAGTGTGATTCCACTTATCTATCGTGAGAATCCCCATATCTCCACCGCCTTTACTAGATTGATAGTATATCTAATGAAGAATTGGTAGAGTTGGTATGGGTTTTCTGTTAGAAAGTTTGTTTAGATCTTGGTGTACCGATGAAGAGAGCTAGAGGAGTCCGGCAATTTCATGGGGCTCGAAATCGTATTTGTTGCCGCAAATATGGCAGACAAGTTCAATCGGTTCTGCTTTCATAACAGCGTACTTCAAATCTTTCTTTTCTAGTGAATGAAGTATGGGGTATAACACTTCTTTTGAACAGCCACAGAAATGTTGAATCGGGATGCTCCCGACAATCTCTATGTCTTTGAAAATCTTGCCGGGTATCTCCATGAGACTGTTGGATTTATCCGCCAAAATGTACTGATGCATTCTGACCTCCTTTTTTATCTGCTGAATCCGATGCGGGGGGCAGCCGGGAAGAAGTTGAACCATGATACCTCTACTTAAATCAATTTCATCGTTTTCATTAAATTGGATATAACTGTAGAAATCGGTGGATGTTTGTTCGCTTTGTTGATAGTAATGTGACAAGTCATCTATGATGTTACGATAAGGCATATCCGTAATTCCGGTGAACAAGCTGTTCATGCCTAAGTCCTTCGTAATATGAATGCTGCCCTTATCACCGACTATTTGTTTAAGATGTCCATGATTCAGCTGATCCAGGGTTATGTGTACCAGTTCATCACTGAGGTATCCCCGCACATTCCCCATGCTGTCTACATCAGCAAAGATTTTATGACACGCATTACTAAACTTGATTTTTAAGCTTAATCTTTGATTGTCTTTTAATGTTCCTATAATCAGACAAGCGGAGGTTATGGTTTGTCCCCATGCTGTTTTGAGTAGTTTGTGCATTGACGGGGGATGGCACATATCGTTAAGAAGTTTTGTATTCTCCACAAACAAAATGCGCACTTGATGATTGTAAGCTAAAGATTGTAGTACGAAGTTTCCATTCTGCATTTTATCCTATAGTCCTTTCTGATGGTATTTACTGTTGAAAATGTACTTGGATCGTATTATTTGCAGTATAATTCCTGACGTAACGTCAGGTGCAAGGGGGAACAAAGCTTCTTATATTATGATTGAGTCGAGTCGTACAACTATTCTTGGGAGGGGATCTTATCCGTAAGCGAAATTGGAAAGTCGGTGAACTTGCGAAGCGTACAGGGATAACCGTTCGAACGCTGCACCATTATGATCAAATCGGGCTATTTTCCCCCTCGGAAAATACGGAAGCGGGTCACCGTCTCTATACCGAAGCCGACGTAGCTAAACTGCATCAAATCATGACCTTGAAGCAGTTAGGATTCTCATTGGAGGATATCAAATTAACCCTGAGTGAATCGGGGCATTCTCTTAGAGATATGATGGATATTCAGCTCGCTCAATTGAACGATCAAATCGAAATTTTGACGGAGCTGCGTAGTCGAATCGAGGGGATCGATAAGTTGTTCCTATCTGGAGAACACGTGTCTAGTGAGCGTTTAATGATGGCGATTCTGTTGATGAGGATGACGGAGAGTAGGCATTTTAAAGCACCGCAATCCGAAGAGATGAAGAAATGGTTCAGCCTGATGAAAGAAAACGAACTGGAGGAATTGCAGGCTGAAGGGGCTCGGCTTCTTTCCGAATTTCGAAGGTTATATGAGAAGGGCATGGCACCTCATGAGGACGAGGTGAGGGCATTGGCGAAGATATGGAGAGAAATGATGTCGTCATGGGTTCATATAAATGAAGAGTTTATTCATTCAGCAGAGCAGTACTATGCGGAGTATCCGGATGATGCACTATCCTATGGGATGGACGGGGAATTGTACAGTTTTATCAAACAAGCGGTGGACATTATAACAACGGATGCATGAGTTTCGCTTGACGGAACGAAGGTGGAAGTGGGTTCATTCAATTACCTCCAATCGGCCGTGGAAGAGAACGATGATGTTGTCGTGAACATTCATGATGAAGCGACAGGCGCAAGTTTTGAATCGGCATTTAATTACATGTGGAACGATGGGGAGGCATTCAAAGTTTATGGATTATAGCCGCCCCATTCCCGTGATCCCTCTTAAGGGAGATGCCGTAAGGCAAAAACAAACAGGATCATCGCCCCTAAGGAAGTGATGGTTCGCACATGATTCCAGGGCACCCAGCGTCTCAGGTAGTTATTCCATACCTCACCTCCGGCACTGCTTCCTGGGTCAACAGCGGCCAGTGCGTCATTGAGCGGGACGTTGAACGCCATCGTTATGATGAATCCCGCTAAATAGAGCAGGCTGGCGGCAAGCAAATACAACGAGCCGGGTTCCCCCCAGCGCATGATGGATAATACCGCAAGCACGATACTGGTTAACGCAGTGCCTGTAAACAATGTGCCGAACAAAGGATTGAGAATGGTTGCATTGATGGACTGCATGGCATGGATCCCCTGTTCATTGGGAATTCGGGCTAGCGCTGTCATTATAAAAGACGAGAAAGCGAAGAACAGCCCGGCTATGAGTCCCGATCCGGTTACCGAGAATACAGCCAGCAAAAAAATTAAGCGGTCACTCATGGATAGTAAACCTCCAATGTCATAGTTTCTGGTATGGTTCCAGTATATTTATTTAATTGTTTGTACATACAAATATAATTGAATTTCCAGTAAAAGTAAAGACCTAAATATGCAGAACATTATAATCAATCAATAGACTCTGAATGATCTATTAATATTTTCTATTTCTGGTAATTAGTTCATTACGCCGCGCGTTATGAGAAAAAAAGTTCAGAATATCCCCACAATTTTCAAAATAGAGTTATATATACGCTCTCGTAAGCGTATACAGAATTTGGATAATATATCAAATGTGCTGCAGCCAAAAGGAGGGAGTAGTATGAAGTCAGGCAAGAGGGGTTTTTGGCTAGTAACGACGGCTTTATTAAGCGTTTCTTTGTTATTCGGTTGTACCGGGGGTAAGGGAGCGCCGGCCGATACCGGCGATCCGGAGCCGGGAAAGGATGGAGAGACGGCCAAGAAAATCATTACTGTAACGTTTCGGGATGACGGGATCGGCGAGAACGGAGCGTTCTATAAATGGCTCAAGGAAGTTTCGGCCAGCTACCCTGACAAAAGCGTAGAGATAAAGCCGACACCGATTCAGGCCTCGGAAGGAGATTATTTTGCCAAGGTGGCCTTGGCGCTCAAGTCAAAAGATACGGCGCCGGATATCGTGACAGAGGATACCTTTATCCTGAATTCTGATGCAAGCGCAGGTTATCTCGAACCGCTTGACGATAAATTGGCCGGATGGGAAGACTGGGGCAACGGTTCCTTCATCGAAGCGATGAAGAAGGGGGTTACTGCCAGCGATGGCAAGGTTTATGGCGTACCGTACAATACGGATTCCAGGGGCCTCTGGTACAACAAGGACATATTCAAACAGGCAGGTCTTCCGGAGGATTGGCAGCCTAAGAACTGGGAGGAGGTCTTAAGCGCTGCGCGTACGATCAAGGAGAAGGCGCCTGACGTTGTGCCGATCTGGATGAACATGGGCAAGGCTACAGGCGAAGCTACCTCCATGCAAACCTATGAAATGCTGCTCTACGGAACTGGAGAAAGGCTGTATGACGATGCCAGCGGCAAATGGATTACAAAAAGCCAGGGTATTCTGGATGCGCTGACTTTTGTGGAGACGGTCAATAAAGAGAAGCTCGGACCACCGCTCTCCAAAGTATTGAACGGTCAGGCAGGCAACACGGCTTCCCGCGAATACCTGCCGCAAGGCAAGCTGGCGATTTCACTGGATGGATCCTGGATCACGGGCAACTATATGGAATCAGGCGCAGCACCATGGCCTGAATACAAAGATGTGCTCGGCTTCGCGCCAATGCCGACCAGTCAAGGGCAGGACCCGGGATCGATTACGCTAGCCGGTGGGTGGGCGCTGTCGATTCCAAGCAACTCCAAGAACAAAGACGAGGCTTGGGAATTTATCAAGTATGCGCTAAACAAGGAAAATACGCAGAAGCTTGTCATGTCCTCAGGGAATATCACGGTCCGTGCCGATGTTGCCAAGGATCCGGAATATACGAAAATGCCGTTTAACGAAATCGCGACCGAATACCTGCAGAACGCAGAGTTCAGACCGGCCCAGGAGAAGTATCCGGAAGTGTCGACGCAGATTCAGACCATGGTGGAATCCGTAGCAACCGGAACATCGCCTGCAGATGCCATGAATAAATATGCGCAGGACGTCACCCGCATTGTCGGAGCGGATCATATTTTGGAGAAATAATCGGCTATACGTACAGAACCGGCTTGCTCAAGCGCTCCATGTATCGCGGAGGCTTGGGCAAGCGGTGTTTCAGATCATCTGCACGAAAAGGAGAACGAACCATGAGCAGTCTGTCCGTAGACGTTTACCCGAAACGAAGAAAAACGTATACCTGGCTCTTTTTTTTGCTTCCTTCAATCGCGATTATGCTCGTGTTTTTTATATATCCCATTTTGTTAACGTTCTTCTATTCCTTCACCAACCTGGCGTTAACCGGTGAAGCGGCGAGGGAGCTTAAGTTTATCGGCCTTGACAACTATACCCGGATGTTCCAGGACCCCACGGTTCGGATCAGTATATGGAACACGCTGGTTTTCCTCATCGGCTCGGCTGTGATCGGGCAGCAGGTGCTGGGATTTCTGATCGCGCTGCTGATGAAGCAGAGAAACAAAACGTTTCGGCGAGTGATTGGAACGATTGTGCTTGCAGGATGGGTGACGCCCGAGATTGTATGTGCTCTTTGCCTGTACAGTTTCTTCGGCGATGAAGGCACGCTGAATGCGATCATCACTTTTTTTGGATTTTCAGAAGTGACCTGGCTGTTTACCGTCCCGATGCTGACCATCATTCTTGCGAACATTTGGCACGGCACCGCCTTCTCGATGCTGGTATTTCAAGCAGCGCTGGATGATGTGCCTAACGAAATAGAGGAAGCGGCGGTGGTGGATGGAGCCTCCAAGTGGAAAATCTTCACGCGCATCATTATCCCTTACATTAAAAGCACCATCACAACCAACATGATGCTGGTTACGCTGCAGACGCTTGGGGTGTTCGGACTCATCTATGCGATGACCGGGGGCGGTCCGGGCAATTCGACGACGACCCTGCCGATCTTCATGTACAATCAGGCATTTGTGAACTATCAATTAGGCTATGGAACCGCCATTTCGCTGCTGCTGCTGCTGATCGGGATTGTGTTAAGCCTGCTGTATATCAGGTCGATGAAAGAGTAACCAGAGGTGAGATCATATGAATGCCAAACAACGTAAATTAATCTATCGAATTCTGCCGTACGCGATCCTAACGGGGATCGGTATTTGCTTTGTGCTGCCGCTGCTCTGGGTGCTCGTGGCTTCCGTCGATCCGAATGCGATGCAATCGCTCAAGATGCCTAGCAAGGTTACCGGTGCAAACTATGTAGAGGTGATGACCAGCAGCGAGAACCAGCGTGCATATCTGATTGGTCTGGTGATGTCGCTTGGCCAAGCCGTATTGGTTGTTCTTCTGGCGCTGCTCGCAGCTTATCCGCTATCCCGGTATCAGATGAAATATAAAAAGCCCTTTATGCTGACCATTTTGTTTATGACATCGCTCCCGATTACGGCTGTAATGGTGCCTGTGTACCAGCTGTTCCTGGGGCTCAAGCTGTATGACAATATTTTTGGCGTCATCTTGTTTTATGTCGCGTCGTCCATGCCGTACGGGATATGGATGATGAAGAACTTCATGGATTCCGTGCCGAGCGATCTGGAGGAAGCCGCCTGGGTGGATGGCGCTTCGGTGTTTACAGGAATGCGCAAGGTGGTTGCGCCGCTGATGGTTCCGGGTATTTGTACGGTCGCGATATTTACCTTCTCGGGCAGCTGGGGCAATTTCTTCGTTCCGTATATCCTGCTGCAGTCGCCGGAGAAGTTCCCGGCTTCCTTGAAGCTCTATCAGTTCTTCGGGCAGTATGGCATGGTCGATTACGGCAGCCTGGCCGCCTTCTCGGTGCTGTACGCCATTCCGGCAATCATCATGTATATTCTCTCCCAGCAGTTCATGTCCAAGGGTTTCGGGCTGCAGGGCGGAACGAAGGGATAGGGAAAATAACAGAATACAGGGCATGGGATGCCCAAAATAGAAAAACGGCAGCCATGCCGTTTTTTTGTGTTTGGCGAAATCGTTCCCGTGAGCTGTCTGTTCCAATCAGGCCTGGACCTGCCTAGGGCCGAGGTCCAATGACTCGCGCAGACGCTTGATATCCCGGATCGGAGGCAAACCGAACATGCGGGCATATTCCCTGTTGAACTGAGTGGGACTTTCATAGCCGACCTGAAAGCCTACATCTGCAGCTTCGGATGTTTCCAAGAGCAGAAGTCGGCGCGCCTCTTGCAATCGGATTTGTTTTTGATATTGCAGCGGGCTCATGGCGGTGATTTCCTTAAAGTGATGATGAAGCGAAGAAGGACTCATATTGACGGCAGCGGACAGATCAGCGATGTGAAGGGGCTGATTATAATCCCGCTCTATCAACTGGGCAGCTGCCGCGATTCGCTGCGCATGACTGCCGCTGACGGCAAATTGTTTCAGGGATTGGCCTTGTTCCTCTTGAAGGATTCGATAAACAATTTCCTTCGTGACCAGGGGAGCAAGGACGGAAATATCCTCCGGCGTATCCAGAAGGCGCACGAGGCGGACGACGGCATCCAGGAGAGCCTGATTCATCGAGCTGACAAAGAGGGCTTTTGTGGAGTCGGTTTTCTTAGGAAGGGTCTCTTGGCAGGATGGAATGAGGTCGAAGATCAGATGTCGATCCAAATCCAGTCTAAGGCACAGGTAGGGCAGCTCCGGTGATGCCTGAATCACTTGGCCGGATATGGGCAATTGCAGCGAGACGACAAGATAACTGTACGAGTCATAAAAATAGCTTTCTTGTGCCAGCATGATTAATTTTCTCCCTTGAGCTACGATGCACAGTGCGGGCTCGTGAATGGTGTGGATCAATTCCGTCCCGTCGGTTGCCCGTATTAAAGATAGATTGGGTATAGGCGTAGTATGGGTACCGTCCGTACCCGTGTATTTTTCGATGTAACCTGCAAGTTCGTTCTGCAGATTGCTTCCTCCATGATCTAACATCTTGGTTCGGCGAGCCTCCTCCGATGGTATTTAATTTAATCTTAATAAGGTTTGCAGGAATAGGCAAGAATCGTGGTGGATTCGGCTACCGGATAAATACTCCATGCAGGCATAATTAGAGTATCCTCGATGGTTGAAGGCAGGACGGTTATACATGAAACTCAAGAGGATCAGATAAGAGTAATGAGGAGGTATTGGAATGGATCCAGCTCTTAAAGCGAATGAGGTTCAGCATCCCTATATAGGCATGTGGGTGACCAAGGACGGATACATTCGCCACGAACTGCTGCCAAACGGTCGTTATGATGAAGCACGGGGTCGGCGGAAAAGCGCTTATCAAGGCCGCTATTTCATTCAAGGCGATCACATCGAATATGTGGATGATACCGGATTCACGGCTGACGGCGATTTTCGGGACGGCGTTCTCTATCATGCAGGGATGGTATTGGTTCGAGAAAACTAAATGTGCGAGATAGCAGAGTATGGTTTGGCTTAGAAGTACAGAACAGGTATCAGGAGGAGAGCTGTATGTCTAACGTTAAAGGAAAAGTCGTGGCCATTACAGGCGCAAGCAGCGGGATCGGTGAAGCGGCAGCCCGGCTGCTGGCTCATCACGGTGCCCATGTGGTTCTTGGGGCGAGAAGGACGGACAGGCTGGAGAAGCTTGCTTCCGCATTGAATCGGGAAGGCGGCTCAGCTGTTTGCCAATCGCTGAATGTGGCTCATCTCGATCAAATGAAATCTTTCATCGACTTGGCGGTGAGCCGATTCGGGCGGTTGGATGTCATGCTCAACAATGCTGGGGTTATGCCTCTGTCGCCCTTGGAGGCCTTGAAGGTGGACGAATGGAACCGGATGATCGATGTGAACATCCGCGGCGTCCTCCATGGCATTGCGGCAGGGCTGACGGTGATGCAGAAGCAGGGCTTTGGTCAATTTATCAATATAGCTTCCATCGGGGCATACGAAGTATCGCCAACCGCAGCCGTTTATTGTGCCACCAAGCATGCGGTTCGGGCAATCTCGGAGGGCCTGCGCCAGGAGGTTGGCAGCGGTATACGGGTCACGCAAATATCGCCGGGGGTAACGGAGTCGGAGCTGGCCGACAGTATCTCCGATGATACGGCCAGACAGGTCATGAAGGAATATCGAAGAATATCCATTCCGGCGACTTCGATTGCGCAAGCGATTTTATATGCTATCGGGCAGCCGCCGGAAGTCGATGTGAATGAAATCATCATCAGGCCGACCGCAAGTTCCGCTTAACTTAAGGATACGTCCATGACGATAACAACCCTTTTTGGGAGCGCTTGGTTCATATTATCGAAAAAGTTTATGTTTGAGCGCAGGCCTTGGGCTTCTGCGTGGAGGGAAGACCACTGCATCAAATGGCTAAGGAATCAGCTGTTGAGTAAACCTCAACAGCTTTTTTTGTTGGAAGGATTTGTTATACTTTAGTTATGTATTTTACATGAGGGCGCGTATAGCAGAGATGCAATGATATCTTTAGCATGATGAATGGAGGAGGACAAGTTGAGAGTTAAACGAATCGTTGCGAATATCGATACGGAGGATGTCGCCGCAGCCAAGACGTTTTATCAAGATGTGCTGGGTCTGGATATGTTAATGGATCATGGCTGGATTGCCACTTATGGCTCGAAGGAGAGGATGAGCATACAGATCAGCTTTGCTTCCGAGGGAGGCGGCGGCACGCCCGTCCCGGATCTGTCGATCGAAGTGGATGAGATAGAGGCCGTGCTGGAGGAGATGAGGCGGGCTGGCTTTTCCATTGAATATGGCCCCGTTGATGAGCCTTGGGGAGTAAGACGCTTTTTTGTCCGCGATCCGTTCGGGAAGCTGGTCAACATTTTGTCACATGATTGAGTGTACGGTGGTCAAATTTGGTATCCTCGCAAGTAGCTCATATTCTACTCTGTACATAAGAATGAACGCATATGATATACTGTTTATAATATAAACAATTAGCAATGAACATCAGAAGCTAGAATGCAGAAAGGATACACAAATCATGTCAAAAGATGAGAGTATGGATCCGGATATTGGATCCAGGCTGCCCGGAGGGGCGGCTCTGAGCTGGGGGTTGGTAAAGCCGCCGAAGCGGGGACCGAAACGGGAGATGAGCCTGACGCAGATTGTGCAGACGGCCATCGACATCGCTGATAAGGAAGGGCTTCAGGCGGTCTCCATGAATCGGATCGCATCCGCTTTGGGTTTTACTGCCATGTCCCTGTACCGGTATATTTCCAGCAAGGACGACCTGCTGCTTCTGATGCAGGACGCCGTATGCGATATCCCCATTCCACCGGAAGATTTCGCAGATTGGCGCGAGAATATGCGAATCTACGTCAAATCGACGATGCAGGTATTTCGGGACCACCCTTGGTACGGTGACATTCCGATTATGGGTATTCCCATTACGCCGAATAACCTTCGATTTATCGACTGGGGTCTGCGTTTCATGAAGGACATGCCATTAAATGATTATGAGCGGATGTCTTTGATTCTCCTGTTAAGCAATTATTCAAGATCAAGCGGCATGATGCAGCGGGATCTGGACCGTGCCGTGCAGGCAGGATCCACCCCGGAGCAATTTAGCGGACAAGATTATACGGCCGCGCTGAAACAGCTTGTAACGCCGGATCGGTTTCCATTCCTGCATCCGGTTGTGATGTCGGGGGTCTATACGGAGGAGAACCAGGAAGAGAATCCGATTGGCAACGACATTGATTTCGGGTTAGAACGCATTTTGGACGGCATTGCTCATTATCTTCAGGCCAAGACACAGCCCGGACAGTCGGACAAGTCATGATACTCGTCAAAGTTACAGGTCGTGGTTGTAAGAGTGCGGAGTAAGAGAGTACAGTAAGAGAGTACAGTAAGAGAGTACAGTAAGAAAGTGCATTAAGAAAGATGCATTAAGAAAGTACAGTAAGAAAGTGCGGTAAGAAGCGCAGTAATAGAGTGCAGTAATAGAGTGCAGTAATAGAGCGCAGTAAGAGCGTGCAATATAAGTGTGCCGCAGCTGAGTCAAAAAACCGATCCTCGCATGAGGACCGGTTTTTTGCTGGTTGATTAAGCCTGATGCGGGGGCCATGGTCTGGTTGGTAAATAACGTTCCCGGACGGACATGACAGCCGCTGGAAGGGGATGAAGTTCCTTATGTCGCTCTTAAAAACGCAAACTATACCGTGTGTACTACTCCCTGTATGCGGTGCGTGATCTCTGGCATGCCTGAATGGTTATCGCGGCTAAGCATATTTAACGTCGTCCAGCTTTTCTCTTAAAGGTCCACATGCCCCATACCATAGAGCCGACAAGGATAAACAGACACCATCCTATTGCCCAGCCGATGTGATCCTGAATAGACCCACCCGTCAGCAACCCGCGAATGGACTCGATGACCGGCGTAATCGGCTGGTTGCTTGCGACCCCTTGCAGCCATGTCGGCATCGTTTCTGTAGGAACGAAGGCACTGGAGAGGTAGGGGAGGAAGAGCAGGGCGAATCCATAGCTGCCGGCCGCTGCGGGGCTGCCTGCAACGAGGCCGATGGCGGCATAGAGCCAAGTGAAGGCAAAGATGAAGAGCGCGATCAATCCGATAGCAAGAATCCACTCCAGAAGTCCCGCCGAAGGCCTGAATCCGACGAGCAGGGCCACAGCGATAACGACGAATGTCGCCAGCATGTTTCGGGCAAGGCTGGCTACCACATGTCCTGTAATGACACTGATGCTTTGAATGGGCATGGTGCGGAAGCGGTCAATGATGCCATTGGTCATATCCTGGGAGACATCGACGGCCGTGCTGGACGATCCGAAGCCGGCGCATAGCAGTATAATTCCCGGCACCACGTAGTCAACATACTGTCCGCTGGGATCGAGTGCTCCGCCAAACACATAGGTGAACAGCAGCATCAACATAATCGGCAGCATCATGGCCGTAATCATTGCCTCCGCGTTTCGGATGCTGTGACGTAAGCTGCGACCGATAAAGACGGTTTGGGTGACCGCTAAGGTCGTTGTTTTTGAGTTCGAAGCTGTTTCTCTCATTATACGATTTCCTCCAATTTCTTGTCGGTTAGCGACAGGAATACATCATCCATATTTGGTCTGTGAAGACTTACACGCGTCTCGCTCGGAAGCAGGCGAGTGAATTCTTGAAGCGTCTGCGCGACATCCCTAATGCTGCCATTTGTCGGAATCCTGTGAATCACCTCGTCGTGTACGTTGCGGAGCTCCAGCATCTCACCTCCGACCCGGGTCTTCAGTTCAGCCGGGCTCCCTTCAGCAACGATTCGTCCGCTATCCAGGACCGCAATCCGGTCCGCAAGCTGATCGGCTTCTTCCAAATACTGCGTGGTCAGCAGTATGGTGATGCCCTGACTCTTCAATTGCAGGATGATATCCCACAGGGTACGGCGGCTGCGTGTGTCCAGTCCCGTGGTCGGTTCATCCAGAAACAGAACGGGACGCGGCACGGTAAGGCTGATCGCAAGATCAAGCCGTCTTTTCATTCCGCCCGAATATGTCTTCACGCGCTTGGCTGCAGCAGCAACGAGATCGAATTGTTCGAGCAGTTCGGCGGTTCGCAGGCGTGCTTCCGCTGCGGATAAACCCGACAGCCTGCATATCATCCGCAGGTTCTCTTCCGCAGTCAATACTTCGTCGACGGCAGCAAACTGGCCGGTCAGACTGATGGACTTCTGGACATCCTGCTTGCCCTGTCCGAGATCATATCCGTTGATCCGCACACTGCCTGCATCGGGTGTCACCAAGGTCGATAGGATATTGATTAAGGTTGTTTTGCCGGCACCGTTGGGACCGAGAAGGGCAAATACGCTTCCTGCCTGCACGTTCAGGTTGATCCCGTCCAGGACGGTTTGATGTCCAAAGCTTTTACGCAATTGATGAATCTCAACAGCATGGTTACTCATGTTAGGTTCAACTCCTTGAATTTAATTGTGTATATAATAAACAGTTTAATTGATAATTAGTATATTGTATAAACAGTTATCTTGCAATATGTTTTTTTAAGTTTGGACGCTGCGTGAGGCTACAGGGATGAGGGAGCTTCTGGGTATAAAAAAAGAGCCTGGCGCGATGTAACAAAACATCGTGTCAGGCTCTATTCAGAATGTAAGCCAGGGTATAGGCCAGCTTGGCGCTATGAACGATCCGATTCGTCATGAAGCTCCAGTTCAATGACGGTATTGCGTTTGTCGGGTAGCGGATACGTGAAGTGTTCAGGCCGCGCGAAATTCACAAATGCGTCCTCGGTGAATTCCGCTGCGCTCCATGGGCGGCTGAGGAACAATTCGTATCCGTCAGCGAGCAGACGGGCCTTCTTTACCTTGTCGGCCATACCGATGAGATTAATCGGTCCGATGGACTCCTCAAAGACGTGGGCATACAGCTTATTGCCTTTTTGGGTGTACCGCCCCCAATCCGGCTTCGGATAATCGGCGGCAGCGCAGCCATAGATACTGTCGCCGTTCTTGCTCATCCAGTCACCGATTTCCTCCAGCACGTCGAGGCTCTCCTTAGGAATGACGCCTCTCGCGTCGGGTCCGACATTCAGCAGCATGTTGCCGTTCTTGCTGACACATTCCACCAGCTTGCGGATGATCGTGGTTGCCGATTTGTAATTGCGGTCAGCGGCTGCATAGCCCCAGTTGTTATTCAGCGTGATGCAGGCTTCCCATGGGATCGGGGCACCAGTCTGATCCACGACGCCGTGCGGCGGAATGATCTGTTCAGGCGAAGCGAAATCTCCGCTGTAAACGGAAGGATCGGTAGTGTAGATGCTGCCCCCGCTCTCGCCGCTGCCTTCAAGCCGGTTATCGATAAGAATATGCGGCTGGAGTTCGCGGATCATCTTCATCAGCTCGGTAGCGCGCCACACCTCGCCGCGCATGTTATCATAAGAGAAGTCAAACCACATGATATCGAGTTTGCCGTAGCCTGTCAGCAGCTCCCGCACCTGCCCATGCATGTAATCCAGGTATCGGTCGAAGTTTTTCGGATCGCGCTTGAAGGCTTCGTTCGCCCGCATCGGGTGAATGCGGTCCCCATAGGCCGGATAGTCCTCATGGTACCAGTCAATCAGTGAGAAGTAGAGGCCAACTTTAAGGCCTTCTTCACGGAAAGCTTCCAGAAACTCCTGGACGAGGTCCCGACCGGCTTTGGTATTCGTTGATTTATATTCGGTCAGCTTGCTGTCGAACAAACAGAATCCGTCATGGTGCTTGGCCGTCAGCACCGCATACTTCATGCCTGCTTTCTTGGCCGCTTTGGCCCACTCCCGAGGATTATAGTCAACGGGATCAAATTCATCGAAATAGGTCTGGTAGTCTTCGATGCTCATCTGTTCCGTGCTTCGGAGCCATTCGCCTCTGGCCGGAATGGAGTAGAGCCCCCAGTGGATGAACATGCCGAAACGGTCGTTCTGGAACCATTGCACGCGCTGGTTTCGATCGTGGATGACTTGATTGGTTGGAGTGGTAGTCGTTGTCATGGATTCAAACCTCCGATTCTTGGAATTGTCGAGTTTGATTTTAACAAGAATGTGTTAGTATGAATAGATAATTACTTAACTCTGACGGGTATTATAATAACTTTAGAGGATAATCGAAGATGAAGAATGAACGTAATGAACATGAAGCCATTCAGCAGATGCTCCTGAACATGCAGGTTCAGATCTGGGAGGCCGAAAGAACGCAGTGTTGGCCGGAGTGGAAGGAATTCGACTACACCGTGTCTTACAACAAGCTCTATTTTATCCTGGACGGGGAAGGATGGGTGAAGATCGGCGATGAGGAGCTGTATCCCGTTCCGGGTCAATTGGTTCTGATGCCGGCACGGATCAGGCAATCCTACTCCGTCATCAGCGGCCGTCCCTACCTTAAATACTGGTCGCACTTCTCGGCGACCGTAGGCGATTCCGACGTGTTTTCCTGGTTGAACGTTCCATATTGTTATGATTTATCGGGCAATGCGGAGATTCCGTCATTATTCCAGCAGCTGGTGGAAGCGCACCGTACCGGTACCATAGCTGCGCGGTTAAAGGAAAAGTCGGTGATGCTGGACATCCTGTCCCGCGTGTTCGAGCACCAGCAGCCGCAGATTCATACGGACAAAATGGAAGATATGGGCAGGCTCCACAAAGTGCAGCAGTACATTAAGAATCACCTGCATGAGGAGATTACGCTGGAGCAGATGGCGGGGACGCTGCATTTGCATCCGAATTATTTTATTAAGTACTTCAAACGGCATTTTGGGATCACGCCGCAGAAATATCTAAGCCTCAAGCGGATGGAGCAGGCCAAACTCATGCTAAGAACGACCCCTCTAAGCATCAAAGAAATTGCGGACGCCACCGGCTTTGAATCAGCGAACTATTTCTCGAAAACGTTTCGTAAAGAGGTTGGTTACAGCCCCTCGGAATATCGGAACAATATATAGCAAAAAAGAGGCTGTCCCTGAAATCGATTCGGGGATAGCCTCTTTTCTTCTGATCAGGTTTGCCTAAAAACCTTTTCCTCCAAGCGGCTTAAGCTTGAGCGGCTCTGCGCCGGCGATCAGCGGGCGCCCGCGCTGCAGCAGCTCGGACGTATCGGCTCCCTGCAACGAAGCGGCATGTGCGTCTTGGCTGCTCCACAATTCCGTGACCCATACGGCATTCGGATCGCTGTCCGAAACGTTGACGATATAGAGTTCACAGTCTTCGTTATCGCTAAGCATCGCTGCTGCTTCGAGCAGGATCTCCGCAAGTTCATCCCGTTTGCCGGGATGGGCAATCAGTTTTCCGTACATCGCAAACTTCTCCATCGGGTTCACCCTTCCTTTTTGGTCATGTCGCTTAACATGCGTTCGTAATGGAGCGCCATGCTTGTCGTGATCTCTGACAGTTTCAGCACGAGAGAAGCGGGCTCCAGAATGGTTAAAGCCTTGCCGTAAGGGAGAAGAAAATAGGGAACATAGGACATCAGCGAAGATGTATCCAGCTGGAAATGAGCTTCTCCATCACGGCGCTTCACAAGAGTATGTCCAAATAACCAATGCTGGCTTAATTCATTCAGAACATGCTCATGGCCTTGGATGACGACATGGATCAGCGGTTCATGGCTGCCTGAATCGGGCAGAAGACTGCCAAGCAGTACATCCTTGGCCGAAAAGTCAGCGGGCCGTTCAAATACATGTTCTGTCAGCTCCAGCCCGATGATCCGATCCACGCGAAAATTGCGAATCTCTTGGCGCAGATGGCAGAAGCCGGCAGCATACCATTGACCCTTCCAATGGATGATGCCGTAGGGGTCGAAGTTTCGGGCAACGCTCTCGCCTTCCCTGCCCTTCGAATACGACATCTTCAAGGTTTGTCCTTGCGCTGCGGCATTCTCCAGCGTCTGCAGCAACGGCTGAAGCCCGGTATGGACAGGAGGCTGCAGAACCGAGATGCCGCTGCTGTGCCGTTCGATCTGATGAAGCTGCTCCTCATTTGTATAAAGCTTCAGCTTGCCGATTGCCCGCTCCAGCGCGTCCGTATACGGATAGCCGGTTTCTTTGGCGAAGATCGAAGCGTGCACTAATGCCTTCTGCTCTTCGGCGTCAAACATCAGCGGGGATTCCGCAAACTGCCCGAGGATCCGAAAGCCGCCGTTCGGCCCGGAATCGGCAATGATGGGCGCGCCGCTGGCGCATAACGAATCGATGCAGCGGTACACCGTTCGGACATGGATTTCCAGCTCATCGGCGATTTGCTGCGCGGTCATCTTCTTGCCCGAGCGGAGCATCCACAGGATCGACAGCATATTATCCGCTTTGGACATCTAGATGCGCTCCTTCCAGATGGGATGATCTCGAAATGTTTACTTTTAAGTAGATTGTATCTTTTCTACACGAGCGGGTCCATGCCCTTGTCGATCCAGGAATCGTAGGTCGGACCGTAGAGCTCGGGAATCCGCAGCCCGGCTTGTCTCATCAGCACCGTCATCTGTCCGCGGTGATGCGCTTGATGAACCAGGGTAAAATGCAGGAATGCCGCATTTGTCCAAGGCTCTCCGTCGAATTCGCGGGTAGCGCGAAGTTCCTCCTCGCTCCACTGCGACTGCACCGAATCCAGAAAGGCATGCCGGATCCGGCGGTAGCTGTCCTGAATCTTGGCGGCCGAATGGGGGATTTCCTGCTCGCGGGACGGGCCCTCAAACTGCAAACCGAGCATGGTCATGTACTGAATCGACATCACCAAATGCCAGGCCAGCTGTCCAAGCGTGCGATGGTGCTCCGTCATAGCGGTTTTGAGCGATTCGTCGGTTAAAGCGTTCATGACTTGTTCGGTGATATGCGCCTCTTTTAACCATTCAGTCTTAAAATCCTCTAAGCTCATGTTCATGTGTAATCCTCGCTTTGGTTTAGGATGTGTGCTGCAAGTCGAGTATATTACACCATTCCTGACAGTTACGGTCAGTGATTATGGCCGATACGAATTTAATTATTCCAGTGATTAGCCGAATATTGATATGCATGGTCTACAGAACCTTCTTCATTTATAATGTATGAGATTTAAAGCTCGTGCAAGGTATCGAATATAGGGGGTACAGCATGCAGGAAACGCTTCGTGAAATCCCGGGAGCTCAAGAATGGATTGTCATTCAAGCAATTGACAAGGGCTGGTCGGCTGATCGTAAATATTATGTTCAGGATACGCTAGGCAAGGAGTGGCTCCTCCGGCTATCCGACATCTCTCAATACGAGAGGAAGCGATGGGAGTTTGAAACGGTAAAAAAGCTGGATCCTATCGAAATGCGTATGTCCCGTCCGATTGATTTTGGTGTATGCCATGATGGCAGCCAAGTGTTTTCCCTGTTCACATGGGTTCCGGGAGAAGATGCCAGGGACGCCATTCCATTGCTGGATTCTGAGGAGCAGTACCGGCTGGGCGTTCAGGCAGGCCAATATTTGAGTGAGATGCATCGCATTCCGGCTGAGAGCGGCTTTGATACGTGGGCGGTTTATTATAATTCCAAGATGGATAGGTACATCAAAAATTATGAGAGCTGCGGCATCCGGCTCGCAGGTGCGGAGAACATCATTCGTTATATGGAGGAGCACCGATATTTGCTTGATGAGCGGCCCCGTTCTTTTCAGCATGGGGATTATCATGTCGGTAATATGGTGGTTACGCCTGAAGGCGAGCTGGGCATCATCGATTTCAACCGGGCGGATTCCGGTGATCCTTGGGAGGAGTTTAACCGGATTACGTGGGATGCTGAGATTAGCCCGTGGTTTGCTTCCGGTCGTATTCACGGATATTTCCAGGGTGGAGAGGTACCGGATTCATTCTTCAGATTAATGGCGCTTTATATCGCGAGTAATCAGATTTCCTCGATACACTGGGCGATTCCATTCGGTGAGCAGGAAGTGGGGGTTATGCTGAATCAGGCTCAAAAGGTACTGAACTGGTATGAGGGGTTCGAGACGCATATACCCAATTGGTATAAACCGATGCCGGGATCATCTTAGCCTATCATTGACAGTTTAGCAATCTAGAAGAATTTATTGAAGCCGCAGCATGATACGATATAAAAAAACAGATGGAGGTTTGTACTCATGTCATCAGCGGATATTCGGTTTGTCGGCGGAAACAATATTGCCCTTAAAATTCCGAAGTACAAGTATGAGGAAACCGTGCATTTTTACAAAGAGGTTTTGCAGCTGCCTTATTTGGGCTTCAAAGATGGTTCACACCTCTTTCAGCACGGCCCGAACAATTTATGGCTGGATTGCATGACTCACTATGCTCAGCAGGATGTCTGGTTAGAGGTCACTACAGATCATCCCGAGGCGGCCGCTTCATATTTGAGAGAGCATCAGGTGGATCGCAGGGATGAGGTGGAGGTTTACGAGAACTCGCAGGGCTACTGGATATCCGATCCATGTGGGACGATCATTCGGGTGAATCCCAGAAAAGCGAGTGAATAGACAAGCCTAACCGGCGCATGGTTAGCCGTTGACGACGCGCATCCCTTGAGACGTGAGGTTATGTCGAAGCGTCCTACCACGTATTCGGTAAAATTTAATGCTCACTCAAGAATTCCGTGAACCGGGACACAAAAAACCAAGCATCTCCTATCCAAGATAAAGGTTGTGACAGGGGGTGCTTGGTTTATCTTTTTGCTGAGATTCCGCTACGGCTTGAGAACCACCTTGGTGCAGTCTTCTTCATGATCGTTAAATATCCGATAGGCATCGCTTGCTTGTTCCAGTGGAAGCCGGTGGGATACAATCTCGGTCGGATCGAATTCCCCGGCGGTGATCTTCTTGAACAGCTCCGGCATATAATGGATAACGGGGGCTTGACCCATGGTAAGGGTAATGTTCCGTTCAAAAATATGGCCGAGCGGGAACATATTGTACAATGAACCGTATACGCCGGTCAGCTGTATCGTGCCGTATTTGCGAACGGCATCGATGGCAATATCGATGGCGCTTAACGTTCCGCCCTGGAGCTTCAGCTTTTGACCGATGGCTTCCATGGTTGACTTCTTGCCGTCCATGCCAACACAGTCGATCACAACATCCGTGCCGCCCTTGGTGATTTCGCGGATGTATGCGCCCATATCATCATAGTCTTCAAAATTGTAGATCTCCACGTTGTTCATCCGCTTTGCTTTTAGCAGCCGGTAAGGGAGACGATCCACAGCGATTACCCGTTTGGCCCCCTTCATCCAGGCGAATTTCTGGGTCATCAGACCGATCGGTCCACAGCCGAGCACCGTCACGGTATCGCCCGGCTTCACGCCGGCATTCTCCACGCTCCAATAGGCAGTAGGCAGAACGTCGGACAAGAACAGAAGCGCCTCATCCTCCAGCTCGCATGACTCGGGAATGACAAACGGCATAAAGTTCCCGTACGGCACGCGCAAATATTCAGCTTGTCCGCCAGGGTAGTTGCCGTAGCGTTCGGTGTAACCCAAGAACCCTCCGGCATGGACATCCGGGTTGCGATTGGAATTGTCGCATTGACTCTCCATATCATGATTACAATAGTAGCAGTGGCCGCAAGAAACATTGAACGGAAGAACGACGCGGTCGCCTTTTTTCACGCGGGTTACGTTGGCACCGACCTCTTCTACGATCCCCATGGGCTCATGGCCGATCACGAAATCTTTAGCCGCGGGCATAGCTCCTAGGTATATATGAAGATCGGAACCGCAAATGGCTGTAGAGGTGATGCGGACGATAATATCATCCTGGGTCCGAATGGATGGATCCTCTACGTGTTTGACCTGAATGTCTTTTGCGCCTTGAAATGTGACTGCTCTCATACGTTCCCTCCTTATGCGGTGTACAGAAGTTCTCTTTTTTTAATACCCGATATCCAATTGTATTAACATCCCCACCGCTATTCATGCATATGCGCTGATACGCGCAAAAACATAGTTTGTGGAAGAAAGACCAATGCGTATAATTACTCCTGATGGTCGGTAGGGGCACGCGTATAAGTGAACCGGCTGCGCGAACCTCGATGACAAACGTGAAAAAGTGAACCGGCTGCACAAACCTCGATGACAAATGTAGCAAACGTGATAAAGGGGATAAACGTGATAAACATGACAAATGGGATTCACCGGACACAGGATACGTTATTTGCTCTGAAAAGAGCTAAACTAAGTTACTTGCGGACATGAGATCCGTTATTTGCATAAAAAGTCCGCTTTTCCGCAGCAAAAAGGTTAAATAACGGACTTGGTGTCCGTTAGGATAAGAGAATCGCCTGAAATATGGCCAATAACGGATCTGTAGTCCGTTGGAAGCCGTCTGTTGGTGATGGGTTCACCTGTTTGGTGATAGCCGCCGTCATGGTGATAATATCTGCTTGTTTGGTGATAGCCGCCGACTGTTAGTGATGGATCCGCATGTTTTGGGGAGAGCAGCCGTATGTAGCTGATGAAACCTGTTTGTTTGGTGATATCAGCTGAATGTTAGGGATGGATTAGCTTGTTTGGAGATGGCAGCAGCAAGTTGTGTGATGGAATTCACTTGTTTGGGATAGCAGCTCATGTTGGTGATAGAAGCAGTAAATTAGTAATTGGATCTGCCTGTTTACGTGATCGTAGCCGCTGTTAGTGATAGAAGCCAGCTGTTAGTGATCGTAGCCGCTGTTAGTGATAGAAGCCAGCTGTTAGGGATGAAATCCGCATGTTTTGGTGATAGCAACCGTCTGTTGGTGATAGCAGCCACTTGCCCCGGCA
Source organism: Paenibacillus sp. LC231 (assembly GCF_001860525.1). Taxonomy (NCBI): domain Bacteria; kingdom Bacillati; phylum Bacillota; class Bacilli; order Caryophanales; family Paenibacillaceae; genus Paenibacillus; species Paenibacillus sp. LC231. The sequence goes on along the minus strand of NZ_JFOM01000053.1, from coordinate 208,415 downwards.
TACCAACCATTTTTGTGAGACATCCCATGGTCGATTTCTTCGATAAAACGAAGCCGCAGGTCAATGATCGGGTATATAGATGGCGTAAAAGCTTTTCAAAAACAAAAGAACGCGTATTGGCAGGGGTTCGATGATCCCGCCATACGCATTCTTTTTTTAGATTGTTATTTTACTCTTCGAACTGTTGGCGTCAAAAGTTTACACGAGCTTCAAATACTCAACGATCGTCAGCAAGCCTTTATCGAAATTCTCCAAATTAAAATGCTCGTTCGGGGCATGCAGATTCTCGTCCGGCAAGCCAAAGCCCATCATGACGGCAGGAGCGTTCAGTGTGCTGGACAGCTTCTCCACGATCGGGATGGACCCGCCATCCTTCGTAAAGAGGGCACGCGTGCCGTAGACATGCTCGAACGCGTCCGCGGCTTTTTGCAGCATCGGATGGGACGGATCGATGTTGAAAGCGAATGCTTTTTCCTTCGGTTTAAACGTAATCTTCGAACCGACCGGAGTGTGGGCATGCAAGTGTGCTTCAATCGCGTCGAGGACCGCTTGCGGATCCTGGTCGGCCACCAGGCGGCATGTAATTTTGGCATGGGCTTCCTTCGGAATGACCGTCTTGCTGCCTTCACCCTGGAATCCGCCGTATACGCCGTTCAGCTCAAGGGTCGGACGCGCTCCTACGCGTTCAACGAAGGAGAACCCTTCCTCACCATACAGGGAATCGAGGCCGAGATCCTGCTTCAGTTTCTCCTCGTCGAATTCCTGCTTGGCAAATTCTTCGCGCATTTCCGGGGACAGCTCCAGCACCCCCTTATAGAAGCCTTTTACGGCGACGCGCCCTTGCTCGTCATGAAGCGAAGAGAGCAAGGACACTATCGCATGCAGGGCGTTAGGTACGCCGCCGCCATATGTACCGGAATGAAGGTCGGTATTGGCTGTTTCCAGCGACAACTCCAGGGAGCACAATCCGCGAAGGCCCGTGGAGATGGCCGGTTTGCCAGGTGCGAGCAGTGATGTATCCGAGATCACGATGGCGTCCGCAGCCAGCTTGTCCTTGTTGTTGTCAAGATAGAGCGGGAGGTTCGGGCTGGACACCTCTTCTTCGCCTTCAATGCAGAACTTGATGTTGACCGGAAGCTCCTTCTCTTGCTTCAAAATAGCTTCGACGGCTTTGACATGCAGGAAGAGTTGGCCTTTGTCGTCCGTTGCTCCGCGTGCATACAATTTGCCGTTGCGGATAGCCGGCTCAAAGGGCGGGGTTTCCCACAGATGAAGCGGGTCTACGGGCTGTACGTCATAGTGACCGTAAACGAGCACGGTCGGTTTGCCTTCGGCATGCAGATAGTCTGCCGTAATAATAGGATGTCCAGCCGTTTGATGAACTTCCACATGCTCAAGGCCTGCCTCGGTCAGCTTGCCTGCGAGCCACTCGGCAGCCTTTGCCACATCGCCTTTGTGCTCGGACAAAGCCGAAATGCTCGGAATGGACAACCATTCCTTCAACTCATTCAGATGGGTTTCGCGGTGTTCGGCGAAATACGCTCTATAATCAACGCTCATGTTATAGGGATCCTCCTTCAATATACATTGGCATTCGATACATGCCGTACCTTACTATTCTAACCGTTTTTTGAAGAATACGAAATATAACGGGATTAATCTTGAAATTTGTCATGACTCTCATCCGGTCGTTGAAATGCAAAATTGTCCAAAAGGTTTCTCCAGAACATCCGCAGCGCCGGACTGATCAGCTTATTGCGGTGGCGAACGGCATAAATCTGACGTTCGGGCGGCCAGGACGGAATAGGTCGTGATAGGAGTTTCCCCTCTGCCAGTTCTTCTTGTATGGCAGCTTCTGCGATTATGCCATACCCCAGACGGTGCCGAACGGCTGCTTTCAGTGCTTCGGTCCCCGAAATTTCCAAGGAAATTTGAAGTTGGATACACTGTTTGTCTGCCCAGCGGTCAATAAGCTGTCTGCTGATGGAGCCAGGTTCATGTGAAACGAAGGGATGTTCGACCAGATCGCCCGGGATTAAATCTCTTACGCTTGCAAAGGGATGATCCGGAGCGAATATAAGCACCAGATCATCATGGATCAGCGGCTGTACGATGAATTCCGGCTCATCCACTTGCGTGTTCGATATGATGCCTACATCGAGTTCGTATTTTTTGACTTTCTCGAGAATATAGGCAGCCGGTCGGACATCCAACAGGATGGACAACCCCGGATAATTGAGTTTCAACTGTTGCAGCAGCGGCGGCAACAGGTAGGTAGCGGGAGTATGGGTACTGCCGATGGCGAGTACTCCTGCAGCGGTTCCGCGGAAGATATCCATGGTCGATGAGGCTTCCTCAGACAGGGAATGAATCTGCGATGCGTAATGATAAAAGGCTTGACCGGCTTCCGTAAGCTTGATGACATGATAGGACTTGGTGTGAAACAGGGCAAGGCCAAGCTCTTCCTGCAGCTTGTTTAAATGGAAGGTCACGGTTGGCTGGGTGATGCCCAGCTTCTGAGCCACAAGGTACAGCTTCCTCAGCTCCACGGTAAGCACAAATACTTTTAATTGCTGTAAGTTCATGTTGCTCTCCTCTCTTTCCATATCATCATAGATCATATTAATCTTATCTAATATTTGATAGATATTATTTAACTCTTTGTTAACGCAGGGATAATTTTTATATGAATCTATGGCGTTATGCTGAAATGGAACCAAGAAGAAAATCAGAAACAGGAGGGTGACATGAACAAAAAAAGAGGCTTTCAACATAGGATATTCATTGCTTTAACTGTGCTCATGTGCTTATTGTCGGCTTGCGCGCAATCGGATGGACAGCAAACGGTAAGATCCAAGGAAACGACCGGACCGATTACTGGCGGAAGTGGAAGTGCTGCCGGTCAGTCGGACTTGTCCTTGACCAGAGACGACGCAGAGGATACCGGGGAAACCATCTACTTATACGGAAATGATTTTGTGGATTACATCGCTCCGAAGTTTACAGAAGAGACGGGTTTCAAATTGGAAGCCGTGCATTACGGAGGAGGGGAGGCATTAGCCAAAATAGAGGCTGAACAAGGAAATCCGCAATGGGACGTTCTAATGATGGATGGGCACGGTTCGGTCCGCAACTTGGCAGATCGCGATTTCCTGCTGACAGACTGGGAGCCTGAGAATCTGGGGAATCTGTCCGAAAGCGGAAGGAGTTATGTGCCCGAAGATTTATCATACTTCCCAGTCGGCATACATGCGGCTGGCGTCATCGCTTATAACACAACGCTGGTAACGCCGGAGAAGGCACCGACGACATGGGAGCAATTTTTTGCTTATGACGGCCCTGTGGGTCATGCAGATCCGGCTGTCGCAGCGCCTGCCTATCCGCTCGTATCCGCATTTTTTGAGCAATGGGGTGTCGAGACAGCAGAGCAGAGATACGAGCAGCGCTTCAAAGCGGGACTTCATGTGTACCCCAAGAATGGTCCTGTCGGGAAGGCGTTGTTAAGCGGAGAAATCGAGGTTGCGGCCCTTCAAGAACACAATGCTTATGAACTGAAGCTTGCCGGTGAGCCAATTGAGGTGATATGGCCGAGCGAGGGTGCGCCAGGCAGCTTGCGCGTTGTAGCGATCAGCAAACATACCAAGAACCCGGCAGCAGCCAAGGCATTTGTGGAATATATTCTAAAACCCGAGACACAGCAGATGTTAACGAATCTGGATTCAACCGACAGTTTCTTTACGCCACTTGCTGAAGGTGTGATGGCACGAAGTGAGCGTGAACCGAATGGGGCCTTTATGCTGCCTTCTGCTAAGTGGGCGTCGGAACATGAAGTTGAGATCAAAACCTGGTTTGCGGACCAAAATGTAAGGTAGGTAGGGCCACATGAATACTTCTGAAGCTCGCTATGGAGGCGGGGTAACCCTCCTCCTGTTCATTTTGATTTTTTTGCCGCTGCTCGCCGTCCTCATCAACGTCATCTTTCCCGGGCTATTCTTCGGACAGGTCAAGTCCAGCAGCTTGGGCTTGATCGGAGAAATATGGAATCGGCCGTTGTGGAAACAGTCTCTCTTGAATTCGGTCACATTGGCGCTGGGTACGGCAACGATCGGTACGATCATTGGCGGCGTGCTTGCTACCATTCGGGCAAGGTGGGACTTTACAGCGGCTAAATTGCTGGATATGACGGCTTGGGTATTGTTAATAGCTCCATCCTTCATGATAGCGCAGGGCTGGGTTTTGTTTGCCGGCTCGGATGGACTGGCTCATCAGTGGCTGGGGCTGACGTGGGTTACCTCGTTTATTTTTCAACCTGCCGGACTTGTGTTTGTCATGTCCCTAAGCAAATTCCCGTTAGCTTATTTGGCTATTACGGCAGCATCGGAGTGGAATATAAGGCAGTTCGGTTATGCAGCCAGGCTGAACGGCGCGAGGCCATTCACCGTGTGGAGAACCGTCGAAATGCCATTGGCTCTGCCTTCCTATGTGGCTGGCTGGACCCTGGTGTTTATGGATACTATCGGAGATTTCGGACTGCCCGCCGCCTTGGCGACCGTATATAAATTCCCGACGTTGACATACTCGATATACTCGGCGATCTATCAGTCTCCGGTACGCTTTGATATGGCCGGGGTGCTGGCATTCTACCTCGTCTTGATTCTGGTCCTTGCGATGACCTTGCTCATGGTGACCCTGGGCAGATCCAGATTCGACTTTCTGAATGCAAGAGCCGTCCAGATCGAAAAGGTTAGACCGCGCAAAGCCTGGTTGTACAATTTGCTGATTACGATCTTTCTTTTCTTGAGCCTCGGGATTCCGATTGGAACCAGCGCGGCGGTATCTCTCCTGAAACAAGCGGGCGGAGGCCTATCTTCGGGTAATTTCACCCTCGACCATTACCGTGAATTATTCTCGGGACAAGCCGGGGATCACAGGCTGCTCGGTTATCTTGAAGGAATGTATCATTCTCTTATCATTGCTGCCGCAGCCGCTTTATTCAGCATGCTGATCGGGTTTGTTGTTGCTTATATGCTGACATTTACGGAGTCTCGGCTAAAACCCTTGCTTCAGTTGTTCTCCATCATATCCCTGGCTGTCCCCGGCGTTGTGCTCGGGATTGGCTATATTTTCATATGGAACCAGAAATGGCTGGAGCCTTTAGGACTCCATTTATACGGAACCCCCTCGTTGCTTGTGATTGCAGGGATAGCCGGTGCCATCCCCTACGCAGTCAGGGTCCAGCTGGGGGCATTCGGCAATTTGTCCGGCACGATGCTGAAGGCGGCAGCCATTCAAGGGGCAAGCGTGTTCGAACGGATGCGGGATATCGTATTGCCCTTGGCACGCCAGTCACTTTTGATTGCAACCTTGGCCTCGTTTGGAACCAGCGTGTTCGATTTGGCCCTGGCTTCCATGCTGAAACCGGCTAATTATTCGTTGATGCCGCTGGTCATCGACCGGGCCTTTGAATTCTCGCGCTATGGTTATGCAACGGCAGCTACTGTCGTTAGCTGCGGAGCAGTTGTACTGATGATCATTTTGCTGCAAGCAGCAGGGCGTCTGGGTTTCAGATGGCTGGATCGCAATAAATCGTGATCAAATTTGGAAGGGATTGAGCGTGGAATGATCTTAAAGGTAAAGGGTGTATCGAAATCATTCGGCTCGCAGCAAGTCTTGAAGCCGATCACGTTTGAGGTCGGGGAGGGAGAACGCATATGCATACTCGGCCCATCGGGCTGTGGGAAATCTACGCTGCTGCAGATGATTGCCGGACTTCAGCGTATTGATACCGGCGAGGTGGAGATGGCTGGAGCCGTCGTTGAACGGGGGAAACATTATGTTCCACCGGAAAACCGGCCTGTTAATATGGTGTTTCAAGATTATGCTCTCTGGCCGCATATGACCGTTAAACAGAACATGGAGTACGGGATGAGACGCCGGAAGGTAAATGGGCATGACAGATCGAATACATTGGATCGACTCCAATCGCTTCTGAAGCTGGGGGGCTTACTGGACCGTCTGCCGGCCCAGCTGTCTGGCGGTCAGCAGCAGCGAGTAGGCATAGCGAGAGCGTTGGCAACAGAACCGAAGCTGTTATTAATGGATGAACCGTTGTCTAATCTGGATGTTAAGCTTAGAACGGATATGCGCGGTGAGTTGGCCAGATTGCTCGGCGAATTATCCATTGCTACTCTGTATGTGACGCATGATCGCATGGAGGCATTTACGGTGGCGGATCGGATTTTGATTTTAAGGGACGGAACGATAGATCAATTGGGAGCACCGAGGGAGTTGTTTGAGCGGCCTGCAAGCCCTTGGGTTGCACAGCTTATGGGATACCATAACCGATTGGATGCCAGACTGAGCGAGAATGGACGTCCTGCTGCTATCATTTCCGGGAGTCCGATTGCGGGAAATCTGATGGGTGCGGATCATGGAGACGGTCGGGCTATCATCATGATTCATCCGGAATCGATCGAAATTTGCAGCAGTGACGAAGCTCTGCAAGAAGGGAACTTGCTGAAGGTGACCGTGATGCAGACAATCTATGAAGGGAACAGATGGAGAGTCATCGCAGAAACGGCAGATCAGCAGCCGATTCATCTATTTCATCATTGCAGCGTAGATGCGGGAAGCGAATGGAGAATACGGTTGTTACCGGAACAAACGATGATTTATGCAGAAAGCAGCATGCTGGCTACATGAGTCAAGTGTATGCGATATCGGACATTCACGGTTACGGTTCCCTGCTGGAAACTCTATTGAAGCACGTCCATTATCAGCCAGAGGTGGATCGTCTATTTTTGCTGGGGGATTATGTGAATAAGGGACCCGATTCAGCCGGGACTCTTGACTATGTGAAGGAGCTGTGTGATTCGGGTGCCGTTGCGCTTCAGGGAAATAACGAACGCAAATGGTTGCATCAATTGCCGGCACACGCAGGTTTCGCAGCTCCCCAATGGTTACAATATCAACAATTCATAGCAGCCATGCCGTTATGGACCGAATACAACGAATACTTGTTTGTGCATGCAGGCATTCGGCCTGATATTCCGCTTCATGCGCAGAAACCGGAAGAATTGACAGAGATTCGTGAACCGTTTCATCAATCGCCTCGTTATATGGATAAAACGATTGTTTTCGGGCATACGTCCACTTTTCGTCTAGGTGTACCGCCAGACCAGCTCTGGTATGGCGATGGCAAGCTGGGGATCGATACAGGGGCCGGGCACGGATATTATTTAAGCCTGGTAAATTTGACAGCGGGCATTCAATGGTACATGTCGGTTACAAGACCAGAGAAGATTACGTACCGGAAGCTGAAAATAACGGGAGGACCGGTTCTTCCTAAATAATATATTTCCATATAAAAAAGAAATAGGCAGCATCACTGGCCAATAGTGATGCTGCCTATTTCACTCGAAAGACCTATTATCACCAGAGGATTGATTAGAATTGGTCCCAGCCATTTCCAATTAACTGGCGCTGCAAAAATGGCAGCTGACGCTGCTGTTGAATGAACTGCTGACGCTGCTGTTCTTGTAATTGCTTTTGCGAACGGAATTGCTCTTGTGAATGAGGTGGTGACAACGGCGGTTCAGCAGCATATGCTCCATGCTGGGGTTGATCCTGAGCCTCAAATTGCTGCTGGAACAACTGTTGCTGTTGTTGCCGCTGAAATTGCAGCTGCTGTTGCTGGAATTGCTGTTGCTGCTGTTGAAGAAGCTCATAGTCCCGATTACCAGAGTTTTCTTGATGGTAATAGTGCTGATTATGATGTGACGCAGGCTGTTGATGCTTCATCTGCCCTTGCACTTGCCCCTGCTGCGGGCAGTTTTTGGGCGGACCGATGACAACCGTATCGGTAATCGGTGCCAGGGTGTCTTTGACTTTGTCTTCATCCAGGCAGTACGTGTGCGCGAGCACGCTGGCTGGCGTCAATCGCAAGAGATCGGAGCCTGCAATGAATTCAGGCACCGGTGCGTCAAAGACCGCGATCAGGTGCGTGTTGTCAACCGTCGCCATTTCATAATGCCACCAGCCTTGCGGGACTAAGGCTACTTGACCGGGCGTTACCTTGAAGTTCAGCAGCTCCTTCGTGAACGGATTGACCATGGAGACGATGGCTGCGCCTGAGATGACATACACCAGCTCGGATGCATTCTGGTGGATATGCGGCTCCACCACATTGCCTGTGCTGAGGTGAATATCCAGCAGGGAGGCGTTCCCAAGCGTGTTCAATTCTTTTACGGAGAGTGAATAGATGAAATTCTGATTGTCTTTCTTGAATGTTTGATTGTTTCTCAGATCATAAGTATAGCGAACAGATGGAGAGGTGAAATCCATATAAGAGACTGCCACTGTGATTCCTGCCCTTCATAATGTAATAGGCGTTTGACCCATAAAATACGGTATTCCCGTAGGTAAGCATACGTGAGCCCATTTTTGGAACCAGCAGCATGCAAGCCACCCTTGGCAGGGTGGCTTGGGCAAATTTCATATGGTGGAGCAGGTGAGGTCAGACCGACTTCAGAACCAGCGTCTTCCGCCCTGCTGAGAAGCTGACCAGTCCTGCGGCCAGGCCAAGCGCGAGCACGAATCCACCGAGCCATGGGTGATACTGAAGCGTGGATGTCGTATTGACCATGAAGCCTCCTGCACCCGCGCCTGCGGCTAACCCGAGATGGACAATGGAGGTGTTTAAGCTGAGGATCAGATTGGAAGAGCCCGGTGCTTGCTGGATAAAATAACTCTGAACGGCCGGACCCGCCGCAAACATGGACAGCACCATGATTCCCATCAGCACGAGTCCTATGAACGATTGACCGGCGAGCAGCGGAAGAAGCGCGAATACCGCGATATGAATGAGCGTGCTGAGCGTAATCACTTTCGCAGGGCCAAACCGGTCGACCCCATATCCGCCGAGCCTCGAGCCGATCGCTCCAAAAAGTCCAAAGCCAAGCATTATGATACTGATTCCTGATGGCGCGATATGGAAAATATCCTGGATAAATGGCGTAACATACGTAAACAGTACCGAGTTGCCGGATTCCCGGAAGAACGTAAGCAGCAGCGCGCTCACGATTAAGACACTTCCCAGCACTTTGAATTGCTGGTAAAAGGGAACAGGAGCGTCTCCTTCAACGTCCGGCAGGAGTCTAGTAAGGACAAAAGTGACCAACAGACTGAGCAGAGCCAACAGCAGAAAGATCGATTGCCAGTTCAGCAGATTCGTGATCCATATTCCGATCGGAACGCCCAGCACCATAGCGCTGCTAAAACCAAGCACGATGGTACCGATGGCACGGCCTAACTTATCCGGGGGTACCAGCTTGGCTGCTGTGCCCATTGCGGCTACGAGATACACCCCTGAGCTTACCCCCAGGATGACCCGGGAGCCCATGAGCATCCAGACTTCGGTGCTGAAATAGGAAACGAGACTGCCGGCAATGAACAGCAGAAGAGAGCCGAGCAGCACTCTTTTACGGTTGAATCGAGCGGTGAGCGAGACCAGAAACGGGGTTCCGATCGCAAAAGCAAGCGAATACGCGGTAATCAGCTGGCCGGCAAAGGCCAAAGAAATATGAAGATCGTCTGCGATCGCATACAGAATACCCGAGACGACCAGTTCCGAGGTGGCAGTAAGAAAAACCCCAAGTGCCAATAAATATATCGTAAATCGATTCATATCCATTTCATCCCTTCGTTAGAAGATCAATACCCTCTGCGATCATGGCTAGCACATGCCGCAATCGGGTTGGTATAACTTGAAATCTCTTTGTGTTTGTATTATAAGTAAGACGCATATATTATGTAAGAAGGCAAAGTATTTGGATATTATCCAATCATTTTGACTAACTTACGATTAGTTAGCGATGGGGTGAGATCGTGGAACCTGTTAGAGAAGAGCTGCAGGAAACGCCGGCGTTCAATCATATTTGTTCAGTGCTGCAAATTCTCGGAGCCAAATGGGCGTTTCTAGTCATTGCGCAATTAGCCCAAGGACCGAAACGGTTTAATCAGCTTCACCGGGATGCAGCCATCATCAAGACGCAATCCTTAACGGATGTGCTGCGGCATTTGGAAGGCAGCGGGATCGTAAGACGCGAGGTATTTCCTACCGTTCCGGTCTCCGTGGAATATTCATTGACCGACAAGGGATTGGACTTCCTGGATTCTTTGAAGGAGATGGAGAAGTGGGCCGAAAAATGGGGAGTGGAACAATCCTCATGACTGCTGCAACAACTATAGTACACATATCAAAAAACTCATTTCCGATGATGTATAACAGGAAATGAGTTTTCTTTTTTTTGAAAATTACGTATTCTTATAGATAACATTTTCAGATTTGGTTCGAAGGATAGGGAGGTGGTCACCGCTTGCGAATCCATAAGATTAACCTGCTGACAAAATTGTTGATTTCCTATTTGCTTGTACTGATGTTTCCCGTGATCGTCATCCTGTGCTATTACTATCCTTATTCGGCAGAAGTGGTGAAAGAGAAGGAAATGGACTGGAATGCGCATATTACGGAGCAGTTCATGACATCGATGGATACGTTTACAAGATATGTGTACAATTTACCGTTTGAGCTGGTGCAGAACCGGGAGTTCAAGATGTATAAGGCGGAGGAAAGCGACTACCAGCGGGTGCTTATTGCCAATGAGATGAAAAAATACAATGCAACCGATGCGTTTATTTACAACACCTTGCTGTATGTGAAGAACATCGGTTATTTGTTTTCCAAAACTGGAAGCGCATACAGTCTGGACGACCTCTCCATTCCGGGTGTTGGTTACTATTATGAAGACTGGGCCCACGAAGATATGATCCAGACTCTGAACGATCTTCATTCTCCCGTCGTGAGGCCTGTGGAGAATGTGGTCGTGCCCGGCAATAACCGGGTCAGAATGCTGACCTTCGTGCAGCCGCTGCCGGTAGGGGGCTCGAATTCCCCCGGGGCCGTCATGATCATGGTCAGGGAGGATACGATTGTCCGGATGATGAAATCCGTTTCGGAAACCTACAGCGGCGATTTTTTTGTGTTAGACGGCCAGGGAAGGCGATTGGTATCCTCCAATGATACGTCATACCAATCTTCCGATGATTTCAAGAAGCTTGTGCATCGCTTAGGGGAAGAGTCAGTTTCCTCTTCGGGTATTCATACCATCAGCGGATCGGACTATCTGGTATCGTCCTCGGTATCGGATAAGAATGGCTGGAAATACGTAAGTTTGCTGCCGGTATCTAAGTCCCTGCAGGGCATTCGGACGATTCAGCTGAATACGGCTATCTTGGTCGGGCTGATTCTGCTGCTTGAAGTGTTCATCATCTATGTATCCATCCGGAAGAACTACCAGCCGATCCGCCGTCTGGTTGATCTCGCCGTACATGTGTTTGAACCACTGGAGCGAAAACCGATGAACGAGATTGATACGATTAAGTATACGTTGGAGGAGCTTTCGCAGGCTAACAGCAAGCTGGACGAGCATGTGAGGGGATCTTTGCCGATTATGCGGGACAACCTGCTGTTTGAGCTGGTGAGTGGGCATATTCCTGACTGGGATAACTTTGAACAGGAAGCCCGCAGGGTCGGCATCCGGTTTCATCACGATAACTATACGGTTGCCGTGTTGTGCTGCGAAGCGGATGGAGCAGGGCTGGACAAGATATTGGCTTGCTGCCGGGATTACGAGGGACTGCTGCCTGATGATGCCCAAGGCTACTTCTTCAAGAGCATCTATCAGCAGGAATTGATCCTGGTGTGCTCCCATACAGCCGATTTCCCTATCAAATCCTGCGTAGAGCGGCTTCAGGATGAAATATTGGAGCGTACGGGCCAACAGACTGCGATTGGCATCGGCAAGTCTAGCGCAGCCCAATCGCCGGTGGACCTCCATCTCTCCTACCTGCAGGCGCTCCGCACAGCGGAGTTTCTTCGTATCCGGAAGAACGGGACCGTGCTGATCTTTGATAACCTCGAGATCCCCCAAACCGGAGCCGTCTCCTATTTTGCCGAAATCCTGCAATCCCTCGAGCTTGCGATCCTTAAGAACGATGCGGCCATGCTGGCCTCTTTGGCGGAGCGGATGATCGGTTACTTAAGCAGTGACAGCCTGCCGCCGCATATGATACGGAGCGTGTATCTCAATACGGTTACCGTCATCTTCAACGGCCTCCAGCGGTTCCGTCATGACGACCAGAGCCTGCTTCGGCTCACCGAGGCGGCATTTAACCACCGTTATACGCTGGAGCAGATGATCGGGATTATCAGGGAGAGTTATGCCAAGCTGTGCGAGATGATCAGCGAAACGCTCCCCGTGTCCCGTACGGCAACGCAGGAAGAGATTCTGTCCCTCATAGCGGAGAAAGGAATGGATCCAAACTGCTCGCTGCAGATGATGGCCGATTATTTTGATATGTCGGTCTCCAACTTCAGCCATCACTTTAAGAAAACGATGGGGCAAAATTTCAAAGAGTATATCGATCAGCTTCGCATCCAAAAATCCATTCAGCTTCTACGGGACAGCGAGGAGACCCTCGAATCCATTTCCCAACAGGTCGGATACACCAACACCTCGAGTTTTATCCGTTCCTTCAAAAAGATGGTGGGTACGACCCCCGGACAATATCGAAATACGCATAAAGCATAAAACGAAGACCGCTGATGCTGGACAAAGCAGCTTACAGCGGTCTTTTGTCAAACCTTTTCGTTGTAAGCTTCTTGTGCAGGCGCATTCGTGAAGCTGAGCAGCTTCATTTTTTGAACATATACAATATTTGAATTCCCTGTAGCGATCCGGACTGGTTGCGCTTTTAACTGCTTTGTTATAAGCGCTTTCAAAAAATGAAGATGCTTTAAAAACTGTCCGTTTACGGGGCTCTTCCCCTCCGTTTAGAGTGAAATGTGTCCCAAGGCAAGGCCAATACATGGCCGCATACCCCCATGGACCAGACCAACAAACGAAACCAGGAGGTAGTGGAATGAAGAAAAGGGTAAACGTTTTCATCTCGCTCGTCGCCATCACAGCCATGTTGTTAACAGGATGCAGCGGGGCCGGAGGTGACACGAACGAGTCAGCCGAAACACCCGGGGATCAAACAGGCAAAAAAGTAAAGCTCACCGCCATCATTACCAAGCATCCGCTCACGAAGCCGCTGGCCGAAATGGAGTGGCTGCAAAAGGTTGAGGAGACGGCGGGCGTAGACATCGAATGGCAGGAGATTACCGCGGATTGGGGACAGAAGAAAGGGACGATGCTGGCCAGCGGCGATATTCCGGATCTGTTCATCGGGCCGAACGTCATTACGGATGCGGACTTTGCGCAATTCCAGGGCTTATTCCAGGATATGTCCGGCATGCTGGAACAGGCACCCAACGTACAGAACATGTTTAATGAAAAGCCGGATACGAAAGTGATTGCAACGCAGTCGGACGGCAAAATCTATGGTCTCCCGAAATATCAGCGGTTCTGGCCCGCTACCGCCAGCAGGCAGTTTATTAACCAGCAGTGGCTGGATCAACTGGGCCTGAGCATGCCGACCACATGGGATGAGCTGTATGAAGTCCTGGTTGCCTTCAAAGAGAAGGACGCCAACGGGAACGGCGATCCGAATGACGAGATTCCGATGGATTGGCCGGGAGGCATCGGCGGATATTTTAACCCGGCGGTGCTCCTGGGCAGCATGGGCATTACGCTGACGGACGGCAGCGGACAGGGCTATTTTGTGGAAGACGGTCAAGTGAAGAACTTCCTGACGGATGAACGGTACAAAACGATGGTTGTGTTTCTGAACAAATTGTACAAGGCGGGGTTGATTAACCCGGAAGTATTCACGCATGATTATACGAAATTTCAATCCATCGCCCGCGGGGAAGGGGATACGGCCAAGGTCGGCTTTACCTGGGGATGGGTGGCGTCCGACCGGTTCGGCGAGCAGCTGGCACCGCAGTATGCTTCCATGCCGCCGATGAAGGTGTCGGCAGATTATGCAGGGAAGCTGTCCTGGAGCTACGATCATTACTCCCTGAATTATGGCACCAACCATATCGTCATGTCCGCCAAGACCAAGAACAAGGAAGCGGCCATGAAATTCATCAACGAGCTTTATGCGCCCGAGGTGGGCATGCAGGTGCTGTTCGGATCCCTCGGACCGAATATTAAAGATAACGGAGACGGTACATATGCCGTTCTGCCTCCGGCCGATGCCAAGATGGATCCGGGCACATGGAAATGGACCTCGACGATGGCGGACCACGGCGCATTTTATATCCCCGATACCTTAGAGCTGACGCTTGGCACCGATATGCAGGAGGTGCTGGGTCAATCGGAGCCGCTGGAGGCGGCCTTGGACGTGGATCCCGATAAAGACGTGTTCCCCGGGATGTTCATCAAGTATTCCACCATGGACAATAACGCCATGAGCCTGAACAACACCAACGTGATGAATCTGGCGGAATCCAGCTTTGCCAAATGGGTGACCAAGGGCGGCGTGGAAGCCGAATGGGACACGTACATCAAGGAAAGCGAGAAGGCAGGCTTGAAGCAGAATCTAGAGATTATGCAAAAGTATTACGACGAGTACATGAATCAAAACTAGGAGGGAGGATATGGAATCCCGTAAAAGACAGAACACCTTTAGACGAGATTATCAGCTGTGGATTATGATTTTTCCGGCTATTATCGTCATCCTGCTGTTTAACTATATCCCGATGTACGGCATCCAGCTTGCTTTTCGGGACTACGATTTCAGCAAAGGCTTGACCGGCGGCGAGTGGCGAGGGCTTGCTTACTTTCAGCAATTCATCGACAGTTACCTGTTCACGGATTTGATGCGGAACACGTTTCTGATCAGTCTGGCCACGATTGTGCTTGGCTTTCCGGCTCCGATCATATTGGCCCTCATCCTTAACCAGATCCGCAGAAAAAGAATGAAGCAGCTGATGCAGACCACCGTATACCTGCCCCATTTCATATCCATTATCGTGCTGGTCGGCATGCTGAATGTGCTGCTGTCCTCCGAAACCGGAGTTGTCGGTCACTTCATGAAGGCGGTGGGGCTGGGACATATCAATCTGTTGGCCTCCACCTCGACCTTTATTCCGGTTTATGTGCTCTCCGACATCTGGCAGCACTGCGGCTGGAACAGCATTATCTATCTTGCAGCCTTGTCCACCGTGGATCCCCAGCTGTATGATGCCGCCAAAATCGATGGGGCCAGCCGATGGCAGACGATCCGGTTTGTCGACATTCCTGCCCTCATTCCGACCATCATCATCCTGTTTATCCTCAGCATGGGGAATATCCTCGGGACCGGCTTCGAGAAAATATTTCTGATGCAGAATTCGCTGAACCTTCCCGTCTCGGAGGTCATTGCCACCTACGTCTATAAAATCGGGATCATCTCCAATCAATTCAGCTTGGCTTCGGCCATCGGTTTGTTTAACACGCTCATCAATTTCGTATTCTTGTATGCGATGAACACGATCTCGAAGAGAATGTCGGAAACGAGCCTATTCTAATGATCGGGGAAGGAGAAACGGTTGTGGAACATGAACATACGAGAACACGTTTAAACGGTAAGGAGTTAGCGTTTAAGATCACATTGGGTTTTCTGTGCAGTATCATTTTTCTGCTGATCGCCTATCCGCTGTACTTTATCATCATTGCATCGTTCAGCGACTCAACGCTCGTATCGACGGGGAAGGTCCTGTTTATCCCCAAAAATATCAGTTTTTTCGGTTACCAGGAGATTTTCAAAGATATGCGGATTTGGACCGGATATCGGAATACGCTGTTTTATACGGTGTTCGGGACCTTGGTTAACATGCTGTTCACGCTTCCGGCAGCTTATGTGCTATCCAGAAAGGAATTCCGCGCCAGACGGCTCATTATGTTTGTTTTCGTGATCACGATGTTTTTCAACGGCGGGCTGATTCCCACCTATTTGTTGATGAAGGGACTTAGTCTGACGAACACCATCTGGGTGTTTATTCTCCCCTTCTCCGTGAATGTGTTTTATTTGATCATTGCTCGGACCTTTTTTGAGAACTCACTGCCGCAGGAGCTGCATGAGGCGGCTGTCATGGACGGCTGCTCCCATTTTACCTTTTTCTTTAAAGTGGCCTTGCCGCTGTCCAAAGCGTTGGTATCCGTCATCGGACTCTATTATTTGGTGGGGCACTGGAATGATTTCTTCACCGCGCTGATCTATATCCGGGACACGAAGCTTCAGCCGCTGCAAATCGTTCTGCGGGATATTCTGCTGTCAAACCAGGTGTTCTCGAGCGGTGCCGGAACAGGAGGGGATGCAGGGGGGTATGCGCAGCGATATGCCGACCAGATCAAGTACGGGGTCATTATTGTATCGACGCTTCCGATTCTGCTCATTTATCCGTTTATGCAAAAATATTTCGAGAAAGGCGTCATGATCGGCTCCATTAAAGGTTAACACGTTCGGTAAATTTACTAATCAAGCTTCAGAGGAGTAGACAAAGAATAGGGACAGTCCCGAAAGATCCAGGATCTGGCGGGACGTCCCTATTTGATTCTTGTTGTTACTGCAGGATATGAAGCCGATGGATATTGGCGTTTGCCGCCGTCACACGCAAGAGGCAGGGGTGCCAGCGGCGCAAATGGGATCAGGATTCATGGAGGCTTTCATCCGTAAAGTAGATTCCGTTGCCGGAATCATCCTTGGCACTCAACCAGAGGCCGTCCGGAGTTTCACCCGGTTCGCCGATAAATTGCAGCTTGCCGGGATTGTTCTCGTATATTTCCCGAACAGATGGCACGAGAAAAACAGGTCCGGCTGCATCCGGGCCTCCTTCCGAGACTTGTTCAACCATCAATTCAACGTCGGTACCGGGAAGCTTGAAGGCGACCGTGTAATCTCCTTCGCGCCATGATTCTTCCAAACCGAGCGTGTCACGATAGAGGGTCTTGCCTGTCTTGATATCTTTGACCGGAACAAAATAAAAAATAACGTTTCCTTCCATGTTCTCACCTCGAAATAAAGTATAGTTTCGTGATGCAAGATAATTGGGTTATATTTAACATAACCGAGTTATGTTGTATAATCAAGCTGTTTTTTTTAGAAGTGACTATTCACAGCTATCAAGATTATATCTCTTAAAGTGCTGCTATGTTAGAATTTAGATATCTTTACATGAACGTTTCGGAGGGAGTTACATGAGTCATATACCTATACCGGGTACCACGCAGCACAAACTCATACAGGCAGGATTGAAGCGTTTTGCCGAGATGGGATACCACAAAGCGGAAGTTGACGACATTGCTGCCGATGCCGGAGTGACCGTGGGAGCTCTTTATCATCATTACAAATCCAAAAAGAAGTTTTACGGCTTGCTTCGGGATGACGTAATACTTCGAATATTGGATCGCATGGAAGCTGTTGCCGATGCAGCCCCTCCCGATCAGCGCCTGAAATCGGCTCTATTGACCGCTTACGACAGCATGATTCGCCTTAAAACGGGGCGATTGCTGTCTGAGCCTGATCCCCGTAAAGGAGACAATCCCGTTGCCCGTTATCTCGGTCAACTGGCCGCAGCATCAGGAGAAGAGGCTGGCGAAGAATTGGGCATCATTCTGGCGGAGGCATTGCGTGCCGCGTTTGCGCAAGTCGTGGAACATGACGGCAGTGAGGCTGCCATGAGGTCGGTACTAAACAGATTGTTAACGTCATGAACGGGATGTTTTGGTTATCCTTCACATTAATATGGCAATGAAATGTAACGGTTACTTATGACTGATTCCGAATCATATCCACGAAGTTCATGGCGGCAGCAGATAACGGTTCATGCTTCCGGGTGCAGACCGCTATGATATTTTGAAGCTCGATTCCATCGACAAAGACCCGGCTTAGTTCGCCGCGCTCCACATACTCTCGTACAACGAGTGAGGACACAAAGTTTGCACCGTATCCGGCAATGACGGCCATAATCGCTTCGTGCAGACCATTGAATTGCAGCGTAATCCGCGGGGAAGGCGCGCTATGGGTACGGCATAAGGCAAATAAACGTTCTCGCGTTGAACTGCCTTCCTCCCGCATAACAAAAGGCTCTCTCATCATCTCTTCCAGGGAGATACGCTGATTGGCATAGCGGTGATCGGGGGATACGACAAACCATAACTCATCCCGGAACAGCTCCTCGATCTGTATCGTATTCGGAGATTCCTCTGGCAGACCGCCGTATATCGCAAGGTCGACATTCATATGTAACAGCTGCTTAAGTGCATCGCTTGAATTCGTGGTGGTTATGCTCATTTCTACTTCTTCGTATCGCTGCTTGTATTTCGCAAGCCAGGCAGGCAGAAGAAAATGGGAAGGAAGATAGGTAGCCGCCATGCGGATCAGTCCCCTCGAGCCGCTGCGGTAATCCAGGCAGAATTGTTCAATCTGCTGCTCGACGGAGAAGAGTCTTTTGGCAAGCGGAACGAGCTCGGCTCCGGCCGCCGTCAATCCGATGCCTCTGCCCTGCGGCTTGAACAGAGTAAGGGAGAGCTCCTTCTCGAATTTTTTAATCTGGGCTGTTATGGCGGGTTGGCTTATATTCAACAATTCAGCAGCACGGGTAACACTGCCCGTTGTAGCGATAACGTGAAAGAGCCGTAATGCGTGTAAATTCATGAGTGCCGCACTCCTATCCATTCATATATTTAAGTTATATAAGTCCTTTAAATATATATTATATCTATAACAATAAATCACATACAATGATTTTGTAAGATCCATATGGAGAATAAGGGAGGAAGCGGGCATGAAAAAGAAGGATGATGCAGCTGCGACTTGGGATAAAGTAGACGATTACATCACAGAACATTTGATTCCTTATGATGAGGTTTTGGAGAGGGTCTTAGCTGCAAATCGGGAGGCCGGATTGCCGGAGATTGATGTATCCAGGGCTCAAGGGAAGCTGCTGAACCTCATCGTTCAGATCAAGGGTGCGAAACGAATTTTGGAGATTGGTACGCTGGGAGGTTACAGTACGATCTGGATGGCTAGAGCGCTTGGGGATGGGGGGCGGCTGATTTCACTGGAGCTCGATCCGCATCATGCCGAGATTGCCACATCCAATATTGCGTTGGCCGGACTGGAGGATCGGGTGGAAATCCGGGTAGGCGATGCTGTGCTGCAGCTGGAGCAGCTGGCCAAGGAGAAGGTGGAGCCGTTCGATCTGATCTTCATTGATGCCGATAAACCCAACAATCCGAATTATTTGAAGTGGGCGTTACAGTTCTCACGGCCGGGCACCGTCATGATTAGCGATAATGTGATCCGGAATGGAGAAGTGATCGATCATCACAGCACAGACCCTCGGGTGCACGGTATCCGCAAATTCATGGATATGCTGTCCGCCATCTCCGCGATTTCCGGCACGGCGATTCAAACGGTGGGAAGTAAGGGGTATGACGGGTTTTATATCGGAGTTGTATCGTAAGCTGCTAGACTGGAGCATCGTTCCATTTGCGGCGATCTGTATCGGGTTTATGGCAGAAGGAAAGAGACCACGCAGCAATCGGATCCGTCTGTATTTGAAAAAAAGGAGGGTGTCCCAAGATCTTAGATCTGGCGGGATACCCTCCTATTGCTGTTAAGAGACGCTATTGCTCCGGATCGGGAATGACAAAAGATACGCTTGTGCCTTCATGGACCTCGCTTTGAATGGAAAGACCGCTCCCATACGTCTGAATCAATCTGCGATTCGTATTGTACAGGCCAATTCCTCTTTTGTCCTCTCGCGGAGCATCCAGCAAACCCTGTACCTTTTCTCTGCTCATTCCCATGCCGTTATCCTTGACCTGAATCAGCGTGGAAAGCTCCTGACGTTCAATACGAATGTGTACGGTTCCGCCCTTAGCGATTTGCATAATACCGTGCTGTACGGCATTCTCAACCAGAGGCTGAATTGTTAATGGAGGAAGCAGGAGGTGAATGTCCTGATCCACGTTCCATATGACATGGAGCCTGTTGCCATGTCGCTCCTGCTCAACGTACAAATATGCGCGTACAAGTTCGAGTTCTTCCGATAGTGAGACAAATTTGCCGGAGTTTTGATATTGAAAACTGATTTGCAGGTATGAACTAAAGGCCTCGTTAAGTTTTCGCATTCTTTCCACATCAATTTCACTCAATGCGTGGATTGAATTCAAAGTGTTGAACAAAAAATGCGGGTGGATTTGAGCTTGCAGATAGGCGGCTTCCATACGCAGACGCTCGTTCACGGACTGCTTTAATGTAATCAATGACTGAATACGGTATTTAAGCTCCATCGGATCCACTGGTTTCGTGACATAATCGTTGGCACCCGCCCGAAACCCCGCATACATGTCGGAGGGCTCGCTACGCGCCGTCAGCAGAAGCACAGGGAGCTCGGAAGGGGAATACCGTTCTCTTATCTTCCGTGTCAGCTCGTAACCGGAAATCTGCGGCATCATGACATCAGCGATTACCAAATCCCATGGCCTCGTTCCGAGCAATTCCAGCGCTTCTCCGGCCGAAGTTGTTAATTGCAGGTGGTAAGGTTCAGACATCAATATACTCGCAAGCACTCGCAAATTTACAAGGTTATCGTCAACGGCTAGGATGTTCATCTGCTCTTCCGCTGACGGGATTTCTGCGGTTTGGAGCGGCTGGTCATTCAGGTCGTTCCGGCTTGCCGCCATTTCTTCATAAGCCTCGAGCCGAACAGCCGATAGGTTCGGGGCCATCTCTACGTCAGTCGAATCCGCCAAAGGCAGCGTGAATGTAAACGTCGAACCCTTTCCGATTTCGGAGTGAACCGTCATCCAGCCGCCATGAAGCTCTACTAATTCTCTGCTGATGCTAAGGCCCAAACCTATGCCGTTGGTGTCGCCGTATCCGGGATTGCCTTGTTCGTATGGCAGAAATACCCGCTGCTGTGTTTCCTGATCCATTCCCGTTCCCGTATCCGTTACCTTGATGAACATATGCCCGTTCTTGGCGTTGGCCGTTACGGCAATGATTCCTTCCTCGGTATGTTTGATGGCATTATGCAATAAATTCATGAGGATTTGCACAAGCCTCTTTTCATCCGCCATAACGAGAGGGAGGGCTTCGGATGTGTCTATATCCATTTTCAACTGCACAGCTTTTCCTTCGAGCAAATACTTCAGGATATCGATAACGCCATTTACGATAGAGGGAAGGGATAGCGGCTCGGCATGCAGTACGATTCGCTTTTCCCTCAGCCTTACGGCGTCCAGTAGATCATTCAGCAAATGCGACATCTGGCGTCCAACCTTAACAAGGAGCTTCATATCCTCCGCACTTCGATTGTCCATATTATGCTGTTCCCTGTCTGAGACGCTCTGGGCGATATTCATGATCCCGTGCAGCGGCGTTCGCAGCTCATGTGACGTCTGGGCCAGAAACCGGTCTTTCATTTTGTCCGCTTTCTGCAATTCGCGGTTGAGCTTGCTGATTTTATCGACGTTGCGGAAATAACGCTTAAACCAATAGGCAGAGAAACCGATGATGGCCGCGATGACATCAACGGGGTAATACACTTTTGGAAGTTCCTGATATTTATGGAGTGCTCCCCAAATAACACTGGAGAAAACGCCGCTGGCTGCCAAGAGCAGAAAGATCGCGTCATCCCGGCTTGCAGCCACCATTCTCCCGAACATATATATAGAGAAGATAATTGGCAATAAATAATGAATGGCAAAAACTTTGTATTCCACCGTCCAGAAAATAAGAGAAGCAGGCGCGATTGCAATAAATCCGGAATATAGAAAAAGGGAAACGCCATATGCGGTAAACCATCGGCTGCGGGTCTTTATGGTGAAACTTCTGGTCATCTTCAATATGAAAAAAGATAGCCAGGAATAAGACAATATGGAGATTTTAAGATCCCAATCGTAATTGATGGACAGCCATTTCAGCAGTAAATCGTCATCTGACACTACAATCGTCACAGATGCGGTGAGAAGCAGCAGAAAAAAATCAAGAAGCGTCCATTCCCGCGGATTGAATAAGAACAGGATGCAGGAATACAGACTGTGAAGGATGAGCACAACGAATGTAATGAGCTGAAGATCGATGGAAAGTCCGCGTTCATCATGGATGGCTTGGCTGGATCCCAGCTTGATGGAATTTACAATTCCGCCTTGGTGTGGATGCTCATGGTTGGCCACGCGTATAATCAAATCGATGTCTTGTGTGTGTTTAGCGGGAGCGTAATCGACAACGAAGGGACTTCGAGCCGGTGAATAGTTGTCTTTGCCGTCCTCTCCGGTGTTGCCCATCTCTCCCATCTTAAGGCCGTTTATCTCGACACTCGCCGAAGCCTGAATCTGCTGGATCCAGAACGAAAGGGGAGCGGTTAAGGATGGATCGACCAGAATACGAAGCCGATAGGTTCCGGTACCATAGGCAGATCCAGATCCGGTTTCCTTCGTTTGGCTCCCCCGCCAATTTCCCGGAACCTGCACATAGCGATGCTGCGGATTGGTTTGCTCCAGCTCTTGTTTTGTGGCAAGCATGTCAGGATAGAACTCCCATTCTCCATCCAATGTTATGGATTTGGAATGAATGAGGTCCCAGCTGCGTAAATCGAGCACCCCTTGGGAAGCTTTCGGATGGTGGGGAGGAACGAAGGCCTCGATCCAATACCACCGAAGGCTGAGGAGCACGGACAGAAAAACAGCAACTGCCAATATATACTGAAGAATCTTTTTAGTTTGAATGCGATAGGTATGGTTTTCAGGTCGTGTTGGCACGGTTCACGTTCCCTTTTAGGTTTGGTATGGTTGAAATCCGAGAATTCTTCTTCTTAATATACGAGAAAATGCGACGATCGTATAGCTATTCCCCATCAAAAAGCATTCGCTCGGTTCTTTGGTAATCGTCCCAAGTACTCACGGATAAGATTTCCACTCACTTTTATTGAAATGGCATAGAAAATAACCGCCTTTTTACCTGTCATGAATCAGGAAAAAGACGGTTATGTTGATCATTGTTAGATTGGGGTCATCCTTGTAAGGGCTACATTCCTACGTCATGTCCGGAAGGGCTCTTTGCTTCCTGCTCCTTCGGGGTGAACGGCCACCAGTTAGCCCTGCCGAAGATACGGACCATCACCGGTACGAAGAATGGCAGGAACAGGAGTGCGTAGAGCACAAGTCCAACCAGGACAACCGTTGCGATCTGCATCATGGACAGTACGCCGGACGGATACATCGCCGCAAAGGTACCGCCAAGAATGACTACCGCGGACAGGATCACAGTACCCATGTTGCGCATGGCATGAAGAATGGCATCCTGAACGTTCCAGGACTTGTTCTCGTTGAAACGCGCCATTAGGAAGATGCTGTAATCGACCCCAAGCGCGATCAGCATGACAAAGCTGAAGAACGGCGTGGCCCAAGTAATGCCGGAATACCCGAAGCCGTGGACGAAGATCATCTCCGTAACGCCGACGGCCGTAAAGTATGTGATGACCAGTGAAACAATCAGATAGATCGGCATCACAATGGAGCGCAGCAGCACGACCAGGATAATGAAGATTCCGCTCAGCATGAGAATTACGGTACGCGTATAATCTTCATTCGATATGTTCTGCAAATCGTTGTTCGTGCTGGTAATGCCGCTGATGGCAACCTCGGCATTCTCCAATTTCGTATCTTTTACTGCGCGATCTACAGCGGATTGAATCTGTTCGACGCTGCCCAGCGCCTCTTCGCTGTACGGATTGGTTGCCAGAACCACATCCAGCGTCATTACTTTGCGGTCATCGCTGAGATAGGTATCGAATACCGTCTGGAACTCTTCATTCTCAAGGGCTTCCTGCGGAATGAAGAACCCGCTGAGCTCTTCATCCTGAACATCCTGGATCTGCTGCAGATAATCCTGTGCGGAATGCAGTCCGTCCGAAATTTGCTTCAACCCGTCCGCGCTGGCGTTCAGTCCTTCCGTTAGTTCGCCGATCTGGCCGGTTAGATCGCCAAAGCCGTCGGCAAGCTGCTTCTGGCCGCCCTGCAGCTGGTCCAGACCGCCTGTAATGGAAGGGATTTGGCTCACGATCTGTCCTTGCCCGTTAGCTGCCTGCGAAAGGCCGGATTGAAGCTCGGCGATACCGGAAACAAGCTGCTGAAGACCGTTGGCAAGCGCCGTTTGCCCGGCGGCTGCCTTAGCGTAGCCGGCATTGGCTTCCGATAAGCCGGCTGACGCGCCTTTAAGCTGCTCGGCGATTTGTCCTAACCCTGCTGCCAGCTCGGCTGTGCCTGCGGCTGTTTGTGTAACGGTACCTTTGATGGTTTGATAGTCGGCATCCTGAATGAGTTCCGGGTGGTTGCTCTCCAGTCCCGTGAAGGAGCCTTCAAGTCCACTCAGGGCAGCCGCAACGCCGGCCAGCTGTTCTTTAAGTCCGGCAACGCCGCCTTCAAGAGCTGCTAATCCGGTATCAAGCTGTTTATAACCTTGGAGCAGCTGGGCATGAGCTGCAGCTAACTCTTTCGCGCTTTTCGCAGCCTGGGCAAGCCCTGCTTTGAGTTCGCCTGCGCCTGCGCTGCCGCTCTGGATTCCTTTTTGGATAGCGCTGAGGCCTTGGCCAAGCTCCGTGATGCCGTCCTTGAGGTCGGCGGTTCCCTTGGTCAGCTCCTTGGCTCCCGCTGCGGCTTCATTCAGCATCGGCGTATTCTCGCTGAGCTGCTTGCCTGCTTTGGATAGTCCATTCTGAATCTGGGTCAGTCCGTCTTTGGACTCTCCCAATCCTTCATTTAACGTTTTCACTTGAGTCGGAATGAGGAAATCGTTGATTTGCTCGCCGGTTGGCCGGGAGAGCCCGCGTACGCTGGACACGCCATCAACCTTTTCCACTTCCCGACTGATTTTTTCCGCGAGTCCCATGTATTCCGCCGTATCCATGCGGTCATCGTTCTTGATTACGATGGTGGATGGCAGCGATTGTCCGGGGCCGAAGCTGTCCGAAATAATGTTAAAGCCCTTGACCGAAGCGTAACTTGGCCCGATTTCCTCCAGGCTGTTAAACGACAGCTTGCCGCTGTACGTAGCCAGGAAAGGGGCCACGATAACGGCTACGACAAGCAATGCAGCCCAAGGACGCTTAAGGGAGAAGGAACCTGCCGCTCCCCAAAGCTTGTTTTCGCTATGCTCCAGCTTGCCGCGTGACGGCCAGAAGAGCTTCTTGCCCAGCACCGCCATGAAGAACGGAACGACGGTAACCAATGCCAGAAGCATAACGGCGATGCCGATGGCAACCGCAACCGCGGATTTGTACAGAATGAATTTGGATAACCCGATGGCTGCAAAGCCGACAAATACGGCAAGCCCGGAATAAATCACGGTGCCGCCGGCTTTTCGGTAAGTCTCGATGATCGCCGTCTTGGTATCCTCCGACGTGGTAAGTTCTTCCTTAAACCGGCTGATCAGCAGGATGCAGTAGTCGGTCCCGATCCCGAACATGACGGCCACCATAAAGATCTGAGTGAAGGTCGATATCGGGAAGTTGAACTGGTCCACGAGAAAAGAAACGACCGACTGTGACACGATATAACTGAGCCCCACGGTCAACAGCGGGACGAACGGTGCCACGAAGGAACGGAATACAACGAACAGAATGAGCAGAATAAAGACAACTGTAATATATTCCGTTTTCTTCAGGCCTTCCTCGGAGCTGACGATGGTATCTTCATTAATGAGGCCTTCGCTTGTCAGGTAATGATCGGCTTGAACGCCTTCCAGCACCTGATCGACCTTCTGGGGCAGCTCTTTCACGGCTTCCTGGCCGCCGCTGACCTGAAGCGCGACCATGATGGTCTTGCCGTCTTTGGCTATCAGCGTGTCTTCCAGCTCCGTTTGTGTGAACGGTTCATTGATAGAATCGATATGGAGACTTTCTTTGTTATCGTTTAAAGCTTGAACGCCCTCCCGGATGCTCTCCTTATCCGATTCGCTTAACCCATCGGGTTTATTGAAGACGAGTGCAACCTGGTGCAGGGTTTCCCCGCCCTCGCCGCCGGAGGCTTCCTTGAGAATTTCCGCCGCGCGCGAAGAGGTATAACCGTCCGGTACGGATAATTGCCCTTTCTCCCGCACCAGATCCGACATGGACGGCGCGAACAGAAACAGCACAACTGCGGCAGCCAGCCACAGCACGATAATGGCCCATCTTGCTTTCAGTATAGCTTTCAATTCTTTCTCCCCCCTGATTCAAACATCAATTGCCCCAGTTTCTCGAACATCGAGATAAACATTTCGATATCTTTTTCTTCAAAATGCTGCAGGTAAGGGGAGACGATCTCCCTCATCTGTTCCTGGGCAGATTCAAAAATCGTATGTCCGTATTCCGTCAATGTCAGATACACCAGCCTGCGATCTGCTTCGTCCCGGGTCCTGTCGATAATGCCGGCATCCACGAGACGGTTGACGATAGCCGTAACCGAGCTTTTGCCAACCGCGAGAGCTTCTGCCAGATAGGATGAAGTACAGTGATCCGTGCCGTTGATCAAGCGTACCACTTGAAACTGGTCACTGGTCAGATCCTCGCCGAGCTGCTCTCGAATCTGGGCGTTGATCCGCCTCGATACAAGCAGATAGACATCGACATACCGGTCGATCCACTGCTTTGCCTTGTCGTTCAATGATAGTTCTCCTCTCAAATAGTTCACGTATGAAATAGTTTCATTAATGAACTATATGGCAGAAGGAAAGAAAAGTCAATATCCGCATGACGGCACATAACAAGCCTTGGAATAAAATCCTCGGGCAGGTGGTTGTATGGAGTTAATTCTACAGATCAATGTCCTCGACCAAGCGGGGAGGCGGGAACTTACCTCGGGTAATACGAATATCCCGGGTATTTCACGACGGGCCACTTTTCTTTGCGCAAAGCATCGGTGACTTCGTTTCCGATTTTCAGGTTATCCTGGGTCAGATTCCGAGGGGTCAAGGCCATCCACTGATTCAAGGAGATATCCTCGAACCGGTCGCTTCTGAACATCTCCAGAAACCACAAGGTTTCCGTACCCGTGTTCTGTATGTAGTGGCCGAAGGCAAATGGTACATAACCGACATCGCCGGCTCTGTAATCGAAGGTCCGCGCCGCTCCATTGCCGGCGAATACGGTCATTCGTCCTTGTCCGGTCAAGTAATACTGCCACTCGTCCTGATTCGG
The DNA here is from genome assembly GCF_001860525.1 of Paenibacillus sp. LC231. Taxonomy (NCBI): domain Bacteria; kingdom Bacillati; phylum Bacillota; class Bacilli; order Caryophanales; family Paenibacillaceae; genus Paenibacillus; species Paenibacillus sp. LC231. The sequence goes on along the minus strand of NZ_JFOM01000053.1, from coordinate 181,237 downwards.
ATGCCAGTGTAGCTCCCGCATAGCGCCCGGTTTGATCTCGACAAGCGCGGCTGCTACGGTTTTGGAGATCGGAAAATTGCTGGAATCCACGATTCTTACGCTCCCGCCGGGGGTTATGAACGGTTCTTGCGCCAGCAGCCGATGCTTGAAACTCAGAGGCACCTTCCCGTAAGGAGACTGGACCTCTTGGCTTTTGAGCGAACCTGGCACCTGATCCTGAAAAATATAAACCTGTTCCTTCGGGATATGGCTAAACGCGTTCTCCGGAACGCCGAAGTTGGCGGACAGCACATCCTTTGGCGTGTGGGCAAACCAGTCAGAGATCGATAGGGTATTCAGGTCTGAGAAGTGGCCGTCATCGAAAACCAGCAGGAATTCACAGCCTTCCTCGAGTCCCTGGATCGAGTGGGGGAGACCGGCCGGAAAATACCACAGATCGCCAGGCCCCACATCTGCGATGAAATTTCTGCCGCTTGCATCCATGGCCGTAATTCTGGCGCTGCCCCAGATCATATAGGCCCACTCCGCCTGCTGATGCCAATGAAGCTCCCGGACGCCGCCGGGCGTAAGGCTCATATTCACGCCAGCCAGCGTGGTTGCAATCGGGAGGTCCCGTACCGTAATTTCCCGCGACCAGCCGCCATGATTTAGCTGCATATGCGTGTCGGAGAACGACATTTTCAGATTGGGCATCAAGCCTGCATCTGTGGCCGGGGGCACAAGCATGTCGGGATTCTCGATATCCCTCATCACATCCCGCGGGCCATAGTCCGGCCCGCCTGCTCCGTCGCTGCGTATCGGCTGGGGTACGCGGTTGTCATTTCCTCTGTTCCGGTTCTGATCCTCCATGAATCGATATCTCCCTCTCTAGGTTTTTTGCGTAACATATCCGGTTAAACGGCTATCCATAATGGTTATGAGCCATCGCTTGGCTAATATGTTGAGGAATGCGAGGTCAGTCAAAGACGGTTTTCGCAATGATATTTCTCATGTCAAAACGAAAAGGTGGTTGACATTTGAAAGCGCTGCAAATACAATAGGTTTCAAATAGATCTATGATAGATCTATCATAGATTCGGGAGGGACAACCATGAACCACAATGAGCTGCTGCTTGCTTTCTATGGCGATGACTTTACTGGTTCAACGGATGCGATGGAGGCGCTGGCCCGAAGTGGTTACCGCACGGTATTGTTTCTGGAAGCTCCTTCGCTTGATCGGCTGAAGAAGTTTGAAGGCATCCGTTGCATCGGGGTGGCAGGTACAAGCCGAGCCAAATCTCCGGAGGATATGGAGGCCGAGCTCCGGCCGGTATTTGAGAAGCTGTCCATGAGCGGCGCGCCGCTCGTCCACTATAAGACATGTTCCACCTTCGACTCTTCGCCTGAGGTTGGCAGTGTCGGCCACGCGATTGGGGTGGCAAGAGACTATTTTCCAGATCAGGTGACGGTTCCGCTGCTGGTCGGCGCCCCCCGCCTTGGACGTTATACGCTGTTCGGCCAGCATTTTGCGAAAATGCATGATACGGTGTACCGTCTGGATCGGCATCCCGTCATGTCGCAGCACCCTTCCACGCCGATGCATGAGGCGGATCTGCGTCTTCATCTTGCGCAGCAGACGGAGGATTCCATAACTTTAATGGATATTGTAGAACTGGATGGAGACAAGGATACGGTTCTTCACCGATATCGTGATAAACTGGGGGAGAAGCCGGGAATTCTGCTGTTTGATGCCTTGGATGAGGACAGGCTCAAGCGGTGCGGCCAGCTGATTCAGGACAAACCCGAAGGGGCGGGGGCATTTGTTGTCGGGTCGTCCGGCGTCGAATACGCTTTGGCTGCCCATTGGGATGAGCTCGGACTTGCTTCTCCTTCGTCGGAGAATAACAAACCTGGTGCGACCATTCGGCCAACCGATGCCATTCTGGTAGTGTCCGGGAGTGCTTCACCGGTCAGTCAGCTTCAGATTGAGCGTGCGATAGCCGAAGGGTATCACGGCATGCGTATTACGCCGGCCATGATCGGGGGTACAGATGATGCTGCCCGGCTGGGGCTTGTCCAGCAAGCGGTGGATAAGCTCCAAGAAGGACAAAGCGTGGTGCTCTACACGGCGCTGGGCCCAGAGGATGAAGCGATCGGTGAGACACGAACACGGTTGAAGACTATGGGACTATCCCGAGCGGAAGCGGGCGAGTACATCGGCAGAAGCCTCGGGAAATTAACCAAGCATGTCATGGATCAAGCCGGGCTGCGCCGAATTGTCATTGCTGGGGGAGACACCTCCGGTTTTGTCACCAGCGAGATGGGTGCTTACGGGTTGGAGATGATATGGGACGTATCCCCGGGAGCACCGCTGTGCAAGGTATATTCGGACGACGCAAGCCTGGACGGCCTGGAATTGGCTCTTAAGGGCGGACAGCTGGGATCGCCGGATTATTTTATCAAAGTGCGTGATGCCGGTTTTCCTGAACCGGATCAATAGCCAAGATAGGAGAATACACGAATGACGATGGATAAAAGCAAAGGGGCAGCTTCTTCTCTTCTGTTAAAAGATGTGGCCTATAACGAGATTAAGGAAAGCATTCTGAACGAGAAATTCGAGCCGGGTCGATTCTTGTCCGAGCGAGAATTGATTGAGCTGCTGGGAATGAGCAAGACGCCGATCAAAGCGGCGTTGACACGGCTGGAGACAGAGGGCTTTGTCACCGTTTCTTCGAAGCAGGGCATCATCATCAATGATCTATCCGTGAACCGGATTGTAGACATATACGATCTGCGGATTGCGCTGGAGACGTTCAACTGCCAGCAGATCGAATCCAGACTCACGCCTGAGCAGGAGAAGGAGCTGGAGGGCAATCTTGCCGAAACTGCCGACATCGTCAGCCGGCTTGATGTCAAAAATTTCGCTCAAGCCGACCATGATTTTCACTTGATCATTTGCGAATGTACGGGCAACCAGGAAATACACCGGGTGCTGCTGAACTACCATGATCATCTGCAGCGAATCACCCGCCGGCATTTGCGGAAGGATCCGCACCGGATGGAGAAGTTCCTGGAGGATCACTGGAAGATCTATGAGGCGCTCAAGACCGGCAAGGAGAGCAGCGCCGAGGTGATGCGCAAGCATTTGCAGGAATCGAAGCAAGCGCTTTTTATATAACAGAGAGATACGGGATCAGACCGCCATCTTGAATGACTACAAGGGGGAGAGACAATGAAGGCTGTATATGTGGAGGATGCGTACAAAGTTGTCGTTAAAGACGTGGACGTACCGGAGATCGGGGCAGGGGAGGTTCTGATCCGGGTCAAAGCCGCCGGCATTTGCGGATCGGATATTCATACCTACAAGGGACTGCACTTGTTCCGGAAGCCGCCCGTCATTATCGGCCACGAAGTGTCTGGCGAAATCGTGAAGGTGGGTAAGGACGTCACATCCTTTCAGATTGGTGATCGGGTAACCGTGGAGCCTCAGGTCGGCTGCGGCAAATGCGATTACTGCTTGACGGGCAGAACGAATTATTGCGCCGAGCGGGGAGCGCCGGGCTTGAAGGGCTGGTATGGCTCGATGGCCGAGTACTTTGCTGCGCCGGAAGCATGCGTATTCAAACTGCCGGATCAGCTGGATCATGAGCTGGGTGTGCTGGTAGAGCCCTTCGCGGTAGGGGTCCATGCGGTACGCAAGGCCGGGATCGAAGTCGGAGACAAGGTCGCTATTCTCGGTGCCGGACCGATCGGTCTGCTCGCCATGACGGCTGCGAAGGCTGCCGGCGCTACAACGCTCATGGTGACGGACGTCATGGATTATGCGCTTGAATCCGCCAAAGAGATGGGGGCTACCCACACTTTGAACATTCGCGGCAAGGGACGCTGGACTGAGGAAGCGAAGGTGGAAATTGCCGGCGAATTCGATAAGGTACTGATTGCAGCCGGGGTTCCCGGGATCGTGGATGATGCCCTTGCCTTGCTTCGCAAAGGCGGCCGCTGCGTAACAATAGCCATGTTCCATGGCACGCAAACCTTCGATATCGTGAATCTGCAGCAGACCGAGAAGGAAATTGTCGGCTGCATGACGTACACGCGTGAGGATACCATTTCCGCCATCGATTTGTTAGCAAGCGGAGCGGTGGACGTCAAAGCCGTCATATCCCATCGACTGTCTTATGAAGATGCCGCAGAAGGATTCCGCCTGGTAGACAAGAAGGAAGACGCTTCCTTGAAGGTCATCGTCACCTTTTAATTATCAACATTTCCCCGCAGCTTCTGCTTCTGGTGGCGGAGGCTGCAGGAACTTCATATCAGATTGGGGGAACGACAAATGTGGAAAAGACTCGCAGTTGTCATGGTGGCTGCACTACTCATTGTAAGCGCTTTATTTATGACAAAGCCGAATACGGATGAGGGCCCGATCAAGCTGAGGCTCGGTCACATAACGGGCGAATCCGATCCGTGGCATCTGGGCGCGCTTAAATTTGCGGAATTGGTGAAGGAGAAAACGGGCGGTGAGATCGAGGTAGAGGTGTATGCCAGCTCGATGCTCGGGAATGACCGAGACCTGATCGAAGGGATGCAGATCGGATCGGTGGATTTTGCCCTGCCGGCGGGCGTATTATCGAATTTCTACAGCCCTTATGCCATTTTGGAGCTGCCGTATTTGTTCCGGGACAAGCAGCATTTGGAGAACGTGCTCTATGGGGATGTCGGTAATGAACTGAAGCAGAGCCTGCTGGATAATGCCGAGGTCCGCGGTCTGGAGTTCTGGATGAGAACCCCGCGCGAGCTGACTGCCAACAAAAAGATTGAAACGCCAAACGATCTGCACGGCTTGAAAATCCGCGTGCCGGAGATTCCGGCTTCCATTGCGGCTTGGGAAGCAATGGGGGCGACACCGACGCCAATGGCCTTTGGCGAAGTCTATTCATCGCTGCAAACCGGGGTTATTGACGCACAGGAGAATCCGGTTGCTTTTACAGCCAGCTCCAAGATTCAGGAAGTCCAGAAGTATATGATGATGACCGATCATGTATACGGTTACGTGATGCTCGCGATGAGTGAAGTGACGTATCAACGCTTGAATGAGTCTCAGCGTCAAGCTATTGAAGAAGCGGCCAAAGAAGCGACGGAATACGAGAATCAGCTGGTCTTTGAACAAGAAGAGCAGATTATCAATGAGCTTAAAGAATTCGGTACGGAGTTCGTGGAAGTGGATAAGGGGCCGTTCGAGGCTGCAGCTAAATCGGTACATGAACGCTTTGCCAACATGTACGGAAGAGAGCTGTACGACAAAATCATCAACACGCCATAACCATTTTTTCTTCTAGAGGGGGGATAAGCCATGCGGCAGACATTAAAAGTGATCGATACGCTGAACAAACTCGTGGGCATCGCAGTGGCCATGATCCTGGGTGTCATGTCCATCCTGATTATCATGCAGATTATTTACCGGATTGTCGGGTATCCGCTTCACTGGTCCGAGGAGCTGGCCAGATACTTGATGGTATACCTTGTATTCCTGGGTTCCTCGCTGGCGCTGCGCCATCATCGGCTGGTAGCGATCGAGCTGCTGCCGGAGCTGGTGAGTGAAGTCAACCGAAAGGTGATTCGAATCACCGTCATGGCGATATGCATCGTGTTTTTCATTCTATTGCTGGTCCAGGGCATCGACATTCTGGGCCGGGTCTCCGTGCAATCGTCGGCAGCGATGGGGCTTAGCATGTCGATTCCTTATGCAGCCATTCCGATTGGAGCGGTGCTGCTCATCATGAATGCGGTAGCGGTCATTCTGGAAACGATCGTGTCCGATACCGTACCGCAAGCGAAGGAGGAAGGATTATAATGCCTATCATACTGTTTGGATGTCTGATCCTGTTCTTCGCCATCAGTGTTCCGATTGCCGTTTCGATGGGGATGGCGTCGGCTGTAGCAATCTGGTGGGAAGGCGGCACGCCGCTGCTTGTACTGGTCCAGCGTTCGTTCACGTCTACGGATTCATTCCCGCTGATGGCGATTCCCTTCTTTGTGTTTGCGGGTACCTTGATGGAATTTGGCGGGATTTCCAGACGATTGGTGAATCTGGCGAATGCACTTACAGGCCATTTGCCGGGCGGACTTGGACTCGTCACAATTGTAACCTCGATGTTCTTTGCCGCCATATCCGGTTCCTCCGCCGCGGCAACCGCGGCGCTGGGCAGCATCCTGATTCCGGCCATGATCTCCCGGGGTTATCATAAGAACTTTACGGGGGCTCTTCAAGCGACGTCCGGTGAGTTGGGGGTTATCATTCCGCCAAGCATTCCGTTGATTCTATACGGAGTAGCTGCCGAAACTTCCATCGGCGATCTGTTTATGGCGGGTCTCATTCCGGGAATCATGATTGGTTTATCGCTGATGATTGCCGTTTATATTATTGCGAAACGAAAAGGTTATGCGCGCGAGAAGAGAAAGACGCCGGCAGAAGTATGGCAGGCCTTCAAGGAGTCCTTCTGGGCCGTCCTTATGCCGATCATCATTCTCGGCGGAATTTACGGCGGAATCTTTACGCCGACCGAAGCCGCGGGCGTTGCCGTTGCGTATGCATTCATTGTCGGCGTATTTGTGTATAAGGAGATTAAATTCTCCAAGCTGATAAATATTCTAACGCAATCCACGATTACGACATCCGTGATTATGTTTATCATTGCAAGCGCGGGGTTGTTTAGCTGGATCATGACGCGTGAAGGAATTCCCCAGGCGGTTGCAGGTTTCTTCGTGAACATATCCGATAACCCGATCGTGTTCCTGTTACTGGTCAACGTATTCCTGCTGATCGTGGGCATGTTTATGGAATCCAATGCGTCGATCATTATTCTGGCACCGCTGCTGGCGCCGGTAGCGGCCGAATTCGGGATCGACCCGACGCATTTCGGGATTATTATGATCGTCAACCTGGCGATCGGGATGTGCACGCCGCCGCTCGGCATTAATCTGTTCATATCGGCCCAGATCGCAAAGATCCGGCTGGATCAGATCGCAAAAGGCATGGTGCCGTTCTATATTGTGTTGATCATTGACCTGATGCTGATCACGTATCTTCCGCAATTGTCGATGTTCCTGCCGAATCTGTTAGGCGGTAAATAAGAAGTACGTCAGTTGATGTTCATCTAGCAAGCGATTTATGGAGAAGTATCTAAACTTTATTACAGGAGGTAGATGTCATGGCTAGTGTAGAAACGATTAGAAAAGAACTGCAGCACACCGGTAAATATATGATGCAATACGACCTCGCGTGGGGCAATGCGGGGAATATCTCCGCCAGAACGGAAGGGGACCGTTATGTGGTGACGGCCAGCGGGACTTTTCTTGGCGAACTGGAGGAAGCAGACTTGATCGAATGTGATCTGTCCGGGAACGTGTATGGGGCAGAAGGGCGCAAACCGTCCAAAGAAACACCCATGCATCGGGCGATTTACGAAAGCCGTCCGGAGATCGGAGCGGTGCTCCATGCTTCTCCGTTCTATACTACGCTGATTGCCTGCTCCGACCTGGAGCTTCCGTCCAATATGTTCGTCGAGACGATGTATTATATTGAGCGAATCGAACGTGTGCCTTACTATCACCCGGGCAGTGACGCGCTGGGCCAGGGCGTCCGGGAAAAGGCAAAACTCGCCAATGTGCTGCTCCTCGAGAACCACGGTGTGGTTATTTATGACACGTCCATTCGCGAAGCGCGAATGGCCTTACAAACGCTGGAGATGGCCAGCCGCATGCTGATTACTTCGATGAGCGCCAAGGTGGGGATTCAGGGTCTTGGACCGGAGACGGAGCGGGATTTTCTGGAGAAGGCGGGTTATAAGCCTAGACGCAATTGGAGTTTGTAGGATTAGCGAAAGAGTTGAGAAGAATGCTTCCGGATGATCCGGAAGCATTCTTTTTTGAGATTCAATAAGATGCGCATTGAACGTTGAGTAGTCGCTTTTCTTCTACATATTGCTTGTCGGAGCCTACATATTATTTATGCGAGGTGGTGCAACAGATTTTCCAAGCGTCAGACCCGTCCATACCAGCAGCAGGGTGATCGGCAGGGCGATGATGGTTCCGAGGGCGAGAGAAGTCATATCTATGATGTCTGCATGGAGGAGGCGATAGAGCGCATAAATCCCGTAGGGAATTTCAAGGAGGGCGGCTGTAATGACACCCGGGGTGTATGCCCACAGGGCGATCGACGCGCCCACATGTTTCACGCCATCCAGCAGGAACACCGTGACAAATCCCGCGAACAGCGCGTTGAATGGACTGCTGATTTCGAAGTTAAGAGACGTAAGGAGCGTTACGCTGGTGAGAATAAAGCCAATCAGCAGAACGGCAAAGGTGAATTGCAGGGTGATATTTTTATCCCACGGAGTGGAGACCGGCGAGATTTTGGATAGCACAGGGTTATTCTTGTTCTTCCTGAGCCACCGTTCCATCGTGGCAATCTCTTCTCCATCGTGAGTGAAAAATACAACCGGCAGCAGCCACAATATCATGACGATACTCCAATCTGACATGAATGACAGCATGATCTTCATTTCTCCCTTCAATCTACAATGTTTTCGATATCTAAATAAACTGAGTATACACTCAAATTCAAAGGATAAAAGAAGCTGATGCAGAGATGTTGTTTCTGTTCTGCGATCAGCTTTTCTACTCAATCCTTCCTGTGATGAACACCGGCGGCTTAGGATTCTTCAGTCAACCCATGCATCAGCAGCCGGACGAGCTCACGAATATACGATTCGTCCCCAAGCGGGAGCGTTTCCTGTCCGAAGCGGGTATGGAGCATGCAATAGACCAGGATGGAGGAGGTCATCATCATCATCGCGGTCTGAACCGTATGTTCTGGTTGATGCTTCGATCCCGCCGCCTGTTTGAGTATGCTGCTGCCTGCTGTCCCAATACCTCCGATCAGCTGTGACACTTCATTCGATACCTCGGCATCCCTTATGAGTTCCGGTGACCAAATGAGCATTAGATAATCCATGTTTGTCCTGAGGAACCCGAGATATGCCAAGCCGAATTGAAACAGGGCCTCCTCCGCAGGCAGCTTCGACAGTTCCCCCGCCTCCTCCTGAAGCTGTGTAACAAAGGAAAAATTGTTCACAAGGTAGAGCAGCAGCTTCCGTTTATCTCCGAAGTGGTAGAAGATCAGCCCTTCGGCTACGCCGCTTTCGGCGGCAATTTCTTTGGTTGTCGTTGCATGATATCCCTGATGGGAGAACAGCTTCAGAGCAGCGTTCAATATCCGTTCCTTCTTGGCATTTCGATTGGTTGCAGGCATAGGCAGATGGCTTCCTTTATTATGTAATGACGAATCTTAGAAAACTGAGTATTTACTCAATATTATAGTCACTTCCCAAGTATTGTCAACTTTCGAAATATCAAGGCATGGAATGTTCTAAATGTTCATTGTTATTGATAATAATGAAGGGAGGATGGTTAAGAGCATCTGCATATGTGATGGAGAAGAGGAGAATCACATCAATTGCTTGTCTGTTTTTCGGCATGCAGTTTATGTGTTTTTTTGTTCTCTTTTTTGCGAATCCTTGCGTCTTTTCGAATGGCAAAGCAGAAATTTTCGAAGAAAGGGGAATGTCGGTTGTCTAGTAATGAAAGCGTTTTACATGGCAAGAAACCTAAAAGCACAGCGGTAAGAAAAAGGCTCTGGGGTGAGCATGCTTTAGCTTATGGATTTCTGGCACCCTCCATCATCTTGTTTATGATGTTCTTGTTCTACCCGATGCTGAAATCGGTTTATCTCAGCATGACGATAACGGATCCGCGGGGTCAGGTTGTTGAATTTGTATGGTTGGAGAATTTTGTCCGGCTTCTATCAACTGATTCATTCTATAAGAATCTTGGCGTAACGCTGATGTTTATTTTGTTTACCGTGCCCACCTCATTGATCTGGTCGCTGTTTCTTGCCGCGATTACCCACAACAAGCTGCGAGGGATGAAGGTGTTTCAGTTTGTTTTCTCACTGCCGATTGTCATTTCCGTCGGGACCGGCTCGATTATATGGTTTCTGTTGTTTCATCCTACGGCGGGCATGCTGAACTATTTTCTAAGCTTCGTTCATCTGGGGCCGATCCCTTGGTTAACCGATCCTTCCTGGGCTCTGATCTCAATCTCGATCATGACGATCTGGATGAACATGGGGTTTCTGTTTATTGTGCTGTCCAGCGGTTTACAGGGAGTTCCGGAGGAAATATACGAAAGCGCCAAAATGGACGGCTCCGGGCCGATCCGGACATTTATCCAAATCGTACTGCCGCTGCTGTCGCCCACGATTTTCTTTGCCTTGATTGTATCGGTTATCGGTGCATTTCAAGCCTTCGGGCAAATTCACATTCTGACCAAGGGAGGCCCGATCAACTCCACGAATGTCATCGTTTACTCCATTTATCAGGATGCCTTCGTCAATTTCCGGTTTGGCATCGGCAGCGCACAGGCTCTGATCCTGTTTGCGATTATTCTGCTCCTTACACTGCTGCAGTTTAAAGTTCTGGAGAAGAAGGTGCATTATCAATGACCCTCCGCGGAATCACATCCCTGTTCACCTATCTGCTGCTTATCCTCCTGTCGTTGATTGTGTTATATCCGCTCATCTTTACGGTGTTCTCATCCTTTATGACCGAGAAGGAGGTAGCTAATTTTCCACCACCGCTGTTCCCGTCAAGCTTCTATCTGGGCAACTTTACGGAGGCCATCTCCGGCTTCCCGATCATTCGCTTCATTCTGAACAGCTTCATTGTCTCGACGGCCATCATGATCAGTCAGGTTATTACATCGAGTCTGGCCGCATACGCGTTTGCATTTCTGAATTTTAAGGGCAAGGCATTGCTGTTCGGGCTCTTCTTGTCAACGATGATGATTCCTTGGGAAGTCACAATTATTCCGAATTATCTGACCATTAAGGATTGGGGCTGGATGGACAGCTACCAGGGATTGATCGTGCCGTTTATGGCAGGGGCTTTTGGCGTGTTTTTACTGCGCCAGTTTTTTCTGCAGCTTCCGCGTGAGCTGTTTGATGCGGCCAAAATCGACGGATGCGGTCATATCCGCAGTTATTTGTCCATGGTGCTGCCGTTGTCCCGGTCTTCCATTGCCACCTTGGCGGTGTATACATTCCTCACGCACTGGAATCACTTTTTGTGGCCGCTTTTGATCACGAATCAGGCCTCGATGCGAACCGTACAGATCGGGGTGGCTATGCTGCAGCATGCTGAGGTAATGTCATGGAACCTGATTCTGGCCGGCGTGACCATCGTGCTGATTCCTTCCTTTGTGCTGCTGGCTTTTGGCGTCAAACAATTGGTGCGCGGAATTACTGCTGGCGCGTTGAAAGGTTAGTGCGGTGGTTGACCTGTCATATGCAGGTTTATCATAGGGTGCATTTTACGAACGAAAGGGGAAGGGATTACGGATGAGAAGAAGAACGAGGTTGGTAAGTATCTTGTTAGCTGCGATCATGCTGCTGGTTAGTGCATGTAACATTAACATGGGCGAGGAGCCTGAAAAGGGGACGGAACCCGTACCAAAGACGGAGGCTGGCACTCAAAAAGTGGTGTTCTGGCATGCGATGGGAGGAGCGACAACCAAGGTGGTTGATCAATTGGTCGCTAACTTTAACGCTTCGCAGGACAAGGTGCAGGTAGAGGCGGTGTATCAGGGAACCTATGATGACCTGTTAAGTAAACTGAAGGCGTCGATGGGTTCGAACGAGGGACCCTCCGTGGTCCAGATGTACGAGATCGGCAGCCGGTTTATGATCGATTCCAAACTAATTACACCCATGCAGGAGTTCATCGATGCGGATCAGTGGGATGTGTCGCAGCTGGAACCTAACATCAGCGGGTATTATACGTTTGATGATAAGCTGTATTCCATGCCTTTCAACTCCTCCAATCCGATACTGTATTACAATAAAGACCTGTTTAAGGATGCAGGACTCGACCCGGAAAATCCGCCCAAGACGTTTGAAGAACTGAAAGTCGCGGCAGACACGATATCGAAAAAAGGGAAAGCGGTAGGGGCGAATTTTGCTATATACGGTTGGTTTATGGAGCAGTTGTTTGCTAATCAGGGTGCGGAATATGTGAACAACGGCAACGGCCGGCATGCTCTGGCGACCGAGTCGCTCGTCAATACCGAGCCTGGCGTAAAGGTGCTGACTTGGTGGAAGGATCTGATCGACTCCAAGGCAGCCAATAACCTGGGACGTAAAACCGATGATTCCAAGAAGGCATTTTCGGCCGGTCAGGTCGCCATGATTCTGGACTCAACCGCAGCCTTGAAGGGACTTGTGGATAGTGCCGAGGGCAAGTTTGAAGTAGGCACAGGCTTCCTTCCGAAGCCGGAAGGAGCTGGAGAAGGTGGTGTTATCGTGGGCGGTGCAAGCCTGTGGATGATGAACAGTCGTCCTGAAGCAGAGCAAAAAGCCGCATGGGAGTTCATTAAATTCCTAACCTCTCCATCGGAACAGGCATACTGGCATATCAATACCGGGTATTTCCCGATTACCACGAAGGCGTATGAAGAAGAAAGCGTAAAGGAGAATCTGAAGAAGTTCCCGCAATTCCAGACGGCCATTGATCAGCTGCACCAGACGAAACTGGTTAAAGCGACCCAAGGTGCTGTGATGGGCGTATTTCCCGAGGCAAGACAGATTGTGGAAGGGGCGATTGAAGAAGTGCTGAACAACAAAAAGTCACCGCAGCAGGCACTGGATGACGCAGCAAAAGAAATTACGACCAAAATCCAGGATTATAACCGTACCGTGAAATAGCATAGATGGGGAGCCTCAAACTCAGGTGAGACAGGGAGTAACAAACCGATCCATGAGGATCGGTTTGTTGGTTCGCAGCATGAAATGCTCAGCCAACAAACGATTCACCGGCAGTCCTCAACCGCAAGCGACGGAATCATGATTACATGCGTTCTCTTGAGGCCATACTGGTGGTGTTTGAGTTTACAAAAGAAACGCGAGAGCGTATACTCAGACAAAATAACCGTTAATTATAGTACCTCACCGAATAACAGCCACCCGTGAGGAAATACCCTTCCTCGTGTTAACACTCACATTTAGGGCGTATATAACGTTATTCCAAGCTGAATGCCCCTATCCCGGCAAGAATGCGATTAATCGCGCTTATCGGATGGAGGGCGTTTTTTCATATTGTGGCGAACATAGACAGGGGATAGACAAGATGAGCAGATTGACGAAGGAATTGGCGCAAGAAATTGTAACGCGGACGATGCAAGTGATTCATTATAATGTGAACGTCATGGATGAACGGGGGCGGATTATCGGTTCTGGCGACCGCTCGCGCTTATATCAGAAGCATGAAGGGGCGCTCATTGCGATTGAGAGGAAGGGTCGCTTCGAGATTGACGAGGAAAGCGCCCGCAAGCTGCAAGGGGTGCTGCCCGGAACGAATCTGGCCATTCACTTCCAGGGCGAAGTTGTTGGGGTCATCGGCATCACCGGCGATCCGAACGAGGTGACCAAGTACGGCGAGCTGGTGAAAATGACGGCGGAAATGTATTTGGAGCAAGCAGATCTGCTGGAAAAAGCCCAATGGGATAAGCGGATGAAGGAGGATTTCCTTCTGTCCGTCATTCATGCGGACGGCAAGGATAATGCCATGCTGCGCCTCCAGGCGGAACGGATTGGCTTCCATCCGGATAAGGCGCGGGTTGCGTGCATTATGGAGCTGACCGGTGCGCAGGACGCGAGTTCATTGTCTACGCTCAAGCAGGTGGCCGAATTATTGGAGGGTCGGCCCGCCATCGACCTGATCGCCATTCACAATACGCGCCAAATCGTGTTGTATAAGCCCCATCTCCATCCGCGGGAGCCGAACGCCGATATATGCGAGGGCATCCGTCACATTCGCAGGCTGCTGGAGGAGAAGCGGATTGCGCCGCTCCGCATTGCGGTTGGCAAGGCGTATGCCGGCATCGACGGCTTAATCGCATCTTACCGTTCCGCGCAAGATACGATGCGGGCAGGCCAGGCGATATTCCCGGAGCAGACGGTATACTACAGCGAAGATATGCCGAATGAGACCGTGGCAGCGAACGTTACGCCCTCGTGGGTGGCGGAAGAGCTGAAGCGGTTATGGTGGCGATTCGCGCAGGAGGACAAGAGCGGGGAATTGCAGCAGACACTGGAGGCCTATTACGATGAGAACGGCGAGCAGCAGCGCATCGCCGAGCGGCTGTCGATTCACCGGAATACGCTTCGCTACCGGCTGCAGCGCATTCATGAGGCGACCGGCAAAGACCCGAAGCATTTTCGCGATTTATATACGCTGATGACGGCCCGCTGGCTAAGCGCGCTGGAAGAGAGGAAGCCGGAGAGTGAGCGCGTCTGGAAGGAACATGCATGATTTGTGCATTTGAACAAAAAACATGTTCTATAAAGCGCTTTATTTCATTTTTATGCATGATGAAGCGCTTTCAGATTACAGGTACAGTAACAGTATAACGAATTGAGACAACACATTAGGGGGTCTTGACTATGGACGTATCTGTAACTGTACTTGGTGCTTTGACGGCATTGGTTGTGGCGATTGTGCTTATATTGCGTAAAGTCCCTCCTGCCTATGGCATGATGATTGGGGCACTTGCCGGGGGAATCGTCGGCGGAATCGGGCTGGTTGATTCGGTGAATTTGATGATGGATGGCGCGAAGGGCATGATTCCGGCCGTGCTGCGCATCCTGGCAGCCGGCGTGCTTGCCGGCGTCCTGATTGAATCGGGCGGCGCGAAGACGATTGCCGAAACGTTGGTCCGCAAGTTCGGGGAGACGCGTGCGCTGTTTGCGCTGGCGTTCGCGACGATGGTACTGACGGCGGTCGGCGTATTTATCGACGTCGCGGTCATTACGGTGGCGCCGATTGCGATCGCGATTGCGCAGCGCGCCGACTTGTCCCGCATGGCGATATTGCTCGCCATGATCGGCGGCGGGAAGGCCGGCAACATTATGTCGCCGAATCCGAACGCCATCGCGGCAGCAGACGCATTCCATATTCCACTGACATCGATGATGATGGCAGGAATCATACCGGCTGTCCTTGGGCTGTTTGCCACTTATCTGATCGCGAAGCGCCTGTCCAAAAAGGGAACGAAGATTACGGGCCAGGAAAGCGTAGACGACGGCGCTCAGCAGCTTCCGAGCTTCTTGGCGGCGATGATGGCTCCAATCACGGCGATTGTGCTGTTGGCACTACGCCCGCTGGCCGGCATCGTCATCGATCCGGTGATCGCGCTTCCGGTCGGCGGCCTCGTCGGGGCTTTGTGCATGGGCCGCATCAAGCAGATCAATCAATTTGCGGTATCGGGCTTGGGCAAAATGTCGGGCGTGGCTATCATGCTGCTCGGCACGGGGACGTTGGCCGGCATTATATCGAATTCGCAATTGAAGGATGTCATCATCGATAGTCTGGCCTCCTCCGGCTTGCCGGCTTACTTGCTTGCACCGATAAGCGGCGCGTTCATGTCCTTGGCCACCGCTTCGACAACAGCGGGTACCGCGGTCGCCAGCTCGGTGTTCGGCTCGACGATTATGGAGCTTGGTGTTGCATCCCTGGGCGCTGCGGCGATGATTCACGCCGGGGCGACCGTCTTCGACCATATGCCGCACGGCAGCTTCTTCCACGCAACGGGCGGAAGCGTCAATATGGTGATGAAGGAGCGGCTGCGTCTTATTCCGTATGAGACTGCAATCGGTCTCGTCCTGGCCGTCGTATCGACATTGGTGTTCGGCGTGTTCGGCTGGTTCTTGTAATCTGCGGCAAAATGATTGTTCAGACAGTTGGTTAAGACTGACGGAGAGGGAGTGGAGAGAATGAAGGTTGTAATTGCTCCAGACTCATTTAAAGAGAGTTTATCCGCATTAGAGGCATGCCATGCCATAGAGAAGGGATTGCGCGCCGTGTATCCCGAAGCGGATATCGTCAATGTGCCGATGGCCGACGGCGGGGAGGGCACGGTGCAGTCTTTGGTGGATGCGACAGGTGGACGATTGGTTCACACCGAAGTGACGGGACCGCTTGGCACCCCCGTGACCGCGTTCTACGGCATACTTGGTGACGGGAAGACCGCGATTATTGAAATGGCGGCCGCCTCGGGACTAGCGCTTGTGCCGCCGGGGCAGCGCAATCCGCTCGCGACGACGACGCGCGGGACCGGCGAGCTTATTACGTCGGCGCTGAACGAAGGCGTCAGCACGATTATTCTCGGCTTGGGCGGCAGCGCCACGAACGACGGCGGCGCTGGCATGGCGCAGGCGATCGGGGTGCGGCTGCTTGACGCCGATGGCTCGGAAATTGGCCATGGCGGCGGAGAGTTGCATCGCATTGCCCGCATCGATACGGGCGGAGCCGATCCACGGCTGAAGCAGGTTGCCTTCGTGGCCGCGTGCGATGTGGACAATCCGCTGACCGGCGAGCGCGGCGCCTCGGCCGTGTTTGGCCCCCAAAAAGGCGCCGATCCGGCCATGGTACAGCAGCTTGACGGCAATCTCGCCCATTATGCGGCGATGATTAAGTCATGCTTGGGCCGCGACGTGGCCATGATTCCCGGCGCTGGCGCAGCCGGAGGGCTTGGCGCCGGTATGCTCGCATTTTTGGCCGCTGAGTTGAAGCGGGGCGTGGATATTGTTATCGAAGCGACGGGGCTGGATTCGCATGTGAAGGATGCGGATCTCGTCATTACGGGAGAAGGCCGCATCGACGGCCAGACGATTTACGGCAAAACGCCGATGGGCGTGGCCAAGACGGCCAAGCGGTACGGAGTGCCGGTCATCGGCATCGCGGGCTCGCTTGCGGACGGGCATGAAGCGGTGCTTGAGCATGGTATCGATATGGTGTTCACGATCGTGCCCGGCGTATGCAACCTGGACGATGCGATAAGACAAGCCGCCGCCAATATGGAGCGTACCGTGCGCAATATGGCGATGACGTTAAAATGCGGCAGCAAGTTGGCTTGAATAAGATGACGATTAGAGACGGGCATGATGGGATTCGAGTATAGGATTTGAATGCCAATCCTGTTGCTTTGGCATTCGGATCTAACGTAAGCATCCAAGAGTTTACGTTAGATCCGGTACTTTAGGGGCCGTTCCATAAGTAAGTCTGCTTACTCGATGAGACGGCTCAATGGATGAAAAAATATCAAAAAATGGCGGTTCCAGGGAGGTCAGTCCTGTACCGCCATTTCTGTCTTTGACGTAATCCTCCTGGGCAAGAAACTGAAGCACGCTCAAGAAGATTTTATCCAGTGAGTATCTGAACGGCGTAGCGGAGAGGACAAATCGATACCGGACAAGCGTCAGCGCTCGCCTCTGCCCCATATTTCATCCTTGTTCAAAACCATTCCAAGAAATGTGGGGGCAACAGCGATGGGAGGAACGATTGGTAGACGGAGCGTCTTCTAACAGCAAGAAGAGGGCCTCCGGCAAGATTTAAGATCTTTTGGGACAGCTCCTTGCGGTCGTCTTACCGTGATTCTGCGTAATATTCCACGAGAAAATCACGGAAAGAAATCGCGGCCTTGGACAAGTACCTGGATTCCAGCCATGCTATTTGGAATATGCGGCGGGCCTGAGGCTCGTCAATGCTCAGCTTCGTCAGCTTTAATTCCTCGCCGCTTCTGCATTCCCCGATTAAAGCCACGCCAAATCCGGAACGTACCAGATCGGCTATGGTTCCGGGGTCCTCCACCTCGCAGACGACTTTCGGCAGAAAACCGGCTTGTTTGCAAAACTCATTGTTCATCTTCTGATACGGATGACCTTCTTTATAACCGACAAACGATTCACCTGCAGCCTCGCTTAAGTGAATTTGATTTTTTTCGGCTAAGCGGTGAGTGGGGGGGACGGCCAAGAACACCTCTTCGACGAGTAAAGGCAAGCTGCGTATATCCGGGTGCCGGATGGGCATGGAGGTGAGAAAGAAATCAACCTCGTTATGTTCAATCGTCTGAACCATATCCTCCATCGAAGACTGGATGATATGAAAGTTGACCTTCGGATGTTTGCTTAGAAACAATCTTAAGGGCTCGCGGAGCTGCTCCATGTTGGATAAGGCCAAATGAATACGCCCATGCTCCAGTCCCGCCAGATCCTCGACTTCACGCCGTCCCTCCTCCAGCAGCTGCAGGGCTGCTCTGGCTTTGGTCAAAAATGCTTTGCCATACGGATTGAGGCGGATCTGCCGGCCTTGGCGTTCGAATAACGGAGCGCCAAGATCCTCCTCAAGTCTGGCAATGGTCTTGCTGAGCGCCGGCTGAGCAATATGGAGCTCCTCTGCGGCTTTGGTCATATGTTCAAGTCTTGCTACGGTTACAAAATACTTCAGCTGTAACATTTCCATTCCGGTTCACCGTCCTCGCTTATATACTCCAGTATATGTATACATAGACATTTTTGTATTTTTTATTATCTATCGATGATTATAGAATGATCTCAGAAACAAGATCAAGAGATTCATGAAAGGATGATCGATATGAAAGCCGTGGCGTTTAGTACGATTGGACCGCCGGATGTCCTGCATGTCATGGAATTTGAAGATCCTCAGGCCGGTAGCGGTCAGATCAGAGTTAAAATCAAGGCAGCTGGCGTACAGCCAGCCGACTGCGGGATAAGGGGAAGCGGCTGGGCGCCCCCTAATGTGACATTGCAGATGCCGCAAATTCTGGGCAATGAGTTCGCCGGAACGATAGATCAGGTAGGTGAGGGGGTCAGAGGCTTTGAGGTTGGCGAGGACGTCATTGGCTGGTCTTTACTCGCCTGTTACGCGGAGTATGTCGTGGTTGACGCAGATCAAGTGGTTCGTAAACCGGATTCGATGCCGTGGGAAGAAGCGGGCGTGCTGACTGCATCGGGGCAAACTGCCCATACGGCCCTTCAGGCGTTAGGAATCGGTGAAGGCGATACCGTCCTGATTCATGCGGCAGCAGGTGGCGTCGGTTCTTTCGCCGTCCAGCTCGCTCGTGCCTGGGGAGCCCGGGTCATCGGAACGGCAAGCGAGCGAAATCATGATTATCTTCGTTCACTGGGTGCTGTTCCTGTTGTTTATGGTCCAGGCCTTGTAGACCGGGTCAAAGCCGCCGCCCCAGAGGGAGTCAGTGCCGCGCTGGATGCCGCTGGCGAAGAAGCGCTGCTGGCCTCGTTGGAGCTTGTCGGCGACCGGAGCCGCATCGGCACGATTGTAGCCTTCGATCGGGTAGAAGAGCTGGGGGTTCTCGCGATCCGCAGTCAGCGATCCAAGGATCGATTGGCCGAACTGGTTCAGTTATATGAACAAGGCAAACTGCAGATCCATGTGTTCCGGGCGTTTTCGCTGAGCGAAGCAGCAGAAGCTCATCGCACTGTGGAGTCCGGCCACGTTCGGGGGAAGGTCGTGCTGCGGATAGACCAGCCATGAGATGAAAGTCATCGCCTTTGTCCCCGAATTTCAGCCGTTACAAAACAACAATCGACATTTGGGGGCAGCGGCGATGGGAGGGTGATTCGAATGCCGCAGCGTCATACAAAAGACGGAGGAGACGTCCCAGACTAAGGTCCAGGTAGAAACTGGTCCGTGGCAGCGTGTTAACTTTTTCCTTCACGATATAATGAA
Organism: Paenibacillus sp. LC231; assembly: GCF_001860525.1. Classification (NCBI taxonomy): domain Bacteria; kingdom Bacillati; phylum Bacillota; class Bacilli; order Caryophanales; family Paenibacillaceae; genus Paenibacillus; species Paenibacillus sp. LC231. The sequence goes on along the minus strand of NZ_JFOM01000053.1, from coordinate 161,600 downwards.
CATATACATAAAGAGGGAATGGACGTGGAGGAATTTATGAAGAAACAGAGTATGATGGCAGTGAAAATCTCATCGCTGTTGATATTTGCTGTCCTGGTAGGATGCGATGCCGCTAATAATGCGGAGGAAGCAGTAAAGCGGGAGCTTGATCAATTGGCACAAGTCGGGAATTTGGCCGGCGATTCAGCGCTAGCTATCAGTGATCAAGTAAAGCGGGAAGGGAAAGAGTTTGAGTTGACGACGGCTCAGGAAGCAGGGACAGCCGAGGGATTGGCCATCGATCATGCGGTAGGCAATATTGAGCTCATCGCTGTACCCGGTAATGAGATCAAAGTAAAAACCACCGTGTGGTTTAACGAAAGCTTCTTCAAGAATGACAACATTCGTACCCAGGTTACGGAGCAGGCCGCTACTTCTTTTACGCTCAAGGACGACATCCTGGAATTAAGAACGCACCCTAGGGAGGACTCCAGCAAGAGTTTATGGGATTGGTCGCAGAAGCAATTTGGCGACTCCGGATTCATGATAGATTATGTAATCGAAGTGCCGGAAGACATGCAGAATATCCGCATCAAGAATGATGTAGGGAAGATTCGGGTGAACGAATTGAAGGGGGCTTTTGAACTCCAGTTGGGAGCCGGGGAAATTCAGCTGGCCAAAACGGAAATCACGGGCAATTCCAAGATCGTATCCGAGGCGGGCAGCGTGAAACTGGATCTTGAGCAGATCGATAAGGACAGCATGTTGACGGCCAACACATCGGCAGGCAGCATCACGGCCACGTTTGCGCCGTCCATGAAATACACGCTGGATACTGAAACCGAGCTTGGACAGATTACTGGAGCAAGCCGGGGGCAGAGCGACGTAAACGGCGGGGGAGCGAAAATATTCCTGACGACCTCTGTAGGTTCCATTAAAGTTAATCCATAATCGGCACATGATGAGGGGGATCAAGGATCCTTAAACATAAAAAAACAATCATGGATCTAGTTCATCCTTGATTGTTTTTTTGTATGTTAAACAACAGTGTACACAGGGAGTGGGCTTTACATTAATTTCAGGACTTGGCACAGCTGATATAGATAGTGCACGCCGCGTATTTGGTTATGGTTGCGATAGTTGAGGTATACAAGCGTGTCCTTGAGCACGCGTCTGGCATTATCAACTTGATGATGCTCGAGTTCATGCAGTACGTCTTTGATGACTTCCAGCGGGTAATTGGCCGAGCGAAGAATCCGAATGATCATGATCTGGCGGATCTGCGCGCCCTCGAACTTCCGATAGCCGTTTTCCCGATCCCGAGGCAGAATCAGGACGCCTTCCTTCTCCCAGTGGCGGATAGCCGAGGTCGGAACGCCGGTTTCGGCCGCAACCTCCCCGATAGTCAGCTCTCTTTTCCGCCCACGGGCATCGACAACGTCAAGCTGCTCGGTTTCCAGAATGCGGATGGTCCGCTCCGCGAGGACTTTATCCTGCTGCAGATTGGCCTGCACCTCGTTTACAATCCAGAGCGCTTCATCCAGCTCTTTCTCCTGCAGCTTGATCATTACTTGCTTTGTAACGTCTACACCGAAGCCGGGAAACATGGCTCTTATGCATTCGAAGTATGCGGCATGCTCCTCCGTATACACCCGGTATCCGTTCGGGGCACGCTTTGCAGGAGGGACAATGCCCCATTTTTCATAATGCTTGAGCGCACTTGTGGTAATCCCCAGTTTCTTGGCTATATCAATCGGTCTGATACCCATGACGGTCCCCCTTACCTCATGCAAGAATCTGTTTGAATACTTTTTTCTGGGGGATTGTATCATGAAGAACAGCCCAATGAAAAGCCTGCCGGGAAATTAGCTTATATCATTGTCATGCTCATATTATGAAGATTGACGTTCCAAGAATGCCCGGATGTAATCAATGATTTCTGGTCCATGTGACTCCAACGCAAAATGCCCGGCATCCTTCAGGATGTGAAGCTCGGCATCGGGCAGATCGCGCAGATACGGATGGGCCCCGTTCTCAGGGAAGATATGGTCGCCTTGCCCCCACACGATCAGGGTCGGCGGCTGCGCATCGCGGAAATACTGCTGCCAAGCCGGATATAAGGGAGGATTTGATCCGTAATCCAGAAACAAATCCAGTTGTATTTCCTGGTTCCCGGGCCGATCCAGCAGCGCTTGATCCAGCGTGTAGGTGTCGGGGCTGATGAGGGAGGTATCACGGACGCCATGGGTATATTGCCATTTTGTTGCCTCGATGCTGGTTAACCAGCGCAGGGCTTCGCGTTTATCCGGATTCGCGGGATCTTCCCAGTACGCTTTAATGGGATTCCAGAATTCCTCGAGCCCCTCCTCATAGGCATTGCCATTCTGTATGATCAGCCCCCGAACCCGCTCGGGATGGCGTGCTGCAATCCGGAATCCAACGGGTGCGCCGTAATCCATAAGGTAGACGTAGAAGCTCTTGATATTTAATTGAGCGAGCAATTCCTCGATGAGCTGACTGAAATGGTTAAAGCTGTACTGGAATTGATTATGGTCAGGCGCACTGCTGTAACCAAAACCAGGATAATCCGGTGCAATCACGTGGTACTGATCGGCAAGAGCCGGGATCAATTGACGATACATTTGACTGGAAGTCGGGAAACCATGCAGCAGCAGGACAACAGGCGAGCCGGGAGCCCCCGCTTCACGGTAAAAAATATCCAAACCTTCGATTCGAGCCGTGCGATACTGGATTTTATGATTCATCTGATAAATGCCTCCTTGAATTATCTACGAATTTTTATGATGCAATTGTTATGTAGAGCCTTTTGACTGGTCGTAATGATAAGAAGAAAACACCACCTTATTTTGTTTATTAACCATCTAAATACGATTAAGGGAATTATACATCCTAATTATTAACCTGTAAATCGTTATTTTGGGTATTAAAAAAGAATCTTAGATGATTTATCTAAGATTCCTTCGTTTGCTGCTGTTTCTGACGCTCCAGATAGGCAGCGACCTTCATGCGGTTCCCGCATGTTTTTGGGCTGCACCAGCGCCTTGTGCTATTTTTGCTATTGTCGTAAAAGCGAAGCACGCACGCCGGATTTTCGCATTTTTTCACCAATTTCAGGTCATGGGTAGTTAAAAAATCAACGGCAGATGCGGCGACCGGGGTCAACAGATCCAGCGGCTTGCGAAAAAGCATCCGGCTTTTGCGGCTGTACGCGTTCCCTTCTGCCACAAGCGTTGTGCGAAGGATTTGCTCCTTCAGCAGCCCATTGACATACTGCAGGCTAGCTTCCTTTGAGGTCTCGTTCACGCTGCCAGGCTGAATTAGATTAAAGAGATGGTCGCGGAGCAACCGGGCGGCTTCCACGATTCCAGCTTCCTCCTCGGAGCCGTTATATACCGCCTTGCGCAGGTTGCGCTCAACCTCGGACAGCAGGTTCGCCTTCACCATCCAATCCAATAAAGAATCGAATGTATCAAGCAAATCCAGGGGTTGTCCATCAACCGCAATCTTGGTATTCACGAAATCCAGCATCGGATGGTTGCCAATAAAATAAAATTCGGGTGCGATTTTTTTCGGCATGGTTACCGCTCTCCTCAAAACATACGATAAGTATTATTTGTAGCCCATTATATAGTCAATGCTGTGTTTATACAAATGAAACAGCATCAAACATTATACATAAACCTTAAAGCTCTGTGACGGCTTTTGATCTCGAAAACGGCGATAGATCAACCTTTTTCCGTTTGGAATTTTGTACTTGCATCAATGTTGTAAGATGGGTTTGTAAATTGAAGGATTGGAGTCAGGCTTCCAAAACGAAAGAGTAAAGCTTGCGAAGCGAGTTTTATTGCGAGGTTTCTCAATGAAGCTAAGCTCCACAAAACATTTAGGAGGTTGGGATATATGGAAGGAACGATTAAGATTCGCGGTGCCCGGGAGAACAATCTGAAGAATGTCTCGCTTGAAATCCCGAAGTACAAACTGGTTGTCATGACAGGTCCGTCCGGCTCGGGCAAGTCCACGCTCGCGATGGATACGCTGCAGCGGGAGTGCCAGCGGCAGTACATGGAATCCATGGGCATGGTGTCGGACTCGGTCAGCAAGCCGAAGGTGGATTCGATTGAAGGACTATCCCCGTCAATCAGCGTGGGACAGCACATTACGAACCGGAACCCGAGATCCACCATCGGAACGGTGACGGATATCTACACGCTGCTTCGAATTCTGTTTTCTAAGCTTGGTGAACGTACTTGTCCGTCGTGCGGCGATACGGTGATACCTCATGTGGAGGGAGAAGCCTATCACGGTCCGGCTGAGGAGGAAGAAATCAGCGATTCTCACGAGACGGTTCATTGTAGGCGATGCGGCCATGGTCTCGAAAAATTGACGATGTCGCATTTTTCCTTTAATAAGCCGGAAGGCGCATGCGAAACGTGCAGCGGACTCGGTCAAACGGTGAGTTTGAACATGGAGGCCGTGTTTCGTCCGGAACTAAGCTTAAGGGACGGCGGGGTGGCAACGTGGTACAGCGCTCTTACCGATTATAACACCACCATTCTGAAAGCGGCAGCCAAGTATTACGGGTTCACATTCGATGAGTTCATGCCGCTTCGGGACTATGACGAGGTTCAGCGTGCTCTCCTGTATTTCGGTGTAGAGAGTGAGCAGTTCAGCCGGCATTTTCCTGACGTCAAACCGCCGAAGTCCGTAGGACAAGGCAAGTACGAGGGTGTAGTCACCGGGATATGGAGAAGGTACCGGGAGAAGGGAAGCGAGTCTGGTGAAGCGTCCCTGTTTCATGAGCACCTCTGTCCGGATTGTCACGGAACGAAGCTGAAGGAGGACAGCCGCCGCGTCCGGGTGGATGGAGTCTCCATTAACGAAGTCAACGCCTGGTCGATCGGGGAAGCCTTAAATTGGATGGAGGCGCTGCTGAGGAAGCTGACGGAAGACCAATTAACAATTGTGGAACCGCTCATTCATGATTCCGTTGTCAGACTGAAACGCATTATGGATGTCGGGCTGGGTTACATGTCCATGGAGAGGCAGGTCGTCACAATGTCAGGCGGAGAAGCCCAGAGGCTTCGACTCGCATCGATTCTGGGATCTGGCCTGACAGGGGTACTGTACATTTTGGACGAACCGACAACGGGACTGCATCCCAAAGATACCAGGGGACTGATCCAGGTTCTGAAACAACTGAGGGATCTGGGCAACACGGTGCTCGTCATCGAGCATGACGAAGAAGTGATGCGGGCCGCCGACCATATCATTGATATCGGACCAGGTGCGGGAACGATGGGCGGTACGGTCGTCGGTCAAGGAACGCTGGAGGAGCTTATCCTTAATCCCACGTCCGTGACCGGATCCTACTTCCGGGAGAACACGATGCTTACGGCTCCGAACCGGCGCAGGGCTGGAAACGGAAGCCTGCTGACGATCGAGGATGCACATTTAAGAAATCTGAAACATATCACGACCTCTTTCCCGCTCGGCTGTCTCATATCGGTGACAGGCGTATCGGGATCTGGTAAATCCACGCTTTTGTTTGATCTTCTGGCGGAATCCGGAAGCGATCAATCAACTCCAAACGGCTGCAAGGCCATCACGGGTTGGGAATCGGTAGGGCAGCTGATTACGGTTGACCAATCACCGGTATCCCGAATGCAGCGCTCCAACATTGCTACGTATACCGATGTTTACACCCATATCAGAAACTGGTACGCCAGCTTGCCGGAAGCCAAGGAGAGTCAATTGACGGCCAAGCACTTTTCCTTTAATACACAAGGCGGGCGCTGCGAGACATGCCAAGGACTTGGCGTTGTGTCAGTGCATATGCACTTCCTTCCGGAGCTGGAGGTACGTTGTCCGGATTGTAAGGGCAAGCGGTTTAAGGAAGAGGTTCTGCGCGTGACCTATAACGGTTACACCATCTCCGACATTTTGGATATGACGATTGAGGAAAGTCTGTCGATTCTGGAGGATCGGCCGAAAATCATGGAATTGACCCGGCTGCTCTGCGATGTCGGGCTTGGGTATTTGAAGTGGGGGCAATCGGTGAGCACCTTATCCGGCGGTGAGGGACAGCGGATTAAATTGGCTAAGGAGCTGAGCAAAAAGACCAAAAACCACACGCTGTATTTGCTGGATGAGCCTTCAACCGGGCTTCACCCCGGAGATGTCCGGCAGCTGCTCGTTCTGTTGAACCGCTTGGTGGACGCGGGGAACACCGTGATTTTGGTTGAACACAATTTGGACCTGATCTGGCATTCGGATTGGCTCATCGATATCGGGCCTGGCGGAGGAGCTGCCGGCGGGTCTGTTGTGGCGACAGGAACGCCTGAGGAAGTAGCGGCTGTGGAAGCCTCGTTCACCGGCCGTTTTATCAAAGAAATCTATATGTGACGGATTGACGTTGAAGGGAGGGATTCAAAGTGGAGCAAACCGTTGTAGAAGAGAAAGGCAAGGTAACGAAGACAACGATCCGATATTTTATCAAGCTGCTGCGCTCTTCGGGTATTCCGAAGCTGGTGCTCTTTCTGGCCATTGTGCTCAGTTTGGTTGGTGCGGTTACGGGACTGGTCGTCCCGCTCATCACCGGCCAATTAATCGACAATTTTGCTGCAGATTCATTTAATATTCGCACGGTCGGCTTTCTGGCCGTTCTGTTCCTGCTGGAAGCCGTGGCGAGCGGACTTTCCTATTATATGCTTGCCTATGTCGGAAACCAGACGGTGAACAAAATTCGTAAACGGCTCTGGACCAAGGTGCTGGCACTGCCGGTTCCGTTCTTTGACAAGCACCGCTCGGCAGAAACGATGAGCCGGGTGACCAACGATACGAATGAAGTAAAAACCCTGATCACGGATCATTTGATTGCCTTTTGCTCGAATCTATTGACCGTTTTGGGGGCCGTTGCAATCTTGTTTTACTTGGATTGGCGGATGACCCTCATCATCCTGATTGCCGTTCCGGTAGGGTTCGGCATATTAATGCCCATCGGCGGAAAGATGTACAAAATCTCCATCAGCATGTATGGACAGCTGGCCCAGCTGTCCGCCATGCTGACCCAGGTGATCGGCGAGATCAGGCTGGTGAAAGCCTCCAATGCAGAGCGGAGGGAGGAGAAAAGCGGGTATGACGATATGGACAGCCTGTACCGATTCGGCATGAAGGAAGCCAAAATCAACTCGGTCCTGATTCCGTTGATGTCGATGGTCATGGTCGTCCTGCTGGTGGTCATCATCGGATACGGCGGCGTTCGCGTCTCTTCCGGCGCTCTTAGCGCAGGCGAGCTGGTATCGTTTATCCTGCTGCTGTTCCAGATCATGTTTCCTTTCAGCCAGTTTGCCACATTCTATTCCCAGCTTCAGAAGGTGATGGCGGCCACCGAGAGATTGCGGCTGATCCTCGAATATGAGCCGGAGAGCGACGATCGTGCGGTGCGTACTGCACCGAATGGGCATCGGGACGTTGAATTTAAAGAGGTGACGTTTGCTTATCATGAAGGCGAGACCATTCTGTCCGAGGTATCCTTTTCGATTCCTGCCAAGAAGGTCACCGCTCTGGTAGGTCCCAGCGGCAGCGGCAAAACCACGGTGTTCTCCTTGATTGAGCGGTTCTACGCGCCATCCGGCGGGGAGATTTACTTTGGCTCCGAAGCGATCCGTGATTATACTCTGGAGTCCTGGCGGCGAAAGCTAGGGTATGTGTCCCAGGACAGCCCGCTGATGACCGGAACGATCCGGGATAATATCGTCTATGGACGGGAGGAGCCGGTGTCTGACGAGGAAATTGCAGAAGCGGCGAGACTGGCCTATGCGGAGGGATTTATCGAGGCACTGCCGCGAGGATATGACACGGAAGTTGGGGAGCGAGGCATCCAGTTGTCCGGGGGTCAGCGACAACGTGTAGCGATTGCAAGGGCTTTGCTGCGGAAACCGGACATCCTGCTTCTGGATGAAGCGACGGCAAGCCTGGACAGCGACTCCGAGCACGAAGTGCAGAAGGCGCTGAACAATCTGATGGTGGAACGAACGACCGTGGTCATTGCCCACCGGTTATCTACCGTGGTCGAGGCGGATCAGATTATTGTCCTGGAGAAGGGGCACATTACGGGAAGCGGGACGCATGAAGAATTGATTCGAAGCCATCCATCCTACGTAGAGTGGGCGAAGAAGCAGTTCCAGATCGGGGAATAGGGGGCACATGGGGGATTGAACCGGGGAACAAAAGTGATCGGCACAATGTTTCGCATACCTTGTTCAACATGTGTTATTAGGGCAAGAGGTTTTGTTTCGACCAAGGTCGAATAGAAATAATAGGTAGCGTAAACCTTGGCATAGATGAGTAGGGTGGAGAGTAGAGGAGATGAGCAGAGCATGGCGCAGATCAAAATTTATGGCGTCCGGGAGCGGCTGAACCCGGTGAAGGAACAGCTGTCGGAAGTGATACATTCATGCGTGGTAGACGTTTTTCAACTTCCGGCGGATAAGAAATTCCATCGTTTTTTCCCCATGAGTCGCGAGGATTTCTTCTTCCCTGACGGGAGAACGGATCGCTACACGGTGATCGAGATCAGCATATTTGAAGGCCGGACCGTGGAGGCCAAGAAACAGCTGATTCGATTGTTATTCGAACGGATCGAGCACTCGCTGCATATCTATTCCCAGGATAAGGAAATTACGATATTCGAAACGCCGCAGCACAACTGGGGAATCCGGGGGCTTCCCGGGGATGAACTGGCTTTAGGGTATAAGGTGAATATTTAGAGCATCAAGGAAGCTCGAAGTGCAGGGACAGTCCATGCGACTGTCCCTGTTTTTTCATTTGGAGCATGCAGGCATTCCCCAATTTCACTCCTTCAATCGCTCTATAATAAGATTTAAATCGGCCACCAGCTTGGTCATGATGTCGGCTGCATCCGATACTTGCTTAATGGATTGAAAATGTCCCCCGAACGCTTCGACGATTTCATGAGTATGATCCGCCGTTTCACTTGTAAACCGGGTCATTTCTTGTATGGACTGATTCATTTGGTCGGAGCCTGTATTCAACTGCTGTGTGGATACGGAGATTTCTTGCATTTGGAGTGCTACCTGCTTGACGGCATGATAGATTACTTCGAATGAAGCCTTCGCCTGATCGACAACCTGCAGCCCGGTGTTCATATTGTGATCCACTTGGCCGATGCTGCCTAACAGATCAGCGGTTTCTCTATGTATAGTCCGGATAAGCTCCGTGATTTCCTCAACGGAGGAGGAGGATTGCTCGGCGAGCTTACGGATTTCACTCGCTACAACCGCGAACCCTCTACCCGCCTCGCCGGCTCTTGCCGACTCGATGGAAGCATTCAATGCCAGCAAATTGGTCTGGCTTGCAATACTTTGAACCACCTGCAATATATGTCCGATCCGGGCAATATGGTGGTTTAACGCATTTACCGCCTCTTGCGATCTAGTGACGGATTGACCGGTATTCCGGATCTCGGATACGATATTACCGATCATATGACTGCCGAACTCTGCCTGTCTGGCGGATTCTTCGGATGCAGCTGCCGCTTCTGTTGCCGAAGCTGCCACATGCCGGATTCCTACGGCAATATCGCCAATGGCGGCGGTATTCATGTTCATAACATGTAACTGATGATGTGCTCCGGCGGCTACTTGCTGAACAACTCCGCCGAGATGCTTACTGATCTCTGTGCTCTGCCCCGATTGACTGCTTAGCTGCAGTGCCGTGTCATTCAATTGGAGGGAGGTCTGCAACAATTTCGACGTGATCTCTTCAATGATCGCGGCACGCTGTTGATGCTGCTCCTCTTTGAGTAATGTTTCGATCTTCAATGTGCTGATAATTTGCCAGCTGGTTGCTGCCGATGTGAAGATCAAGAATAAAGCATGTATGATCAGCATGGTGAGTGAGTAACTGGTTGTTCCGAACACCAGTTCAGGAATGACCAGATAGCCAAGCAGATGGTGTACGGCAAAAATAGCTGTCATCAAAACGATGAGTCTTATATCTTTATAGTAGGATAATGCAGCAACAACCATAAAGATGGAAAAGTGAAATTCGACGTGCCCGCCTGCGCCGGCAATCATCGAAATGCTTCCCAGCGTTAGGATGAGCGTATGTAGATACGGAATGATCGGATGATCTGAACGTCGTGCATACACGGCTAGGGATATGGCTAACAAAACAACAGGAACAGCCAGCAGCGCGTACAGTGCGGGGCCGAACTGACTTTCCATCTCGGTAGAAGTGAGTATTCCATGTGTTGTCATGGCGTGATCAAATACATGAAATTTCCGAGCGAGCAGGTGTACAATGCCGGCAATAACGATGACGGCCAGTGAGACTGAATTCATAAGTTTGATTTTTTGTTTCAGCATAAAGAATTTATCGAGCTCCTTATCTTTCGACATCGTGGTTTGAAAATTCCGATACAGCCTACCTATTTGACATGAGTTAAATTTTTCCTTCAAATGGAGATGTGTATTTTTAAAATATAAAAAATTGTTCTATACCCGTTATTTATCGGCATCTCGATTCAAAATTATAGAGGAGGCGTCTGCTTTGACCTTACAACAATTAAAGTACGCCATCGAAGTAGCCAACCGTGGTTCGATGAATGAGGCGGCCAAACGGTTATTTATTTCCCAGCCCAGTCTGTCCAACGCGATTAAGGATCTGGAAGAGGAGCTACATATTACGATATTCGAGCGGACGAACAAAGGGATATCACTTTCGAAGGAGGGGGCGGAGTTTCTGGGATATGCACGGCAGGTGGTAGAGCAGGCCGAGCTGCTGGAGGGACGTTATCTGAATGCGAAGCCTTCTCCGCAGCATTTTTCGGTATCCACACAGCATTATGCTTTTGCGGTGAATGCATTTGTGAACCTCGTTCAAGAATACGGACAGGATGAATACGAATTGGCGCTGCGTGAGACGAAGACCTACGAAATCATCCAAGACGTCAAAACCCTGCGCAGCGAGATCGGCATCCTGTATCTCAATGAGTTCAATGCCAAGGTGATCAACAAGCTGCTGAAGGATGCAGGACTGCAGTTTACCAGCTTGTTTACGGCGAGGCCGCATATTTTTATCAGCATCAAAAATCCGCTGGCCAAGCAGTCCATTGTGACCATTGACGAGCTTCAGAATTATCCGTATTTGTCATTCGAGCAAGGGGAATACAATTCATTCCACTTCTCTGAGGAAATCCTCAGCACGTTATCCCATAAAAAAAGCATCCGGGTCAATGATCGCGCGACCCTGTTCAATCTGCTCATCGGCTTGAATGGCTATACCATTTCGACCGGGGTGCTGAGCGCTGACCTGAACGGGAATGAGATTATTCCGGTTCCGCTCGCATGCGATGAGACGATTAACGTCGGTTGGATCAGTCATAAGAATGCAACTCTGTCCAAGCTTGCGGCAGCTTATGTCGAGGCGCTGCATGAGGCGATATCCACTTGATTTTGATGGGAAAACGGTGAAGGGATTCCCGGAGGATCTCATTATTACGACTCAACTACGCCACTTGCAACTATCATTCAACATGGGCATCATCCGGCGGATGCGGACGATTTGGAATTTGTAATCAAATAATGGCTCTTCATATATCCCCTTGGGAGGTATCGGAAAAGGATTACGATAACCCTCTCAGGGGATTTTATTAGCGGTTGGACATGATCTGGTTGCGGAATTCTCCCGGAGACATGTTGGTGAATTGCCTGAACACCCGGCATAAGTAATGGACCTCCATTCCCACCTTTCTCCCGATTTCCTCCAGGGTCAAATCCGTGGTCATCAATAGACCCTTTGTTTTCTCGATCCTGACTTTAATAATATACTGCACAGGTGTCATCTTCATTTTGGATTTGAAGAAGCGGATGAAATAGTTGGGATTATAATGGATAAGTCCCGCCAATTGTTCCACGCTGACGTTATCGTTGATATGCTCCTCAATATACTGGAATACCGTGTTCAGCTTCTGCATATCGGGCAGCATGGACAGCGAGAGTTGACGATCGGGAACGATGTCAAGATAATGCCTGACAAGCTTCATCAATATTTCGTTCCTTTGCAGCGGGGCGGTCCAAGCGCTGCTCCCATAGGCATCGATCAATTCCTTGAATAACTGCTCCATATATGCCTCGTCCGGCACATCCAGCACGTGGGGAAGATGAATTAGCTGAAACAAGTTCAGCGTGTCCACCTTGGCGGTAAAATGGCACCAGAACTTCCTGTAGGTGTTGTCGCCCACGACAGAGATGGAATGAAGCGATCCAGCTGGCATGAGAACGATTTGCCCGGGGGAGGGATGATATTCTTGGTCGTCGATCTTAATCCAGCCCTCCCCTTCCCGTATAAAATATAGGGCGTTATAGGACGGTCTCATATTAAAAAAGCGCCAGTTCTGGGACACTTTATCAACCTTGGCAATGGATAAGCGAAGATTCGCGTTAGCCAGGTAATTTTGAATCAACTTCAGGTAGTTTATATCCATTGGCTGCCCCCTACCGGTTGTGTATTTTGGATACATTGATGTGTTTTTTATGCATTTCAAATCCGAGTGGTATTCATTAAGCTAAATGAGAAATCCCATTCAATGACATATCAAGGGGGAGGTAATGACATCAAAGCTTAGGACTGATCTGCCATTCCATCAGGATATCAAAGGAAATCGAGGAGGAATCGTTAAGGAATGAAGATGATGAAACGGATTAAGAATTTCGCAGTAATCGGGTCCGCGGTATTATTAATGACCGCATCCATTGCAGCTGCCGAACCTGCGGAGATCAGTAAACGGACGGTAAAAGATCCTGCAATGGCAAATGCTACCGGACCGACCGAACTTCAATCATCCGCATTGGCTGATGCTCCCTGGTCGGCCGGAACGCCGTTGGACGTGCTTAAGAACGATTTCAGCATATTTTATAAGGATTTGCAAGCGATTCCATATTTCGCTGGCGGCGGCGTTGCTGCAGTAGGGGATGCTGCATTCAATATCAACGTGCCCGATGATTATATTCCATCCATCTCGGCAGCCCGTTATGGCAAAGGGCGTATCGTTGTCGCCGGGAGCAAGGCGTATTTCAATCTGTCCGAGTCGGCGGGTGATGCTGCGGGTAAGCTGGCCCGGAATATTTTATGGTGGTTGACGGACGATGCCTCTACAAATCAAGGCCAAGGCAATGACCGTACCAATCGCTATGAAGATGCATTAGAGCAGCCGGGAAAGAAGATTAGACTGATAACGACCTCCGACGAGCTCATGGTTAATCCGGATTTGCCTATTGAGCTTGTGAAAATCGACAGCTGGGATTCCGTAAACCTGAATCCGCAAAAATATGCGGTAGCCCATGTAGACCAGACGATGAAGGATAAGGATCTCGAAGCGCTGGGTCAATATTTACGGTTAGGGGGCGGCATCATCGTGGCGGATAACCTGAGCGGTGTTGAGGGAATAACGCGCGATACTCCCGAGGAAACCGTGCTTCAGGTCGGCAATTTGAGGGGAGCTAGGCTCAGCCGCGATTTTGTGATTCAAAAGCTGCTTAACCGTGCTGGGCTGACGCTGATGAACAGAGGCTCGGAGTCCACTGTGGGCGAATCGGCATTGACCTATGACCAAGCCGACGCTCATCATATCAAGACACGGCTCGAGCAAGGCAAGGAAGTAGAAGAGGGGACGCTCACTTATGATCAAATCGAGATCGGTCCGCCGGGTACACCCGCGAACAAAAAGCAGGAGCGGCTCTACCATATACTAAACGAGACAATCGAAACGTTAACCAGCGAATCCCCGCTGTATGCTTGGGCAGAATCGGAGGCCGAAAGTCTTCCGCCTGCCGTGTTCCCGATTCAAAAATTCCAGCAGCCCTATACGAATGCGCTGCATAACTTCCGCTTTAGTCATTTTACCTTGGATCCCGCCAACGAGAAATCTCCTTATGCCGACGCATTTCCGGGAATGGTCGGAGAGGAAGCGACCATCGTCAACGACCGGGAAATCGAGGTCGACTTTGATTTTCCAAATACGATGTACACGCATGCGCTTCCATCAAAAAACTGGATCAGCACCGGATTGTATGCGCCCCCCGGTAAAGTCATTACGCTTGAAGTGCCGGAAGGCGTTGAGCATTTAACGGTTCAAATTGGTTCGCATGACGACGATTTGAGGGGATCCGGCAAGTGGGCACGTGTTCCGCTTATCGTAAACCACCTGAAGCTGACACCGGGCATCCATCAAGTGAACAGCCCGTATGGCGGTTTCATCTATCTCATTCCGCTAAAGGCGAAGGAGAATTTCCGGGCAACCGTCAAAATCAGCGGTGCGGCGGAAGCCCCGTATTATGTACTCGGCAAGACTACGCTCGAGGAGTGGGAGCGGATTCGCACGGGAGCGGTCGCCGTTCCTTTTGCCGAGTTTCAGGGAGAACGTGTTATCCTGACGGTTCCCTCGGATTTGATCCGGCAAGTGACCCACCCGGAGGAATTGATGCGGACCTGGGATGAAATCTACGACAGTTATGATGAACTGGTCGGACTTGATCCGGACAGGGCGATGCCTCATACTGCCCATCAATTGAACCGCCGTTACGTCGCTGACGGACAGATCTCTTCCGGGGCGATGCATGCGGGATATCCCATCATGATGCCGTTCAGTTATGCGGCCAACCTGCTGGATGTCGATTATATAACAACAAGTGCTTGGGGCTTCTGGCATGAACTTGGGCACGAATACCAGCAGAGGACATGGACGTGGGGCGATGTCGGGGAAGTTACCGTAAACCTGTTCTCTCTATATACCCAAGAGAAGTACGGCAATACCTCCGAACTGCTGAAAGTCGGGAATGACGGCAAAGATTACTACGATCGGGGGATCGCATTCGTAGAGAACAATGACCCGGCTAAAAAATACGGCCAAATCGGCAATTATGAAAGACTGGTGATGTTCAAGCAGCTTCAGCTTGCTTACGGCTGGGAATTCTATACCCGGATATTCGAGAGTTACCGCGAATTATCTCGCGACGAAATTCAAGGCACGGTGGATACTTTTGCCGTCATAGCTTCTCTAACGGCGGGGGAGGACCTGACTGAATTTTTCGACAAATGGGCAATAGGTCTGACGGAAGACGGAAAAGGAAGGATTGCCTCATTGAATTTGCCTGAACCGCAAACCGAAATATGGACGTTAAGAGAGTAAACATGAAAAAGCCAGGTTTCCTCCGGTTGAGGAAGGCTGGCTTCTTTATGTTTGTTATGCAATATAACATATTTTTGTACATGATATTGCATACAAGTGACTTTTTGCATACAATGAAATGGTAAATGATATGTACGTTAAGATACTTCGGATCCACGGGAGGAATTTCATATGTCCAGTCAATCGTTAAGCGCTTTCTTACAGGATAATCTAACAGAACTCAAGCAGCAAGGACTCTATAATACGATCCAGCCTCTTGAAAGTCCGAATGGTCCGCTTATTACCATTCAGGGTCGTGAATTCGTGAATTTATCTTCCAACAACTATCTCGGACTGGCGAATGATGAGCGATTAAAAGAAGCGGCCATCCGGGCTACGACCGATTTCGGAACCGGAAGCGGCGCCGTTCGCTCCATTAACGGAACGCTCATGCTTCATGTTGAGCTTGAGGAAAAGCTTGCGCAGTTCAAGGGAACCGAAGCGGTGCTGACGTATCAGTCCGGTTTCAATTGCAATATGGCGGCGATCTCGGCGGTGATGGGTGCCGGGGATGCGATTTTGTCGGATGAGCTGAACCATGCGTCCATTATTGACGGCTGCCGATTGACCAAGGCGAAGGTTATCCGTTTTAACCATTCGGACATGGACGATTTGCGTTTGAAAGCGCAAGAAGCGAGAGAATCCGGTTTATATAACAAAATTATGGTCATTACCGACGGCGTGTTCTCGATGGACGGCGATATTGCGAAGCTTCCCGAAATCGTGGAGATCGCCGAGACCTATGATCTGATCACTTATGTGGACGATGCGCATGGCTCAGGCGTTCTTGGCGGCGGAGCAGGCACCGTGAAGCATTTTGGATTGTCGGAGCGAGTGGATATCCAGATCGGCACGCTGTCCAAAGCAGTTGGCGTTGTCGGCGGGTATGTTGCCGGATCACGGGATCTGGTCGATTGGCTTAAGGTCCGCAGCCGTCCGTTCCTGTTCTCCACGGCGCTCCCTCCAGGTACCGTAGCCGCTTGCATTACCGCTATCGACATCCTGCAGAACAGCAAAGATCTGCAAATGAAGCTGTGGGAGAACACCCGTTATCTGCAGGAAGGCCTTAAGCGTCTTGGCTATTCCGTCGGCCGAACGGAAACGCCGATTACGCCTTGCATTATTGGAGATGAAGCAACCACCCAGAAATTCAGCACCAGATTGTATGAAGAAGGCGTGTATGCCAAATCGATCGTATTCCCTACAGTGCCAAAAGGCACGGGTAGAGTTCGGAACATGCCTACCGCCATGCATACGAAGGAGATGCTGGATCGCGCACTTTCCGCATATGAAACCATCGGACGCGAACTGGGTCTGATCTAATAAGGGGGCACAAGTGATGAAACGAATTATGGTAACCGGTGCGCTCGGGCAGATTGGCTCAGACCTGGTGGCGAAATTGCGGCAAGTTTATGGCGAAGAAGCTGTTCTTGCAACGGACATTCGCCAAATCCATCATGAGACGGTGCAATCAGGACCGTTCCGAATACTGGATGTAACCGACCACCAAGCTTTCCATGAAGCAGCTAAAGAACACCGCGCGGATACGATTATCCATCTTGCAGCCCTGTTGTCCGCCAAGGCAGAATCCAATCCGGCACTGGCCTGGAACCTGAACATGGGCGGTTTGTTAAGTGCGCTGGAGACGGCGCGGGCCTTGTCCTGCCAGTTCTTTACGCCGAGCTCCATCGCGGCATTCGGGGCGGACACCCCCAAAAACGCAACGCCGCAAGATACGCTGCAGCGTCCGCTAACCATGTATGGAGTCAGCAAGGTCTCCGGGGAGCTGTTGTGCGACTACTATTACCATAAATACGGAGTGGATACCCGCGGATTGCGCTTTCCGGGACTGATCTCCCATTCCGCGCCTCCGGGCGGGGGAACGACGGATTATGCGGTTGAGATGTATGTGGCCGCTATCCGCAGCGGCATCTATACTTCCTACATTGATAAAGGGACCTACCTTGACATGATGTACATGCCGGATGCGATCTCCGCTATCATTGCATTGATGGAAGCAGATCCGGCTAAGCTGAAGCACCGTAATGCCTTTAATGTTACGGCGATGAGCGTCGACCCTGAGGGGATTGCGGCCAGCATCCGCCGCCATATACCGGATTTCAGCCTCGACTATAACGTGGATCCTGTCCGTCAAGCGATTGCGAACGAATGGCCGGATTCTATCGATGCAACTGCGGCACGCGAAGAATGGGGATTTGATGTACAATATGATTTGAACCATATGACCGATGATATGGTGTCAAAGCTTATGGAGAAGCCGCAAGCGGATCAGAGCAAGATCAGTTAACGGCTTAGTTTCAGAAGGAGGATATGGTTACACTTGGAACCCATTCATAAAAAAGTAGGGAGAAATCTGCAAGCTATCCGCAAATCACGGGGTCTCAGCCTCGATAACGTAGCCGAGTTGACCGGTGTAAGCAAAGCCATGCTGGGACAGATCGAGCGGGGGGATTCCAACCCGACGATTTCGGTATTGTGGCGCATCGTCAGCGGCCTCGGCATTTCATTCACCACGCTCATCGAAGAGGCGGAAACCGAAGTGACCGTGGTATCCCTGGAGGACGTGGAGCCTTTTCACGAGGCCGAAGGCGCTTACCGGGTATACCCTTTGTTCTCCTACAACCTGCGCACCAAATTCGAGTCCTATATGGTCATCATGGATCCCGGCTGTGACCATGGTTCAGAAGCGCATAATGATGGCGTGGAGGAATATATTTTTGTGCATCAGGGAGAGCTGGAGCTGTGGCGCGAAGACGAAAGCTACACCGTCCCTGCCGGAAGCTCTGTGCATTTCTCGGCTAATCGGCCTCATCGGTACGTTAACCCTGGGAATGAAACCACGAAATTTTACACGATTATTTTCTATGCGGATGCCGCAGCCAGAGGATGATCTTGATAAACAGCTGCACTTATTGATTACCGACAACCAAATATTAAAAAAAGTTAGTGCCGCCCGGAAAAAATACAGTCCGATCTTAAATATCGACTGTATGGTGTTCCGGGCGGCTGTTTTATATTTAGGACGCAGGGAAAAAGGAAATTGGAGGGAGGGGGAGGTGAAACGGAAGCAGTTCGTTTCTCGTTGCTATTACGAAATCATCGGCAAAGGAGTTGAACGGTTGATGGGTTTCCACACCAAAAAGTGGTTGAAGCTGTTATTGGCGGTTGCTTGCACGCTTGCAGCCGTTCCGCCGTCAGGGAAGACACTGAAGGCGGCGGATGGAATGACGGAGCAGGCTGACGTTCATGTATTAGGCACGAATACCGCAGCGAGCCTGGCAACCCAGCATGATCTTGATGTAATTTATAAGGATTTGTCCGGTTATCCGACGGTATCGGCCACCTATAACGGCGGTGTCGCGGCCATCGGAGATCAAGCCTTCGTTCTGGCGGTCAACCCGGACACGACGCCGATACTTGCAGCGGCTCGCTACGGAAAAGGCAAAGTCGTTGTGGCAGGCGATGACTCCTATTTCAAATTCACCTCCGATATTACCGATGAGCGGAAGACGGTGGCACGCAACATCCTCCTGTGGTTAACAGAGGATTCCGAGACGTTGACCTATCAGGAGGCGTTGGAAGGCAAGGGGCGATTGCCCATGTTGTCGGCAACGTGGAAGAATTATATCATCGAAACCGATGTGCCGATCGATCTGGTTCGGTTGGACCAATTCACGGAGGAGCATCTGGATCCGTCCCGTTACCCCGTAGCTTATATTGACGGGACGCTGGAGGATAGCGAGGTCGATGCCGTCGAGCATTACGTCGCGCAAGGAGGTCATGTCGTTGTCCCCTTAAAAGGATGGGTGATGGAGCAATATCCGCACGTCTTCCTCGGGAATGAATATCAGGGCCGTTCGGGCAGGCTCAGTGAAGATTTTCCGGTGCAGCGCCTATTGAACCGGATGGGTCTTGGTCTGATGAACAATACGGCGTCGACTCGAACGGAAACCTTGCCCATATTGACACCGGAGCAATCGGCCAATTACCATTCGCTAAAGCTGCTGGAGCAGGCCGAGGCGATTGAGGCTGGAACGCTATCACCGGATCAGGTGAACGTCGGACGGCCTGGCGCCGGCGCTGACAAGAAGCTGCAAGTCATCGCTTCGGTGACCGGTGGAACCGTCAGCAGCATCTCCCCGCAAAGTCCGCTATATGCTGTGATCGAGCAGGATGCCAGCGACTTAGAGTCCCAACTTACGTTTCCGCTCGACCGTTCCAAAGCGCCCTATACCAGCGCATTGTTAGCTTTTCAATTGGGACGGATCGGCAATGACCTGACGGCCCCCAAATCCCCTTATGCCGATCAATTTCCCGGAACCGTTCCGGGGGACGCGCCGCGAGTGTCGGGACAATCCGTTCACGTGAATTTTGATTATTCAACCTTTGACTATTTACGCCAAGGGACGGTTCCGAAGAATTGGATCAGCACGGGGTTATACGCACCGGCCGGAGAATGGGTAACGATTCATGTTCCTGAAGGCACCCAGAATTTAGATGTGCAGGTAGGGGCTCACACGGATAATTTGACAAGTAAAACGGAATGGGAACGACCTCCTGTCATCACACAGCGGAAGCCGCTCCTTCCGGGCGAGAACCGGATCCGCAGCCCTTATGGCGGCCTGATTTACCTGATTCCGACCAAGCCGCAGCCGGGCGTTGCGAAGGATATTGAAATCAGCGGCGGAGTTCGCGCTCCGTATTATATCCTTGGTGAGACCTCTTCGACTGAATGGGAAGATACGATTCGGCATCATCCCGCTCCATGGGCAGAGCTTCAAGGGCGCAGAGTGATCCTGACGCTTCCGTCCGAGTATATCAGGCAGCTTGGAGATCCACAGCAATTAGTGGAGAAGTGGGACGCGATCGTGGACTACACCGAGGAAGTCGCGGGGCTTTCCCCGAATCAACCACTGCGGCATAAGAGTATCGACCTTCCATTCCGTTACGTTGCGGATCGTCAGATCAGTGCGGGTTATATGCATGCCGGCTATCCGATCATGTTCCACATCGATCCTTCAGCGGGTCACGCCGTGGACATATCCCGAGTAACCCAGGGAGGCTGGGGCTTCTGGCACGAGACCGGCCACGAATATCAGCAAGGAGCCTGGAACTGGAACGTGACAGGTGAAATCACGGTTAATATTTACTCCCTATACATCCAAGAGAAATTCGGCAACAGCAGCAACTTATTGATTCGCAACGCCGATGGGAAAGATTTCTATGATTTAGCATTTGATTATATCGAAAGCGATATACCGAACAAGTCGTTCGGCAGCTCGGGCCAGCTGGATCTTTTCGGCTATCTCGTAATGTTCCGCCAGCTTTCCCTGGCTTACGGATGGGACTTTTATGCTGAGCTTCATCAGGCCTACCGGGAGCTGCCGGCGACGGAGCTGCCCGCGACGAATCAAGAGGAGATCGATACGTTTGTGGTCATGGCATCCACAATCGCAGGCGAGAACCTGACGGAGTTTTTTGACAAATGGGCACTGCCGTATTCCAAAGAAGAGGTTCGTTCCCGCGTGGACGCCCTGAATCTGCCGATGCCTACGCAGGAGCTGTGGCGGCTGCGGGAGACGCATACGCTGAGTGCTCCACCCGAGATCAAGGCCGACACGGGAACCGAATGGAACCGTGAATCGGTGAAGGTCACCGTTACCATGACAGCGGAAGCTGAAGCGGCGGGCATGCGAAGCCAGTATAAGATCGGATCCGAAGGCAAATGGACGGATTACACGGCACCTATCCTCGTGGAAGCGGAAGGCGAGACCATCGTATATGCCCGCGCGGCCGCTATGTCGGGTGTGAGAAGCGACGAAGCTTCCAAGACGGTGAAGATCGACCGGACGGGGCCGGCCATTACGGCGACCGTTGCCCAATCGGTATACCAAACCGAGCGTTTCACCATTTCACCTCAAATCACGGACACATTAAGCGGCGTATCCGGCTTCAGCTTGGAATTGGATGGCAAGGAAGCTTCCGAAACGCTGGTTAGAGAGCCGTTAACGCTGTCAGCCGGACCGCACACCCTGCGCATAACGGCAGAAGATGCAGCCGGGAACGTCACCGTTCGCGAGTATCCCTTCGAAGTCGTTGTGAATCGGGATCATCTGGACGATATCGTTACCGCGGGGGAAGAGAAGGGCTGGATCGATAACCAGGGCATCACCCGAAGCTTATTAGCCAAAATCGCGGATCTCCAGCAGCAGCCGGCAGGAAGCGAAGCCGCCGAAGATGCGCTGACTTCGCTGGAGCACGCCATTAAGGCGCAGCAGGGCAAGCATATCGATTCCGGCTTCGCAGAGCTTCTTCTTGGAGACATTGACTACATCCGAAGCCGCAGCTCGGCTTCCTAGCAGCTTACATGGATGAAAGGGCGGCCGTTGCGGCCGCCCTTCCTTTCTGTAATGACCATCCATCATGAAATAAGTCAGTCCGAGATTAAATATAGACAATGTACTGCCTTAAAAATATATTGCACAATTAGAAAACACGGCAGTGTTCAATCGCCAAAATGTTCAGTAAGGTGGTGCTTAACAACCAGAAGTTCACACAACAAGCAAATGAAAAGGGAGGCAAATGATAATGAAGGTCAACAGGCTTAAAGTATTCTGGATTGTTTTGCTTGCCGCCACCATGGCCATATCAGCGGCAGGCTGCGGCGGCCCTGCCAAGGAACAACCGGAGGCATCGAAGGACCCGGAATCTCCTCCGGTTCTATCGGAACTGACGTATTGGGTGCAAATCGTTAGCCAGGTGTCCGCTACGATGAAGAGTTACAACGAAATCGAGGCTTATAAGGAACTGGAGGGGATCACCGGGGTGAAAGTGGATTTTCAGCATCCTCCGCAGGGCCAGCAGGCGACGGAGCAGTTCAACCTCATGATGACCTCGGATAAACTCCCGGATGTGATCGAATATTCATGGGCCGGTTATCCGGGGGGACCGGAGAAGGCGATCAAGGACGGTAAAATCATCAAACTCAATGATTTGATCGACCAATATGCCCCGAACTTTAAAAAGGTGCTCGAGGAGCATCCGGAGTGGAAGAAGGAAATTACGACCGATGACGGCAGCATCTATGTGTTCCCGTTTCTCCGCACCGACGACAAGCTTAAGGTATTTCTCGGGCCGACGATCCGGCAGGATTGGCTGGATAAGCTGGGACTTTCGATGCCAACAACGATTGATGAATGGTACAACGTGTTGAAGGCTTTTAAGGAGCAAGATCTGAACGGCAATGGCAAGGCGGATGAGATTCCCCTGTATCTGACGAAAGGAGATGTCGATACAACGACCGCTTTTCTCGGGGCATGGGGTATTAATGCCGGGTTTTACCAAGAGGAGGGTCAGGTTAAATACGGCCCGACGGACCCGAGGTTTAAGGAGTTCTTGACGCTCATGAACCAGTGGTACAAGGAAGGCTTGCTGGATCAAGACTTTGCGACGACCGATGAGAAAATGCTGGAGGCGAAAATTACGGGCGGGCAGATCGGATCAGCGATTCTATACACCGGCAGCGGGATTGGCAAGTATGGAACGCTCATGAAGGATAAAGATCCGAACTTCAGACTGGTGGCAGCCCCCTACCCTGTGATGAACAAGGGCGACAAGCAGATCTGGGGATATAAGGACCATGCCTTTAACGGAATCGGGGCAGCGGTTACCACCAGCAACAAAAACCCGATTGAAACGGTGAAGTGGCTGGATTACGGCTATTCCGAGGAAGGCACCCTGTTGTTTAACTTCGGAAAAGAGGGCGTCAGCTATGCGATGGAGGACGGCAAGCCGATATTTAAGCCCGAAGTATTGAAGGACCCTTCCGGACTGCCGGTGATCCAGTCCATGTCCAAGCACAACCGCGCAACCTTCAGCGGGCCGTTCATGCTTGATATTCGGTTCGATCAACAATATACGACCGAGCCGGATCAGCTGGAGTCCAAGATCATCTGGGCAGAGCCGACCATGGAGAAGAAAATGCCGCGCACGACGCCGACCCAATCCGAGAGCAGCCGCTACGCTTCCATCATGACGGACATCAACACATACAAGGACGAGATGTACTTGAAGTTCGTTATGGGCGCCGAGCCGTTGGATCAGTTTGACAAGTATGTGAAAACCATTGAATCCATGGGTCTTGCCGAAGCTCTGGAAATACAGCAGAAAGCCTTGGAGCGCTATGGTAAGCGGTAAACGGTAAACGGTAAACGTCCTGAAGCGGCGGAAACATGCAGACTCCGCCGCTCTTGGCGCCATATAAATTGATTTGGAGGGAGGGATTTGATTGTCAGCAACC
The DNA here is from genome assembly GCF_001860525.1 of Paenibacillus sp. LC231. Lineage (NCBI taxonomy): Bacteria > Bacillati > Bacillota > Bacilli > Caryophanales > Paenibacillaceae > Paenibacillus > Paenibacillus sp. LC231. The sequence goes on along the minus strand of NZ_JFOM01000053.1, from coordinate 138,030 downwards.
CAGGAGTATCCCTTCGAGCATCGCAAAGGGAAATGGACAACGATTGCGAACGATTTGAAACGGAACAAATACGTCTACATACTGGCGCTTCCCGTCATTCTATACTATGCCGTCTTCCACTATGGACCGATGTACGGCCTGTTGATGGCTTTCAAAGATTTCAGCATTGCCGATGGTATTTGGGGAAGCGAGTGGATCGGATTTGAGCATTTCCGCAATTTTTTTAACAGCTATTATTTCGAACGCCTTCTGCGCAATACCGTTCTGATCAATATTTATGAGCTCATCTTCGCGTTTCCGGCACCGATTATCCTTGCCCTGCTGCTGAACGAAATCCGCAGCCGGCTGTTTAAGCGTACGGTTCAGACGATATCGTATTTGCCGCATTTCGTATCCATCGTCGTGGTAACCGGGATCATGTTCGATTTTCTCGCAAGAGATGGCTTGGTGAATCAGATTCTGGGCTTTTTCGGCATCGAATCGATTCCGTTCATGAGCGAGGCCAACTGGTTCCGTACGATATATGTCGGCTCCGGCATTTGGCAAGGCGTAGGCTGGGGTTCGATCATTTATCTTGCTGCCATCGCCACCATTGATCCGACCCTGTACGAGGCGGCCAAGATGGACGGTGCAGGCCGCTGGAAACAGATGCTGCACATTACGCTGCCGGGCATGCTGCCGACAATCATCATCATTTTCATTCTCAATATGGGCTCCATGCTTAGCGTTGGCAGCGAAAAAGTATTGCTGATGTACAGCCCGCTTACTTATGAAACGGCAGACGTGATCTCGACCTTTGTCTACAGGAGAGGGGTTCTGGAGACGGATTACGGCTTCACGACCGCCGTTGGATTATTCAATGCGGTAGTCAGCTTTATCCTGCTTGTACTCGCGAACTCAATCAGCAAGCGGGTCAGCGAACATAAACTGTGGTAGAGAGGAGGTCGTCCATGGCTAACAAACGATCCGCTGGAGAGATAACCTTCGTCTGTCTGAATGCGTTGATCCTGACGGGCCTCTGCTTCGTCACCTTATATCCGTTCGTGTATGTTGCCTTCGCTTCGTTCAGCGATCCCGCTTCATTGGCCCAGCACCGGGGGCTGCTGTTCGCGCCGCTTGATATTAACTTCGAAGCCTATAAGGCAGTGTTTAACAATCCGATGATTACGACGGGATATCGGAACACGCTGATCTACGTTGTGGCAGGAACGGCCATCAATCTGGTGGCCACGGCGATCGGCGCATATGTGCTGTCCCGCAGAAATTTGTACTTCAAAAATGTCCTGATGATGCTGATCGTCATCACCATGTTTTTCGGCGGCGGGCTGATTCCGACTTATCTGCTGATCAATAACCTGGGGATGCTGAACACGATCTGGGCGATGCTGATCCCCGGGATGATCGGGACGTTCAATATGATCATTATGCGGACTGCCTTTCAGTCCGTTCCGATAAGTCTTGAGGAATCGGCGAAAATCGACGGGGCGAACGACCTGATCATTCTGTTCCGTATCATTATTCCGCTGTCCATGCCTGTTATCGCCGTCATGATTCTGTGGTATGCCGTGGGACACTGGAATTCATATTTCGGGGCGCTCATCTATCTGAGGGATCGGGAGCTATTCCCGCTCCAGCTCGTGCTCCGGGAAATTCTCATAACCAATACGACCGACAGCATGATGACGGAGGCCTCGGGAGACCGGATGGCGATCGCGGACACCATTAAATATGCAACGATTATCGTTTCCACATTGCCGATACTGCTTCTGTATCCGTTTTTGCAAAAATATTTCGTCAAAGGCGTTTTGATCGGCGCCATTAAGGAATAGGAGGAGAACGATGGCTGACTCATTAGATATCGTAACGCAAAGCAAGAGCCGGATGCAGTGGTGGAAGGATGCCAAATTCGGCATGTTCATCCACTGGGGGGTATATTCGCTGCTCGGCAAAGGGGAGTGGGTCATGTATGCCAACAAAATTCCGGTAAAGGAATATGAAAAACTCGCCAAGGAATTTAATCCGATGCAGTTTGATGCCAAGGCTTGGGTCAATTGCGCCAAAAGGGCAGGCATGAAATATATCGTCATCACAGCCAAACATCACGATGGCTTCGCCATGTACCATTCACGGACGGACCCGTTCAATATCATGGATGCTTCTCCATTCGGCCGGGATCCGTTGAAGGAATTATCCGAGGCTTGCAGGGAGGAAGGAATCCGGCTCTGTTTCTACTATTCCCATGTCATTGATTGGCATCATCCGCATGCTCTTCACGATACGTTTAACAATCTATGGGACTATGAGCTGGAGAAGAAGGCGTTCTTTCGTTACTGGAACCATAAAGCGAAGGGACAAGTGCGTGAGCTGCTGACGGAATATGGTCCGGTCGGGCTGCTCTGGTTCGATACATCCGGGGGATTGTCGAAGAAGGAGAGCGAAGCGATGGTAAACATGATCCGCGAGCTTCAACCCGATTGCCTGATTAACAGCAGGGTAAGCCATTGGCCTGATTTCGGTGACTATCAATCCAAGGGTGACAACGAAATCCCGATGCAAGGCGAGGAAACGCGGGAATGGGAGACGCCGATGACCTTAAATCAATCGTGGGGGTACAGCACCAAGGATCAAGTGTGGAAATCCACGGATGCTCTGATCCGAAAGTTGGTGCATATCGTAAGCAAGGGAGGGAACCTGCTGCTTAATGTCGGCCCGACGGAAACAGGCGTGATTCCGGCGAAGTCGGTTGAACGCCTGGAGGAAGTGGGTGCCTGGCTTGAGCGAAATGGCGAGGCGGTATACGGCACAAGTGCAAGCACGTTCCCTTATGAGCTGGAATGGGGAGCGGTTACGGTAAAAGAGAATACGCTCTTCCTGCATGTGTACAATCGCTTTTGGCCTGCGGAAGAATTGGTATTGAACGGTGTAAGAAATACGGTTAGCAAAGCATATCTGCTCACGGATCCCAGCACATGTCTTCCTGTGCACCAGAGCTATCGGCCGGAAACTGACCATCACGAGATGCGGATCCGCTTGCCTGAACTTCCGCCAGAAGACCATGTATCGGTTATTGCATTGGAACTCGAGGGAAGGATCGATGTAGATCAGGGTTTTATCCAACAGGCGAACGGCGCTGTTAAGTTGGATCTTGTACTGTCGGAAATAACGACAGGCAACGGGATGAACGAGGCCCAGTGGACCTTCAAGGCAGCGTCGTCCGGCATATATGAAGTCTACCTCGTCAATTTCAAGAAATCCGATGCCGTTTGGGAACAGGAATATGATCATGAAGTCACCGTACGGGCAGCAGGACAGACGATTGCTTATATTCCCCGAGAGGATAAAGTCGTCAGCGACTCCATTTCTTGTCAGCATCCGTACACCGAGATACATTCAACGATCGGGCGGATCGTAATAGAGAATCCGGGCACGTATGCGTTGACCTTATCGAGCAAGCTTGCGAAGCCGAAACCTTTTGGACCGGAAATTTGGCAGGCAGCTGCCGTGAAGCTTCGTTCCGTGCGATTAGTTCAGGTGCTTTAAATACCCCGCTGTTCCCAAAATGGAAACATTCCTTATCACGGGGGCTTCTCTCTTGGGTGACCGAATGGATTAAAGGGTTTGCTGGTCCGTTCGGCGAAGGATTCAAGAAATAGGTTTCCATACATTTTCTTGGAGGAATGCGACATGATCTCGATACCCGGCCTTCTTCCCGGCAAGCGAAAGAGCAGCCGGGGACGCGTCTTGAAAACCATGATCGTTTCGTATATGCTCATCCTTTTGTTGCCTATGACCGTGGGGCTTTTTCTATATGGACGGGTGGAAAACGTGATGGAAAACAATGCGGAACGATCAAATTCGGCGATGCTGGAGCAGCTGCGGCTTTCCGTGGACAGCAAGCTTAAAGAAGTGGATATTTTGGCTAAGCAAATCATGTTTAACTCTAAACTAACTTATTTGCTGAATCTTGATCGGCACGATCAAGGAGGGGCGTACCGCCAGGTAGAATTCGTCCGCGATTACTTAAATCGCTATCAATCTTTTGTAAGCGGATTCGTAAGAGACTACTATGTTCATCTGCAGGCCGGAGACGTCATCCTGAAGCCTGGATTGCGGACGGATGCCAGAACCTTTTACGAGAAGTATTACCGGTTTGAGCATATGGACTTTGAATCATGGAAGCGTACGATGCTTGGCAGCTACCACAACAAGGCATTCCTGCCCTCCGATGTGCTGCTGCAGAACCCGAACCAAGGAAATGGCAACCCGGCGGATGTGATTACCTATGCGCAATCCCTTCCACTTCATGACGTGTCCAATATCCGCGGAACGCTGGTTATTATGATCGATGGACAGCAGCTTCAAGAGATGTTCCGCCAAATCGAGTCCGCCAACGACAGCGAGATTTATATCCTCGATAAGGAACGGGGCGTGATTGCAAGCTCGTCGGGCTCGGGGCTGTCCGCGCAGGTGACGGAAAGATTGGCCGGTCCGTCGGGATTGTTCAAGACAGCATTAAATGGCACGGACAGCATGGTAACCTTTACGGAATCCAAGGAGGCCGGCTGGCAATATGTGTCCGTCATGCCGATGGGCAGTGTCATGGAACGAGTAGCACAACTGAAGAGAATGGCGCTGACGGTGTTTGTCGTATCGCTTGTCGCAGGAGCGGCCGTTGCTTGTTGGTTTGCATACCGACAATACAGTCCCGTCAAACGGGTGGTGGATGCCATTCTTCAAGGAAAGCCGATTCAGGATAAGCCGGCCGCGAACGAATATGATTTCATATTGCAAACGATCGAAGGCTCGCTCGTTGAGCAGCGGCATCTGAGGGAGCGACTGTTCAGGCAGACGCCCGTCATCCGCGCTGATTTTCTGTCAAGGCTCATTCGGGGGTACATCGATCCGGATCATGCAGGGGATCAAGGGGGTCCGACATTAGCGACCATGGGCATCCGCTTCGAGTCCGACAAGTTTGCCGTAATCATTGTTCAAGCCGTGGATATTACAAGGTTGTCGCCGGAGCCATCCGAGCAAGGTTGGACGCAAATTCGGTTTATTATCTCGAATATCGGCACGGATATCGCAAATTCGGGTCACCAGGGATTCGCCGTCGATATGGAACGCGACCGGGTAGCGATCCTGGTTAATTTCCATCCGGTTGAGGAGGCGGAAGCCGAGCTCTTTCTTCATGAGATTGCAGAGCGATTGCTCCGGGTACTGGAGGACCGTTTCCATATTTCCGTGACGATTGCCGTCAGCAGCGTACACACAGGAAACGGAACGATCGGCAGCGCTTATCTCGAAGCCATGGCCGCCCTGGATTACCGTATGTTCAGCGGAAGAAATTCGATCATTCACTTCGGGCATGTTCGCGACATCAAGCATCATTATTACTATCCGATCGAATTCGAGACGCAGCTTGTCAACCATGTGAGAGGCGGCGATACGGAAAATGTCGCTAAGCTGCTGGACAATATTTATACGATGAACTTTAAATCGGCGGGGATGACCCCGGAACTGGGAAGATGCTTGTTCTTCAATATCATTAGCACCTTTCTGAAAATACTGAACTTGACGAACACGGATCATGAAAGCCTGCTGGGCCCGAGCTTTGATCCCGTAAAACACATATTCGGTTGTTCCACAAGTGATGAAATGCAGGCCGAGACCAAGCGGTTATATGACAAACTGACCTGTCTCTTTCATACGGAGCATAGCGATCACAGCATCCAGCTGCAGCAGGATATGATGGCATTCATCGACAGGAATTTAACCGATTATAATTTAGGACTTGGCATGATTGCCGACCATTTCGGCATGACGCCGCAGTATATCTCGAGTTTCTTCAAAAAGATGAATCGATGCAATATCACCGATTATATTACCCGTGCGAGGATTGAGAAGGCGAAGACATTGATGGAGCAATCGGAACTGACCAATGCGCAGCTGGCCCAACTGGTCGGCTATACCAATGATGTTGTGTTCATCCGGGCATTCAAGAAATTGGAGGGGGTGACCCCTGGCAAATATCGGGTGAGCGCAAGCGGGCAGTAACGCTTAAACGAGGAGAGGAGTGGCCAATTAGCCATGGAAGCGATCCGGGAACCTTTAAAATACGGCGAGGCAACGATATGGACGCGGCAAAGGACCGAAGCCGCCATCGAATTCGTGCTGGATAAGATCGATGAGAATTTAGACACATTTTCGGACCATTTTCCATCTCCTGCAAGCCGCAATCATATTTATGAGCCAATCGGCAATACGGAATGGACATCGTCCTTCTGGACCGGAATGCTGTGGCTTGCTTATGAGGTCACGGGGGAAACGAAGTACCGGTCGATAGCGGAGCTTCAGCTCCACAGCTATAAGGAGCGCGTGGAGCAGCGCATCGCCACGGAGACGCATGATCTGGGATTTTTGTATTCCCTGTCCTGCGTTGCCGCTTATAAGCTGACCGGGAATGAAGAAGCGAGACGGATTGCCTTGGCCGCAGCAGACCTGCTGATGGAGCGGTATTTCGAGAAAGCCGGGATCATTCAGGCTTGGGGCAAGCTAGACAGGCCGTCACAGCGCGGCCGAATGATCATCGACTGCTGCATGAATTTGCCTTTGCTCTATTGGGCGACGGAGGAAACCCGCAAACCGGAGTATCGGCGCGCCGCCATAAGCCATGCACAGCAATCCGCTCGATATTTGATCCGCGAGGATTCCTCAACGTATCACACGTATTATATGGATGTCGAGAGCGGAGAACCAAGGTTTGGGCAAACGTCCCAAGGATATGCGGATCATTCGTGCTGGTCCCGCGGTCAGGCCTGGGCCATTTACGGTATGCCGCTCAGTTATGCCTATACGAAGGAAGAAACACGGCTGCATGATGCCGAGCGAGTCACGAATTACTATTTGAATCGGCTGCCGGAGGATGATGTGTGCTATTGGGATTTGATATTCACCGAAGGGCAGGAAGAGAGGGACAGCTCGGCAGCCGCCATATCGGTATGCGGAATGCTGGAGCTGGCCAAGCATGTACCGCTCTCGCATCCGCAGCGCCGTACATACGAGAACGCGGCACTGCGCATCCTGGCGTCTTTAAGCGATGGATATACGACGGCAACGCTCCCTGAATCCAACGGCATTCTGCAGCATGCGGTCTACGGAAAGCCGCTTGGCAACGGCATCGACGAATGCTGCATTTGGGGGGACTATTTCTATTTCGAGGCGTTGGTGAGGGTCTTTAAAGATTGGGATATGTACTGGTGAATGACGTGAGTCCATATTCAAAAGACAGTTATACAGGCAGAACGAATTGCAGACGATTTTTTGCGAGATGCTACTCAGATTTGTAAAAATAAAAACGAGAAAAAAGCACCCGATTCCTTCAGGTGCTTTTTGGCGTGCCACCGCTTCGATGACGGTTTCTATCCAAAATTATAGCAGCAGCTTTTCGGCATGGATTACTCCAGGCTTTTGCTCAATTTGACAATCTGGTCCCAGCCCTCGTCGATGCTGAGTTTACCGAACATGATCGACTGCGTGATGTTGTCGTACTCCTTCGTGAAGTTGGCCCAGCCGCCCTTATTCCCGGGGCCGGGGTCAAACGCGGCGCCGTCCTTGGACACCTCGTTGATTAGTCTCAGGGAGCTTTTATCGACGTCCGTAAATTTGGGCTGGAGCGTATCGGCTACGGTTTTGTTGACCGGAATCCCGCGTGAGGTACCCAAAATTTCTCCGGCTTCCTCGCTGTTGACGAACCAGTCGATGAACTTCTTCGCTTCCTCTTTATATTGGCTGTTGGGACTGACGCTCCAGTACATGGAGGCTTTCAGCCAGCCGCCCGCCTGCGTTCCCCTCGGCTGGGCCGTTAACGCCATCACGCCGGGTTTTAAGGCATCCGTTCCGCCGAACTCCGCGGCATGCGCGCCTCGAAGCAGAATCTTCTCCTGGATGAGCAGGTCCATTTGTGCGTCCTGCGCTTTATCCGATACGGTTACGTCAGGGGGGGTCACGAGGTTGTCCTTGCGCAGCTCCGCCCATTTGTTCATCCAATCCTTCCAGGTAGCCTCGTCATAATGGAATTTTCCGTCCTTGCTCATGGAAAAGCCTTTGCCCATGCTCAGCTGATACGACATATAGAAGGCGCCGTCCGCGGTAAGGTCCCGCGTGAGGTATTGGTCCTTGGCCAGCCTTGGCTTCAGGTCGCGCGCCATGGCAAAAAATTCGTCCCATGTCTTCGGCGGCTGAACGCCGAGGCTGTCCATCATCGTCTTGTTGTACACCATGCCCCAGGCATTGTTGCCGAGCGGCATCGCGTACAGTTTGCCCTGGTAGGTGCCTGTCTCGAGCAGCACCTTATCGATATCGTCCGCCGGAATGGAGGCGAGATCCTCCAGCCGTCCGCTGGACGCCCAATCGTTGAACCAGGCGGCATCCATTTGGAAAATATCCGGCGTGTTTTTCCCCGCCGACTGGGTCGACAGCTTGTCTTGATACCCGTCGAACGACTGATACTCAGGTTCGAACGTAATGCCCGGGTGCTTTTCAGAGTACAAATCAAGCGCTTTCAAAGTTGCGTCATGCCGGGCCTGAGAGCCCCACCACATGATCCGGAGCTTGATGGATTTGCCGTCTCCCGACTCCACGGATCCGGCTTCTTCCTTCTTGATCCCGCTGCAGGCGGATAGAACCAGGGACAGTGACAGCACGGCCGCTGCGCCGACGGCGAGACGGTGCCAAGATTTTCTCATCGGATGAACCTCCCTTAAATAACGAATCTTCTTCTTCCTTTACCGTACCAAGTCCAAGGCTCTTCTCGTAGGGGACAAATCAACAAATCATTTCAGTATTTTACGATGATCGAATGATGGGGGAGATGCTCAGACGCCAGGAATAAACGCGACCCTTCGTTTAGGCCTTGTGGAACTCGGTGGGACTGCGTCCGGTATGCTTTTTGAACAGGGTGGTAAAGTACGGAACATTCCGGTAACCGACCCGCTCGGCGATTTCGGCGATCAGCAGCTTTTTCTCAAGCACCATGCTCTTGGCTTTTTCCATTCGAACCCTGGTTAGATAATCGCCAAAGGTTTCGCCTGTAAACTGGCGGAATAAGGTGCTGAGATAGTTTTTGGAGATATAAACCTGATCGGCCACATCCTGAAGATGGATGTTCTCGGCGTAATGCTCATGAATGTATTGGATGATATAATCGACCGTTTCCTTATGCTTGAGGTTTTCATTGGGCGTGTAACGCGAACAGATTCGTTTCACTTTTTCCGCTACCCATGCTTTCCACTGCTGGGCATCTTCCAATTGCTCCTGTTCTTTGGTTAAGTCCGCGAGAGATAGCTCATCGTCAAGCCGAATGCCGGACTCGTACAGGGTAAAGGAGAGGATGGCGAACAGCTGGGTTCCGATGGCGGCAAGCTCATCGGGCTGGAGCTGAGCCGCGCCGCCGTCTTTGCGGAAGAAGTCGTCCAGCGCCAGCAGCGCCCTGGGCTCATCGAAGGTGCGCACGGCGTCGGTCATCTCCTGGAAAAATCGCACCGGCCGTACGTTCCGCGGCGCTGTACGCCGGAAGCCGCCTTCGCTATATACGTAGACCCAGGGATGGGCGACATTCGGTTCGTGCCGCTCGGCGAGTGCTTGAAACGCTTCTTCGGTGGAGTCGGAGATGGCAAGCCAGTCGTCCTTGCGAAGACCGGCACCGATGTGCAGCTTGACCTTGAGGAATCGATGCACGGACGAAATGATTCGCCCTGCCAGCGCCAGAACTTCCGAGCGGAACGCCTCTGTCGGCCAGGTGAGGGGCTTATACAGCAGTAGTGCCATGTGGTGACTGTGCAGCTCCAGGAAATAGCTGCGCAGCCCATCCTGCCCGGCCAGCTCTTCCACCGTATTGCCTACGGCGAAACGGAACAGGTGCCAGTCCCGGACGGAGATGCCTTCCATGCGTCCCTGGCGCTTGATTTCTAAGGCCAGCATCATGAATTGGGCATTCTTCCAGCCCAGCCGCTCCAGCATACGGGAGGGATCCGTCAGCGGGGAGGAGGTCCCTCCGATGAGGATGGATTTGCCCCATTCCCTTTCCAGATACGGCTCATACTCCATGAGTTGGTTTTGAAGCTCCCGCTCTCTGTTTTCCAGCGCACGGCGTTCCGCAAGCTCGCGGGTAACACGCTGCAGCACCTCGCGGATCGTGGTTGGTGAGGCCGGCTTGGGCAAATAATCGTCAACCTGAAGCCGAAGCGCCTTACGAGCGTAATCAAAATCCGAGTACCCGCTTAAAATGATGATTTTGCCGGCATACTGCTGCTTACGGAGCTGTTCGATCATGTCGAGACCGTTCATCACCGGCATGTAAATATCCGTGATGACGATGTCGGGTTGGCTTGTTTCAATCAGCCGAAGTCCTTCTTCACCATCCATGGCCTCCAAGACGAGCCGAACTCCGAGCTGCTCCCAGGGAATCAGCCGGGACATGCCGCCGAGCACTTGCCGGTCGTCATCCACGATAGCGATGGTCCACATGGTTTCCTCCCCCTTCCTGATCCTGATCCCACTGCTGATTTAGCCTTGGCAAATAGATCTCCGCTTCGGTGCCCGACGGATCGGTACGGTTTCGAAGCGAAACGCCAAAGGGCGGACCGAAATAAACCTGAATGCGCTCCGTCACGTTGCGGATGCCATATCCGCCCGTCGGATGGCGTTTGCGCGTTTTCCAGTCGGCACTCAGCCCGATGCCGTCGTCCCGAATCCGAATCCGGATGCCTCGGTCCTCTTCCGCGCAAGTCAGATGGATCCGGCCCTGGCGTTTGCCATGAAAACCGTGCATAACGGCATTTTCCACAAAGGGCTGCAGGGTCAGTTTCGGAATCATCAGCTGCCGCAAATCCTCCGGGCAATCGAAGTGCCATACCAATCCTTCACCCCACTTGAACTGTTGGATTTTCAGATAGCATTCAACGTGCAGAAGCTCTTCCTGAATCGAAATCATGGATTCACCGCCCGACAGTCCGATGCGGAACATCTGCCCCATCAGCTCGAGTACGTGGCTGATCTTCTCCTGTCCGGCTTCAAGCGCCATCCAGTTCAGCTGGTCCAGGGTATTGTAGAGAAAATGGGGGTTAATCATCGCTTGAAGCGCCTTGATCTCCGCTTCGCGCTGCGCTTTATAGTGCTGCTCCAGCGACGCATACAGCGTTTCGATCCGCTCGGTGAGCTTGCGGTAGCCGCTGAACAGGCTGCCGAATTCGTTGCGGTATTCCGTCGGCAGCGGCTGCCCGCCTTTCCCGGGATTGAACGCCTGCATCAGCTGAACCAGCTTCCGAATCGGCCGTGTGAAATTTCGGGAAAGGAACAACGTGAAGAACAGGGACAGCAATATGGCGGCGGCTCCAACCACGGCCATCGTCCACGCGAGGCGGACACTCCCGCTGGTGATTTCCTTCCAGGGCGTAAGCTCCACCAGCATCCAGCTGCCGGGGGACGTCCGTGACCACACGGTGAGCATGTCCTTCTCCGGGAGCGAGCCGGCGGCGGCCAACAACTGATGCGCATGGCCGGCGTCCCCGCTGACCCGCTCCAGGATGGCGTCGATTTCCCCGGGGGGCGGAGCAATCCGGGTGTGCATGATCATCCGGCCGCCGGAGTCGAGCAGCAGCCGACTGGCCGAGGAGTTGTCTTCCGTCAGAATTTCCTGCAAAAATTTAACCCGAACATTGATGATCAAAATTCCCCGGTTTACTCCGTCCAGCGTGGTGATTTTCCGGACGAAGCTGATCACCTGCTGCTTTCCCTGCGGCGAACCGACCTCGCGCTGGCCGATCCAGAGAAAATCGGATTTGTCGACGGCCGGATACCAGCTCTCTCCTCTGGCCGAGGCGAGCGGGAGGTATTGAATGTTGGCGTTGGGATCAACCTGAAGCGGATCTTTCATATAAATCTGAAAGGAAAACATGGAGCGCGAGCTGTTCAGCATCGGCGCCAAATAATCCCGGTTCAGCTCGTCGCTGGCTTTCTTGCGTGCATAATAATCTCCTTTCATCGTTATATAGTTGACCAGAGGGGAGTTGATGGACACGGCCAGCGAGGTTTGCTCCACAGCGCTCATCTGGTCGGTAAGCTGCTTGTTAAGCTGCTGCAGCACCGCCTGCTGGTACATGGAGGCGCTGTCCGCCTGCTCATCTGCCGAAAATCGATAGCTGACAATCATCATAATCGTGATGAGAACCGCGATAAAACCGGCAAAGCTGAAGAAAAAAACGTAATCGATGCGGAACGTGCGAAACGGATTCATGCGTTTTTCCCTCCCCTTGGAAGCCATGAGGACTCTGCATTCACGCTGCTGCCTCAATGTCCATGTTGGTTGGCGGAAGCCGGATGCTTGAACCTCTCCGTCTTGACCGCTGCCTGAAGAAGAGCTGAAAGAACACGGCACAGTATCCGTTTACCGCTCTGAAACTTAACCTTTCAGCCCGGTTGTGGCGATCCCTTCCACGAAATGCTTTTGCGCCAGAAAGAAAATGATCACCGGCGGGAGCACGGAGAGCAGGGATACGGCAAGCAGCTGCCCCCACGGAACGGCCGACTGGGAGTCGATGAACATCCTGAGCGCGAGCGGGACAGTATACTTGTCCACGGTATTCAGATAAATCAGCGGCCCAAAGTATTCGTCCCAGCCCCAAATAAACGAGAAGATCGTAACGGTGATGAGTGCCGGCAGGGTCAGCGGCATGATGATGCGCAGATAAATGCCGAACCAGGAGCAGCCGTCGATTTTCGCTGACTCATCGAGCTCCCGCGGAATGCCGCGGATGAATTGGACAATCAGGAAAATAAAGAAGGCTCCGCCCATGGCTGACGGGACGATCAGCGGCAGATAGGTATTGATCCAGTCGAAGGAATGGAACATCGTATACTGCGGGATGAGCGTGACCTGTCCCGGAAGCATCAGGGTCATGAGCAGGATGGAAAACCATAACCCCTTCAGCGGGAAGGTCAGCCTGGCGAAGCCGAAAGCCACCAGGCTGGCTGAAATGACATGAATGATTGTGGTCGCCACGTTGAGCATGAGGCTGTTCATAAAGAAGCGTGTAAATGTATACTTGGGCAGTGCCATCCAGCCTTCCGTATAATTTTGCCACAACCATACTTTAGGGAACAGGGTGGGTAGACTGATTTCCGGTGTTGATTTGAAGGAGGCTCCGATCCACCAAAGCACGGGATAAAACATCACGAAACAGAATGCAATCATCACTACATGGACCAGCCAGTTTTGTTTATTATGTGAACCTGTCATTTGCGGCCCTCCGTTTCGGTTTCGTAGAAGACCCAGTATTTGGACGCGACAAAATTAAGCGCCGTGGCGATGCCGATAATAACGAGCAATATCCAGGCCAGGGCCGAGGCGTAGCCCATCTGCAGGGATCCAAAGGCTTTATTGTACAGGAACAGGGCAAACATCTCGGTTGAATTGACCGGTCCTCCATTCGTGACAACAAAAGCCGATGTGAACATCTGGAATGCGTTGATGATGCCCATGATCAGATTAAACAGGATGACCGGGGATAACATGGGCAGGGTAATCCGGATGAACTTGCGGAGCGGCGAGGCCCCGTCCACGGAGGCGGCCTCATACAGCTCACTTGGGATTTGCTTGAGACCGGCAAGGAAAATAATCATCGATGAACCGAACTGCCAGGCCGTCAGCAGCACCAGGGTGCCGAGGGCGGTGGAGGGGGTGCCGATCCAGTTTTTGGGGGCGATCCCGACCCAAATCACGAGCTGATTAATGAAGCCGTTCAAACCGAAAATATTGCGCCACAGCACGGCCACCGCCAAGCTCCCGCCGATCAGAGAGGGCAGGTAAATGATGGTCCGGTAAAAGGATATGCCCCGGATGTTCCGGTTCAGCAGCAGGGCTACAGCCAGCGCGGCCAGCAGTTTCAGCGGCACGGAAGCGATCACGTACAGAAATGTCACCTTCAGCGAATTGAAGAAGAGCCGGTCGTGAGCGATATCCTGGTAGTTCTCAAGTCCGATCCAGCGGGCCGGCTCCAGCAGCGAATACTCGGTGAAGGATAAATAGAAGGACTGGATAATGGGCCACAGCTGTAAAATAAGAAAGCCCAGCAGCCAGGGAGCGATGAACAGGTAGCCGGCTAACGGAGCATTCCAGCGCCCTTTGAGTGTTTTGGCAACCGCTTTCATATTCTTGTCCAGCTTGGCCTTGCCCACCGGCTGTGCCGTTTGTGCATTCATGATTAATCACCTCTCGCCTATTGATAGCTTCCATTGTATCCTGATGAAAATCAGGCCTGTAGGCGAAAGATGTACAAATTCTTTCATTATTGAATGATTAATAAGTAAGTTCAGGAGAAAGTGAATACATGCCCGATAACAAGGTTGCCTAAGGTCAATCCATCTTGGCATCCCATTAAAGCAAACGGGCAGTTTAGTGGAATATATTATCCATTTATGGGTGATGAATTCCATGCTAAACTATTCTTTTGAATGTTTTACGCTACCAGGACAATTAAATGTTTCAGAAAGGAAGTCCCCTTTGCCCAAGCACATAAAGATTTACGTACTAATACTTATTATTTACATATTAATAAACGCTGCGATGTACAAACATTTGGAAAACCAATCATCTGTAAAATACAATGACCTCTATTCACTGTATCAGCAGAAGAACGACTCGGCATTTGTCTATTTAGTAAAGCACGCTTCTGAAATGAATCCGCTTGCTGACACTTTAATGGCAATTAGTGAGTCGAAGGAAAATGAAGATCCTGCTAAGATTCGGCAATTGATCGATAAGGCGAAGATCCAAGCGGAAGAAATCGATGAGCAACTGTTAACAATCATTGAATTTAGCGATACCTTCAGAAACAATGCTGTTCCTCAGCTTTCAGTTAATAATACGGCAATGACAACGAATATGCAGCAGGATATGTTTTATCTTGCAACTCAGGCAAGGACATGGCCACCGTTATACCATATAAGCTATTTGTATTGGAAGTCTAATCCTAAAACAATAGACGCCAAGACTAGAGAAACCTTGCGCTCATTGGCGACTGAGCTCCGCGCGTTAAACGAAACGATTACGTCGATTAAGGATGACGCACATCACATGTTTTTCCAAGATCAAATAGAGTCACATAAAGCGGAGATACTACGGCAGTTGAAACCACACCTTGAAAGAATGAAAAAGATCCAAGAGGGTTTTACAGGACATAATTCTCTCCAAGAGGACTAAGGATCGTCAACGGTTATGTTTTGATTACTGGCAGGGCATGGTTTCCTCAACTAACGGGAGATGTATGTCAATATACAAGGAGCAGTTTGCTGCGGCAGGTGCTCCTTCTTTACTTTAATCCATATATTTACAATGTGAACAAAGATCATGTATATTAAGTATTAAAAATCTGGTATGTGTGACTGGCGTAAAAGTGGATTGAACCACGAGGAAGCACATATTTTATATGCCGTACGCCTGGGCAAAGTGTTTGATCTTTTGATCAAGCGCTTTATTTATTTTTCAAGGAATGAAAGGACTGGTAGCGGCGATGAAAATAGCGTTTGTGTTATTCGATGGAATGACAAGCATGGACTTAGCTGGATTTTATGAAGCAGTGACCTGGCTAGCGATCCTGAAAGCGAAGGAAAACGTATCATGGACGTTTTGTGCAGACAGGCCGGAGATCACGGATGACCGGGGGCTTAAAATGAAGTCCGATGCGGTGTTGCCTAATTTAGGTGAATTTGATTTAGTGTTTTTCCCTGGGGGCTTATCAACCAGAACGCTTCGATTTGATGAGGATTTCATGAGCTGGGTTCGGACAGCGGAACTTGTACCGTATAAGATTTCTATTTGTACTGGGGCTTTGCTAATGGGCGCAGCTGGTTTCCTGAATGGGAAAAGGGCTACTACCAACTCATCAGCATATGATTTACTGGCTCCTTATTGTGCGGAAGTGATTTCTGCTCGTGTTGTGCGTGATGGTAATACGGTAACTGGTGCGGGGGTTACGGCTTCCATCGACTTGGGGCTATACTTGGTCGAAATGTTGACGACCAAGGAGACAGTTCTTCAAGTTCAGCAGAAGATGGAGTATCCATATTATAAAGCAGGTAACTTAAGAGACGTGTATATGCACTATTCTTCAAAAGGAGGATAAGATGATTGTTCGTGTTCTTCAAGCGCATGATCAGCCGGCTGTGCACTTGTTAAAAATCTATAAGAGGAGTACAAATAGTCTTTTCAAGATTATGTAACATAAAATCAAATAGTTTTTGAATTTGTTAACTCCCTTCATTGCTTTCAAATCACATATGTTTAATGACCACGTCCATGCTATGGAAGTCGTGATGCTTTAGACTTGTTTTTCTTCCGCTCTTTAAAAAAGTGTTGGTAAACTCCGCTCATTCTTCTATGATGAAATTACTTCAAATCGACGATGAGATAAGGAATTATTCGCTTTAGGGGGATGCCTATGGGAAGAAAAGCGTGGTTTTACCGTCAGCTTTTATCGTATATGCCGGTCTTCTTTATCGTGATTTCATTTGTGTTTTTTGTCTTTTTCCAGATGCTCGGGGAACAGTCTCGGCAAGGTGCGATTCAGGCAAATGAAACGATGATTCATCAGGCGATGCGTTCGGTGGACAACTCGCTGAAGGCCATCGATCAGCTGCTCGTGCAGGAATTGTTGTTCAACCCCGATATGTCGGGATTTTTCAATCATGAGGATCAGGACAACGTCTATTTGAACATGCAGGCGGTGAAGGCCATGAAGCAGTTCAAGGTGTCCAATCCGCTTGTGGATTCCATGGTGCTCGTGCGGACCCAGGATGAGTTCGTGTTGAGTACTTCGTCCTCGTTCAACTTGCAGGATTATGCGGATTATGACTTTCTCAAGCCTTATTTGGACCAGGTCAATAGTGAAGCAAAGTGGAGTGCGATGCGGAATTTCCGGGAGTTCAGCTTCAACAGTATGCAGCATGTGGTGACCCTGGTGCGAGATGCACCCTTCGTTACCCATGGGAAAGGCGTTATTGCCGTTAATATCAAGGTGGACGCCATACAAAACATGATTCAGGGCATGGTAAATCCCGATGTTAGTTTCATTCATATGAAGGATACGCAGGGGCAGTCCATGCTCCCCGGTACCTCCATGGCAGAGAGTGGGGAGCTTGTCTCCAAGGCGATTTCGCCTTATACCGGGTGGGTATATGAGGGAGGTCTTACCCAAGGCAGAGTGGTCGGTATCGTCAGCCAGCTGTACAATATCTGGTTTATTGTTGGCTTGCTCATGTGCGTTGCCGGGGTCGTCTGGATCGTAGTGGTTACGCGCCGAAACTATAAGCCGATTGAAGCCATCGTGTCCCGGATTCATAACTATTCACAGTCTAAAACGAGCGCGCTGATCCATAACAGCAAACAGGATGAGTTCGCATTTATCGAATCGGCACTCGAAAGTATGCTGGAACAGGCGAGCAGCTTTCAACAGCAGCATCGGGAGGATTTGCTGCTGCGCAGAGCGTATCTGTTCCAGCAGCTGATGGAGGGGCAGTACCCGTCCCATATGGAGCAGTGGAATGAGCAGCGGGACGTCATGGGACTGCCGGACTTGTCCGAATCACAGATCGTCAATGTCATCGAAATCGATAAATATCCATTGTTCTGCGAGCAGTACCCGCAGCAGGACCAGTATTTGATCAAATTTGCCCTCAAAAGCGTCGTTCAAGAAATTGCAGCCGGGCAGGAAACGAGTGCTTGGACAGAATGGATATCCGCTTCGAAGCTGGGCGTGATGACGATGGCGGATGACCAGGACGCAGCACAGCATGTGGTCACGCTGCTTGAGCAGACCCGCCAGTGGGTGGAGCAGCATCTGAAGCTGACCATAACCGTTGGTATGGGGGAGAAAACAGAGCGATATACGGATATCCCGGACTCCTATGATCAGGCACGCACCGCATTGAAATACAAAATGATCCTCGGTGAGAACCGAATCATTCATTACACCCAAGTATCCGGGGAGGAGCGGGGCCATGCCTTTGATTTCTTGAACCTGATCCGTTCGATGGCTCAATCCTTCCGGCTCGGCAACAGGGATTGGCAGGAGAAATACAATGCCCTCATCCTTAACATTGGACAAAACATGCTGGACCGGGACGGCGTGGTGAACCTGGTGGATTACATGATGTACTCGCTCGGACGTGAGATGTCGTGCATGGCAAAAGAATTTCAGGATTTGTGGCTGACAGAGGGGCAGCCTGCGTTACGGAACGCGCTTCAATCATCCGATACATTGGAGCAGCTGGAACAGGAGTTCGGGGAGGCTTTATCCGCTCTGTACGACAGTATGCTCGCTCTCATGGAGGGCCGGAATCATGCGGACACGATTCAGAAGGTGCGCTTGTTTATGGAGCAGAACTCGAGCAATCCGGATCTGTCTCTCAATTATTTAAGCGAACGCTTCAATATGAACTGGAAGACGCTGAGCAAGCTGTTCCGGGAGGAGACCGGCCAGAAATTCGTGGATTATTTAATTGAGCTGCGGATGAACCATGCCCGGAAGCTGCTCGAGGAGACCATGCTGCCTGTACAAGATATCGCGACCGAAGTTGGGTATTCCAATGCCATCTCGTTTGGCCGGATGTTTAAAAAGCTGATGGGGATGTCACCGGGGGATTACCGTGAGCAGGCTGCTTATAAGCAGCAGAATTACGGGAACTAACGATGCTTCTAACTGCTTCATGCGTACTGAATCAAGTAGAGAATCCTTCTGACCAGGTCATGCATATATAACCAAGCAAAAGAGTCCTGCGGATGAACCGTCCCGCGGGCTTTTTGCTGTAAACGGAGATAGGTTTAGCCACGGAAAAAGGTTTATACGCCCTTAAGGCCTGTCGGACCTTAAGTTCCCACTGTTCGCGGAAATACGTTGATTCGGAGAATCTTGTTTATTGATCGGAAGGTGTTGTCGGCCCTAGACTTGGGATCAACACAAAGCGAAGGAGGGTGACCCAAGTGGCTCGAATGAGCAGCGCAATCCCAGTACCTGCAGATGCACAGGCGCCAACGAATTTACCGCCAAACAAGCCTATGAACCGAACGAGGAAGAAGCTGATGAAGCACTGGCAATTCTATCTGCTCGTGTTCTTCCCGTTAGTCTACATCATCCTCTTCAAATACGTTCCGATGTTCGGCGTCTTGATTGCATTCAAGGAATACAACGTCGTACAGGGGATATTCGGCAGTCCCTGGGTAGGGTTCGATTATTTCAAGCAATTGTTCGATGCTCCGTTCTTCTGGCAGTATGTCCGCAACACGCTCGAGATTTCCCTGTACGGCCTGCTGGTCGGTTTCCCGGCCCCCATTCTGTTAGCGTTGGCACTGAATGAAATCCGAAACGGCCGCTTCAAGAAAACCGTCCAGATGGTGACATACGCGCCGTACTTCATATCAACGGTGGTCATCGTCTCGATTCTGATTGTGAACCTCTCGCCCAACACGGGGCTGATGAGCAATCTATTCCGGGCACTGGGGCTTGAGACCGTTGATTTCCTTGGCGTGCCGGAACTGTTTAAGTCAATCTATGTCTGGTCCGATGTGTGGCAGTTCACTGGTTACGGTGCCATCATCTATATTGCGGCCTTGGCGGGAGTCAACCCGGATCTGTATGAGGCGGCAAGAGTGGACGGGGCAACCCGGCTTCAAAAGATCATCAATATCGATATTCCCAGCTTGTTTCCGGTCATCGTCATTTTGCTCATATTGAACCTGGGCAATCTGATGAGTCTAGGCTTTGAGAAAATTTATCTTATGCAAAACCCGCTCAATCAGAACACGTCCGAAGTCATCTCTACCTATGTGTACAAGGTCGGCCTGCTCGGGGCCAACTTCAGCTTCTCCGCCGCCATCGGCCTGTTCAACTCCATTATCAATTTCATTCTGTTGGTCATCGTCAATTACGTATCCCGAAAAGTTTCATCCACAAGTCTATGGTAGGAGGTAGCGCATGAGCAGATCAACCGTACGGGAGTCCGCTGCAGACCGGATTTTCCTTGGTATCGTGTATTTGTTTCTGTCTGTCGTACTGATCGTCATCCTGTTTCCGCTGCTGCATATTGTAAGCGCATCCTTTAGCTCTCCGGGCGCAGTGTCCTCGGGCAAAGTGTGGCTGTGGCCGGTGGATGTGACCCTGATCGGCTACAAAGCGGTATTCCAAAATTCCAACATTCTGATCGGGTTTGGCAACTCGCTGTTCTATGCCGTTGTCGGCACGATCGTGAATGTCGCATTCACCGTGATGCTTGCCTATCCGCTCGCCCGCAAAACGTTTTACGTTCGCAACATCATCATGATGCTGCTGGTGTTCACGATGTTTTTTGACGGCGGGCTCATTCCGAACTATCTTCTTGTGAAGTCGCTCGGCATGCTCGATACGCGTTGGGCCATGATTATACCGGGGGCGCTAGCCGTGTTTCAGGTCATCATCGCCAGAACCTTTTTTCAGACAACGATTCCGGATGAATTGGCCGAAGCGGCCGAGATGGACGGGAGCAGCGATATTACCTTTTTCCTTAAAATCGTCCTTCCGCTATCGAAGCCGATTTTGGCCGTGCTCGCACTCATGTATGCCGTTGGCCATTGGAACTCCTATTTTAACGCCTTGATTTATTTGAAGGACAGCAGCCTGTTTCCGCTTCAGATCTTCCTGAGGGATATTCTGATCCTGAATTCCGTCAGCGCCGAAATGGTGACGAACGTCAACGAACTGCTGGTCCGTGAAGGGCTGAAGGATTTGCTGAAGTATTCGCTGATCGTGGTGGCAAGCGCCCCGGTATTGATCATTTACCCGTTTGTGCAGAAGTATTTTGTCAAAGGCGTAATGATCGGTTCTTTAAAAGGGTGATTCTTATTCCGTGAAGGAGGTGATGCCGGCACTATAGAATAGGTAATTCCGATGATCGGACACATAGGGGGTATATGCAAAATTACAGCTCGTCATGCGAAGTACGGGCAAGCATTTCATATTAGGGAGGAATTCATTTGAAAAGGTTCACTGGAATAGGTTTAAGTCTGGTTCTCGTGGCAGTGCTGGTTCTATCCGCTTGCGGCAAGACGAGTGAAACAGGAACTGAAGGACCGGCAAGCCCTCCGGGGTCAGAGGGACCCGTTGAACTGTCGGTATTTGCTCCCCAGTCCGCCGGCATCGAGAGTCTCGATGTCAATCCATTCTCCAAGCATATCGAAGAGAAGCTGGGGATTACGTTCAAATGGAATACGACACCCGACGCGGTATTTAACGATAAGAAACTGCTGATGCTGGCAAGCGGTGACTATCCGGCGCTCATTATGAATGCCGGCATATCCAAGGCGGATCAGATCAAGTACGGTATGCAGGGGGCCTTTATTCCCTTGAATGATTTAATCGACCAGCATGCACCTAACATAAAAAAAGCGATGGAGGAAGTCTCCTATTTAAAATCGGCGATGACCGCGCCGGACGGAAATATATACGCGCTTCCGAAGGTGAACGAGTGCCTGCACTGCACGTATGGACAGCGGATGTGGATCAATACGACCTGGCTTGAGAAGTTAGGTCTAGCGATGCCAACCACGACCGATGAATTTTATCAAGTGCTGAAAGCCTTTAAAGAGCAGGACCCGAACGGGAACGGCAAGGCCGACGAAATTCCGATGACTACTTCTCTTGATGTGTGGGGAGGAGGAGTTGATGCCTTTTTGATGAATGCTTTTATATATAACAATGGCACGACCTATCTAAGCGTGAAGGATGGCAAGGTGATTCTGTCCGCGGCTGAGTCCGAATGGAAGGAAGGCTTGAAATATCTCAGCAAGCTGTACAGTGAAGGACTGATTGACAAAGGAGCGTTTACGCAAAACGGCGATGCCGTCAAGCAGCTCGGGAACAAAGCGGACAATGTGGTCGGCGCCGTTGGTTATGCGCTGATCAGCAGCGTGCTGGAGCCGACCGACGCGAAGCCCCGTCATAAGGAATACGATGTTGTTCCGCCGCTGAAAGGACCGAACGGCGTGCAGCTTGCAGGTTATAGCGTCGGAGCAGGAGACGGATCGTTTGTCATTACGAACAAAGCGACGGAGGAGCAGCGGATCGCGGCCATTAAGCTGGCGGATTACCTGTTCTCCGAAGAAGGCACCGTGATGACTTCCTGGGGTTTTGAAGGAGATGGATGGCGGAAGGCGGAGTCCGGCGCGCTTGATTACAACGGCGAGCCGGCTGCATATGAAGCGCTGAAACGGGATGTGCCAGAGGGATCGCTTGACGTAACCTGGTGGCAGCTCGGCACGATGCTGATGGTGAATTCCCTCCGCGAATCCTTTGTCGCTCCGGAAGATCCGCTCGGAAACGGAGCCTACGAATATCGCTTGTGGCTGGCTGCGAAGAAATACGAGCCTTTTGCCCAACCGGAGCTTGTGTACCCGACGGATGTGTTCATCGATCCGAAAGACGCAACCTTTATCGCGCAGATTCAGAAGACGATTCAGGATTACGTGAAATCGAATCTGGCCCAATTCGTTACCGGCAGCAAGGATATCGAGAAGGACTGGGATGCCTATGTCAGCGGATTTAAAGGATTGCAGCTGGATAAGTATCTGGAGATTCATCAGAAAGCATTAGACAACCAAGGATAGAGGTATAGGAGGTTTATCGCTTGCACAATTTCATTGAATACGCGGCCAATATTAAGCCCTCGGAACGTCAATTAGCCGTCCAGGAGATGGAGTTCTACGCCTTCTTTCATTTTACCATCAATACGTTCACGGATATGGAATGGGGCACGGGAAAAGAAGATCCGGCCCTGTTCAATCCGGAGCAGTTGGATGCGGATCAGTGGGTGCGCGCTTGTGTCAGTGCCGGTATGCGCGGCTTGATCCTGACCTGTAAGCATCATGACGGGTTCTGTTTATGGCCGAGTCAGTATACGGAGCATTCCGTGAAGAGCAGCCCGTGGCGAAACGGACACGGGGATGTGGTGAAGGAGGTTGCCGATGCCTGCAGGAGAGGGGGAATCAAGTTCGGCATCTACTTGTCCCCCTGGGACCGGCATGAACCGTCGTATGGGGATTCGCCGCGGTACAATCAATTTTTTCTGAATCAGCTAAGAGAGCTCCTGACCGGCTACGGCGAGATATTCAGCGTCTGGTTTGACGGCGCCTGTGGTGAAGGTCCGAATGGCAAGCGTCAGGAATACGATTGGGAGTCGTACTACGCCCTGATTCGGGAACTGCAGCCGAATGCCGCCATCTCGGTATGCGGACCGGACATTCGCTGGTGCGGGAATGAAGCGGGGCAATGCAGGGAGTCGGAGTGGAGCGTCGTTCCGGCGTCGCTGCGTCAGAATGAAGCGATCCAGGAAAAGTCGCAGCAAACCGATGACCGGGAGTTTGCGCGCCGCTATGAATCGAGCGAAGAGGATCTCGGCAGCCGGAGCGTCATTCAGGGCGAGAAGGAGCTGGTATGGTATCCGGCCGAAGTCAATACCTCGATCCGTCCCGGCTGGTTCTACCATGCGTCCGAAGACGATAAAGTCCGATCGCTGGAAGAATTGCTGCATATTTATTACGGCTCGGTTGGCGGCAATGCCACCTTTCTGCTCAATATTCCGCCGGATCCCCGCGGACTTGTTCATGAGAACGATCTGCAGCGTCTGCAGGAACTGGGTGACGCCATTCGAAATACATTTGAAACCAATCTGGCTGCTGATGCGGATGTTACGGCATCCGAGACGAAGGCGGGGCTGGAGGCTCGATTTGTTGTCGATGGCAGAAAGGATACGTATTGGAGCCCTGAGGAGGGCACGGAATACGCCGTAATTGAGCTGGACCTTGGGCGGGCGATCGATTTTGATCATATCGTATTGGCTGAATACCGGTACGGGCAGCGGATCGAGCGATTCGAGCTTGAATATATGGAAAACGGGAACTGGCACACGATTCAATCCGGGACGGTAATCGGGCGCAAACGCATCTGCCGCTTTCCCGCTGTACGGGCTCAATATATCCGGCTTACCATTTTGGAATCGAGATGGTGTCCGCGTCTGTCCGGCTTTGAAGTATATCGGAGTTCGACGGATTGGTGAAAGAATTCTAACATTCGGCGGAATTTCGGTATGGTGCGATAATAAGGCGGCCATCGCAAAAGGGCGGTGGCTCCTTTTGTTCGAAAACGCAAAATTTACCTTCCGTTCCATCCAGATTAGTGTAAGATGTACGTGAAAGTATCCCATTTCATTGTAGAGAGGATGTAACCTGCATGAGCCATTCCGTATCATTTGAGACCCGGCTGTTAAGCTCTTTGTCCAAAGTATTTGCCGATGAAGAACTGTCCCAGGCCTCGTATGACAGAGGGTCTTCGTTTGGCAATGAGACGTACTCGTTTCAAGTTGCATACCGTTCCAATCGTTTGTTAAAAAACATCCGGGTTCACCTGCAATCATCATTGAGTGATCGGATTACCATCCGTTCTGTAGGCCTGGTTCCATCGGAGCTGCCTACGTATCATGATCATGATGAGTTTATCTTAAGAGCTGCCCCCGGGCTGTATCCGGACCCGTTGCTGCCTCTGGCATCAGAGCCTGTTGTAACCGGATGCCCGAACCAGTGGAGAAGTCTGTGGTTTACGGTACAACCTGAGGGTGAGATCAAGGGCGGTACATATGAAATCCGGATCCGTTTTGAAGCGGAATCGGGCGAGTCGCTTGGAGAAGAGGTGTTCACGCTCGAAGTGATACCGGCAACCTTGCCGGACCAGACGCTGATTCATACGGAATGGTTCCATGCCGATTGTTTGGCGAACTACTACGAGGTGGAGATATTTAGTGAACGGCACTGGGCGTTGATCGGTCAGTTTATGCAGACCGCCGCTCAGAATGGCATCAATATGATCCTGACCCCATTGTTTACGCCTCCGCTGGATACGGAAGTGGGGGGAGAACGGCCAACGGTGCAGCTGGTTGACGTCGCCGTAACCTCGGATGGAGCGTATACGTTTGGTTTTGATAAGCTGGACCGCTGGGCAGACCTGTGTGATTCTAATGGGATTCAGTACCTGGAATTTTCTCATCTTTTCACCCAGTGGGGAGCCGGGCATGCGCCGAAGATTATCGCTAATGTGAACGGAAAGCCCGAGAAGCTGTTCGGATGGGAGACGGATGCGACAGGAGAACAGTATCATGCCTTCATCAGACAATTCATACCGGCCCTGACCGGCTGGATTGAAGGCCGGGGACTTAAGCAGCGCTGCTATTTCCATGTTTCCGATGAGCCGTCCGTGTCCCATCTGGAGGCTTACGGTCATGCAAGCCGGCTGATGAACGAGCTGCTGCCGGATTACCCGATCATTGACGCGCTCTCCGATATTTCGTTTTATGAGGAAGGGCTTGTGAAGCGCCCGATTCCTGCAAGCAACCACATCGAGCCTTTCTTGGATCAGGAGGTAACGCCGCTGTGGACCTATTATTGCTGTTCCCAGTACAAGGATGTGTCCAACCGATTCTTCAATCTGCCCTCGGCAAGAAACCGGATCATCGGGATTCAGTTGTATAAGTTTAACATCGAGGGATTTCTCCACTGGGGATATAACTTTTGGAACTCGCAATACTCGAAGCGCGCCATTGACCCGTTCAAGGTGACGGATGCGGATTGCGGTTTTCCTTCCGGAGATGCTTTCGTGGTATATCCAGGCGAGGAAGGACCGATCGAATCCATTCGGCTGAAAGTATTCCAGGAAGCGCTTCAGGATTTGAGAGCGCTTCAGCTGCTAGAGACGCAGATCGGCAGGGAGGCTGTGCTCCAGGCGCTGGAGGAAGGGCTTGACGAGCCGATCACCTTTAAGGCGTATCCGAGGGAGCAGGAGTGGCTGCTGTCGAAGCGGCAGTGGATCAACGATAAGATCAAGGAAAGTTTGGTTGTGAAGTAACCGCACCGGCGCTTACGACATATAAAGCCTATTCATCATGGTCAATCAGACCGCATAAATTCTATGCAAAAACGGCCCCATTTTCCTTTGAGAAGGTGGGGCCGTTTTGATTTGCATCACGATTTGTTTTTCTCGCCAGATGAATACCAAGCATGTTCTTTCTTGCTTGTGCATGACCTCGTATGGTTCCATGATAAAGAGAAAGTGTATGTATTCAGGTATACCGGCGCAAAGGGCAGTCCGATCTAGAGATGACATAGCCTGGGTTCTGCCAAGATTATCGGCAAACCACGCCCGAGGCGAAAGAGGCCTGCTGTGGTTCTAGTGGTGCCGCCGAAATTATGCCATCATTAGAGCAAGGGGGAAATGAACGATGTATTTGGATTTCAAGTTGGCGAATGACCGCCCGGCGTACATTCAAGTCAAGGATTACATGAAGCGCTTGATGACAACCGGGGCGCTGCAAGCCGATCAGAAGCTCCCCTCCACGCGTGAGCTAAGCGCGCTGTTTCGAGTGGGCCGTAATACGGTGCTGAGCGCATACTCGGATTTGGAGGGCGAAGGCTATATCTATGCGGTTAAAGGGCAAGGGCACTTTGTTGTCCCTTCGATCAGCGGAGCACCCATGCAGCCCGATGGCAAACGGCTGGATTGGGGGCCTCGCCTGAATGAATACGCCAGGCTTGCGGAAGCCAATGATCTGATGAAACACGGCATCCGCGCTGAGAAGGGCTCTATATCTTTTACCAGCATCGCCCCCGATGAGAAGCTGTTCGATCTGCCAAATGTCAAGCGCGCATTTTTGGACCGAATGTCGCTTGAAGGTGATGTACTTCTTAACTACGGTTACGCCAAGGGTTATAAACCCCTTATCGATTACCTCCTCCGTTATATGGAGAACAAGGGCGTGAATATTCAAGGTAAGGATATGCTGATCACCAGTGGTTTTACGGAAGGCTTAAGTCTGGTGCTATCCGCCCTGAACAAAGGGCATGGCCGCATTCTGTGCGAGAATCCCACCCATCATACAGCCATAAAAAATTTTAAAATGCACGGGTATGCCATTACCGGCGTCGAGATGGAGCCAGACGGCATCAGCCTGACAGGGCTTGCACGCGAGCTGTCGGAGCGGACGTACGACATGGCCTACCTTGTGCCTTCCTATCATAATCCTACAGGAATCGTCATGTCTCACCAGAAGAGGCTGGAAGCGCTCCGGCTGCTGAATGAGTACGAAATTCCCGTTATTGAAGATGGTTTCAACGAAGAGCTGCGCTATTCGGGCTCACATATCGCGCCTCTTGTTGCATGTGCAGGCGGCGAGAACAACAGCGTGATCTATTTAGGCAGCTTCTCCAAGATTCTGTTTCCCGGCCTGCGAGTCGGATGGGTGCTGGCCGACAAGACCTTGATTCATTATTTGGAAAGCGTAAAGCGCGCCCGGAGCATTCATACGTCGACCCTGGATCAGTCCCTGCTCTTTCAATATTTGTACAACGGCAACTTCGAGAAATATTTAAAGAGAGCGAAGGCCGAGTACAAGCGAAAATATGAGCTTGCGATCCGCTGCTGCGAGGAATGGCTCCCGATGGAGCGGTTGTCCGGTGACGGCGGGCTTCACCTGTTCGTTGAATTCGGTCCCGGCTTCCGGACTCGGGAGCTGCTGGAAGCCTGCTCAGCCCAGGGCGTGGTATTCACGCCGGGCGACATTTTCTTTACCGATGGCGGCGGCCATCACACCATGCGTCTTGGATTCTCCCGCGTCTCCGATGAGAACATCGAGAAGGGGATCCGCATCATCGGCGAGGCTGCGAGGAAGCTGATGTAAACGGGATGGAACGGAGATCGAAGAATCATCCGCATGCGGAGTGATGATTAACATACAAAGAATACTTCTCCGAGAAATCGTGGGCTGCAACGGAGAAGGCGGAATTATTCTGTAGAAGCGAAGCGTTCTCCTTTGCTTTCGGATTTCAACAAATGAATATTCAAATCAGCAGAAATCTGATGGCAACAGAGATCGGAAGAATAATCCGACTGCGGAGTGATGATCAGCTTGCAGGGAAAGCTGGTTTGTGGAAAAGATCTTTGACTTCAACGGAGAAGGCGGAATTATTCTGTAGAAGCGAAGCGTTCTCCTTTGCTTTCGGATTTCAACAAATGAATATTCAAATCAGCAGAAATCTGATGGCAACAGAGATCGGAAGAATAATCCGCATGCGGAGTGATAATCAGCTTACAGGGAAGTTGGTCTGAGAAAAAGATCGCTGGTTGCACGGAGAAGTCGGAAGAATCATCCGCAAGCGGAGTGATGCATAGGCAATCAGCTTGAAGAAATTATTTAGGAGGTCTACATCATGAAAGTTGGCGTCATCATGGGAGGCGTATCCTCCGAGCGGGAAGTTTCGCTCATGACCGGCAAAGAGATGATCGCTCATCTGGATAAAAACCGCTACGAGGTTTATCCGATCGAGATTAACGATAAACGCGAGCTGATCAGCAAAACCGAAGGCATCGATATGGCTTTACTTGCCCTGCACGGGCAATACGGGGAAGACGGGACGGTGCAAGGCACACTCGACTCCCTGGGCATTCCGTATACTGGCAGCGGCGTTCTTTCCAGCAGCGTCTGCATGGATAAAGATTTGAGCAAGAAGCTGCTGCGGTACGAGGGATTGACTACAGCCGATTGGATCATGGTCAGCAGTATGGAGGAGTTGGCCGCCGCTGACGTGGAGGGACTCGGTTATCCTGTCGTGGTGAAGCCGAACGCAGGCGGGTCCAGTGTTGGTACTCGGATCGTGCGTGATACGCCTGCCCTTGCCTCCGCCGTAGAAGAGGCATTGCGATGGGACCGCTCCGTGATGATCGAGCAAATGGTCGAGGGAGAAGAGATCACTTGCGCGGTTTTGAACGGTGAGATGCTCCCGATTGTGTCCATCAAGCCGAACTCCGAATTTTTCGATTATACATCCAAATACGAAGAAGGCGAGGCGGATGAGCAAGTGATTGAGCTTCCCGCCGAACTTCAGCAGCAGGTGCTCACGGCTGCGCTTCAATGCTATAAGGCGCTGAAGTGCAGTGTGTATGCCCGGATCGATATCATCCTGAAGGAAGAGATTCCGTATATTTTGGAGGTTAACACGCTCCCGGGTTTAACGAAGAACAGTTTGCTGCCCAGAAGCGCGGAAGCGGCGGGCTATTCGTTCAGCGCACTTTTGGATGCCATCATTGAAACTTCATTATCGGAACGAAAAAGCGAAGGCAAGGAGTAGAAGCATATGAATACAACGAGCAGCTTTCTAACATCAACGGTGCAAGTCATGCCGCCTTCCGGCATCCGGCAATTTTTTAATGCGGCCGAAGCGGACGATGACGTCATTTCTCTCGGTGTGGGGGAACCGGATTTTGTGACGCCTGCATGTGCGATTGAGGCCTGTAAACGAGCTCTGGATCATGGCCGCACGATGTATACGCCGAATGAAGGGCTGATGGAGCTAAGGGAAGAGATTGCGAAATATCTGGATACCGGGTTCCAGCTGCAATATGAACCGTCGAGGGAGATACTGGTCACGGTTGGCGGCAGCGAAGCGATTGATCTTACGCTGCGGGCGCTCATTTCGCCGGGGGATGAAATTATTATTCCCGTGCCGGGATATGTCGCTTATGCTCCTCTTGTGCAATTGAACGGGGGAACTGTTGTTGAACTGGAGCTTTCCGCAGAACATAAGTTCAAATTGACTGCGGATGCCCTGCAGAAGTTGATTACCCCCCGGACGAAAGCAATCGTTGTTAACTTTCCAAGCAATCCGACAGGCGCTGTGATGACCTACGAGGATTGGCTGCCGATCGCCCGCCTTGCGGTTACGCACAATTTGGTGGTGATTTCAGACGAGATGTATGCCGAGCTTACCTACGGCCGCACGCATACCAGCATTGCTTCGCTGCCTCGGATGCGGGAGCGCACCATCGTCATCGGCGGATTTTCCAAAGCCTTTGCCATGACGGGCTGGCGGGTCGGTTACCTCTGCGGCGATTCCCGCCTGGTGAGCGCCATGGTCAAGATTCATCAGTATACCGCGCTCTGCGCGCCCATCATGGGGCAGATTGCGGCTCTCGAATGTTTAAGAAATGGACTCGGGGATCGGGATGTGATGAAGCAGGCTTATGATGAACGCAGAAGGATGTTTGTGCAGGGTCTGACCGATATCGGCCTAAGCTGCCGCGATCCTCAGGGTGCTTTCTACGCATTCCCCAGCATAACCGGAACGGGTCTGGGCTCCCAGCAGTTTGCGGAGCGATTGCTTCGAGAGGCAAAGGTGGCCGTTGTTCCCGGTCATGTGTTTGGCGCCGGGGGCGAAGGCTTTATTCGCTGCTCGTATGCCGCTTCGCCCGATCAATTGAGCGAAGCGCTCGATCGAATGGATCGCTGGCTTAGGACGCATGCAGGTGCTGACCATGGCCTGCACACCTTACAGAATTCTTGAGAGCTTGCGGTAATCGGTAGCGGTAATCCCCTCCAGTCTGCGGAAGATTCGGCTAAAATAATGAATATCCGGGTATCCGACCCCTTCGCCAACCGCTTCGATCGAGATATCGGATTCCCGGAGAAGCCGGCGCGCTTCGCGGTGGCGAACGGATTGCACAAATTCACTTGGCGGCATCCCCGCAAAGCGTTTAAACAATTTGGCGGTATGATCCGGGCTTAACATTAAATGCTCCGCAATCACTTTGTTGCTCCAGTCTTTGGCTGGAGTTCTTTCGATTTGAGACATCAGTTCAATCAGTTTGGCATCGTGCGGTGACGTTTCCGTCAAGGCCTGGGAAGGATGCGTCCGAAGCAGTTGAACCAGCACATCCAGCATCAGCCCTTTGCAGGCAAGCTCATAGCCGGAGGGACGCAGGGTGAACTCCTCCACGATTCGTTCCATCATCTGAACGCAAGGCAGCGGGGGGGTGTATATGACACGGGAAGAGAGCGGGGGAAAAGCGGAGGATACCGCTTCATGCGCGAATTTATCCGTATCCAGCACGGCTTCATTCACGATCATATCCGCTTCGGTCTGTATGTCCAGCTCATCAAAGAAATCAAAATGAATCCCCAAAAATCGCGCGTCAGGATGGGAGACCACCTCATTCTGGTGGTAAACACCGGACGGCAGGAAGATCAGTTGACCGGCTTCGATGCGATAGCGGTTCCCGTACATCGTTGTAGCGGCTTCCCCTTGGTATACATAGAGCAGTTCAAAATCGTATAACCTGCGCTGCGGGAGTGATCCCGTCGCCATGCGTTGAAACTGCGCATAGTGAATGCAGGGTGACCATTCGCGAAAAGGCGCTTCGCGTTTTATCGGAAAATTGAGGTCCATCTCGCTCATCGTAAACTCACTCCAAAATGTTATTAAGAGATAATAAATAGAACGGAATAGTCCAAATAATCACTTTTCTATCTAAATCATTTGGTGGAATATTTATTTATTATATAAGTATTATTACATCCAAATGGTTTATTTACAACTTGACGGAAAAAGTCAAATGATGTGTTTCAGAAAACGAGTGTTACAACATCAACCTATTGATTCTAGGAGGGATTCACGATGAAGAAAGGGATTAATATCTGGTCGTTCCCGGGAGATGCTTCCATCTCCGACTGCATCCGATTGGCAAAGGAAGCCGGGTTTGAAGGAATCGAATTGTCATTAAACCAAACAGGAGAGCTCGGCCTTCAGGCTGGCGATAAAGAGGTACAGGCCATAACGGAACAGTTGAAAGAAGCCGACCTGGATATCGCGGGTTTGGCGACAGGTTTGTATTGGGAATATCCGATGACCAGTGATGACCAGGCTGTCCGTGAGAAGGCCATGGATATTTGCAAGAAGCAGCTGGAGCTCGCGTCCGCTTTCGGAGTGGATGCCATCCTTGTGATTCCGGGGGCGGTCGGTGTCGATTTTGTTCCTGGTTCAGCAGTCATCGATTACGAATATGCCTACGAGCGGGCTCAAGAATCCATTCGTAAGCTGGTTCCTTACGCGGAAAGCGCAGGCGTTGCCATCGCGATCGAGAATGTATGGAATAAATTCCTGCTGTCGCCGCTGGAATTGCGGACCTTCATCGACGAGATCGGTTCCGATTATGTCGGCTCCTATTTCGACGTAGGCAATGTTGTGCATAACGGTTATCCGGAGCACTGGATTCGGATTTTGGGTGAGCGGATCAAAAAAGTCCATTTCAAAGATTACCGCAGACAGGCAGGCGGATTGCACGGATTTGTCGACCTGTTGGCAGGAGACGTTAATTATCCGGCCGTTGTTGAAGCGCTGCGCTTGATCGGCTATGACAACTATGTTACGGCAGAGATGATCCCGGCGTATACCCACTACTCGGAGCAGATCATATTTAATACATCCAATGCAATGGATGCGATTCTTGGACGTACGCCAACTTTGCGCAAGCCGGATGCCCGCCAGCATCAGGGCCAATCATAACAAGGGATAACGGAGGGAATAAGGATGCTGAAAATCGGAATATTGGGATTTGGTTTTATGGGGCGCATGCATTTCGACAATTATGTTCGACTAGCCGAAGAGGGTGCGGACATCCAGCTGGTGGCGATTTGCGATTTGCGCATCGATGAGCTTAAGGACAGCAAAGCCAACGGCAATATGGCGACCGAGCGTGATGTATACGACCTGGAGCCTTATCATCTGTA
Organism: Paenibacillus sp. LC231; assembly: GCF_001860525.1. Classification (NCBI taxonomy): domain Bacteria; kingdom Bacillati; phylum Bacillota; class Bacilli; order Caryophanales; family Paenibacillaceae; genus Paenibacillus; species Paenibacillus sp. LC231. The sequence goes on along the minus strand of NZ_JFOM01000053.1, from coordinate 105,348 downwards.
TGACCATGTGGACAAAATGCTGGAGCATGAAGAGCTGGATATTGTGGATGTATGCCTGCCGACTTATTTGCATGCGGACATGTCCTGCATGCTGTTGGAGCGGGGGATTCACGTCATGTGTGAGAAACCTGTCGCAGGCAGCTCCGAGGAAGCCTGGCGTATGGTAAAAACAGCGGAGCGCACAGGAAAAACGCTCATGATCGGACAATGCCTCCGTTTCTGGCCGGCTTATGAATATTTAAAAGAATGCGTAGAGGACGGTCGTTATGGAAGCATCGTTGCAGGCGAATTCTTCCGGGGATCGGAGCCGCCTCAAGGCTGGTTCCTGGAAGGAGACAAGAGCGGTGGCTGTATCACGGACATGCATGTGCATGACGTGGATATGATTCATTGGCTTATGGGCAAACCGGAGCGCGTATCGACTTTCGCCAAAACGATTATTAAAGGAAGCTCGTACGATATCGTATCCACCCACTACAGTTTCCCGGATGGCAAAGTGATTAACGCGCATGCGGATTGGACGCTGCACGGCGAACACGGTTTTTATATGGGTTACCGTGTGAATTTGGAAGAGGCAACGCTAGTGTTCGAGAATAATGAACTGAAGGTGTACCCTGAAGACGCCCCGGGCTTTACGGCTGAGCTGTCCGATGATTCCGGCTATTATCGTGAACTCCGGTATTTCATTGAGCACGTTGCGCAAGGAGAGCCGGTCACGGTATGTACGCCTGAGAGCGCTGCCGGTTCGCTGGAAATTATTGAAGCCGAGATTCGTTCCGCAAAAGCGAACGGCGCCCTGGAGACGGTATCTGGGAAACAAGTGGTATCTTAAATTCACTGAGTAGGACAATATAAAACGAGGCCAATCAGGTTATTCCCTGATTGGCCTTGTTTAGTTCATGAGTTCACTGCATCCTATTCAAGCAATAGCATTGACGCCCTGCAGGAGACACTGAATGAATCGTGTACATGTTAAGCTCTGAATGTTTTCAAGAAGTCCACGGCAAGCTTGATATCCGCTTCCGGATTGGCTTTCACTTCACGTTCGATGGTCAGATACCCCGTATAGCCAATATCCTTGAGAGCTTGCAGGTAAGCATTCCAGTTCACGCCGCCTTCGCCAAGCGGCACTTCACGGAACTTCTCGCCCGATTCCGCCATATCGGCAATTTTGTCATGGTCAAGGGCAGGTGCCTCGTATCCGAAATCGCCGTATACATCACGAGGGTCGATATAGTCAGCCAGCTTGATTCCGTCCTTCGCGTGTGTATGAACGATATAATCCTTCAGGTTGTACACACCCTGAACCGGATCGTCTCCAGTGACCATGACCATATTGGCTGGATCAAAGTTAACGGACACACCGTTGGAACCCAGACCATCCAGGAATGATTTCAAATGAGCCGAAGGCTCCGGACCTGTCTCGATGGCAAAGAATGCGTCCATGGACTTCGCGAATGTGCTAAGCTCCAGGCAAGCTTTGTGCATCGTTTCATATACGCGGCCGTTATGATCTTGCGGCACGATACCGATATGCGTGGTGATGATATTGGTTCCCAGCTCCAAGCCGAGCTCCATGATTCGTTTGGATTTCTCGATTTTAGCCGCATTCTCAGCAGGGTCCTGGAAGCCGTGTCCGCCAAGGTCACCCACGAGGGCGGAGATTTCAAGTCCCAGTGAATCGATGTAATCCTTCAATTCTTTTCGCGCCGAAGCAGAGAGGTTGGCCGGATCCATTTCGCCATGGACGGCATAGATCTGTACGCCGTCTGCTCCGACTTCTCGGGCTTTAAGAAGGCCATCTCTTACTCCAACCCGAAAGCTGTCAACAATAACGCCAATTTTGTTAGGCATGATAGGCTTCGACATCCTAATTTCCCCCTTATATCATCCTTGTGTCATCCATCGTCCGTATAACTTAAACCTCATTCCAGGTTTTACGGAGATATTCCAATCCAAACTTAGCTCCCGTACGGCAATCTTCCATCCCTTCGAATTCAATCGAGATGTAGCCGTCATAACCGGATTCCTTCACGATGCGAACGACTTCCGGCATATCGATATCGCCTTGGCCGACAATCGCGCCACGCAGCCAGTTGCCGCTGGAGGTGTTAAACCAACCGGATCCAGGCGCGCGGTGAGCCGGGCGATAATAGAAGTCCTTGAAGTGAACCATCGATGCCAAGCCGATGTTGTTCTTGACAGCCACAGTCGATACCTCATCTGCACAGAGGAAGTTTCCAATGTCCAGGGTTGTTTTGAAGTTAGGGTGATTAACGGTCTGAACGAGCGCTTTGACGCGATCGCTATGTTGAATGAAATAGCCATGGTTCTCCACGCTGGTGGTAATGCCGCGTTCTGCCGCGTAATCGGCAATGATGCGGCAAGCATTCGCCAGACGGGGAAGTTCCTCCAGGAAATGCGTGATGGACAAGTCCTTGGAAGAGCCTACGTCGTGGCGCATCAGCTTAACGCCAAGCGCGGCAGCAATGTCCACTTCGCCTTTAACTCTTTCAATCTCCGCTTCATATGCAGTATCATCCAATTCCGCAAAATTGGCGCCGATGGCATAGTTGGAGATCTCAAGCCCTTTGGAAGCGGCATGGGATTTAATTGTATCGATCAACTCCGGCGTTTCCTTCAGGTTAAAGCCGAGCGGAACGATTTCGATATGCTCTCCGCCGATTTCTGCAACGTAGTCGATGACATCAGTAATGGTCATTTCGCCTTTATTCATGGCCTGGTACAGGCTGTATGAGCTTATTCCAAGTTTCATAAGAGAACCTCAACCCCTTTTTCGGCGGATTCATAGATCCCGCACAGAATCTTCATGATCTCAACGCCGTCTTCCACCGGGCTGAGAGGTGACGTGCCGTTCTCGATGCTGGAAATGAAATGATCAACTTCGCTTTGGAAAGCTGCGTTGAAATCGAAACCTTTGTTGTCCGTTTGAGGCTGGATGTTGATGATGGTATCGTGTTTCTCCGTTACGATGACCACTTCTGGATCAATCTCGAATCCGCCCTTGTCTCCATACAATTTAACGGATTGCAGATTCTCCTTCGAGTGCAGCGTGAAGCTGACGTCCACCAGCAAAGAGGCGCCGTTTTCAAAACGGATCATCGCATTCGCCATATCCTCAACCGTGTTCTTCTCCGCGTCATAGTCAGCCGCTTTGTAGAAGGAGAGGTTGCGAACATTAGAGCGATTCCCCAGCTTTCGGTATGTATTGGCGCTGACGGAAACCGGTTTTGGACGACCCATCATGTACCAACACAGATCAATGACATGCACCCCGATATCGATGAGAGGTCCGCCGCCGGAACGTTCAATGTCAGAGAACCAGCCGCCTGGATTGCCGAGACGACGAACGGAGGAAGCCTTCGCGAAGTAGATCTCCCCGAATTCACCCTTGTCTGCAAACTCGCGGAGCATCTGAGCGTTAGGGTCGTAACGTCTTACGAAGCCGACCTGAAGCAGTTTGCCGGAAGATTTAACAGCTTCCTGTACTTGAAGCGCTTCCTCAACGGTACGGCAGAGAGGTTTCTCAACCAGGACGTGTTTGCCCGCATTCAGTGCCGCAATGCTGATTTCGGCATGCGTATTGTTCCAGGTACAGATGCTTACTGCATCGATTTCCGGATCAGCCAGAAGTTCGTTATAATTGGTGTAGACTTTGGTAGCACCGTATTTTTCAGCTGCACGCTGTGCTCTTTCTTCATTTAAATCGCACACGGCGAGCAAATTCGCGTTCGCATGTTTCTCATAGGATTGCAAATGCATAGCAGAGATCGATCCCGTGCCAATGACGCCAACATTAATAGATTTCATGAGTTCACTCCTCTGAATTTACTGCATTACACTTTCGTATTATAATGCTTTTAGAGGAAGACACCATGATAAACCGTGCTGTTTGTTTGTACAATTGTGCTGTCTTACTGGAAGGAGATCAGAACATTGGACAAAACACTGCGAGAACCGATGACGATGCCGGATCCTCAGTTTCCGATTAAGGTTCATCGTTGCGAGTTTGATGGCCGGGGACAGGTATTATTTAATCATCACTGGCATGAGCATCTTGAAATTCTATATTTTGTTTCGGGGGAAGCGACGCTGGAATGCGGCTCGTCCACCTTTACCGCCAAGGAAGGCGATATGATCGTCATTAACCGGAATGAACTGCATTACGGCCTCAGCCAGTCGGACCATTTGTTTTATTATGCGCTAATCGCAGACTTCTCGCTGCTGCAGAGCCATTCCCTGGATGCGCCCGAGATGAAATTCATCACGCCGATCACCCAGAACCGGCTGATCTTCGAGAACCGAATCAGCGGGGATGATGCGCTAGCCTCCATGCTGTCTATCATTCATGAGCTGGAACAGCGGGAATTCGGTTATGAGCTGGCCGTCAAATCAGAGCTGTATCGGCTGCTTACGCTGCTTGTTCGAGGTTATGTAGCGACGGTTCTTACCCTGGATGAGTACGTAGAGCGGATGAAGAATGTGGAGCGGTTTGCCCCGATATTCAAGTATATCGAAGAGCATTACCGGGAGGATTTATCAGTGGAGCTCCTATCCGGCATGGCGGGTCTCAGCCGCTTTCATTTCAGCCGGCTGTTCAAGGAGATCAGCGGCCGGACCGTGACGGAGTATGTAAATGAGACGAGGCTCAACCGGGCGGATTATCTCCTTCGCGAGAGTCCGCTTACCGTATCCGAAATCGCGGCTGCGACCGGGTTTAATGATATTTATTATTTCAGTCGAACCTTTAAGAAATATAAAAGCATGGCTCCATCGGCATTACGAAAAAAGTGAGAATCGGCTTTAACGGTTCTGAATAGGCTCCATGTAGACATAAGTATAAAAGCAACCTATAATGAATAATCATATTTATTGCATAAAGTGGCGGAGATAACGGAGAACCCTTTTGCTTAAATGCGTACTGTATTTGGTATGCATTTTTAGCAGAAGCGGTTCTTTTTTTGAAATTTTCTTATGATGGAATAGGTTCCTTATTTTAAATTCAGAGAGGAGAATGACAGGTGGACACAAGCTTATCCGCCAAGATGCGGACCCAATATTTGCAGGACATGTCGGCAAAAAAGCTGGATGTGCTGGTGATTGGCGGGGGTATCACGGGTGCGGGAATTGCTTGGGACGCCAGCTGCAGAGGGATGAGCGTCGGATTGGTGGAAATGAATGATTTTGCTTCGGGAACGAGCAGTAGATCAACGAAGCTGATTCATGGCGGTCTTCGGTATCTGAAGCAAGGAGAGATCGGCTTGGTACGTGAGGTGGGTTCTGAACGGGCACTGCTTCACCGGAGCGCTCCGCATCTGGTGGAGCCTATTCCCATGCTGCTCCCAATTTATAAAAAAGGCACTTATGGTTATTTTGCCAGCGCGATCGGATTGTATCTGTACGACTGGCTGGCAGGAGTCAAACGCAGCGAACGGCGCAAGATGTTCCGGCGCGAGAGAACCTTGACCCTTGAACCGCTCTTTCGAAAGGAGGGATTGAGAGGTTCCGGTTATTATTATGAATACCGAACCGACGATGCTCGATTAACGGTGGAAGTGATGAAGTCTGCAAGGGCCAAGGGAGCGCTCATCGCGAATTATGCCAAAGCCCAGGAATTCATGTATCGAGGAGGAAAAGTAGTAGGAGCTCAAGTAGAAGACCAAGTGAGTGGCAAGACCTATACGATAAACGCCAAAAAGATCATCAATGCCGCCGGGCCATGGGTGGATCAGGTCAGACTCAAGGACAATTCGCTCAAGGGAAAGCGCCTGCTCTTAACAAAAGGCGTTCATCTGGTGGTGGATCATGCCAAGCTTCCCATACGGCAGGCTGCTTATTTCGATGTGCCGGGTGGCCGAATGATTTTTGTCATTCCAAGAGAGGGTAAGACCTACATCGGAACGACTGATACCGTTTACGAGGGGGCGATTGAGACGCCTGGTATTACCGAGGAGGATCGGCGATATCTGATCGATGCGGTGAATCATGCTTTCCCGAAGTCAAGTCTGGGGGCGGACGATATCGAATCCGGTTGGTCGGGCTTACGGCCGCTCGTCCGTGAGGAAGGAAAGGGTCCTTCGGAAATATCGAGAAAAGATGAGATGTTTATATCCGATTCCGGTTTGATCACCATTGCGGGCGGAAAGCTGACCGGATTTCGGAAAATGGCCGAAAAGGTAGTGAATCTTGCAGCCAGACAGCTTCAAGACGCCGACGGCACCATCTATCCTCCTTGTACGACGGATCGGGTTCCCATCAGCGGGGGCGACCTGAACGGCCTTACCTATGAGGAGGTTCAGAAGAAGTTGATCAAGCAGGGTAAATCCCTTGGTATCAGGCCTGAAGACATTCTGAGCCTCATGAACAGGTATGGCTCCAATACGATGGAGCTGATGAACCGGGTCGCTGCCTCTTCGCAGGAAGCGGAAACGACCGAACTTCGATTGTTACGTGCGGAAATCGAGTATTCCATTGAATATGAGATGACGATGACCGCAGTCGATTTTCTGTTAAGAAGAACGGGCTGGTTATTATTTGACAGGCAAAAAACCGAGCGGACCATTGCTCCCGTCATGAGGCTGATGCGTGAATATTTAGAGTGGAATCAAGAGGAAGTCGACAGGCAATGCGAGCTGCTGCAGGATCAATTGCAATTGGCATGGGGCGTGGCGGAAGGCAGCAGGATAGAACGGTTTACGGATCTGCCGGATTTGGAAGACGTCGCAGGATCGCGTTCCGACCAGGAAGCCGGGCATTCCTCCGTCGTGTCGGCGATGAATCGATAGGGATCTTATTTATCAGGATCATCTTGTCAAATGTAAAATGTGGATGTAGTATAACCATATAAAGTTATAGAGCTGGGCAGAGATGATGAGAAGCCCTTTGCATAACGAGAACTTTCATTTGTGATGAATGAAGGCTTTTTCAATGCAAAGTGCTTCTCATTTTTTTGTATCCGCATGGAACCGCTTGTCCAAGGACTAAAGGGCATGGCACCGTCATATGTATACTTTACGGATGGGGACTGTGGGTCCATAACAGAACTGATCTGGCCAGAACATGTCCAATTTATGTTTACAATCGGGCGAAATTACAGATTGAACATGCAGAGGAGAACGAAACATGGATCATTATTCAGGGTATATTTTTGATTTGGACGGTACGATTTATCTTGGGGCTGAGGCCATTGATGGTGCGGTGGAGACCATTCATTATTTGCAGGGACTGGGTAAGAAACTATTGTTTTTGACCAACAAAACGATAGATTCCAGGGAAAACTATTTGAAGAAATTAAGGAAGCTTGGCATCCAAGTTGAGCTGAACAACATATTGAATCCTGCGCTCGTTACGATTCATTATCTTCAGAAGCATCATCCGGGCGCAAACGTGTATGTCATTGGCGAGGATATATTGAAGAATGAGCTGCTGGACAATGGAATACGATTCGCCTCAGCGCCGGAGGAAACCGACGTTGTGGTTGTATCGTGGGACCGGGATTTTCACTACCGCCATCTTGATTTTGCATATCAGGCGATTAAACGGGGTGCGGATGTGATTGCCACCCACCCGGATCGAACATGTCCGATGCCTGGCGGCGATGTCCCGGATTGCGGCGGTATGATCGGTGCCATCGAAGGCACCGCCGGCATTACAATCACGACCGTCATGGGCAAGCCCTCCGTCTTGACGGCATTAATAGCTCTTGATATTTTGGGAGTGAAGGCCGAAGATTGTCTGATGTCAGGGGATCGGCTGGAGACGGATATCAAGATGGGAAATCAGGCAGGGATGAGTACGGCGATGGTGCTGACCGGCGTATCGAGCAGGGACGATCTGATGGACAGCAGCGTGAAGCCCACCTATGTATTGAATTCGGTCTACGATATTTATCTCAGCGGTACTGCCGTGAAGCAGGCAGATGAAGCAAGGTCATGAGCATGAACAAAAATATGCCGGGGCAACGGGAGAATTGGAGATGTTGCGGCGGCAACGAGGTGAAGACATGAAAACCAGTGTTGAAGGTGCACAACGAATTTCGTATTGCTTGAAGCGTAAGCCCATTATTACTTCATTAATGAATGCCGATGAACTCCCTGCTGTGCTGGCGACTGAATCGAATATCGTGTTTATTCTCAAAACCGATATTTTTATCATCGAATCGATCGTTGAACAGATTCGGGAGGCGGGCAAGCTCTCGTTTGTGCATTTTGATCTGATTGAAGGGATCGGTAAAGACAAAACGGGGGTTAAGTATTTAGCTGAAAAGGTGGGCATTGACGGTATTGTCACGACAAAAAACACGGCGATTGTAGAAGCGAAGAAACTGGGCTTGTTGACGGTCCAGCGTCTGTTTGTATTCGATTCCGTTTCGCTGGACAACGGGATCAAGATGATTAAGGCCTCCAATCCGGATGCCATTGAAGTGCTGCCGGGCATGGTGTGTCAGCGGATCATGGAACGGATTCGTGCAGAAGTGGACGTGCCCGTCATCGCTGGAGGACTCATGATCGATTTGGAGGATTTTGATACGGCTTTGAAGAGCGGTGTAATTGGCATATCCACCTCCAGCAAAGAGCTATGGCGCTGGCAGGATGAACATATGGTATAGCGAAGAGCCGCCTTACATGACAAAGAGGGGTGGAGATTAGGGAATGGATGTGTTTCAACTGGATACGCAAACCATGCTGATGCGGCTGCTGTTCGCTGCATTGCTTGGCGGTTTAATCGGTTGGGAGCGGGAACGCAGAAATAAGCAGGCCGGTTTAAAAACCCATCTCTTGGTGGCTGTCGGATCAACGCTGATTATGCTGACTTCCATTTACGGTTTTGATTCTGCACTGATTAATCATCCCAATGCGAGGTTTGATCCTGCCCGGCTGGCGGCACAAGTTGTGAGCGGTATCGGTTTCCTTGGTGCCGGGGCTATATTGCGGCGTTCCAATCATATCATTTCAGGTCTTACCACGGCGGCAACTCTTTGGGTGGCGGCTGCAATCGGTTTAAGTGTCGGCTCCGGTTTTTACTGGCCGGCGATCATAACGACGGCGATCGTTCTGGTCAGCACGCTTGTGTTAAATAAATTGGAATCGAAATTTCTTTTTATCAAAAAGTCAGGCAGCTTGAAGATCATCATTGAGGCCGGAGACCGTCCGGTTCATGTGAGTACCATTACCGAATTGCTGCAAAAGGCCAATATGACGGTGGAAGGCATGATCGTGAATAATGACACGACGGAAGATGATTCGACCAAGGTGACGATGGAATTCCGGGTGTATTCTTTTAACAGCAAGGGAATTAACGGATTATTCGAGCAGTTGTGGCAGGTAGAGGGCATTAAGCAGGTTCGTATGAACTGGCGGGATTAAGGGCTTCTTGTATGGATTGATGAGCAAAAATGTTACATGATCAGCTCCTATGATTGGACCCAGCATGCTGTACAGGGCTGAGCCCGGGTGGACCCGGGCTCAGCTTTTTTATGTATGTTTTCTATGGGGCGGCAGTTGTATTCAAGGACGAGCTTCCTAAGGCCTGTACTCGAGGACTGTCAAAAGCCGAGATGCTTCTGGCAATCAGGAATTGGGCCGCGTAATAAGTGGTCATAATCCAGACGTTCGAATAGCGGATATCGGCAACAGTCCCGATAACAGAAGATAGTGAACTTTAGAGGCATGGGGCGGGAATTGCCGATAGGCAAACAGGATGATGAGCCACATCGGAATGAGTTTGAACAGGAGTTTCACGAGCAAGGGCTCGGACGGAATGAAGAATATATAAAGCAGACTCATGATCAGGATGATCAATGGCAGCACGTATCGTTTCAACTATAAACCTCCCCACATAATGTAATCTTCATGTTTAGACAATTCTTCTTACAGCGTCCCAATCCCTCTTTCTAATCTTTCGCATGAAAAAGGAATGTAAAGCAAATAATGGAGTTAACTTGAGCTTTGAAGGATGGGGGTACCGACATGATACGCTACCGATCTCGAAACCGTCGCCCGATTCCCGCAAAGAAATCAGAGGAGCAGGCGGTGTCCTCGAAGTCAGGGTCATCCGTGATTTCCGGCCATATACAAGAGCTGCTCGATCGCATACGGACCGAGTCCGGAGACAGCCCGGATATTGTCACCCGGCGTTTGAAGCTGGGCGGTGAGCCTGAGGAGAACTGTGCCATTGTATATTTGAACGGACTCAGCGATCCTGAGATGGTCAACAATTTCGTAATGGATTCTCTTCTGCGTTTAACCCCTGATTTATATAAGGGTGAAGAGCCTGATGCCTTCCTGGACAACATTATGAAGGATGGGCTGTCAATGGGCGAATCCAAAATAATGACCGAATGGAACGACATTATGCTGGCCATTCTGTCAGGGGACACGGTCATCCTGCTGGAAGGTGCTGAGAAAGCCATCGTAGCCGGCACGCAGGGCGGAGAATGGAGATCCGTTACCGAGCCGACCTCCCAGCTTGTAGTTCGCGGACCCAAGGATAGCTTCGTGGAGTCCATCGCTACCAACATATCCCTGATCCGGCGGAGGCTAAAATCCCCCGATCTCTGGCTGGAGACCATGAAAATCGGATCCGTAACCCATACCCACGTAGCTCTTATGTATGTGAAGGGAAAAGCAGATCCCGGGATCGTAAAGGAGATTAAAGAACGGCTGAATGATATCGAGATTGAAGGGATACTGGAATCGGCTTATATCGAAGAATTTATTCAGGATAAAACGGTAACCCCTTTTCCCACGATCTATAATACGGAGCGTCCTGACGATGCCGCCAGTAAATTGCTGGAAGGCAGGATCATCGTCCTGGTAGATGGTACCCCCTTCGTCCTGGTCCTTCCAACGGTATTTGTTCACTTTTTCCAATCCCCCGAAGATTATGCACAGCGATTTGATATTGCGATTGTGATGCGGATTGTCCGTTATCTTAGTTTTATTATTCTGATCCTGGGCCCATCGGTTTATATAGCCCTCACCACCTTTCATTACGAAATGGTGCCGACCTTATTGCTAATCAGTTTGGTTGCTCAACGGGAAGGGGTGCCGTTTCCCGCCTTTGTCGAAGCGATGCTGATGGAAATCGTATTTGAGATTCTGCGTGAGGCCGGGGTGAGGATGCCCAGAGCCATCGGGCAGACCGTCTCGGTTGTTGGTGCTTTGATCCTGGGACAGGCAGTCGTTGAAGCCGGCCTGATTACGCCAGCGATGGTCATTGTCGTGGCTTTAACCGGTATTGCAAGCTTTGCCATACCGGCCTATAACCTATCCATCGCCGGACGCTTGATACGGTTCGCTTTTATGGTGCTGGCCGGCTTGTTCGGATTTTACGGGTTGACGCTGGGATTAATCATCCTTGTTGCCCATATGAATAGTCTCCGTTCGTTCGGAGTTCCCTATTTATCGCCGATCAGTCCTTTTCGATTGCGGAATCAAAAAGACGCTGTCATCCGAATGCCTTTCAAATCGCTCCAAGCGGAAGCCTTGTCCGCATCTCATTCGGGCAGTAATCGAGGTACAGGGGAAGCTGCATCGCAGGAAGCCGGGAATCCATCATCCGGTTTACACAATCGGAATGCCGGAAGGGATAACAGTGATACGGGGGACCAGAAGACGGCTGTTCCGGCCGTTGAGTCCAATCGTAATTAACGTTAGGGGTGTAGCCGGAAAATGTTCAGATACAGATGGTTGGTTAGCATTCTCCTGTGCTGCTGCCTGAGCACGATAACGGGCTGCTGGGATGCGACTGAATTGAATAAGCGGGCCATTGTCGCCGGTATCGGCATTGACTGGAAGGAAGAAGAGCAGCAATATATGATTTCCTTCCAGACCATCATCGCGGATGAAATATCCGGCAAAACAGGCAGGGGAGCGACACCTACATCCATATACAAGTCATCCGGAAAAACGATCGTTGAAGCGATGCGTAATACGTCCCGTAAATTGCCGCGTATCCTGTCGCTAGCCCACACGGGGTTGATCGTCATATCCGACGAAGTGGCCAGAAACGGAATTATCGATCTATTCGATTATTTGGATCGTGATTCCGATATTCGATTAACAACCGAAATAATGGTTGCCGCGGAAGGACAAAAGGCAGAAGACGTGGTTGCCGTACTGACGCCTATCGGAAAGATTACGGCTTTTGCGCTTGTACAGAAGATTGAGTTAACCTCAAGGCAGTTAAGCGAGAACTTCCGTGTTGAGGTAGACGATGTCATTCGGGATCTGCTCGTTCCCGGCGGTGGGCCTGTCATTAACGGCGTCATGATCGAAGGAGATGAGCAGCAAGCCGTAAAGAAATCCAATCTCGAAAGCTCGAAGAGTGCAGGCCTGGGTGTTATTTCCAATCTGGCTATTTTTAAAGGAGACAAACTTAAAGATTGGATGACCAGGGAAGAGAGCAAGGGAACCGTGTGGATCAAGGATAAAATGCATACAACGCCATTAAATATAAGTCTTGAACATGGACAAGGCGAAATTGCATTGGATGTCATGCGATCGAAGACCCGGCTGGAAGTGAAATTTAAAGAACCGCTTCAACCCGTTATCCACATATTCGTTGAGCCTAATTTCTCGATCCGGGAAGTGATAAGCGACATCGACCTACGGAATCCGGAATCGATGAGAACGCTTGAAGCAGCTGCTAACCAAGAGGTGGGTCGTATTCTGAAATCAGCCGTGAAGAAGTGTCAGAAAGCGAATAGTGATATCCTCGGATTCGGTCAAACGGTAGAACGCGCCAGACCAGAAGCCTGGCACAAAATGAAGGGTCGGTGGGATGTGATCTTTCCGCAGTTGGAAGTGGAATATCATGTGAAATCCGTTGTGCGTAACTCTCAGATGAGAGATCGCTCCTTTAAATACAACATGAACAACCAATAAAGGGGAGCTTAAAGGTGAAGGTGAAAATCAGTCCGCTGCAGTTCTTCTCGCTGCTGGTTCTATTTCAGTTTGGAACGACGCTTGTCGTGAACATGGGACTGCAGGCCGGTAAGGATTCCTGGATTGGGCTGCTGATTGGCATGGTGATCGGGACGATGATGTATTCGCTGAATGTTTATTTGTACACCATGTTTCCTGATCATCTGCCGACGGTTTATTATCGAATATTGCTTGGGAAATATTTAGGGGGATTGGTGGGAGTATCATACTGCGTGTTTTACCTGTATACAGGCTCCAGAGATATCGTAGATGGAGGGTTGCTGGTAATGGCTTCGGCAGCCCTTAAGGAGACCCCGCTTCTCATTGTCAATTTGATCATGGTGATGACCGTCGCTTTTGTGCTGCATCAAGGATTGGAGGTGCTTGGGCGCACCGCTTTGATATTCTTGGCGATTGTTCTGCTGATCGGCGTATTCAGTGCTCTGGTTATCGTATTTTCCGTAATCGTGGAAGTCCATCGCTTGCTTCCTGTTCTGGGTAATGGCGTACAACCCATCATTCAATCCGTAGTGAAAAAAAATATGCACTTCCCGTTTGGGGAGCTGATTGTTGCTACAGTTCTACTTCCACATCTGAGCCGGCAGAAGAGCGGGATCAAGGCGGGGTATTGGGCTATTTTATTCAGTGGAACGATGCTGGCGCTAACCTCTGCCGTTACCATTTCCGTCCTTGGCGAGAACATTGTGGAGCGTTCGGTTTTTCCTTTGCTGACGATGGTCGGAAAAGCCAATATTTCGGAGTTCATTGAACGGACGGAAATTTTGATCGTGATGGTTCTGATTATTGGTGTGTTTTTTAAAATAAGTCTGTATTATTATGCCGCATTGATCTCTGCATCCGAGCTGTTCAACATTCCCTATCAAAAATTGATCTATCCATTCGCTTTAATCATGCTCGGGAACTCGATGATTCTTGCCCGTTCGTATAGCGAGCATCTCATGAAAGGAAGCCAGCATCTATATATGGTTCTCCCTATATTTTCAATCGCTGTCCCCTTGGTGCTTGTTGTGATCGGTTTGATTCGCAGAGCAAGCTCCAAAGGAAAGACAAAGTCCGACTCTAGCTCCGGTTCATGAACCATGTCCCGCGTTTCCAGGACTTTGGCTTGAATCACGGGGCTTTTTATTTTTGAATGCTCGGTAACAATCAGGAAGGAGCAGGAGGCATAGCAGCACCGTAACCGTCAGCTTCTCTACGATGGAGAATAGAGTGAACTGCCAGTTGATCATGAAGTTGTACCATGGGAACCCGAACAGACAATCTGTAAGCACGGTATAAGACAGGCAGAGAGTACCTAACAGCAGGGTGATCGCATATTTTTTGATATACATCGTTACTTCCTCGCATTTCCTATTGTTTATGACTTGCCAATCCATGACAACGTTGTATTAGTATGAAGGGTTTATTGAATAAACATACAAAGAAGAGTTGTATCCAATCGAACCAAGCGTTGAAAAGGGTCAATATATGAACCGACAGGAACAGAAGTTTAGCAAAATGCCGTTTATGGATGGGCCTAAGGGTTATAGATCTTTTATAATGGAAATGGATCGTGAACTTTAGCTTGGGGAGGGAGAGCTTGTGATGAAGAAACGTCAAGGCGTGAGAAGTCTGCTGGCCGGTATCATGACGGCAGTGATAGGGATAACCGGTTGCATGTCATATGGAGGAGAAGTTTGGGCTGTGGACACATCCTCAGGCAGACCTATCGAAGTTCGAGTGAATGGAGGTCGGCTTCTGCTGGAATCGCCTCCCTTTATTCATAACGGCAGGGTGATGGTGCCTTTCCGCGGAATTTCAAGAGCGATGGGAGCCGAAGTTCGCTGGGATCAAGCCAAGCAGACGGCCATTGTGAGTAATGGTAAACATACGACAAGCTACACTGTGGGGCAGAATCACGCCATCAAGGACAGCGAAGCTGTAACTCTGGATGCCCCGCCACTGCTCAAGGATGGACGTGTTTATATCCCGCTTCGCTTCTCGGCAGAGGGTCTTGGGGGCAAGGTTGTCTGGAATAACCAGGCTAAAGAAGCTATGATCTATCCGCTGCTCACACCGAAGGAGGCAGAAGCTGCCCTGTCCAAGAAGAGTAATCAGGCAATAACACTTTTGAAAAACAAGGATTTTGAGAAGCTTGCCGAGCTGGCTCATCCCGATGGGATTACCTTCTCCCCTTATGCGCATGTTGATCGGCAGAAGGATGTCACACTTAGCAAGCAGCAGCTGAGGAAGGGGTTTAACCACGACACCTTATACCGCTGGGGCGAGTATGATGGCAGCGGAGAACCGATCTCCATGAATTTTGAGAGCTATTATCATAAATTCGTTTATACCCTTGATTTTGCCGCAGCGCCATGGATCGGTTACAACCAATCCAAGAGCGAAGGAAATACGGTGAATAATGCAAGCAGCCAGTATAAGGGAGCTGTCATCGTCGAGTATTATTACGAAGGAGTTCATCCTGATTATGCGGGGATGGATTGGGAAAGCCTCCGGCTTGTATTTGAACCATATGGAGAGGAGTGGGTGTTGTCTGGCGTGATACATGATCAATGGACGATCTGAAAATAGACTTGTTCTGTCGAAACCATTATGAAGTTTGATGGTTTCGACAATTTTTTTAAAAAAATGCTTGCTTTTTAACTTTGAGCATTATATACTCTTAATTACGGTGATCAACTCGATCACGAATTACATAACATGCGGTCGTGGCGGAATTGGCAGACGCGCACGGTTCAGGTCCGTGTGGGCTAACCCCCGTGGAGGTTCGAGTCCTCTCGACCGCATCTATGAAGCAAAGCTGTTTTTCAAGTGAAATTTAACTTGAAGAACAGCTTTTTTCGTTCCTCTTCATGTGGTAATCGCGTTATACTAAACTGGAGGAACCGTTCATCTTTAGGGTGAATTCAATGGAGTGGATTTATAATATTTGGCCTGTTAGCAGAAGTTACTGGCGGGTTATTTTGAATACAAGGGGTGTGATCCTGTGATAAAACCTCGAAAAGGGCTGGGCTTTATTTTGTTGATACTCGTTGCTGTGAGTTTATCTGTTGGATGTCAACCATCGGATAAGGGGAATGTCGCTGAGCGATCGGTGGAATCTTCGAAGGAGGATACCCGGAAGGCAGAGCCCTCTACCGGCACAGAAGAATCTTTAGGTGGAGGGGATCACGCGGCAGGAAGCGGTACCGTCGCAGAACAGGATGATACGGACGTTGCTCCAGACAATCAGGCCGCTGAACCCGATGTGGATTTAGCGGATGTGACGGCGGTCCGGCTCATTAATCATAGCTCGGGCTGGATCGGCGGAGAAGGCTGGATAGCTTTTAGTGATAACGGTGGCACGGAATGGGAGGTTCAGGCTCAGCCAAAAGGCACCGTACGCCAAATCTTTGCGCTAAATGGCAAGCATGCTTGGACTGTGATGGAGAATAACGATCTGTACCGCACAACGGATGGCGGTGAGACATGGATTCGGATTGGAAGCACGCCGAATGCCGGATTTCTCCATTTCATCTCGCCTGAAACAGGATTCAGCGGGCAAGCCAAAACCGAGGACGGGGGCCAAACCTGGAGCAGCCTGGATATACCGGATACGACCGCCAGCAGCCCTGTCACTGGAGCTATCACCGATGAAGCTGCCAGAGCTCCCAAGAACGAAGAGGCTGTTTCAGGATCGTTGTATGTTGTTAACACGAAACCCCATAACTGATTCATAAAAAAGAAGACCGAAGCTCTCCGGTCTTCTTTTTCTGGTTATGCCTCCAATCTCAGCAAGAAAGAGGCAGAACGATAAACAAACATCATATCGTTCATTTAGGGAGCTCTTTAAGGTAGCTCTTTAAATACTATTCGTGAGCCCAGCCATAGACCAGCGGCAACTCCGAATAAGCCGAAGAGGGCCACCAGAACGATCAGATTAAAGGAGTGCCAACCAAGCAGAAATCCAATACCGCTTCCCATGGTTGTTCCGGTGAGCAATCCCAGTGCAGCGCCAATCTGCTTATGACGTAACCTCATACTCACTCACCTCAATTGTTGGATGATGCGAACGGAATGTTACTTGTATTCCCTGATCGTCTGGAAATATGCCATAACAGAAAATATGCCCGGCTTAGCCGGATCGACCCGGCAAGCTGAGCATTGGTTGGAATCATAAGTATGGTTACGTTATAACAGCAGGTTTAATTATGAATTTTGCTTTAATGCGCAATCTGCGAATAGAACAGATTTAGGGATCCGGAAGAACTGTTCTGCTTTTTCCTGGAACGCTGCGGATGGTACGGTGCCCTGGTGCAGCCATTTGCGGAATGTGCCGGGATGTACGCCGATCCAGCGGCTAACATCGCTTACCGACAAGTCATGAACCATGCACAGGCCAGTCAGAATCCGATTGCTGACGGGTGAGCGTGTCAGGGTGCGTTTCATGAAGCGGGAAGGTGCCGGCTGGCAGATTAAAGGTGACTTGTCCAGCAGTTCCTCCCTGAAGAGAATGTGACGGGGATAACCCAAATAGTCGCAGGCCTTCTCCAGGTTGTTTTTTCCGGGAACGCGCCCCTCATATACCCATGCGCTGACACTACGGGAGGATACTCCCAGTTCCTCGGCCAATTGCGACAATTTGATATCGTTGGCCATAAGTACGGCTAGTAGGACGCGGTTGCGAATTTGGCAGCGGGTCGGCCGGCGAAAGCGCTTGACTCGCACACCTTTCCCCAAATATTTACGATTGATCAGGGACCACGCCTCAATGGAGTGTTTTTCTTGCTGCAGTTGTGTAGGCATAATTCCTCCGATTTTTTTAACACAATACTACAATATTCGACACTCACTTTTCAATAGCCAATTCTAAAACAATTGTTTCCATTTCGTTGTTACCTGATTTATAAGTCGGACGTATTGGTCCGATAGACCTACTCATTTGATTGATTATTATAAAGCATTGTTCGCCTTTTAGTGGATATTACAGGGGCAACCGGCGTTTAAAACGAGATTTATTGGAGTTAAACACGAACGATTGATTAAATACCACTTGACTCATTCGTGAATTCGTTTTATATTAACAATGGTTGATGAAGAAAAAAAGATGCTTATTCGTATATCCCTGAAAATAAGGTTCAGGGGTTTCTACAAGGGACCTTAAATTCCTGACTACGAATAGGATGCGCAAGCATACCTATTCGGAGCAGGATTTTTTTGTGCCCGAATAGCGGTGTGCACAAAGCGACAGTCAAACACACAGGGGGATATGATGAGCAAATATGATGTTATCGTTGTTGGTGCCGGTCCGGCCGGTATTTTCGCTTGTTATGAACTGACGTTAAAGTCACCAGGCAGCAAGGTGCTATTAGTTGACAAGGGACATGATATTTACCGGAGAAGCTGCCCGATCCTGGAGGAGAAGATTAAGCTCTGTCCACCGGCAATAGGACGTAAGGAATTTGCCGGTTGTTTGCCGGCTTGCTCGATTACAGCCGGATTTGGCGGGGCAGGAGCATACAGCGACGGCAAATTCAACATAACCACAGAGTTTGGCGGCTGGATGACCGATTATTTGCCAGGCTCCAAAGTCATGGAGCTCATCCAATATGTGGACGCCATCAATCTGGAGCACGGAGCAACACCTGCCATTACGGATCCGACAACAAATGCGATCCGGGATATTGAACATCGTGGATACGCAGCGGGCCTGAAGCTGCTTCGCGCTCAGGTAAGACATCTTGGAACCGAGCAGAATTTGGAGATACTGAAGTCGATATATGAATATTTGAAGACAAGAATTGATATGGCTTTTCGGGCGGAGGTCGAGGACATTGTCACCGTCAAAGAAGACGGAGCCCATCGCGTTACCGGCATCGCAATGAAAGGCGGGGAGGTCCATGAGGCGAATTTGGTGATGGTCGCCCCTGGCCGTGACGGCTCTGCCTGGTTGACCAGTGTATTGAAAAAACGCAGATTGAAAATGCATAATAACCAGGTGGACGTGGGCGTTCGGGTTGAAACCTCGGATGTGGTCATGCGCGAGATCAATGAGCATTTGTATGAAGGCAAATTCATCTTTAACACCTCGGTGGGAACCCGGGTGCGTACGTTCTGCAGCAATCCTTCCGGTCATGTTGTGGTTGAGAACCATAGCGGGGTTATGGCAGCCAATGGCCATTCTTATAAAGATCCGGCATTGGGATCGGCCAATACGAACTTTGCGCTGCTCGTATCCCATAAGTTTACGGAGCCGTTTGACAAGCCTAACGAATATGCGCGTGAAATATGCAAGCGGGCTAACGATCTATCCAGTGGCGGGGTTATTGTGCAGAAATACGGGGACGTGCTCCGCGGCCGGAGATCCACCGAGGGCCGAATTCGCGAAGGGTTTCTGGAGCCGACGCTGAAGGAAGCCGTTCCAGGTGATCTTGGCTTGGTGCTGCCGTACAACACCATGAAAAGCCTGATCGAGATGGTCGAAGCGCTTGATCAAGTCACGCCGGGAATCGCGTCGGAGCACACGCTGTTCTACGGGGTGGAGGCCAAGTTCTACTCCGCCAGACCGAAGCTGACGGAGTCCTTCGAGACGGAAATTAAGGGACTTTATTGTGGCGGGGATGGTGCGGGCATTACCAGGGGGCTTGCTCAGGCAGGAGCCGCCGGCGTCTGGATTGCCCAGAACATGCTGAACCAATTAAGTTCGTGATTCAGCGTCATTCCCTTAAATAGAGTGTTGATTTCAGGAGCACGCTCTGGTGTAAGCCAGACGCTGCTCCTATTTGATCAGATCTGGCGCTGCCGATATGTCCGATATGTTGGTGGGAGCGATTTCTTTTTCCGGACGAACGGGGTATGATAGATACGAAAGATTTACATACATGCTAGAGATGGAGGAACGGACGATGATTAAACATATTGTTTTTTTCAAATTGAAGGACTCATCCGCAGAGAATATTGAGAAGACGGTGCAGGTGCTGCGCGATATGGATGGCAAGATTCCGATGCTTAGATCCCTTGAGGCGGGCGCAGATGTAGTTCGCTCGGAGCGCTCATATGACTTGGCTTTGATCGTTGAAGTGGACAATCTTGAAGATTTGCAAGCATATGCCGTTCATCCTGTTCACCAGGAAGTGATCCAGTACATCAATACGGTGAAAGATCATACGCTTAGCGTTGATTTTGAAGTGTAGGCATTGATATAGACTTACAACAACGGGTTGGAGGAGATTTGCGGTGTATTATGTAAATCAAGAACAAATTGAACGGCGGCTGAGCGCGATTCCTGAAATTGCGGAAGGGTTGCGTACTGCGGCACAATCATGGGACGGAGGCCTGGTGCTGGGGTTGGTTCAGGAGCGTGCGCTTCATCTGGCGATCGAAGTCGTGACGGATGTCGGCAGCTACTTGATTGACGGATTTATTATGCGGGATGCCAGCAGTTATGAAGATATCATGGATATTAATCATGAGGAAAAGGTGTTCCCCGAAGAGGTTCATAAGGTGCTGCTGGAGCTGGTCCGATTGCGCAAACCGCTTGTGCAGGACTACTATGATTGGGAGAGGCATACGCTTCATTCTTTAACCCCGATTCTGCCTGATGTGCTGGAGCGATTTGCGGGAAATGTCCGTGAGTATTTAAAGAACGAGATGTACTAATGGTTATTTAGTTTCACAAAGAAATATCCCATGATGCCATGGGCTCTTCCATACACACGATCCTTAACAGGCCTTTAGGGAATCCCTGAACGGTCTGTTTTTTGTTGGTGTTATCTCAAGCGCTTGCATGTTCCGAAATTGCGGGGTAACTCGTGGTTCTGCTGTGCTGGAATAAAAAAATCGCCGATGTTGTGTCAAGACAAGCCCATGCTGCTTATAATGCATCAAGCGACTAGGCATTCGCCCGGTCGGACGAAAGGAGGAGTTCCCCATGACAGAAAGGAGTGCGCTGGCTGCTGCCATCGGTATCGTTCTGATCGCGGTTGCGGCGGTGATCATGATGGTGTCGGTTAAAAGGCTGATCGGGCGGGCCGAGACCATGCTGGGCCGGCTTGAGGAAGACAGTGCCCGATTGACACAGGAAGCCTCGCAAGTCCTGGTGCAGGCATCCGTCTCGCTAGAGATGATACAGCGTCAGCTGGCGGCAGGCGAAGCTTTTGCCGCTTCCATGTCCGATGCTGCGTCAGCGGTAGCCAAGACGGCCGATGCGGTTCATGCTGTAGGGAAAAAAGCTTCCATAACCGCCATTGAGCATCTGGAACGTGCTCGCCTCGATAATGAACGGCAGATCGGGGAGATGTTCCGGTGGGTTGATGCCGGAATGACGCTTTGGCATTCATGGAACAAGTACACCTCCAAATCCGGCGAAGGGCAAGCCAAATAGAAGGAGAGATGGAATATGAAAGAGAAGAGCAAAGGACTCCTCTGGGGAGTATTGATCGGCAGTGTTGCAGGTTCTGTTACCGCACTTCTTCTGGCTCCAAAATCCGGCAAAGAGCTTCGGGATGACATTGCCGACGGCGCCCGCGGCATCGGCACCAAGGTGCAGGAGGCAGCAGAGAAGGTAGGAGAGCAGGGCGTTAACCTGATCGGCATCATGACGGATCGGGCGGAGAACGTGATCTCCGACATTCAGTCCTGGCGCAACCGGCAAGAAAGCTGGCTGGCGGATGAGGAAATTGCGCAGGTTTCCTCGTTTGACGAGGATTTTGAAGAAGATGCCTATGTTCCCTCTGCTGCGGAAGTGAAGGTCAACGACTAATTCAGGATCAGATCTACAGCACTCATTTACGAGGATAAGGATTACGCCAAAATACATGAAAGCCGGGGCGGCAAACAGCCCCGGCTTTGCTGTGTATAACTACTCGAAAGATAAAGACTACTTTTCCTTGTTCCTGTAATGAAAATTCGGCGAGCGGATGTCGTTATGATAAGAGTTGTGGAAAATATGTGTTGTAGCTGGCGAGACCGGAGGAATCAGCCAACTCCAATCCCCTGTGAGCTCCCGCCCGGCCTGCTGTTCCCGCTGTTCAAACAAACCGAACTGGGATGCTGCCGAATGATGGTCCACGATGCTAACGCCAGCTTTTTTATAAGAATAGAGGACGGCAGCATTGAGCTCGACCAATGCGCGATCTCTCCATAAGGTCGTTTCGCTGGAAGTATCCTGCCCCATCAGCTTGGCGATAAGCGGAAGCTTGTTGTAGCGCCCTTCGTCTGCAAGGTTACGGGCTCCGATCTCGGTTCCCATATACCAGCCGTTGAACGGTGCGGCCGTATACATAATGCCGCCGATTTCAAGCAGCATGTCCGAGATGAGAGGCACCCCATACCATTTTATTCCCTCCGCTTTCAGTGCAGGAAGTTCGGGATGCTCCAAGGGGACCTCCAGCACGTGGGATTTCGGTATCGGAAGCCATTCCGGAGGCTCATTCCCCTGCTGCACAACCAGCGGCAGCACATCATAGTCGGTCAAGTCTCCCCGCCATCCCAGATCCATGCATGCCTTCGTGAAGGAGAGGGAAGCCGGGTCGCCAACCGTCCCGTCCGGCGTTTCGTAACCCGCATACCGAATCAATTGGTGGTTTTTGATCATCAATGGGGCCTCCCCTGGACGTGCAGCCCTGAAAATCGTAATCATAGGCATGATTTTTCCGCCATTGGTGGCACTCTCGATATGATGAAGGAGTGCTGAGAAAATGTCAGAGGTCTCGGTTAAGTGCCTGGCATCGACTACCTTTAGGCGATCCCAAAACAGTCTGCCGATACAGCGGTTGCTGTTTCTCCAAGCCATTTTGGCCCCATGCGTCAGTTCCTCAAGCGTATGCTCATATGTACCTGTCAGCTTGATCTGTGAGCGGATGTCCATGAGCCGGGCCTCGGCTTCTTCCGTGGTACGGTTTAATTCTGCATAACAAAGCTCGATAAACTGCTTCGCAGCTTCCATAAGGTCGATATGATGTATGTTGTCCTTCATGTAAATTCTCCTTTACTGTACGCGCGCTTACTATAGTATAAACTACCTGCGGTCAGCGACTGGCGCAAGAGTCCTACAATTGATTGAACAAATTACCAGCCGTCTATTGCAGCAGCGATTTTGTTGAAGATAGGGGGGAATTGGGGTAAGATTTAAGGTACATTTCGATCCGAAATGACATATGGTATCACTGTAAACCATGAATATGACAAGAAGGAAGCGGTGGGTTCGTGCAGCAAGCAATCGCAATACTAGACTCGGGTGTCGGCGGGCTGACTGTCGCTAAAGAAGTGATGAGACAGCTCCCGAGAGAGAAAATTATTTACTTCGGAGATACAGCCCGCGCACCCTACGGACCCCGTACGCCGGAAGAAGTCCGTTTATTTACGGAGCAAATTGTAGATTATTTAATTCAGTATGATCCTAAAATGATTGTGATCGCCTGTAATACGGCTACGGCGGCGGCGCTTGATTATATTTCGTCCAAAGTGCCTGTACCCGTCATCGGTGTCATTCACCCAGGGGCGCGTGCCGCCATAAGTGCAACGAAGACCGGTAACGTCGGTGTGATCGGTACAGTCGGAACCATTGGCAGCGGAGCATATACAGCGGCTCTGAAACAGCTCTCGCCTTACGTCGAGGTGGAAAGCCAAGCCTGTCCCGAACTGGTGCCGCTCGTCGAACACGGATTGTTCCGATCCAAGGATGCTCTGCAGGTGGTGCAAGAATCCTTGAGAGGCATCAAGGAGACCTCCATTGATTGTCTGATCCTGGGGTGTACTCACTATCCGTTCCTGATGAATACGATTCAAACGGTCATGGGGCCGTCAGTGAAACTGATCAGCTCCGCCGATGAAACAGCTCGCGAGGTCAGCACGATTCTGTACGATAAAGGCCAGCTTGCGAGCAGCATGGAGAGCCCGGTGCATCAATTCTTCTGTACTGGAGATCCGGTTATTTTTCAGAGCATCGCAACCGAATGGCTCGGAGATCATATCAAGCGGACACCTGTTGTCTGGCAAATTACAAGGCTATAATTCACCATTCATACTAAGAGCTAATCCAGAATGAATAAGAGCAGAAAACGCAGGCAGGACAAGGGATAAGACCTTGTCCTGCCTTTATTATTTTCAGTGCCAAGTTTAGAAAAGGAGCGGGATATGGCGCGGTTTTCGATCTTTTGCATCATACATGTTGGACAACCGGCTGCTCATATACATGGAATGGACGCTAATTGAAGCGGCTTTGCCGCGGAAAGGAATCCATTATGCAGCAATATGTCGTACAGAAAGGCGATACGCTAAGACGCGTGGCTGCCAGATATAGTCTGGCGTATGAACAGCTGATTACGGCGAATCCATGGGCGGCACAGCAGCCGTATCTCCAGCAGGGGCAAATGCTCTATCTTCCTGCATCGCTGCGCCGAAGGTATGTCATCCAGGAACATGATACCTTTGATAGTATTGCCAATACGTTCCGGTTTCGGAAGGAAGCCTTGGAAGAACTGAATCCCGGATTATCGGCTCATCATCTGCCGCAGGGGAAAACGATCGTTCTGCCGGGCACCACGCCTAGGCGTATGATACGATTAACCGGCGAATACGGACCGGGGGATCTGGAACGCGATATACAAGAGATGCAGCTGCGTTACCCTGTTATCGAGTGGAGTGTCATCGGCCGAAGCGTGCTCGGCAAACCGCTATATGCGGCCCAAATCGGTAAAGGCCCTAAGAACCTGCATATTAATGCAGCACTCCATGCCAATGAATGGATCACAACCCCGTGTCTGATGAGATTCATGGAGGAGTACGGCAGGGGATTATCGCAAGAGTCACCGGTTTATTTTCAGGAGCCGGATGCCTGGTACCGGAACTATACGTTATGGGTTGTGCCGATGGCAAACCCGGACGGGGTAGAGCTCGTACAAGAAGGAGTCACTCCTTCGCATCCCTATTATGAACGTCTGCTCGAGTGGAATGGCGGACGCGAGGATTTTCGGCGCTGGAAGGCTAATATAAACGGCGTGGATTTGGGTGACCAGTTCCCTGCACATTGGCATGAGGAAGTTGCGCGAAGGGGGAAAATCTGTCCATCCCCGCAGGATTATGCGGGGACTAAGCCGCTAAGTGAGCCGGAAGCCGAAGCTGTCTATCAGCATACACTATCGATATCTCCGGAACGGGCCATTTCCCTTCACAGCCAAGGGCGGGAAATCTATTGGAATTACAGGGACTATGAGCCTCCGGAAAGTGAGGATATGGCCAGAAGATTAGGTCAGGCGGGCGGTTACAGGCCGGTGAAGCTGCAGGGCAGTGATGCGGGATACAAGGATTGGTTCATTCAGCATTACCGAAAACCGGGCTTTACCGTGGAGATTGGTTATGGGGTGAATCCGCTGCCGCTTGAGGATTTCGAGGATCTGTGCGTGGAGGTGGGATCCATTCTGGCTGCGTTTATGTCTTTGGAATAGCATATTATGAAACGAAAAGATCTATTTAACGTATAAATATAGAAGAATACGGCCGCTGCTTTTACGGATTACAAGGCAGTGGCCTATTTTCGTGCTTTAATTGCTGCAACCCTGTTAATTGGGTAATGATATAGACATGCTGCCTGGAATGGAGGGAACAACATGAAGTGGAGAAGATTATGGTCGCTTCGGCGCTGGTCGCACGTATTCCAGCGGATATTCGGTTATTTAACCTCTTCCCGGGTTTCACTCGGGGACAAGCTGTTATTTCTGGTTCCGGTTGTGCTGTACTGGGTGCTGCCGGACTTTATGCCTTTGCTGCCGATCGACGATATCGGAGTCACGATGCTGCTGATGAATTGGTTCGTATCCCGCGTCGAGCGGAAATATCCAGGTGTGCTCGGTGAAGATCAAGGCCCCGCCAAGCGCGTACGGTAAACGAGCTTTTCGGACGTAAATATACGGACAGGACCCTTGCGAAAAAACCGGCAGGGGTCTACAATAACATATTGAATGAAACATCCGTGAGGAGATGAATATACGTGAAATGTAAAATTACCCGTAATGCCGCCAAGGTGTTAAAGAGAGAGCTGGACAAGGAAGAGAACAAGGACAAGAAAATTCGTGTACTGGTAACCCATGCGCATGGTGATCATGCCCACTACGGTCTGGATCTGGATACGCCGAAGGAAAATGATGTCGTCGTATCCACAGATAAAGAGATCGACGTCATTTTGGAAGCGGGACAACCTTTCCTGGACGGCGTCAAAATCGACTATCTTTATTTTCCTCAGGAAGGCTTTGTGATTACGAATCCGTCCCAGGGCAATCACGGCGACCACTAGGTTACTTCAGAATAAAGAAGGTAATGTACAATGGCTAATGATATTCGCGTCTGCGAGAAGTGCAGACATACGAAGTTAAAGACAATAATCCCGAAAATTAAGAAAATGGTACCGGATGCCGACATTAAGATCGGCTGCAAATCCTATTGCGGTCCTTGCGGCAAACGCGCCTTCATGTATATCAATGGCCGTTATGTCAGCGCGCCTACAGAAGATGAAGTGCTGGCAAAGGCGCTGCCGTTTGTGAAATAACAAACAACTGGCTGTTTGTTACTTCAGAATCGAAGTTTCGCGGAAAATTCCCATTCTTCGGTATAGTTCCTGGCTCAGCCATCCATGCTAAGGGGGCAGCAGGAACAACAACTTTAGAAGGGAGCATCCGTCATGAACAGTCACGATTCCAGTCTTCATTCCAACAGTCCCAGCAACAGTGCGCTAGATTCCGTGGAGAAGCTGCACCGTGCCGTATCCTCGGCAATGTCCCACCCGACGGAACAGCTGATTCAGCAAGCGGAGAATTCGTTATCCCATACGGAGCAAGCGGTCGCCCAAGTGATGGAGCAGGGGAACGCAAACGCCGTGGAATTGGCGGAAGAGTTGTTAGGCGAAGAGAAGGAACGTCTGTCCAAGCTTCGTTCAGCTAAAAAGTAGTTTAGGATCCTGTGCAGTCCGTTCAGTAGCTTTCGAGCTAATGAACGGGCTTTTTTTAATTTATATACGCATTTGAATTATATACTTGATTCCGATATATAATTCTGTTAAATTGTTGTCATGGATAGAACAAGTTTAATAAAAGGGCATTTGGAAATGTGCGTATTGGCCATTCTGAGTCATGGCAAGAGTTATGGTTACGAGATTATGAAGGAGCTGGAGAAACACCGACTGAAATTGAAGGGAGTAGGAAGCATCTATCCCATCCTGTCCAAGCTGAAAGATCAGGGATGGGTGACGGATACGAGGGAGCTTAGCGAGAGCGGCAAAGCCAGAGTATATTACGAAATAACGCCAAGCGGAGATTTGTTTCTGGATAAGAAAATCCAGGAGTGGGAGGAGCTGCAGCAGGATATTCGATCATTGCTCTCATCGAATGTACAGCGAATGGCAGATGGCGTGGAACAGGAGAGCCAGAGATGATGACATTATCCTATGAAGAAGAACAATTTATTGCGGACGTTCGCCGCGAGTTGATACGGTACGAAATGACGTCAAACCAGGTGGAAGCCGTTGTCGAACAGATCCGGGAACATCTGGAGGCAAGCCGGGAGCACGGGGAGTATGGTCTTGAAGATCTGGGCTCTCCCGATATGTATGTCAGGGATTATGCAGAGGTGCAAGGTTTGGTTAGAATGCAAGACGCCATGGACCTCGAGTCTGTTCCTGAAAAACCTCCGGGACAGCGCAGCTGGCGGCTGGGCGTATGGGGTTTTCTGAAATATTCGCTGGTTTTTGCGGCCGTCTATATCATATGTCAGCTGTTATTTTCCTTCGCATTAACGACGGCATGGGTGAAGGGGTATGAGATAACCGGCTTCAATCTGCTGTACCGAATATCCGATCAGACGTGGTGGAATATGATGTTGATCGTATTTAGCCTTTCGATTTCGGCGCTCGTTACAATTCTGACCCATGTCTTCGGTAAAAGAAGAAAACATAGAGATCTCCTCCCGTTTACAGAAGGAGGAAACGTATTGTGAGAAAGAAGTGGACGTATGTCGTATTAACCGTACTGGCTTTCGTGCTTCCGACATGGGGGAATGTTGTTGAAGCAGAAGAACTCATGGCTGATAAGGTTGACCTCTACATGAAAGCGGCGATGGAGGAATATCAAATTCCGGGTCTTTCCGCTGCCATCGTGCAGGATGGGGACATCGTGTTTACGAACAGTTATGGTGTTACAGCAGAGGGCAGTACGGTCAGCTCCAAAACTCCATTTTTACTCGGATCTCTCTCCAAATCCATGACGGCGTTAGGGATTGTCCAGCTTGTGGAGTCGGGCCAGGTCGAATTGGATGAATCTGTTGGGACCTATTTGCCGTGGTTTGCAGCCGAAGCGTCTTCTGAGGTATCGTCAATAACGATAAGGCAATTGCTGGCTCAGACGAGCGGATATAGTACATATACGGGCTTGGCGTATTCCGATGTGGGTGCGAAGGATGCTTCTGCCCTGAAAGAGATTGTGAGCAATCTCTCCAACGCAAAGCTTAGCAGACCACCAGGGGAACAACATCAGTACAGCAACGCCAATTACATGATCCTGGGAGCTGTTCTGGAGGAGGTGTCGGGTCAATCCTATGCCGATTATATGGAGCAGCATGTGTTTGGCCCGCTGGGCATGAGTACGGCTGCAGCCGATGAGGAGCGGGCGGTTCAAACCGGATTTGAACATGGGTATCAATCGTGGTTCGGCTATCCGCGAGTGAGCAGCGTCCCCTATGACAATAGCGGTGCTTCTTATGGTTATATCTCGGCGAGTATCGACGATATGGCGCGGTATCTCCAATTTTTGCTCCAAGATAATGACATGTTGCTTAGTCGGGAATACAAGGAGCTGCTCCTGTCGCCTTTAGTTCAGCATCGGCCGGATCGTGCCTATGGTTTTGGCTGGAGAATAAGCGAGACGGAACAAGGCGAGAGGCTGGTATGGCACTCCGGATCAACACCGGAAGCACGGGCGGAAATCTTCTTCGTCCCTGAACAGGGCGTTGGGGCCGTTATTTTAACCAACAAGGACCACATTCTGGAGGAAGCCAGATTGATTCAGGTCTCCAAGGATTTGAGAGGGATATTAGACGGACAAGACCCGAAGCCGCCTTCCGCTGGAATCCATCCGGTGATTTGGGGATTGGCGGTAACTTTGATCATTCTGCTCGCTATCGTGATATGGATGCTGCTAAGAATGCAGAAACGCAGCTTAAAGTTATATCTCACGCTCCCGCTAAGCTTGGTTCTCTTTGCGATTTCAGCTGGCATCATTCCGCTCTTCACGCGGCTGACAAGCTCTCCTTGGAATTCCATACGACTCTTTGCACCGGACATTGCCTATATGACGCTGGGGATTGCAGCTAGCCTGGCATTGATGGCGCTTGTGCTGATGTATGGAACGCTTGTCAGCCGTAGGAAACATCTTGAGTCGATTACCCGGCGCGCTTGATATGAAATGCAATCAGTAAAAAGATGGTCCCCCCATAAATCCAGCTTGGTGTGTGTTCGGACATTGCCTAGCCCCAAAAAACAAACCAGGCCGATGAGCGAGATCAGCCTGGTTTGTTTCGTTTAGCAGCCTCAGTCAACAGCGATGAGAGGCTAAAATATTATAACGTTAGGCGCGGTTATCGAGTATTCACTTCACCTTCTGCTTTAAATAACTTCAGCAGGTCATACGTGATCACTTGATCGGAAATCCGCAGCTGCTTCTGTGTCTCATCATATCCGTCACGGCATGCCTGGATGTCAGTTGGCTGACGTGTCGTCAGATCATAACAGGTTCCACCTTCAAGCCCGGCCGTCTCGGTGGGCAGATAGAACACCTTCTCATCGGAAAAAGCGCCGCTGCGCAGCGGAATCAGACGCGGTTCATCATCAAACAGATGGCTGCCGATCCAGTAATATGGCTCATCCGATACACCGAGAAGATGAAGAATACTTGGTGTCACGTTCATCATGCCGGCGGCCTCCGGGTAAACTCCGGCATGCCCTCCGTCTGGCAGGCGGATGAGGAGGGGAACCTGGTTCATGATTTGCTCCATGTCGAGTGCGTTCAGGTCTCGTCTCAGGAATTTCTCATAGTCCGCTTTTTCCTTGATCGAATTGTCGTGATCCCCATAGATAAGCAATATGGTGTTATCCCACAACCCTTGTTGTTTCATCTGCTCGACGAACTGGCCAAATGCTTCGTCGACATAGTGGATCGACTGCAGATAGTTCCCGAATATCGAGCCTTCGAAAGCCCCCGTATCCAGCTTCGCAGCATCCTTGGGGACATAATACGGATGATGGCTCGTTAACGTAATGAGGAAGGAATAGAAGGGCTGTTTGATGCCTTTCATCTCATCCAGCGATTGCGCGAAGAACGCTTTGTCGCTTAATGACCATCCCTGCACATCGTTCATTTCAAAATCCTTCTTGCTGTAAAAACGGTCGTAATTCATTTCCCGGTACATCGTGGTACGGTTCCAGAAGCTGCTGTCATAGGCATGGAATACGTTTGCTCCATAACCCTGTTCTTTCAGAATCTCCGGAAGGGTATCGTACTCGCGGTCAGCATATCGCGTGAATACGGAACCCGTGGGGAGCGGAAGCAAGGAGCTGTGCGTGACAAAATCCGCATCGGACGTTCGCCCTTGACCGGTTTGATGATAGAAATTGCTGAAATACATACTGTCCTTCATCAATCGGTTGAAGTTAGGGGTAATTTCCTGACCCTCGATCGACTGGCCGATGACAAAATTCATTAAGGCCTCCGTCTGAATCATGATGACATTGCTGCCTTTATACTTGCCGAACAAGGCGCCCGTACCGGACGGCTCCATACGCTTGGCATCAAACCATGCCTTGACCTGGTTGACCTCTTCCTCTGCCAGCTTGGGCTGCCCCACGAGATGATCTCGTCCATAACGGTAGATATCATATCCGTGAAAGCCGATCAGTCCCGTCACATTATACAGCGTAATATTCCACCAATTGCCTTCAAAAAGGCCTACGGCCCATGTATTGGACGCTTTCTTGATAGGAACGAAAGTCATGATCATGCCCAGGATGAACACGAGCGTGCCTGTAACCCACCGGCGAATGATCCGGTTCCGCCGATGCTGGCGATATTCACCCGGGAGTGCATAGGTTTCCAAGGTGGTTCTCCGTTTGCGGAATACCATCACGGCAGTAAACGGGACAATAATAAGCCAATCGATAAAAAAGAACAGATCGTATGCATGAATCAGGGAACGTATGCTATCCCCGAGGGAACCGACTTGTCCAGCCTGCATAAGCACAGGCACGGTTATGAAATCATCGAAGTAGCGGTAATAGATCAAATCGGCGTACAGGATCCCCGTCCATAAGAGATTTAATAAAGTTAAAGCTGCAAGCCGGCCTCTAGCCGGAAGCCACAAGGTCCAGAAGGAGATCAGCAGGAGCGAGCCGACAGCGATCACATAGTCTGCCTGATCCAGCTTCATGTTGGTAATATGGAGATGATGATCAAGCATGATCAGCTTGTACATCATGAGGATAAGGAATAATAAATATGCGGTGTAGCGGTAATGCAGCCCTTTGGAGACCCGGCTTCGGATATCGCTCCATGATGGGGATGAGAGCACGTGGGTATCCTCCTTTTTTTAAAAAACATCCTTTAATCGCAGTCTTCTTATTATAGCTTGGCCCGGATGACCGAGCAAAAAACGCCGCCCAAGGGCGGCGTTTGCAAGAAGCGTCATTTCGTTATTCCGCCGATTTGTTACGCGGCGGCAAGGGGCCCAGGTATTGATAATACTGACATTCGATCCGGCCATTGAACAGCTTGCGGCGCTTGTCCGCCTTGCGGCCGAAGTAATGCTCAAACTGCTTGGTCGGGCTGAGCGCGAAGAAGGACCAGGTCGGAAGTGAATGCGTTACGGATCCGAGCTGGCGAATGAGACGCTCAACCTCCTCTTTCTCGCTTAACCGCTCGCCATATGGCGGATTGGTGATGATACAGCCGAATTCGCCCTCAGGGATGGCTTTGGCTGCAGGGAGAACCCTAAAGTCGATTTCGCCGGCAAGTCCCGCACTTTTGGCGGCGGCCTTGGCTACTTCGATCGCTTTCGGGTCGATATCGCTTCCGGCAATATGCAGCGGAATATCGTCCTTCACAGCGTCAAAAGCTTCCTCGCGCGCATCCTCCCAGAGGTTGTCCCCAATAATATCCCAATGCTCGGACGGGAACGAGCGGCGCAGGCCGGGCGCAATATTCCAGGCCATCATCGCGGCTTCGATCAGAATGGTGCCCGAACCGCAGCACGGGTCATAGAGCGGACGATGCGGGCCCCAGCGGCTTAATTGCAGCAGAGCGGAAGCCATGGTTTCCTTCAGCGGAGCTTCCGTAACCAGCTTGCGATAGCCGCGTTTATGAAGGGCTGGTCCTGTGGTATCAAGGGTCAGTATGGCTCGATCCTTCAATAGAGAAACCTCGACTACATAACGGGGGCCGTCCTCGGGGAACCATTCCGTACGGTGCGAGAGCTTCAGCTTCTCCACGATTGCTTTTTTTACGATGCCCTGACAGGCGGGAACGCTGCTAAGCTGCGATTTATGGGAACGCCCTTCCACAGGGAATTCGCCATCAGCAGGAATCCACTCTTCCCATGGAAGAGCTTTGGTTCCTTCAAAGAGCTCGTCGAAGGTAAAGGCTTTAAACTCACCCATCTTGACGAGAATACGGTCGGACGTCCGGAGCCACAGATTGCAGCGGCAAATATCAATCAGGTCACCTGAAAAGGTAACTCTACCATTCTCTACTTCCATGTCGGTGTACCCGAGCTCTTTCAACTCGCGGGCAACGACGGCTTCCAGCCCCATCGGGGCCGTCGCGATCAATTGTAATCGAGGCATTAACGATGTCAACTCCATTTAACATGTGTACGGCGATAGTCGCCGCCGGTTCAATCTATATAGTATAGGCGATTGCATTGACTAAGACAATTATCATATGATAGTTCTCGTTAGGTTTAACGGGAATCAACGTTTCTTAATTAAGACAAAGGAGGCGGCTTCATTGCTTACGACCCCTGATGATTATGTTAACCAATTATACCCTGAAGATGAAGAGCTTCAGTTCGTGATAGAGGCCATCCGCGAGCATGGGATGCCGGAGGTGTCGGTGGCACCGGCATATGGCCGATTGCTGACCATGCTGGTACAGACTGCCGGCGCCAGGAATATTCTCGAAATCGGCGCCCTTGGCGGCTATAGCGGGATCTGTCTATGCCGAGGGCTTCCTGCGGACGGCAAGCTCACCTCCCTTGAGCTTAAGGAAGAATACGCGCAGCTTGCAGGCAGGCATCTGGAGAAGGCCGGATTCAAGGATCGGGTGGAGTACCGGATCGGTCCGGCTGCGGACAGTTTGGCAGCGTTGAAGCAGGAAGGACGAACCTTCGATTTTTTCTTTATTGATGCGGATAAGGAGAACTATCCCCTATACTTGGATTATGCTTTGGAGCTAGCGAATCCGGGTGCCCTTATTGCCGGGGATAACTGTTTCTTGCGCGGCAGAACGCTGAATTCGGACAAGAACGGTCCTTCGGTTCAAGCGGTACGCCGGTTTAATGAAGTCATTGCGACGGACAAGAGGCTGGTCAGCACGCTGCTGCCTGCTTATGACGGGCTGATCCTTGCACGCGTTAAGTGATCTTACCGATAATAAACAAGGGGCTGTCCTCGGGTCGATGCAGACCACGGGACAGCCCCTCGTTGTTTGGATTGGGAGACAAACTAGCTGTAGATGACAGACTCCAGGGGATCAACGATATTTGGGCGAAGGCTTTTGCGAGAACAGCTTTCTTCTCACCCACATCATATTGATGATCAACAGACAGCCGGAAGTAATAAACAATCCTTCGATGCCGATGAAGCCGGATAAGAATCCGCCGATCACCGCCCCCAGCATGTTGCCAAGCGCTAGCGAGCTTGTATTGAAGCCGAAGGAACGGCTTTCCATGCCGTCCGGCGTGTAAGAGCGAATCAGCGCGTTGACGCTTGGCAGCAGCCCGCCCATGAAGACGCCCATCATGAACCGTACGATAATCAACTGCCATACCGATTGAACAAAAGCTTGCGGGATCAGCGTAAGTCCCGTACCGATCAAGGCGTAGGTCAAGATGCGGTGCGCACCGACCTTGTCGCTGAGCTTGCCGAGAATCGGGGAAGCGATCATGTTCGACAGCCCCGTTACCGC
This sequence comes from Paenibacillus sp. LC231, assembly GCF_001860525.1. Classification (NCBI taxonomy): domain Bacteria; kingdom Bacillati; phylum Bacillota; class Bacilli; order Caryophanales; family Paenibacillaceae; genus Paenibacillus; species Paenibacillus sp. LC231. Next base: position 71,183 of record NZ_JFOM01000053.1, on the reverse strand, counting down.
CACAACGAACCCGGCCCATATCGCAATATCCACCGCGGTTCCATGAAGCTTCTGAACGTACAGCGGAAGCAGCGCCATGGGACTGATCATGGCGAATTGCAGCAGGAACGTGACGGCGAATAACGCCGGCAGCTGCGGAATGTGGCTCAGCTCCTTGAGCCCGGCGATAACCGAAGGCTGCGGCGCCTTGGCCGCCTTCTCGCGGTTGAAATTCTCCTTGACGAGGAACAAGGCAAGCATCGAAGCGGCAAAAATCAATCCGCCCGTGATATAGAAGATTGGCCGGAATCCGACCCAGCTTGCCATGAGTCCGCCGATCAACGGACCGAGAATCGTGCCTGCAACTTGTCCGGACTGCATGATACCCATCGCAAATCCCATTCGATTCTTGGGCGTTGTACCCGATACGAGCGATATCGCCGCAGGGTTAAATCCCGATATGGTACCGTTCAGCAGACGCAGAACCAGCAGATGCCATGGATGGGTAGCAAAGCCCATGCACGCAATGACCAGCGCCATGCCGAAGCCGGAGCGCAGCAGCATGATTTTGCGTCCGTATTTGTCTGCGACCTTTCCCCAGATCGGTTGAAAAATGAATGATGTCAGGAAGTTGGCAGCGAATATTAATCCTGCCCATAGTCCTATTTCCCGATCTCCCACGACATTCAGGTCTTGCGCCAGATATAACGTCAGGAACGGGGTGATCATGGTCATCCCGGAGTTGACCAAAAACTGTCCGAACCAAAGCACAATGAGATTGATTTTCCAATTGGTCAATGTGCCCTTCACTTCCTTTCTAAGCTGTCGAGCCCGAAATAACCGGGCGAATTGTGGAACTACCCTAAAAATGCCGTTCTTCCAGTATAACATATTTAAAAAGTGCCAAATGCTAACAATGTCATAAGATTGTCATGCGATTTTCATAGGATGTCCATGTAAGACGGTTGTTACTTACTTTTAAAAAGGGCATAATGAAATTTAGGAAACTTTATACACATTGATGGGGGCCTAATCATGACCTATAACGATCAATTCATTCGCGCTTGCCGCAAGCAGGAAGTGAACCACGTTCCTGTATGGTACATGCGTCAAGCGGGACGCTACGACCCGGAGTACCGAAAGATTAAAGAAAAGTACTCCTTACTGGAAATATGCAGTCAACCGGAGCTGGCGGCAGAGGTAACCTTGATGCCCGTACGGAAGCTTGGTGTGGACGCGGCTATTTTATATTCCGATATTATGAATCCCGTTGCCTCGATCGGGGTAGACTTCGATATTGTGAAAAATATCGGCCCGGTGATTGATAATCCGATCCGATCTGCGGCGGATGTAGAGAAACTGCGCCCGATCGATGTCGAGGGGGATCTTGGACATGTGTTGGAGACCATCCGGATCCTGGATAAGGAGCTGGAAGTGCCGCTAATCACGTTTGCGGGCGCTCCATTCACGATTGCCAGCTATCTCATCGAAGGCAGACCATCCAAAAATTATCTTCGCACGAAAGAGCTCATGTACAGTGAGCCGAAGGTATGGTTCTCGCTGATGGACAAGCTCGGGGATATGGTGATCGCTTATCTGCGCGCCCACGTCGCTAACGGCGGGAAAGCGTTTCAATTGTTTGACAGCTGGGTGGGGGCTTTGTCTCCACAGGATTTCCAAACGTATGTCCTTCCAACCATTAAGCGTATTTTTGCAGAGCTTCAGGACCTGAGTGTTCCGAAAATTTATTTTCCAGGCGTGAGCTCAGGTGAGCTGCTGCCTACGCTTACCGATCTGAGAACGGATGTCATCGGTCTCGATTGGAGAGTGTCCATTGCAGAAGGACGCCGCCGTTTAGAGCATAAGTATGCTGTTCAGGGCAATCTGGACCCGACCATACTGACCGGACCGATGCCGGTCATCCAGCAGTATGCGAAGGAGATTATCGATCAGGGGATTCAGGAGCCTGGCTTTGTGTTTAATCTAGGGCACGGTTTATTCCCGGAGGCTTCGCTGGAGAAACTTCGTGAGTTGACATCGTATATTCACGAATACTCCGCTCAGGCACTGCAGGCAGGTGCACAACGCTCTTAAATGTTGAATATTTTATTAGTCAGAGGTGAAATGGTATGAAGAACAAGATTGGCGTGTTGGTTATGTCCTACGGCACACCGGAGAGCATGGAAGGAATCGAGAGTTATTATACCCATATCCGTCGCGGGAATAAGCCGTCGGAGGAGCAGCTTAAGGAGCTTACTGACCGCTATGAGGCGATTGTGGGAGGTGTGTTTCCACTCCGGGAGAATACGGACCGACAGGTACGCACGCTGCAGGATACATTGAATGCGGATCCTCGCGCGATCGATCTTGAGTTTGTATGCTATCAGGGACTGAAGCACGCTGCCCCATACATTGAAGATGGTGTTGAGCAAATGGTGCGGGACGGCATTAAGGAAGCGGTCGGCATTGTGCTGGCTCCTCATTACTCCACGATGAGCATCGGATCCTACGTGAAGCGCGCTCAAGCCAAAGCGGATGAGTTGGGACTTCAGATCTCGTTTGTGGAAAGCTATCACAAACATCCGAAACTGATCGAGGCCTTTGCGGACCGGGTGTCCGCCAAGCTGAACCAGTTCGAGGAAGCAGGGGCAGACCGTGACAGCGTGAGAGTGCTGTTTAGTGCTCACAGCCTCCCGGAACGCATCTTGTCCATCGGAGATCCTTATCAGGATCAGCTGCTTGAAACATCCAAAGCCGTAGCCGAACAGGCAGGCGTCAAGCAGTGGCAGTTCACATGGCAAAGTGCTGGCCGGACGGCGGAGCCTTGGCTTGGTCCGGACATTCTGGATACGATGCAAACGCTGAATAAAGAAGAGCAGGTCGAGGATGTGCTGGTTGCGCCGGTCGGTTTTGTCTCGGATCATCTTGAGGTTCTGTACGATCTGGATATTGAAGCCAAAAGCATTGCCAAGGAAATGGATATGCGGCTTGAGCGCATCGACTCCTTGAACAGCGATCCGCTATACATGGAAGCGCTCAGCGATTCCGTGATCACCTTGATCGGTCTGTAAATCCGTTATTACCGGAAATTCGAATAGAATGCTTAGATATGGAACTCCCCGGTGACGGGGGGTTCTATTCTTTATAGGGAAGCTGGTATAATGGGGGGAGCGACTTATTACGCGAGCTTATAAGTGAATAAAGGAGTGACCTATGCATCTGTCACGATCAGAGAAAAGCAAGGCCGAGAAGAAGGCCCGTAAGCAGCGAACCGGTCAGGTTTGGATCATACTTAACTTATGTCTGATTTTTATGATCGCTGCTTTGCTTGTCTATCATTTTAAATTTAAGGAAGATCCTGTTCAGCAAACGGCTTATCCGCCCGGTATGCCGGAGTTTGGCATGGAAGGGGAGCAGGCGGGTAACCCGGGTTCCGGACAACCAGCTGACGGCGAGGGGACGGATTCGATGCCTCCGAAGACGACGGAGACGACGGAGACCGGCGAGCCCCCAGATGCCGATATGACCGAGCCTGAAGGCAGCGCAGCAGATGATCCTGCCGATTCCGCTCTCGCCAAGCGGGTGGTCATGCATTTTGCCGGGGATACCTTGTTCTCGGGCAAAGTGGAGGATGCGCTGAAGAATCACGGGTACGATTATCCATACAAGCATCTGGGTACTGCATTCCATGAGGATGATCTGACCGTACTTAACCTGGAAACGCCGGTTACGACCGGAGGCGTTGGCGCCGCCAATAAGAAATTTGTATTCAAGTCCTCACCGGACGTATTGCCGGCTCTCCGAGATGCCGGGGTAGAGGCCGTAAATCTGGCTAACAATCATATCCTAGATCAAGGACAAGAAGGACTTCTGGATACCTTGAAGCATTTAAAGGACCATGATATCCGTTATGTGGGAGCAGGACGGAATGAGAAGGAGGCCTTCGCGGCCCAGTATTTCGAGCTTCAGGGCATGACGGTTGCCTTGCTTGGATTCAGCCGTGTGCTTCCGGAGACGTCCTGGTACGCGCTGGAGAACAGGCCGGGGGTGGCCGGGGCATATGACCATGTGCTGCCCAAGGCGGTTGAAGCGATTAATGCGGCGCGTTCCAAGGCCGATCTGGTGGTTGTGGTTGCCCATTGGGGAGAGGAACTTCATAAAACGCCAAATGTTCACCAGATTAATCTGTCACGTGCGTTTATTGACGGTGGAGCCGACCTGATTATCGGCGGACATCCCCATGTGCTGCAGGGATTGGAGCAGTACAAAGGCAAGTGGATTGCTTACAGTACCGGTAATTTCATATTTACCAAATCGTCGAATGAGGATACGTGGAAAACAGCCGTATTCCAGGCATCATGCAGTAAGCAAGGAGACTGTGACTTGAAGCTGACGCCTTACCGTACAGAGATCGGACAGGTCATTCCTCTCGAAGGCAAAGAAGCTAAGGCTTTGCTGAAAGAGGTGGAGAAGCGATCTGTCGGCGGCGTCAAAATAGCGCTCGATGGTAAAGTTATCGCAGGCAAGGCTGTGGAATAATTCTTTAAATCCTTACATCAAGGAGGTCCCACCATGAACAATTTATGTGTGGCTCACCGGGGGTTCTCCGGTAAAGCACCTGAAAATACGCGCGCAGCCATTCAGATGGCGATGGATGAGCCCTTCGTGCATTGGATGGAAATTGATGTGCAATTGACTCAGGACGGGGTCCCTGTCGTGATACATGACTATAGCGTGGACCGGACCACGACCGGAAAAGGCAAGGTGAAGGATCTGACCTGGCAACAAATCCGGAGGATGGACGCCGGAGAATGGAAGGGACGCCAATTCAGGGGAGAGCAGGTTCCTTCACTGGATGAAGTCCTGCAGCTTGTCAAAGGACGATTGAAACTTAATATCGAACTTAAAACGAGCGGCGACATGTATCCCGGCCTGGAAAAAGCCGTTCTGGAGCGGATTCATGCCCACCGGATGCTGCCGGACGTGGTGCTAACTTCTTTTGAGCCGAAAGCCTTGATGAAGGCCAAGGAATTGGAACCTGACGTAAAAACCGGACTTATTATCGATGCGCATCCCCGCAATTTGCTGGCGCGTTTGAAGCAAATGAAATGTTCCTTTTTATCGATCGGCTATTCCCACCTGGATGCGGCCTTTGCGTCCGATCTGGTGAAGAACGGCATTACGCCCATGGCCTGGACGGTGGATGATGCGAAGAGCATGAGATCGCTCGCCCGAATGAATCCCGCCATCATGATCTGTACGAACCGCCCCGATACATGGGGGCAGATTTTTATCCATAAAATTGCACCCAAAGTTCCATTCTGGCGAAGAAAATGGAGGTTTTAATGTTATGTGTGCCCTAGTGAATAACGTTTATTGTGTAGGTCGTAATTATCAATTGCATGCGGCGGAGCTCGGCAATGCCGTGCCGGAAGAGCCGATGATTTTCCTTAAACCCTCGCATGCCGTCGTTCCATTGGATGGCAGCGTGCTGAAGCTGCCGATGGACCGCGGCAGTCTTCATTTTGAAGGCGAGCTAGTTATACAGCTCGCGGAGGATTACGCGCCAGGCAAGACCGTTGACGAACTTGTCAAAACGATGGCCCTTGGCATCGACTTCACGCTGCGTGACGTACAGTCGGTCATTAAAGAGAAGGGACATCCTTGGACGGCGGCAAAAGCGTTTAAATCTTCCGCACCGCTTACGCCATCCATTGCGTTTCCCGGGACCGCGAAGCTGGAAGATATCGATTTTACCGTAAGGAAGAACGGCGAAGAGGTGCAGCGCGGGAATGCGAAGGATATGATCTTCTCCCTTCAGCACATCATCGATTACATCGGCGAGCATTATGGCCTTGGCCAAGGTGATTTAATCTTCACGGGTACACCGGCTGGCGTAGGACCGACGGAATCCGGCGACGTGTTCGAATTGTTCTGGGGAGATGAACGTCTGGGCCGCTGCGAAATCGGGTAAACGGATATATGCTTTAACACATGGGAGGGGTCACAGATGGATTGGCTGATCGGAGCGGCAGGCGCTTTTATCGTGGCAGGAGCCGCTTACAGGAAACGATCACTATCGGAATCCGGAGCCGCAGCCGCTATTCTGATGGGTACCATATATTACGGAGCAGGGAACGTGTTTTGGTTCGGAACCCTGCTTCTTTTTTTCATTACATCCACACTGCTATCCCGGTACGGGAAACAGCGGAAGGCAGACCTGGAAAAATCCTATGCCAAGACAGGACGGCGGGATGCGGGTCAGGTCTTCGCCAATGGCGGCATCGGCATGGTGCTGTGTCTGTTAAACGTATGGATTCCGTCCGATCTGTGGGTATTCCTGTTTATAGGCGTTATGGCTACGGTAACGGCGGATACCTGGGCCACGGAGTTAGGCAGCCTTAGCCGTAAGCCCCCGCGTTCCGTGCTGAACGGCAAGGTGCTGACCGCCGGGGAATCCGGCGGCGTGTCCTGGGTCGGCTCCACGGCAGCAGCGGCAGGGAGTTTACTGATTGGGGCAGGCGGATGGCTGCTTGCCGGATGGAGCGGCATGGATGCAGAGCTATTGCCGTATGTCCTGGCAGCCCTCGCCGGCGGACTGGTTGGAGCCTTTGCCGATTCGTACCTCGGAGCGACATTACAAGTGATGTATCGCTGCCGTGTGTGCGGCAAATCGGTGGAAGTGTCGGATCATTGTGGTGAAGATACCGTGCGTACGCGCGGCGCTGCGTGGATGTCCAACGATGCAGTCAATCTGGTCAGTTCGCTTCTCGGCGGAGCGGCAGCTTATGGGATTGCCGTGCTGATTGCGTTATAATGTATCCATCTTACCGATGAAACAAACGATCAACGAAATCTATAGATGTAAGTAGGGATCATAACAATGAATATTTTGACCGTCGAACAGGTAACAAAAAGCTATGGAGACAAAATTCTGTTTCAAGATGCATCCTTCGGAATGGAGGATCAGGATAAAATCGGCATTATCGGCGTGAATGGCACGGGGAAATCCACATTTCTGCGGGTCATCGCGGGGCTCGAGCCGCCCGACTCCGGTAAAATATCGATGGGCAATCGCATCCGGGTTCGTTACCTCGCGCAAAATCCGGAGTTTGATCCGGACAAAACCGTCCTGCAGCAGGTGTTTGAGGGCGATCTTCCGGAGATGAAGGCCGTGCGGGAATACACCGAAACGATGGAACTGCTGGAGCTGCATCCAAGTCATGAGGAGCTCCAGCAGAAACTGCTGAAGCTCAATCAGACGCTGGAAACGCTGCAGGCATGGCAGCTTGAAAGCGATGCGAAAACCATCCTGTCCAAGCTGGGGATTCGGAATTATGAAGCGAAGATGGGAACGCTGTCGGGCGGCCAGCGTAAGCGGGTGGCATTAGCCGCCGCCTTGATTCAGCCTTCCGACTTGCTTATTTTGGACGAGCCGACCAACCACATTGACAATGAATCCGTTGCCTGGCTGGAGCAGTATTTGCAGAAGCGCCGCGGCGCGCTGCTCATGATTACGCATGACCGGTATTTTCTGGACCGGGTAGCCAATGTTATGCTGGAGCTGGATCACGGACGGCTGTTTCGATATGAGGCGAACTACAGCCGTTTTCTGGAGCTGAAGGCAGAACGCGAGGAGCGTGAAGCCGCTTCCGAGCAAAAGCGCCAAAATTTGCTGCGGAGCGAGCTTGCCTGGATCCGCAGAGGGGCCAAGGCCCGCACGACCAAGCAGAAGGCGAGGATTGAACGCTTCGAGAAACTCAAGGATCAGGAGATGGTGCACAGCTCCGGTGAACTGGACGTTTCGGTCGCTTCCACCCGCTTGGGACGCAAAATTCTGGAGATTGAAGGTCTCCGGATGAAGATCGACGACAAAACGTTAATTCAGGACCTTTCCTATATCGCCGTTCCCGAGGATCGGATAGGTATCGTAGGCCCGAACGGCAGCGGCAAATCCACGCTGCTCAATCTGATTGCCGGGCGGATTCAGCCGGGTGGCGGGGAAGTCGTGCTCGGACCGACGGTCAAGCTCGGTTATTTCACGCAGGAGCATCAGGAGATGGACGGCAGTCAGCGCGTGATTGAGTATATCAAGGATGAGGCCGAGGTTGTCCGCACGGCGGACGGTTCGGCGATTACCGCAGCCCAGATGCTGGAACGCTTTCTGTTCCCGCCCGCGCTGCAGTGGACGCCGATTGCGAAGCTGTCCGGAGGCGAGAAGCGCCGCTTGTATCTGCTGCGGGTGCTGATGAGCGCACCGAATGTGCTGCTGCTTGATGAACCGACCAATGATTTGGATATCCAGACATTGTCCGTCCTGGAGCAGTATTTGGATGAGTTCCCGGGCGTCTGTATCGTGGTATCCCATGATCGCTTTTTCCTGGATCGAACCGTGGACAAGATTATGGCTTTTGAGGGCGACGGTCAGATTCGTGTCCATGTCGGCTCTTACAGCGAATATGCGGAATGGATGCAGCGTCACGGCGGTGAAGCTTCCGGGAGCAAGGCGGAGGCATCCATAGCCAAATCTGCTTCGGGGAGCAGCGATGGCACGGACAGTGATTCAGCTAAAGAAGCGCCGCGTGAGCGCTTGAAATTCAGTTACAAAGAACAACGGGAGTTTGATCAGATTGACGGGCTCATCGAGGATACCGAGAGCAAGCTCGCTTCGATTCAATCCGAGATGGAGACCGCCGGCAGCGACGCAGCCAGGCTTCAGGAGCTGATGAAGGCTCAGGAGGAAACGGAACGTGAGCTGGAGCATCTGATGGAACGCTGGACCTATCTGAACGAGCTCGCGGAGAAGATTGAACAGAGCAAGAAATCGTAAGGATTCACGCGATCAGAATAATAAAGGGGCGTCCCCAGGCATAATGCCTTGGCGGGACGCCCCTTTGTTAGTATAAGGCCAGCGTGGCTGAACCATTTTGATCATACAGCAACAACATCTTCTAAAGAGAGGATGGTTTTTTGTGAAAGAACGCGAACAGACGTTTTTTATAAAATGATCAACTGACGTAGGCCGCCAGCAGCTTTACGGTGTTAAGAACGGCTTGTTTATGCGTTCTTTCCATTGCATGGGATGCATGGACGCCGGGACCGATCAGCGCGGCCTTGATGTTGCTGCCCGCGGAAAGCGCTGCAGAAGCGTCAGAGCCGTAATGAGGGTAGACATCCACCGCATACGCAATGCCTTCGCTTTCGGCTAACTGGATCAAACGGCTGGTCATGTCATAGTCATAGGGACCGGATGAATCCTTCGCGCAGATGGATACATCGGTTTCCTTGCAGCTCAGGTCATCGCCGATGCAGCCCATATCGACCGCAATCATCTCATTGATGTCGGCAGGAATGTAAGCCGCGCCATGTCCCACTTCTTCATAGTTCGAGATGAGAAGCTTTACATTATGTTTAGGTTTCCAGTTATCCCGCTTCATGCTTTCGAGCAAGCCGAAGAGGGCAGCGACGCTGGCTTTGTCATCCAGATGGCGCGATTTGATGTAACCGCTTGGCGTAATGACCGCACGGGCATCAAAAGAAACAAAATCTCCAACCCCGATGCCGAGTTTCTTCACATCATCGGCCGACTCCACCATTTCGTCGATCCGGACCTCCATATGGGCTTCCTGGCGCTTGAAATCGCGTGCATCGCTGTATACGTGGACGGAAGGATGCGTGGACAGGATCGTGCCCGTATATTTCTTGCCGCTGCGGGTATGGATGATGCAGTATTCATTCTCAATGCTGTTCATCATGTATCCGCCAACGGAGGTAAGACGGAGCGTGCCCTCTGATTTCACGGCACGAACCATCGCGCCAAGCGTGTCCACATGGGCGCTCAGACCGACCGTACGGCTGCCGTCTTGTCCGGGAACGGACAGAATGGCGCCGCCTTTTTCATTCCATTCGAGCGAAACATCAAGCGTTGCCGCTTCCTGTTCGATCCGCTTCATGATGTCATGGGTATATCCGGTTGGGCTCGGTGTATCGAGCAGTTCTTTTAGCAGGTTCAGCACGTAAGTTTCATTCGGTTGTATCGCCATTAATTGTTCAGCCTCCTTGGTTCAATCGAACAGCCTTCCCTATTCAGCGGGGGCGTCCTTCTGTTCTTTCTTGCTTTCCTCTTCCGCAGCTTGTACTTCAGGGGTGTATCCCGTTACTTCACGGATATGTATAAGTTGCTCGGCTAACGAACGGATCTCCTTCTGCATTTGATATTGACGGTAAATGCCGAACGTGCCGACAATGAGTCCCCCGATCAGCGAGCACCCGATAATCAGCAGAATCAGCGGTACATTGACTGTGCCGAATAATAAATTCACTGCGACCGGTTTGACATTGATGACGGCGAATACAGCCGTAATCAGGGCAAACAATAAGGCTGCGATTAGCGACCATTGAATTTTCATGGGGAACACCTCCTTCCTCCAAACAGTATAAAATCCCTTGCCTGTAAAGGGCAAGGGATTTTATTCCACTGGTCAATTGAGATACGCTCAACCTGCCATAGCGGCTGTTTATTTCGTCAACTGCTCCATTTGGCTGATGATGTCTTCAAACACGCTCATCGCTTCACGAATCGGCTCCGGCGAGGACATATCCACGCCGGCCTTCTTGAGGATGTTAATGGAGTAATCGCTGCCGCCGCTCTTCAGGAAGCCGAGGTAACGGTCAACGGCAGGCTGGCCTTCCTCAAGGATTTGCTTGGAGAAGCTGGTCGCAGCCGAGAAGCCGGTCGCATATTTGTAAACATAGAAGCTGTTGTAGAAATGAGGAATTCGCGCCCATTCCATTCCGATCTCCTTGTCTACCTGCATGCCTTTACCGTGATATTTCACGTTCAGCTCATAATAGATGTCGGATAGATCCTGAGGAGTCAGGGATTCGCCGCCTTCCGCGCGTTCGTGCACAATCTTCTCGAACTCGGCAAACATCGTTTGACGGAATACCGTGGTCCGGAATTGATCGGCATAGTAGGTGAGCAGGTACATTTTCTGCTTCGGATCCTTGGCGTTTTTCAGCAGGTAATCCATCAGCAACGCTTCGTTCGTTGTAGATGCCACTTCAGCCAGGAAGATGGTGTACTGGGCATCACGGTATTTCAGAGCGTTGTCGGAATAGTAAGAGTGAAGCGCATGACCCATCTCGTGTGCAAGGGTAAACATGCTGTTCAGGTTATCTTTATGGTTCAGCAGGACATATGGGTGGGTGCCGTAAGCGCCCCAGCTGTATGCGCCAGTCCGTTTGTTCTCGTTCTCGTATACATCGATCCAGCCGTTGTCATATCCCGCCTGCAGGCTGCTCAGATAATCTTCGCCAAGCGGCGTCAGGCCTTCCTTGGTCATTTGCTTCGCTTCTTCGTAAGTGATATCCCACTTATACTCTTCTACGAGCGGTGCGAACAAATCGTACATGTGAAGCTCATCCACGCCCAGCAGCTTCTTGCGGAGCTCCATGTAGCGGTGGAGGAGCGGCAGGCTCTCGTGAATGGTATCGATCAGGTTGGTGTAGACTTCCTTCGGAATGTTATCGCCATAGAGCGCCATTTCCAGAACGGAAGGGTACTTGCGCACGCGGGAATAGAAAATATTTTTGTTTACATTGGCATTCAGCGTGGCTGCAATCGTGTTCTTCTGTTTGCCATAGGTTTCGTACACGGCTTTGAAAGCACGCTCGCGAACTTCGCGGTTCGGACTTTCCAGGAATTGAATATAGTTGCCGTGCGTGAGCTCGACTTCCTTGCCGTCCTCGTTTTTGATTTTCGGGAATTTCATGTCCGCATTGTTCAGCATGCCGAAAATGGTCTGCGGCGCAGAGGAGAGGTTGCCGACCTGAGCCAGCAGCGCTTCTTCGGTCTTGGACAGAACATGAGCCTTCTCCCGTTTCATTTCGGACAGCGTAAACTTGAATTCCTTGAGGGTAGGGTCTTCAATCAGTTTGTCAAGCTCCGTTTCGGACAAGGACAGAATTTCCGGCGTTATGAAGGAGAGGGCTTCTCCGGCTTCGACATTCAATTTTTTGGCTTTGGCAGATAACGCCTGATATGTAGGGTTTGCTGTATCCTCATCATGATGCATGTGAGCATATACGTATAAACGTTCGGCATGATATGAGATTTCGTCCTCAAGCTCGAAGCATTCCTTGATGGAAGCCGCGTTGGTTAACTTGCCTTGATAATCGGCTGTGCGTTTCAGAAGATTCTTCAGCTCCGCATAGCTCGCATCCCATGCCTTCTGGTCAGCGAATAAATCTTCAAGCTTCCATTGATGCTCTTTAGGGACATCAGCGCGTTTTAACAATTGTTCCATGGAAATCCTCCTTGAATGATAGGTATTAGTTGGAGTCCGGGTTCCTTCAGATAAGACTTCGTTGCGGGCAGTCGATAGAGCGATCAGGCTGATTGCAATCGTAATGGAGAGCACCTTGGCGCCTCTCATGGCATCATACCTCCTCGAATTGAAGCATCCGAGCGATAGTATGCCGCGTACCCGCCACTTTCATCCTATAAATTTACGAGGAACCCAGATTCAAGAAACTGTATACAATAAGGTAAAAGGCAAACAAGATGAAGGCGACGGCAATCAGGGCCATCCCCTTCCTCAGTCCCGGCGGTATCTTATCCCGGTACATGATCATGATGGCACCGAGACTGAACGCGAGAATAATGAAGATGACGATATTCGTATAATCCATTCGTTACACCTGCTTAAAAGCAGCCATCATTTCTCTCCACTCATCTTCCCGGCCTTCAAAATCTGCTTTGGGAAAACGGTTTTGAGCCCAGTGCATCAAGGCTGGACGACTCAGAAAAGTATGGGTCTCTTCACCCCACTGGTCAGAAATTTCGCGGAGAACGATGTACCGGCCCTGAACTTCAACCGTCATCATGTTCCACTTGTCTTTTTTGTATATTTCATGTTTTTTGATCATATGCATTCTCCGTTTGCTACTTAGGCTTTTGGGTAAATGATAACGCACAGGCGGGCGTAAAAGCAAATAATCTTCTGTTAAATAGTGGCTCAAAAAAAGCTCCTTAGGGCGAATTGACGGATTGCATTGTCAGAAAACATGGGATATAATATGGATATTCGCCATAGATGGCGGTATTTTTAGGAGGTTGTTCATTTGAAAGGTACAGTTAAATGGTTTAACGCAGAAAAAGGTTACGGCTTCATTTCCGTTGAAGGTGGCGAGGATGTATTCGTACACTTCTCCGCAATTCAAGAAGAAGGCTTCAAGAGTTTGGAAGAAGGTCAAGCGGTTGAGTTCGACATCACTGAAGGTAACCGTGGTCCTCAAGCAGCCAACGTAACAAAACTGTAAGTTAGCTCCCAATACGGAGATCTTATAGAATTACCAAGGCATGAAGCACAGTTCTCGGCTTAGAGAACTGTGCTTTTTTGTATTCGTATGGGTCAAGCGCTGATTCCGCCGACATTCATATCCTCCGGCTTGGCAAAAAGGTGCCTGTAAAGAAAACCGAGACCGGCGATAAAGGCCAGGAGGGCTGCGAGCTGGTAGAAGGCCGGTCTTCCCGCCGCTTCGAACAGCAGACCGCCGAAGGCCCCGCTGAGAAGTCCTGAAACGCTTGACCAGAAGATAATGAATAGAGCCATGCCGGTCGCGCGGTAATGCCAAGGAATGATCCTTGTAATATAGCGCACGGCGGTTACATAGAACACGCCGAAGGTAATGCTGTGAAGCGATTGAACCGCAAGCACGGATAACGGGTCAGCCGCAAGGGCCATGAGCAGGAAACGGAGCGCGAACATCAGGCTTGCAAAAGTCAGCAGAGGCAGCTCCTTCATCTTGTCGCCATACTTGCTCAGCAGGAAGAAAATCGGGATCTCGCTGGCAGCCGAGACCATCAAGGACCAGCCGATGAGTCCTTCGCCCGCTCCCAGCTCGGATAAGGTAAGCGTAAGAAAGGCTTCATTCATCCGGTGGGCGATGGCAAGACAGAAGGTGCAGCCGAAGAACCACAATATTTCTTTGGAACGCAATATTTTGAGAAGGGCTGCCAGCTCGACAGGCTCCGACTTGGCAGCAACTCCGTCGCGGAGAAGAAACGAGCAGAGCAGCGTGAACACGCCGATGCCGATGCCGATAGCCAATGTGGCCGACGCACCCGCGGCACTGATGGCATATCCGATGGCAAGCGCGAAGAATGCGTAGCCGAGTGAGCCGAATACGCGAATAACGGTAAAGCTGCGTCCGTACCTCTGTGCCGTTTGGATGGCCATCGTATCCGCCAGCGGATAGACCGGATAGTAGAAAAAATAAAATAGACTGATCGTGATCAATACTACGCCGAAGCTTGCAACCTGCCATAAAACAAGCATCGTGACAAGCTGTCCGATAATGAGAATGTTCATGATGCGTTTGATGGTCCGGTATTTGTCACTGGTGTAACTCCAAATCATATTGGAGAACATGGATATAAGCGGGCCGATGGCATACAGATAACCGATCTGCGCGCTGCTGAAGCCGATTTCTTTGAAATATAGCGGAAAATAGGAAATGACAAGGGCTGTCGTGCCAAATATCGTAAACATAAAGGCGCGCAGCCAGTTCTGATCCGGTCTGGGCGTAGCAGGAAGTTTCATGCTGGGGATCTCCGTTCTTTTCACGAACCCGGCGTAGATAACGTTATTCGTGAGGTTCATGGTCTGTTATTCAGCTCCGACTAGTATATAACATATCGCAGAATGGAGATAGATGGATTATAAGATGCGTTTACTGACATGGGTCGTCAATGATTTGTGTTATTTGTGCAAAATGAACGATCATATTATAATAGGTTTGATTTGGATAGGTATAAAAAGACAACCATGTGGAGGCAGAGTTCATTGAATAATCAAGAGCTAAGCCGTAAGGTTCCGCGCAGTCCGGTCGGGCTGATGAGCCGGGTGTACAAATTCATACTCCCGGAAGTGCGGATCGAATTGGAGAAGTGGCGCCGGGAGGCTGAGCAAATTCCGGATGAGGAGCTACGAAAGCAGGCACTGGCCAGTATAGATACCAAAAGATTTCACTGCCAGGGCGGCGCGGTGTATGCCGCAGCCAATCTGCCGGAGAAGCATATTCTCATTCCATTGATTGTAGCTTACCAGACAATTAGCGATTATCTCGATAATTTATGTGACCGTAGTACTTCGCTGGACCCAGCGGATTTCAGACAGCTCCATCAGTCGATGCTGGATGCCGTTTCGCCTGAGACTGAGCCGGCCGATTATTACGCCCTCCGGACCGAAAGGGAGGATGGAGGCTACCTTCTCCGTCTTGTGCAGAAATGCCGGGATTGTATCGGTCAATTATCAGGATATGAAGCGGCAAAGCCCTACATAAGGGATTTGGCTGGGCTGTATACCGATTTGCAGGTATACAAGCACATCCATCCGGATAAGAGGGAAGCGGCATTGCTTGAATGGTGGTCCCAGCATGCCCACCGGACACCGCATCTGCGGTGGAACGAGTTTGCGGCAGCAACGGGATCAACCTTGGGCGTGTTCATGCTATTCTTGGCTGCAACCGATCCGTTTCTGGATGACGAGGATGCTTCGTCCATCCATGCGTCTTATTTTCCGAATGTATGCAGTCTCCACATTATGCTGGATTATCTTATTGATCAAGACGAAGACAGGCTGGGCGGCGATCTGAACTTTTGTAATTATTACGAAGATGCCGATACGATGCTGAACCGGATAGCTTCCATTGTTGAGTGGGCCCGGAAGGATGTCAGAACGATTCCCTCGACCCCTTTTCATCGTATGATCATTGAGGGGTTACTGGCGTTATATTTATCCGATCCAAAAGTCAGCGAGCAGCAACTGGTTCGCTCCGTATCCAAGCGTTTGATGAAGAAGAGTCCGATGACCCGGATCTTTTTCTACGTCAACAGCCGATGGATTCGCAAGCATAAGCATGAGTGACATTGAAGGAGGAAAAGAAACATGGCAGAGGTTAAAAAAATTGCAGTTCTTACAAGTGGTGGCGATTCCCAAGGGATGAACGCGGCGCTTCGCGCGGTTGTGCGCAGCGGTCTGTATTATGGTCTTGAAGTATATGGAATTCAGCGTGGTTACCAAGGACTTCTGGAGAACGACATCGTCAAAATGGATCTTCGCAGCGTAGGGGATATTATCCAGCGCGGAGGCACGATCCTTCGTTCCGCCCGCTGTGAAGAGTTCAAGACGGCGGAAGGACAGCAGAAGGGTGCCGACATTCTGAATCAGCACGGCATCGACGGCTTGGTCGTTATCGGAGGGGACGGCTCTTACCACGGGGCGAACAAGCTCAGCAAACTCGGAATCAAAACCATGGGCCTACCGGGCACGATTGATAACGATATTTCCTATACGGACTATACAATCGGCTTTGATACAGCCGTGAGCGTCGTTGTAGACGCCGTTAATAAATTGCGCGACACGATGTCTTCCCATGCGCGCTCGTCCGTTGTAGAGGTTATGGGACGCCACTGCGGCGACATTGCGCTCCATGCGGGCCTTGCTTCAGGCGCAGAGACCATTCTGGTGCCGGAAGTGGAGTACAACCTTGATGAAGTGGCAAACCGTTTGCGCGAGAATTTCGCAAAAGGCAAGCGTCACAGCATCATCATCGTAGCGGAAGGCGTCGGACGCGGCGAGGACATCGTATGTGATCTTAAAGAGTGCCACGCCTCGATCGACGCACGGGTAACGGTGCTCGGACATATCCAGCGTGGTGGAGCTCCAACTCCGTTTGACCGCAACCTGGCAAGCCGTCTTGGCGATTTTGCGGTTCGCAGTCTGATTGACGGCCAATCCGATAAAGGATGCGGCATCATCAAGGGCGAGCTGGTCCTCACGGATATTGACAAGGTCGTTAACACGAAGAAAGAATTTAACCGTGAGCTGTATGACTTGGCATTGCGGTTGTCCCAATAAAATTAGGACACGTCCTAATTTCTGGCGAGAAGCAAAAAGACCGTCTCCCATTGCAGAACGCATTCTGCATGGAGACGGTCTTTTTGTAGCGGTAAGAAAGTAGAAACCTCGGAGGCGTGCCAGCCATATTTCGCAAGAAAAACTCCCGCAGAATACGGTGTCTCTTCTCTTAGAGGCTCTTCGACTGACGATAGGATGCGGATCGGGATGGAGCATGTACCTGACGTGCGAACTTGCGCTGAACTTTGACCAGACGCATAAGCATCAGGGCAGCGCCGACGGCAAGGCCCGTGATTAACCCGATCCAGTAGCCGAAGGCTTGCCAATCGGTGTAGTTGGCGAGCACATAACCTACGGGCAGACCAATCACCCAAAACGACAGAAAAGCGAGCATGAAGGCGACATTAACGTCTTTATAGCCCCGCAGCGCTCCTTGGGTTGGCGTGGCGATCGCGTCCGAGATCTGAAAGAAGATCGCGAACAGCAGAAACTGCTGGATCAGCGCCACGACGGCAGGCTCGTTGGAATATAATCCGGCAACCTGGCGGCCGGCCATAAACAGGATGACAGCCGTGATCAGCGACAGGATAACGGCTGTGCTGATGCCGAGTTTCGCGTACTTCCAGGCATCCTTCATTCGTCCCGAGCCGGCCTCGAAGCCTACAAGGATGGTGAGACTCATGCATATGCTTAATGGCAGCATATACAGTGTTGTAGCGAAATTCAGGGCCGCTTGGTGAGCGGCAATCGTTGCCGTATCAAAGCTGCTCATAAGCAGCGTCACCGCAGCGAAGACGGCGGTCTCCAGAAAGATGGAGAACCCGATCGGCACGCCGATTTTTAATAGGCTTTTCCATGCGCTCAATGAAACTCCCTGAAGCTGCCTGAAGATGCCGAATGAAGAGAACGGGTGGCTGTTATGGATGATCACGATGGCGATGATGAGCACGGTCCAGTATGTAATCGCGGAAGCGATACCGGCGCCCACGCCCCCCATTCTTGGAAAGCCCCAGAATCCATAAATGAACAGCGCATTCAGGCCTACGTTCACCGGCAGGGTAATCAGCGTGATCACCATGGAAATTTTAGTTTGCCCGAGCGCATCAATAAAACTGCGCAGTACGGTATAAGCGAACAGCGGAATGATGCCGATCGAGATGGCGGCGAGAAACTGGGAGGCAATCCGCCGAACTTCCGGCTCCAGGCTCATGGCTCCGAGAATGCTCGGTACAACGGCATACCCGATCGCAAGGACGACGATGGCAAGTAAGATGGACAGCCAGAGCGCCTGGTTCACTTGGTAAGCGATCTTTTTTTCCACTCGCCCGCCAACGAGCTGCGAAACGATGGGGGTGATCCCCATCAGAATTCCGCTAAGGCCGGTTTGGACCGGGATCCAGATGCTTGTCGCGATTGCTACGCCTGCCAGGTCGGCTGAGCTGAATTTTCCGGACATGTTGGTGTCGAAAAAAGTAATGGCCGATAAGGCTAGCTGCGTAATTAAGATGGGGATAAGAATGATTGCAAATTGCTTCAGCTTTCCCCGTGTTGTCGTGGTCGGTTGCATGTGCGATGTGCCTTTCTTATTGTAGTTTTCGGACGGTGCCCCCATATTGTAGGGTTCTGCTATGGTTGGGGACAATAACTGGCTTATTGAGCGGCGACCCAAAACTCAACCAATCGTTGAATTGGAGTGCGTCAATTTGACAGATTAAGGGGCAAGCCAGCCCTACCCATCATCATAGCATCTGCTGTCAAGAGAGTTCACCGAACTGCTTGAACGCAGAAAGGGCCGGCCATGTTGATGGCCGACCCTTTGCGAATGGATAATTGAATTATTTATGAGTGACGCCTTCCGTATACCGGTTTGAAGCATTCCAGAGTAAATATTCATCGACGTTTGTATCTTTGAGGGCGCGAATCTGCTCTTCGATTTCCTTTTTGCCGTACTTGGCATAATTACCGCTTCCGAGCCAGCTCGCGGTAAAGTCCTGAATCCATGGCCGGATGATCGGCTTCTGCTCTCCCAGCTCCTCGAGCTTCTTGTGGGTATCTTCCATGGATCCCTTGATGGTCTGGTAAGGAGCCTTGTCCGGTACAGGAGAGCCGAACCAGCCTGCCGTGTAATGGCTTGGGTATACCATCGGACTGATGATATCGACGTTTTTGGAAATTTTGACGAAGTCCTGCCCGATGCCTTCTGCTGCAGGCACCGAGGCCGCATAGCCGAAGATGTCAACGGATACGCGGATGCCAAGCGGCGCGAGTTCTTCCCGGGCATACTGCACAAAATCGGATACCACGTCCACGCGCGATTGATCCGTTTTGGTGTACTTCAGGGAATCGGCGCGTTTCTCAAAGCCCTCCGGAAAACGGACATAATCAAACTGGATTTCCTTGAACCCGAGTTTGGCAGCTTCCTTGGCGATCTCGATGTTGTAATCCCATACCTCTTTGCTGTACGGGTTAACGAAGCTGTCGCCCCCGCCATTGGTCCACACGCTGCCGTCTCCTTTACGGAAGGAAAGCTCCGGGTTTTTCTTGGCAAGAATGGTATCCTTGAACACGACAACTCGGGCGATCGGATAAATATCGTGTTTCTCCAGCCGCTTCATCAGCTGTTTGATGTCTTTGATAAAAGGCTGGGATTTACCGAGTTCCTTCAGCTTCGGATTATCGGTTTTGTACGTTATGTATCCTTCATCGTCCTTGATGTCAATGACCATGGCATTGAGTTCGGTCTTGTCCATAAGATCCACGAGCTGATTCATTCTGGAGCCGCCTGCGCTATAAGCCGTTACATAAATGCCTTTGACTTTGGGAGCGTCAATCTGCGGATCGATTTCCGTCGTGTTTGGCTTGATGCCGGGTTGGCCCTGGCCTTGATTGTTCTTTTGGTGCATGCCCTGAATCACGGCGGTATTTAACGATGCCTGAAGTTTGGCGGTAAGATTGTTGTCTTGCGGACTGGAACCGCCGAAGCCCGCGGACGCCAAGATGAATAAAGCCAAGATGATATTCATAATTACTCTCTCCCTTGTGTACATTCACATCATGATTATAAAGGAACGGATGCCTTCAAAAAGAACAGGATTGTTACAATCGACAATAAATTGGAAGCGGCGGGTGAGCGTACTTAGTTCATTAAACGGGTCAAGGGCGTTTTAAACGCTAAATATCGACATTTGTGGCAGGTGGCCGTGAACAACGTGTGAACTTGGGGAGTGACTAGCATCGGAGTATAATACCCGAAAGAAGGCGGATAGCGTTTACATTGTAACTGGTGGAAATGACGTGCTTATAGAATTTACATTTATCCATAAAAAAATGCCGTTACTCACCGGTGAATTTTACCGGAGAATAACGGCACTTGTGATGCGATATTCACGTGTTGCATAAAAATTAATGAAGCGGCGTTTGGTTCTGATGCTCGCAAATGCTGAACTGAATAATTTCAAGAGCGTCCTCCTGCTCCAGAATACTCAGCCCGTCCCTAAGAACGATCATGGAATTCAGTTCGTTCTGTCTAAAGAACGATAACATTTCCGGGAACCACTTCATGACGATTTGTGACAATTTTACCGTTTCCATTTCCATAAAAATCACCCTTTCCTTCCAAATTGGTTAGGCAGGACGTTCTTTTGTAAAACGGAAAAACAATTAAAATTGGGCCAAAGCGATGCCCGGGAAACAGATCTCATGAATATTGTAGGAACCGCGCACAAATATTATACCACAAATTTACCTTACCCTGACAGGTGGTAAATATTTAGTTCTTGCGGAATTGCCCCATGACAGCCGTGGTTTCCACGATATTAACAAAGGCCAGGGGATCTGTCTCTGTAATAATCTGTTTTAGCTCAGCCAGCTCGTATCGCGTCGTGACGGTCATAAGCATATCCTTTTCTTTATGACTGAAGGCCCCCTCGGTTTTGATCTTGGTTATGCCGCGGGGGCGCTTAAGCAGCTTCTCGAGCAGGGCTTCCGTCTGGTTCGTTACGATAAAGACGGTAACCTTGATATGACTGACGTGGAGCATATCGACCATTTTGCCGGCAATATAGATGGAGGCCATGGAGGCAAGGGCCAGGTTCCAGTCGTTTTCCAAATAAGCAACCGCCATAATGACGATGGCGTTCAGCGTCACGAGTACACTTCCTACGGGGAAGTCCCGATATTTCGTAACGAGGGAGCCGATAATATCAAAGCCCCCTGTGGAACCGCCAACCCGAAAGGAGAGGCCGGTGCCGAATCCGACAAGCACGCCGCCGAACACCGAGGACAGCAGCATGTCGGTCGCAACCGGGGTAACCGGAATGAGCTCAAGGAACAGGGTAGTCACAATAACCGAGAGAACGCTGAGACCAACGAACCTTTTGCCGAGCTTGAACCAACCTGTGATAAGAATCGGGATATTGAGCACAAAATACATGACGCTGATATTAAGCGGCGTAAAGTAGCCGATAATTAGGGCCACGCCGGAAACGCCTCCGCTGAGCAGATGATGGGGAATCAGAAACAAATTAAATCCGCCGGCGATAATGATGCCGCCGAACACGATCGAGAAATAGGTCCATAGACGCTTCAACATAGGAATCACCTCCCGGTTATTATGACTTCTTTAAGCTTGCTGGTATTCCAGAAATGTTTTGTGATATAATGTATTGGATATTCTTGAGTAGTCCGTTACATTGATAACTTTGCAAGCTTATCAGGATGATTATACATTAACCAGTCATCATACTGGTGATAAGAGAAATATACCGGTTCACCTCGTGCAGAAAATCCTGCTGGCCGGGAAAGCCTATAAACGTTACCACTACTTAAGAATACAGAGAAGAAAGTGGAAGTCCACAGATAGAAGGAGTATGAACCTATTGAAAAATTTCGCAGATTTTGGCTTGGAGCCGCGCGTGCTTCAAGCAATTACTGAACTTGGCTTTGAGGAAGCCACACCGATTCAATCCCAGTCGATTCCGATTGCTCTTACCGGCAAGGATATGATTGGACAAGCACAGACGGGTACTGGTAAGACAGCAGCATTCGGCCTTCCTCTTATCCACAAAATCGCCAAGGAAGAGGAGCGTATCGTCGCTCTGATTATGACACCGACCCGTGAACTTGCCATCCAGGTTGCTGAAGAAATCGGTAAACTGTCCCGTTTTAAAGGAATCCGTTCCTTGGCTATTTATGGTGGACAGGATATCGGGCGTCAGATCCGCGCTTTGAAAAAGAAGCCCCAAATTATTATCGGCACACCAGGTCGTCTGCTTGACCACATCAACAGAAAAACCATCCGACTTGACGATGTCCAAACCGTTGTATTGGATGAAGCGGATGAAATGCTGGACATGGGCTTCATGGAAGACATCCAGTCGATCCTGAAGCTTGTTCCTGAAGAACGTCAAACCTTGCTGTTCTCCGCAACTATGCCGGCTAACATTCAGAAGCTGGCATCCCAGTTCCTTAAGGAACCTGAGCATGTATCCGTTATTCCTAAGCACGTTAGTGCACCTCTGATCGATCAAGCATATATCGAAGTTCCTGAACGTCAAAAATTCGAAGCATTGAGCCGCCTTCTGGATATGGAGTCACCTGAGCTAGCGATCGTCTTTGGACGTACCAAGCGCCGTGTTGACGAATTGGCAGAAGCATTGCAAAAACGCGGGTACTCGGCAGATGGTCTTCATGGCGACCTGTCCCAGCACCAACGCGATACCGTTATGCGTAAATTCCGTGACGGAAGCATCGATGTCCTCGTGGCAACCGATGTGGCAGCACGCGGTCTCGACGTATCCGGCGTTACCCATGTTGTAAACTTTGACTTGCCGCAAGATCCGGAAAGTTATGTACACCGTATCGGACGTACAGGCCGTGCGGGTAAGGAAGGTACGGCTTGGTCCTTCGTGACACCGCGTGAAATGGATCATCTGTATTTCATCGAGCGTGTGACTCGTCACCGTATTCCACGCAAGCCGTTGCCAACGATTGCCGAAGCGATTGAAGGCAAACAGCGTATCATCGCTGAGCGAGTGCTTGAAATCATTGAGCAGGGTGAATTGACCGAATACAAAGGTCTTGCGATTCAATTGCTGGAGCAGTACGATTCCGTACAGCTGCTGGCAGCTGCAATGAAAATCCTGACAGGCGACAAGAAGGAAGCATCCGATATTCATCTGACGCCTGAAGATCCGATCCGTGCTAAACGCCGGAAGCCGGACATCCGCAATGGTCGCAAGCCAAGCGGTGGCTATGGCGGCCGCAGCAGCGGCGGCGGATATCGTCGTGATGGAGGCAGCGGCAGCGGTGGCGGTGGTAACCGTGGCGGCTACTCCAAAGGCGGATACAACCGTGATGGTGGCGGCAGCAGTTATGGCAACCGCGAGGGCGGTGGCTACAACCGTGACCGCAACAATAGCGGTGACCGTAAACCGCGTTCCTACAGCGGCGGCGAGCGTCGTCCTAACCGGAGCGGAGACGAATAATATATACGCGTAATTTCTTCTGACTGAAGAAACCAAACAGAAAAGACGAAGCAGCTGCCCACGCCAGGTGGAGCCGCGCTTCGTCTTTTTTCATGTTTAAAGAAGATGCACCCAGGGTGCATCCCCTTTAAACTCGCAGTTTTAGAGCAATACCTAGCTGATCTGTTCCACTTCATGATTCAAAGAGACATTAGATGTAGAATGTGCTGAGAATAATGACAAGGAGAATGAACAGAACCAGGACAATACCAACATTACTTCCGTAGCCGTAACCGCCGCCTTCACAAGACATACATAATCCCTCCTCTTTAAATTTGGAAATTCAAGCTTGTTGAACGGATTACGTGATATCGTATGGAGAAACAGGGGCACTGGATTGGATAAACACCCAGGTTCGTATAAATTAGGCTCTGGCAATGCATGTACCAAATAAGGTATATTAATAGATACATGCATGATTTGAGTGAGGAGGAAACGGATTTGGAAATGAAAGGAGCCATGGGTGGCTTATACAAGCTCACCGAGTGGATTACCCGTATTGCTTTTTCGAACATCTTGTGGGTTATTTGTACATCGCCTTTCCTGTTTATTGTTCTAACCAAATTCCTGATGGCCGTTCAGACACCGGATGCGCATAATGAGCAGCTGCTGTCGAACTGGGTTCTGGGAATATTATCACCGTTTGTTTTGTTTCCGGCTACGGCGGCTTTATTTACCGTTGTACGCAAATGGGTAATGGGCAATCCGGACGTATCCGTATTTAAAACGTTCTTCAAGGGTTATAAGGAAAATTATAAGCAGAGCATGATCGGCGGCATTTTTTATACGCTGCTGTTCGTGATTATGTACGTGGATTACACGGTTTATATGACGCAGCTAGATGGTTTCCAGCTTGTCGGCATTGTGATGCTCGTGCTGCTTATCGTGCTGTTTGTCTCCCTGTTTAATTTCTTCTCCATGACCGTTCATTATGAGATGAAAACGACGCAGCTGTTAAAAAATGCGGTGCTGCTGACATTGATTCGTCCGTTCCGCGTATTTTCGACTTTAATCGGAAGCGCTGTCTTGGCGTATATCGGCACGCAGATGCCGGTGCTGTTCGTGTTCTTCCTGTTCTGCCTGATGGCATTGTTCGCATTCTTTAATTTCTATGCCACTTTCACCAAAATGCAGGAACAGCAGGAGAAGATGAAGAAAGCGGAGGAAGAGGAGTCCGAAACCGAACAAGCTCTTCTGGAAAGCATGGAATCTGCCAAAAAGGGAGAGAACAGATCGAAACCTTAGTACGCGAGGTTTACTTTTCCGGCAAAACCCCCTATAATAAGACTACATCCTGCGATGTTCGTTTCGGTTTTCCGTTGTTTTGAACCAATGACGATGTCTAGGGAGATCTATACGTAATCGTGGCTGAAATGCCCTGTCTATATGACAAGGGGAATTCATAAGCGGTTCTGCGGTCACCCACCTGCTAATGCAGGTTCGAAGACAATGTTTACCGGACGGCATAGGCGGGTTTCGTTAAGTCAATGAATGGGCACCTCTTTCATTTCGAATTCGAAGTGAAAGAGGTGCCTTTTTGCTATATATAAAGGTTTGCTGAAAGCATAAACAATGTTAAACTAGAGTATGGAAAGGAACGGTCATTTATAAAGGAGGAACGGTCTTTGTCATTAAAACGAGTTCTAATTGGTATCGTGCGCAGCTATGACGGCACAAGCGACCGTGCTAAAGATCCCAAGCTGAAGACGCGTTATTACAATCTTTCAAAAGAAAAGTGTTTTGAAGAGGTTTCCTCGACACTGAAAAAAATTCCGGGTTACAAAGTTCTGCATGAGGTTAAATCCGTGGGAGAGATCACGCTCGAGAAAAGAACCTCGTTTGGACGTACACTGGACATTACCGTATCCGTGCTCGGCATCAGTCCGGTTCGCAGCGCAGTTGATATGTATTCGGCGTCCCGCGGTTCCCTAGGGGATCTGGGAGCGAACTACCGGGTTATCTTGAACCTGTACGCTGTTCTGGATAAAAAACTGAGCAAGTATAAAGTGGATGCTTAGTAGAATAAGAAAAAGCGGGAGAGCTGCTCTCCCGCTTTTTAAAAGTGTGCAGTGTATGTAGCTTTTGGCGTGTTACCGCAAAGATTTTACTGCATCGATCGCGGCTTCGTAATTCGGGTGCTCCGTCATCTCACCAAGGTATTCAACATAGGTGATGGTATCGTTAGTATCCACGACGAAGATCGAACGCATGTCGAGTTGGAATTCCTTGATGAGCACGCCATACGCTTCACCGAAAGAACGCGATTTATAGTCGGAGAGCGTAATGACCCGGTCAACACCTGCAGCTCCGCACCAACGGGCTTGGGCGAACGGAAGGTCGGCACTGATCGTAAGGATCACCACATCATCGCCCAGACCAGCAGCTTCTTCATTGAAACGGCGTGTCTGTGCATCGCATACCCCGGTGTCGAGGGAAGGAACGACGCTGATCAGCTTGATTTTACCGGCATAATCCTTAAGAGATACGTCTTCGAGCAGGTTTTTGCTCACTGTAAAATCCGGCGCGGCATCACCAGCCTTGAGCTGTGGACCGATGAGTGTAATAGGATTGCCTTTGAAAGTGGCAGCTCCTGAACGTTCTTGAGCCATGAGAAATCTCCTCCTTGGATATCAAAGTTTGGTGATCAGGTTCATGGTACATTATAATCTTTTTAAAAAGGGAATGTCCACTAGGAGCATCCCTGCCCTGGTTTAGGATGAGGAGGATGCTATGATATTCGTACGTTATGAAAATTGGAAAAGTTATTTGCGTTATTATCCCGTTACATCGCTGCTGCTTGTCATTAACCTGGTGATGTTTGTGATCACATCCTTAGACGGCGGTTCCAGAAATCCGGTTACGCTGCTGAAATATGGAGCTTTATCGGATTTGCCGCAATTCGTTGATCAGGCATGGAGATACTTTACGGCGATGTTTCTGCATAACGGGTTTGATCATGTATTGTTCAACGGCTTCGCACTGCTGGTATTTGTTCCCCCGCTGGAGAGAATCATGGGGAGCTGGAAGTTTGCCATTCTGTATCTGCTCAGCGGTGTCCTCGGTAATGTAATCGGATTGGCTTATTATGAGCGCATGGAGGACTATACCTTCCTTGTAGGCGCCTCAGGAGCCATTTACGGAGCTTATGGCGCTTATCTGTACATCGCCCTGTTCCAGCGGCATGTCATTGATGAGTCGTCCCGCAAGACGCTGTTCACCCTGCTTATTTTGGGGATACTGTTCTCGTTTACCCCAGGGGTCAGCCTTGTAGCGCATTTCGGCGGATTGGTAGGCGGATTTTTCCTCTACGGTCTCATGATTCGATTATTTAAGCGTCGAACATAATCGGACCTTAGAGGTCTGTTATAATAGAATTGGATGATTTGATAAAGTCTTCAAGTCTTCTAGGGAATAAGAATGGAGCGATAAAAGGCGTGGAATTACGACAGTTGCAATACTTTGTAAAGGTTGCGCAAAAGGAACACGTTACCCAAGCGGCAGAAGAGCTTCATGTGGCTCAGTCAGCCGTCAGCCGTCAAATACATCAGTTGGAAGAAGAGCTTGGTGTTAATTTGTTCATGCAAAAAGGCCGGAATCTGCAGTTAACCCCGGTAGGCCAGCTTTTTTGCAAACGGGTGGAGAGCATTATGAAGGACTTGGACCGTGCGGTCGTCGAGATACATGAATTTCTGGACCCGGAACAGGGGGAGATCCGCATCGGATTCCCACACAGCCTGGGCATCCATTTGATTCCGTCCATTGTGGCTGAATTCCGAAAGAAATATCCGAACGTGAAGTTCCGGTTCAAGCAGGGGATGTTCCCGACACTGATCCGGGACGTGGTTGGAGCTGAAGTGGATCTGGCATTTGTGTCGCCATTTCCGGATCGTCATGATCAAGTGGATGGGGATATCGTTTTGACAGAGGAGCTGTTTGCGATCCTGCCGCCGAATCACCCGCTTGCGGGGGAGCAGTCCATCAAGCTGGAGCAGTTGAAAGAGGAGCGCTTTGTGCTGTTCAGCAAAGGCTACTCCTTGCGTCCAATTGTGTGGCATGCCTGTCTTGAAGCAGGGTTCACGCCGAAGATTGCTTTTGAAGGCGAGGAAACGGATACGATCCGCGGGCTGGTTGCGGCCGGTATGGGGGTCAGCCTGCTTCCTGAAATGGCGCTATTCCAGACGAATCCTCTGCAGCCGGCACGCGTCCGGATCTCGGAGCCGAAGGTAACGCGTTCCATCGGTCTGATCCACCGCGCGGACGAGAAGCTGCCACCGGTTGCTCAGGCATTCCGTGCGTTTCTGCTTCAATATTTTGGTATTGATCCGTCGCCGAAAAAGGAAGGGAAAGCGGACTGACGCATCAACTCCCTAACCTGGCTTCATTAATCAAAAATAACATATATCAGATATAAAAAAGAGGGCTTTCCTTCTCCACCGATCCAGGTAGAGAGGAAAGCCCTTTGTTGTTGTGTTGTTGTTGGGTTATTCCCGGTTGCTCGTAAAGATCATGATATAGCGGATCAACTCGAGCAGAGATATCAAAGCTGCAGCGACATAGGTCAAGGCCGCGGCGTTCAATACTTTAGCAACTCCGCGTTCTTCGTCATTGGCGATATAGCCTTCTTGAACCATCAGCTGACGAGCACGGTTACTTGCGTTAAACTCGACCGGCAAGGTGACGAGCTGGAAGGCAACGGCGCAAGAGAAGAAGATGATGCCGAGACCGACCAGGTTCATGGCTTGGAACAGGAATCCGGCAATCAAGAGAAACGGTGCGATACCCGATGCGAAGTTTACGACCGGGAACATTTTGTGACGGGCTACAAGCATCGGATAGTGCTCGGCATGCTGGATCGCATGGCCAACCTCGTGACAAGCAACAGAGACAGCCGAGATCGTGCGTTCATAATAAACGGGCTCCGACAAACGCACAACGCGTTTGGTCGGATCATAGTGGTCGGAGAGTGTGCCTGGCACCGGTTCAATCGGCACATCGTGGAGTCCGTTGGCATCCAGCATATGCCGGGCAGCATCGTAACCTGTCATGCCGGTGCTGTTCTCGACCTTAGCCCATTTGTTAAACGTGCCTTTGACCCGGAACTGGGCCCATAGCGAGAATATAAAAGCGATAATAATGAGAATAAACATCCAGTCAGAATACATGTATCATACCCCCATACAAAGTTGTTATTTGGTTCTTCACCATTACATCGAAGTGAACTGGTTCAGCAAGATTTGTAGCGACTCGATGCAAGCAGCTCCTTTAGGAAGAATGTTAGCGAGTACTTCCCGGGCTTGACTTGGCTTTAATTCACTCAGTAGCGGGTTGAGTTCCTTCACATCCCGTTCCAGCTGTTTCATCTGTATTTCGAGCTTGGTTAGCTTCTCCGTCATTTCGGAATCATCGGGAACCGACTTCCAGCGATCCAGTCTCTCCTTAATCTCATCGAGAGTATATTTCTCTTGCTTTAACTGATTAATACGTTCGAGAGTGCTTAAGGTTTCAGAACTGTACAACCGGTAGTTTTTTAACGTCCGTTTTTCAGGGGAGATCAAACCCAGCTTCGTATAATAGTCAATGGTTCTTTCGCTGATTCCGGCAACTTTGGCCAGTTCACCGATCCGGAAAAGGTTTCCGCTCGTGATCCCCATCATTCATCACCTCACAAGCTTTCATTGAATTGGAAATTAATGAATGCATTTATATTTTCATTTTAATAGAAATATGATACATGATCATGAACCATACAGTCAAACGTCATAGTTGTGACAAAAATCTTGAAGCCTAGTTTTTTTAATCGATACATGATGTTTGAGGATTTGCACTGTATGCACTTAATGTTAGATTATATTACACAAACTTCGTTTTTTATGAAAATAACCGTTGCAGATTTTGGTTAACCCCCCTATAATGACAATATGAATTCAAGGTCATGTTATATTAGTTTACATTAAGGGGAGTGTAAAACATGGGAAAAAGATGGCTAGGTTTAATGGCGGGAGTAATCGCATTGCTTGCATTCCCGGCGAGTGCATTCGCCGCTGATGGGGGAGCCACGAACGTTGAATTAACGGCTGGTTTGAACTCCGTGTTCGTATTCTTGGCAGCATTGCTCGTATTCTTCATGCAAGCAGGGTTCGCACTGCTGGAAGCCGGATCTGTCCGTATGAAGAATGCAGGCCACGTTGCAGGCAAAACATTCCTGACCTTCGGCATTTCGATCGTTGCCTTCTGGGCACTAGGGTTTGGCCTGGCATTCGGCAACGGGAACAGTTTTTTCGGATTTGAAGGTTTTTTCTTAAGTGGCGACAATGCGGCTGGCTCTTTTGATTCCTTGTCCGCTTACGATGTGCCGACAACCATTATGTTTCTGTTCCATTTATCCTTTGCGGCCGTATCCTTGGCCATCGCTTGCGGTGGTATGGCAGAAAGGGCAAAGCTCAGCGTTTATATCGTGTTTGGATTGCTGTTCACCATCGTGATTTATCCGATTGTTGCTCATTGGGTATGGGGCGGCGGCTGGCTCGGAGCGCTGGGTATGCAGGACTTTGCCGGATCGACGGTCGTTCACTTGACAGGTGCTACAGCCGCGCTCGTGGCTACCGTTCTTCTGAAGCCACGGCTTGGCAAATATAATAAGGACGGGAAGCCTAACAGCATTCCGGGTCACAACCAGGTATTATCGGTGCTGGGCGTATTCATCATCTGGATCGGTTGGTTCGGATTTAATCCAGGCAGCACCATCTCCGCACTCACGGACGGATTCTTCGGATTTGTGGCTTTAAATACGAATATCGCGGCTGCGGCAGGTGCGCTAGCGGCATTGCTGATCTCTTGGGCGGTTCTTGGCAAAGCAGATATTCCTAGCATGCTGAACGGTATTCTTGCTGCTTTTGTGGCCATCACGGGGGCCTGTGCATTCGTGGAACCTTGGGCGGCTGTTGTTATCGGTGCAGTAGCCGGTACGATTACCTTCTTTACGGCACAGTGGTTTGACCGCAAAGGCATTGATGATCCTGTATATGCATTCTCCGTACATGGTATTGCCGGTATGTGGGGGGCTGTATCCACCGGTTTGTTCGCAGCACCGAGACTGGTTGAAATTACAGGCGTAGGCAAAGAAGGTTTGTTCTACGGCGGGGGCTTCGGTCAGCTTGGCGTTCAGCTATTGGGCCTGATCGGTACGTTTGCATTCGTTCTCGTGATCTCATTCATTATTCTGTACCTCATGAAAATTACGATGGGAATCCGTGTAACGGAGGAAGAAGAATTAGTGGGTCTAGACATGAGCGAACATGGAACTTACGGATATCCGGAGCAAATGAAACTTCTGGCGGAATCGGAAGGGAAATTACCAGAGTTTCGTTCCGGAGGCAAAGGGGTACCTGGAAGCGATACGGCGTTATAAATATAAAACTCTAAATGGTTATTGAGTATGTAATAAGGAGGCCGCGGCATGAAACCTCTGAAATCCGTAAATCTGTTTCCGGTATTCTCGGAAATTCAGACAGCAGCAACAGCCCAGCAATTACGAGATGAACGGATCGTTTGTCAGAAACATCTGATCGAGATGCGTCATGACATGGAGCTGAGAGAGTGGATCGCATCCGTCAATATGATGCACGATCTGATTGGACAGCGTGCCGCGGCAATCTGTGAGCAGGGCATGTGGGAGGCTGGCTTGGGCCGGCCTCCTGCGCGTTATGCGTTTGTTGCTTTTGGCAGCAGCGGAAGGCAGGAAGCTACGCTGTGGAGCGATCAGGACAACGGTTTGATCATTGGCGATGAGCTGGAGGAGGAACAGCTTCCCTTCTTTCGGGAATATGGCCTTCGACTGGCGAACATATTAGAGTATGCAGGCTATCCCAAATGTTCGGGAAAAGTGATGTGTTCCGAACCTTTATGGAGTAAAAAGCTTGGCGATTGGAAAAATCAGATTAGCGAATGGTGTGGAGACCAGCAGTGGGAGCCGATTCGCAATTTTATCATCGCTTCGGATCTCCGTCATATAGCGGGAGATGGCGAGCTAACGGAGGCATGGGCCGACCATTTCCGGAGCTCCGTCGAGTTGAACCCGAACATCGGCAACGCCGTGCTGCGCAACACGGTCAAGCACAAGGCAACGCTGAATGTCATGGGGCGAATTGTAACGGAGCGGTTTGGTGAGCATGCCGGTGAATTTGACGTAAAGTATGGCGTTTATATTCCACTTGTAAACAGTATTCGCACGATGGCGCTCCAAAGAGGCATCATCGAAACCTCGACGCAAAAGCGTATGGAGAAGGTGATGCTGCTTGAGGGCGGCAACTTGCTGCTGGAAAGCGTGCAGCGTGCTTTCTTGACGGCGCTTCGGCTGAGAAATAACACGCCCCATCGGCTGGAGAACGGGCTGATCACGAGCAGCGGGTATATCCCGCAGGAGCAGCTCAAGAACAAAACCATGCAGTACGAGCTTCGCGATACGCTTGGTGTGGTCAGACGGATACACCGGTCATTGCAGCGAGAGCACCGTTTTGCGGAGAGGAGGAACCCATGACTGAACCGGGACAATCGAACGGGGGCTTCTGGAGATCCCTCCGTTCGGGTAACTTTAATTCCGCCATCGCCTCTATGCGCGGGGCGCAGACGGCGCAGCAGCTGGCGTTCATCCGATCCCAGATGAAGGATAACCGGAGGCCGGAGGTTCTGGGTACCCCGCTGGACGAGCTGGAGGTTGTTGTATTTGATCTGGAGTCGACGGGGTTCAATCACCAGCACGGTGATGAAATTTTGTCATTCGGTGCAATCAAGGTCATCGGCGAGCAAGTGATCGAGAACGAAACCTTTCATATGATTGTTAACAGCGGTGCTCCTGTTCCCCCATTCATTGCTGAGCTGACAGGAATTACGCAGCATATGGTTGATGCAGCCCCGCCCTTAATGGAGGGGCTGCATGATTTTATGGCTTTTATAGGAGGCAGGGTGCTTGTTGCCCATGCCGCTGCGCATGACCGTGGATTCCTGAACGCAGCCTTGTGGAAGACGTCAAAGGTTCGATTAACCCATCGGCTCCTTGATACGATGATGCTCGCACAGAGATTATATCCTGAGCAGAAGGACTACAGTCTGGATGAGCTGCTGCGGAGCAGCGGCATTCCCGTGGAGGGCCGGCATCATGCTCTGTCCGACGCGCGAATGACTGCCCGGCTGTGGACGAATTATATGAAAGAAATTCAGGCGCGCGGCCATGCAACCACGCTTGGAGATTTGTATGTCTATCTAAGCGAGGCGTAACCGCGAATAAGATGGTTGCCGCGATAGCTTATTATGCTATTATGATCTTGCAAGGAATCGGGGCGAGGGAATAGAATTCCGATCCCGGTCGCACCCAGGAATGTGTTGGCAGATTGCTGAATAACTCTGAGGTCTCTTGTCCTCGAATAATTTTGTAAGTATGAAGCTGTAATGGTTTTGAATCGGGAGCGTTTGGAGCTGCAGGAGATCCGATGGCATACACCTGGAGCAATCCGCCGAAGGCTTGAAGCTGTAGCAGATCCTCGCCGGACGGCTCAGGGAATGTATCCGGGTGACTGTGAAACAATCCGACAATTCTTTTTTCAGTTAACACCAAGCTGGTCCATTGAACAGGGTCCAGATGAAAAGAATGCAGCGGGAACTCCGCTGTATTTTTTATGGGAATAAATTGCGTAACGGTTACCGATCGCCTTGCTGCGCTGGAGTGCCCGATAAGGACACCACAAGCTTCCTGTGGCAGACAATCATACGTATAGTCCGATATATGCTGTTGTACGGCCGCGTGCAGCAGAAGCTGCTCCAGGGCCATGTCAGACGGGTTCATCTTTTTCCCTCCCGGGCTATATTTTAGAGTGGATCACGTGTTTGAAAGATCAGGGTTTCAGGGTACAATAGGGACTATAACTAAGTTTAGCAAAGGAACCTATACCTATGAAACGAAACATCATCATCCTCGTTCTGCTGGTTGTAGCGGCAGGCGCTGTAATCTATAACCAAGCCGGCGAGAATATCCAGGCTGTCTTTACGCAGGAGAAGCCGCTCCCGACGGAGACAGGCGCCAAAGCCGGATTGCTTGCCCCAACCTTCACCTTGAAGGGGATGGACGACAAGACTTATGCCGGAGGCGGAGCGCGCGATAAAGCGATGGTTGTCAATTTTTGGGCATCCTGGTGTGAGCCGTGCAAGCAAGAAGCCCCGGAGCTCGATAAGCTGGCGGAGGAATATGCAGATGAGCTGGAAATCTACGGCGTGAACGTGTCCAAATATGACAATGAGAAGAAAGCTCGTCAATTCGTTAAGGATTTTGAACTCCGGTATCCAATCCTTCTCGATCCGAAAGGAGAAGTGTTCGAGGAGCTGTATAAAGGTCAGGTCTTCCCGACAAATGTGCTGATTGATCGAAACGGCGTGATTCAGGAAATCATTCTTGGCGCTCCGGATCCCAAGGATCTCCGCAAAAAGGTAGCTAAGTTGTTGAATTAATTGTGAAGCGAAGAGCGGCTGAAATACCAAAAAAAGCGCGGCCTCCATGTGCATACATGGCGGATACGCGCTTTTTATATAGGACGGCAGCCTTAGTGATTAACCAACCCTTGCCTTGCCGCAGACTCATGCACCTGCTCCGGTGAGATTTGACCGAGCAGCGCATAACGCATACTGTCGACCAGCGCTTCCCAGCTCGCCTCAATGACGTTGCTGGAGACCCCGACGGTGTTCCAGGAGTTCTCGAAGTTCTTGGACTCGATGAGCACCCGTACTTTGGCTGCCGTCGCATCCTTGTCATCCAGCACCCGTACCTTATAGTCAGCAAGATGCATTTCCTTGAGTGTCGGGAAGTATTGGACCAGCGCTTTACGGAGCGCGTTGTCAAGCGCATTGACCGGGCCGTTGCCTTCCGCTGCAGTGTAGATGCTCTCACCGGCAACGTTGACTTTGACAAAGGCTTCGGAAACAACCGGCTGGCCGGCTGATTTCTCTACGAGCATTTTGAAGGATTCGAAAGTAAACAGTTCCTTAAACTCTCCGTTCGCTTCTCGAAGCAGCAGCTCCAGGGAAGCGTCCGCCCCCTCGAATTGATACCCTTCATGCTCAAGATCCTTGATCTTTCCGATAATATGCTTGGATTGTTCACTAGCCGGATCAAAGTTAAGACCCATGTCTTGCGCCTTCGATACGATGTTGCTCTGTCCTGCAAGCTCGGATACCAGCACGCGCTGCTTGTTTCCGACTTTCTCCGGTTCGATATGCTCGTACGTTCTGGAATCGCGCAGGATCGCCGAAACATGGATGCCTCCCTTGTGGGCAAAGGCAGCGTTACCGACATACGGCTGGTTGACCGGCATATTGACGTTGGCGATTTCACTGATATACCGTGCGGTATTCGTCAGCGTGCGGAGATTATCGTCTCCGATGCACTCGTATCCCAGCTTCAGCTGCAGATTCGGGATGATGGAGCACAGGTTGGCATTCCCGCAGCGTTCCCCGTAACCGTTCATCGTTCCTTGCACATGCTGGACACCAGCCTGTACGGCACTTAGCGTGTTGGCAACGGCAAGTTCGCAATCGTTATGGGTGTGAATGCCGAGCGGAGCGCCTGGTAGTGGACCCGCTAAGGATGCCACGATGCTCGAGATCTCGTGCGGAAGACTGCCGCCGTTCGTATCGCACATGACAAGCCAATCAGCACCTGCCTCCCGAGCCTTGGACAATACGGCAACTGCGTATTCGGGATTGTTCTTATATCCGTCAAAAAAGTGCTCGGCATCAAAAATCACTTCGAGGCCCTTTTGCTTCAGGAAGGCGATGGAATCATAGATCATGGCCAGATTCTCTTCCAGTGTCGTCTGAAGCGCGGTATGGACGTGGAAATCCCATGACTTCCCGACCAAAGTGGCCGCAGAAACGCCGGATTCCAGAATTCGAAGCAGATTGGCATCCTGATCGGCGATGGAACCTTTGCGGCGAGTACTGCCAAAAGCGGTTACTTTTGAGGTTAAGCCGAGATCCTGGACTCTTTTGAAAAATTCGATGTCCTTGCTGTTGCTTCCCGGGATACCGCCTTCAATATAATGAACACCAAGAGCATCGAGTTTCTTGGCGATTTTGACCTTGTCGTCCGCCGACAAGCTGATTCCTTCGCCTTGGGTTCCGTCGCGAAGTGTCGTATCAAAGATGGAAATGGACTTAGACATGATGTCCTCCTTTGGGTGTCCGGGATTGGACCGCATTGTTTATAATTTTGTATTATAACATTTCTTTGCGGGAAAGTAACAGAGTAAAAAACAAACTTTACCCCGCGGGGCTTATTCTTGACCCGTGTTAAGGGGAGCGGTATGCTGGAGGCGTTAGGCTGGCAGGTTATGCGTCCATGATCCTGCATAACAAGACGTTAGGGGCACACGAGGCTCTAAACAAGTTATAATGGAACACATAGAAAATGAAAGAATCATTAACCCAAACTGCCGAAGAGACCCGGGGCATTATATTAGGAAGAACCGTATCATAGAAAGAAGGAATTCTGCGTGGGACATATCGACAATTATTATCCGGCCAGCGGCCGCGTTATACTACATGTGGATATGAATGCTTTTTACTGTTCGGTACACGAAGCGGAGGAGCCGGAGCTTTACCGGGGGAAGCCCACAGCTGTCGCAGGCAGCATCGAGCTGCGGAAAGGCGTCATTGTTACTTGCTCCTATGCGGCACGATCCCTCGGGATACGCACAGGAATGAACGTGAGACAGGCGCTGCGGATTTACCCGGACCTGATGATCATCCAGCCGGATTTTCATCTGTACCGCAAGTATTCCAATGCATTTATGAATATAGCTTATGCTTATACGCCGCTGCTGGAAGCGACTTCGATTGACGAATGTTACCTGGACATCACGGGATCGAAGCAGTTCGGCACCCCCTTGGATATCGCCCGCGAAATTCAGGCGCGTATTCGCGAGGAGCTGTCGCTGCCTTGCTCCGTCGGCATTGCTCCCAATAAGTTGCTGGCCAAGATGGCATCTGACATGAAGAAGCCCAACGGGCTGTCCGTGCTGCGGATACGGGATGTCCCGCAGGTGCTCTGGAACAGACCTTGTGCAGAGCTGTTCGGCATCGGGAGCAAGACAGCCGATAAGCTGCGCAAGCTGAATATCCAGACGATCGGACAGCTGGCCGCCGCCGATGAAGGCCTGCTGACCTCGACTTTTGGCGTGATGGGGTCATGGATGAAACGGGCAGCCAGCGGCATCGACCATGCACCTGTCGTTGCAGAGCGGGAACAGAGCAAATCGATCGGACACACGACCACGCTTCCGCAGGATGTTACATCGGCGGAGGAGGCGAGAAGGGTGCTGCTGAATTTGAGCGATCAGGTAGCGCGCCGGCTCCGCAGAAAGGGTCTAATGACCGGCGGCATACAGATCACGCTGCGTACACCGGATATGAAGACCATCACCAGGTCGAAGCATCTTGCCATTCCGACGGAAAATACCGAGGATATTTACCGGGAAGCGTGCGAGCTGTATCACCGGCACTGGAAACAGGACAAGCCGCTCCGTCTGCTTGGCGTTACGCTCCAGCAGCTTGCCCCTAAGGAGGAGTCCGCCATTCAGCTGGATTTGTTCGATTACGAGAAACAGCCGAAGAAAGAATCGCTGACCCGGGTCATGGACGAGCTGCGCAATAAATTTGGGGAAAGTGCGGTGCTGACCGCCGGCATGCTGGGTGATGATCCGTCGTCTTTAATCCGTAATCATAAGCGGAGAGGAACATCTTTACAGATGGATTTTGTAAGGGATCTCGGGAACGATAATAAAAATGCCGATCAGCCGATCTCGCAGGATCCGGACCGGGATTAATCGTTTTAATTGCTGGTTGAAGATACTCCATATCCTTTGAGCACACCTGAATTTTGTCGGAAAATATGAGGAAATTTATTTGTATTCCTAAAAAAATTGTATTAATATATGTAGATGGTGGCGGGAGACCGTCAGCTTATACTATGTTTATAGAGATGTTTATAGATATACAGGAGGAAGAGAGACTATGGCGAAGTTTACTTGGGTAGATAAAGATACCTGCATCGCTTGCGGAGCATGCGGAGCAACGGCACCCGACATTTATGATTACGACGACGAAGGCCTGGCAGAAGTCATTTTTGACGGAGACAACAACCGCGGGGTAACCGAAATTCCGGAAGATATGCATGACGATATGCTGGATGCCTGCGACGGCTGTCCGACAGATTCAATTCGGATTGCAGACGAGCCGTTTAACGCAGAATAACCATTACCGCTCGAGCCCTGATATTCCATCTTGAACTTATACCGACGCCCTCTGCCCGACAAAGGCAGGGGGCGTTTTTTCGTATCCACGATTCATACATAATTGGAGCGTATATTCCGATATACAGGATAATAGAGGTAAAAATGTCATAAAAGGAGGCTCCCGAATGAACAATTCGCTGTACCTCAAAAGGTATGTGGAGACGCATCCTGATAATAAAATGGCCTGGTATCTGCTCGGCAAGGAATATGAGCAGGCTGGCGAACAGGGCAAGGCAAATTACTGCTATAACAAGGCGGAGGGGGTCTATGAAGCCTTCGAGCTTAGCCAGGTTCCGTCCGATATATGGAAAAATTACGAACAGCGCTTATTGGAGATGGAGAAGGACAAGGACCGCAGGCGAAAAAGAACCCGGCGTTTGCTTGCTGCGCTGGTGTTGTTACTGCTCGTATTTCTTCCTCCGGCCCAGGCGCCGGGCTCCGTTCCCGGGGATTATGCATCCGATGGGTTCCCGTCGAATGAACCGGTATCCGCCTCGGTCGCTAACAACGAGAAGCGGGATTCGCGTAAAGAACCGCTGTACATCGCTGTTGCTTCCGGCAAGGGGAAGGATTCCGCCGGCGCACTGTCCTCATTGCTCCGGCATCCTCAGGAATTGCCGAATTGGTCGGTTGCACTGGGGATGAAGCCTTCAGGCAAGTGGCAGTTATGGAGCAAGGACATGGAGCGTTTATACGGATTGCATCGGGATGCAAAGGGCGCCATTGCGATCCAGCCATATGAAGGAGCGGTATTGGAGTGTGAATGCGAGCCAGCGGATAGTTCGCAGCTTAAGCGAAGCGCGGGGCAATGGGCGGATCTGCAAGTCGAAACGGCCGTGCTGCAGGAAGCGGCCAACCAGTATAAGGCTCGGCATGGACGCCTGCCTGAAAGCCTGAATGAATTGACGCAGCCGTATCCGAACAATTGGCTGTCCGGCCGATCGAAAGCGATGGAGGAGATGTTCGGAGCTTTAATGAAGCATATGTCCCATAGAGCAGGCGGCCATGAGGACCAGCCGGGGCAGCAGCCGCCTTGGAACGATTCGAAAGAGACGGGATACTGGGGGACATCGCCGAACGGGGATCCTTTTTTTGAGCAGCCGCTTCAGGTCATCATCGACCGGAAACATCATCGGCTTGCCGTTGTCAGCGGGACCGTCATGCTGCGCAACTATGCGGTCGGGCTCGGGGGAGCGAAAACACCGCTGGGTGATTTTCGTATCAATGACAAGGTTGTGAATCCGAACGGGACCACGAAGGGCCCCTATGGAACGCGGGGAATGCAGCTGTCCGATACGTTGTATGCCATACACGGTACGCTAGACGTGGACAGTATTGAAGCGAATGAATCCGAGGGCTGTATCCGTATGCTTAAGGAGGATGTCGAGGAGCTGTTTGATCTGGTTCCGATGGGAACCGTTGTGAAAATTCGGGAAGGGGTTCTGCCCGAGGGCCTGTGGACGCCGAAAGATCGTTTCAAGCTCAAGCTTGCCCAGGGGCAGACCAACCCGGGCAAGGTGTATCACTGGCTGGATTAAGGCTGGGCGATCACTATCAGAACAATAATCAGGATAATAAGAAGAGCGATGCCGGAGCTGATCCATAGTATGGCCTTCTTGTTGACCTCTTCTTTTTTCTGCTGCAAGGTCGGAGGTTTACGTTTGGCTGACATGTGCTTCCCCTCTTTCTCTCATGATCGTGAAAATGATTTGTACAATCTTCCTTTATTGTAAGGCGTTTGTCCCGAAATTGCCATATCGCTTTCTCGCCGGGATGATCGCCCGGTTTATGCTGAAGAACTTTCTTTTTGAGGCAGAAACGGATAAACTGAAGGATAGAGAAATAACTGGATGAGAGGAAGAGTGGATGTGCTGTACCGCAACATAGGCAAACCTATATTTTTCAAACTCGATCCCGAGAAAGCTCACCACCTTGTGGTTGGCGGCCTTGGACGTGCCTCCGGCGTGGTTGGCGCAGACGCTGTCATGCGAGGGATGTACGGTGTTAGCGAAACACCGGATTTGGCAGTAGACCTGTTCGGGCTTCATTTCCCGACACCGGTCGGACTTGCCGCCGGATTGGATAAAAACGCTCAGGCCGTCAAAGGATTCTCCTCCATCGGCTTCGGATTTATGGAAGTAGGCACGGTGACCCCGAAGGGGCAACCGGGTAATGAACAGCCGCGATTGTTCCGGCTTCCTCCTGACGAGGCACTCATCAATCGGATGGGCTTCAACAACGAAGGGGCCGAGGCAATGGCAAAAAGGCTGTCCGCACTCAAGGAACGCCGCATCCCGGTTGCCGTCAACATCGGGAAGAACAAGGCGACTCCGAACGAGAAAGCCAACGGTGATTACGAAGCTTGCATTCAAGCTTTATTTCCGTATGGCGACTTTTTTGTTGTCAATATCAGCTCCCCGAACACGCCGGACTTGCGCAGCCTTCAGCATGGGAGCGAATTGTCGTCCCTGCTGGAAGCCGTGAAGAACGAAATGTCCCGCCAAGCCAAAATTCATGGAGGCGAGAAGGCCGTTCTGGTGAAGATTGCGCCGGATGTGAGCGATGAAGAACTGGAATTCATGGTGGATACGATCAGCGCAAGCGGCGTTTCCGGCATTATCGCCACGAATACGACGCTTTCGCGGGATGGATTGACGCACAGCAACGCCAAAGAAACCGGCGGCCTAAGCGGTAAACCGCTGCGTAACCGTTCGACGGAGATTGTATCCCGGATATACAAGCAGACCGGCGGTGCCCTTCCGATTATCGGGTCTGGCGGGATTTTCACGGCAAGTGATGCTTATGACAAAATACGCGCAGGCGCAAGCCTGGTGGAAATTTATACAGCACTTATCTATGAAGGGCCTGAGGTGAACCGCAAGCTTCATTCCGGTCTCCGGGAGCTGCTTGCACGGGATGGCTTCAGCCATATTTCCGAAGCCGTCGGCGCTAATCATCGGTAAAGGGGTAAAGACAGGAGGCAAGGCGATGGACGTTAGAGACTGGGGAACATTTTTGCTTCCGTATGAGCAGACCGTTGAGGAATTGAAGGTTAAATTCAAGACGATGCGTTCCGAACTGAAAAAAAGAGAGGAATACGCACCGATCGAATTCGTAACGGGTCGCGTCAAACGGATCTCGAGCATACTGGACAAGGCGAAACGCCTCGATGTGCCGATGGACGAGTTGGAAACCGGGATTGAGGATATCGCAGGCATTCGGATTATGTGTCAGTTCGTGGAGGATATCCGGCGGGTAGCCGAATACATCCGGGCACGGAAAGACCTGACCGTATTATATGAGAAAGATTACATTACCAATTTCAAAGAGAGCGGCTATCGGAGCTTTCATATGATTATCGAGTATCCGGTGCAAACGGCTCTTGGGCAAAAGAAAGTGCTTGCCGAAATTCAGATCCGCACGCTGGCCATGAATTTCTGGGCTACGATTGAGCATTCGCTTAGCTACAAGTACCGGGAAAGTCTGCCGGATGACATCCGGGCGCGGCTGAAGAAAGCCGGAGAAGCGGCAAATACGCTGGATACGGAAATGTCGAGCATCCGGGAGGATATATTGGAGGCGCAGCGGCAGTTCGAGGATGATTCCAATATTACGACGCAGGTGCTAAACGCGATTCACAAGCTGTATTTCTTTCATCTGGTCAATGAGGCGATTGCTTTTC
Organism: Paenibacillus sp. LC231; assembly: GCF_001860525.1. NCBI lineage: Bacteria > Bacillati > Bacillota > Bacilli > Caryophanales > Paenibacillaceae > Paenibacillus > Paenibacillus sp. LC231. The sequence goes on along the minus strand of NZ_JFOM01000053.1, from coordinate 29,737 downwards.
AGAGCCGGTTTAACGCGCTATTTCAGGATCATGACATGGATGCGATGAAGGTGCTTCTGGACGAGGTGAAGGAGATGCTGGCCGAAGCCAAGAAGAAAGTAAACGAGCATGAGTTATGAACCGCTGTATGTCGCTTACCTCGTTTACTTCAACCGGGATCAAGACTACTTCGAATGCCATGAGGTGCTGGAGGAACTGTGGCTTGCGCGGGATCGCGATCCAAGGTATAAGGGGCTTCTGCAAGTAGCCGTCGGGCTTTTCCATTTCCGGAACAATAACGTTAGAGGAGCATATAAAATGTTCATAAGCGCTGTATCGCGCCTCGAGTGTTATCCTGGCGATGAACTGGGAATTTCGATGGGGAAGCTGGTGAGCGAAGTTCGGGAATACGCCGAGCAGTTATCTTCGTATGACGTTCGTCCGTTTCCCTATAGGGATTTGACGATCGAAATTGGGGATACTGAGCTTAAGCAGGCAGTTCAGTTGGCATCGGAGCGCATCCAGCCGAACATTCCGCAGCGGCGAAAGCCGGAGCGGGCACTTTCCAAGTAATTGTGGGAACAAGTGAAAAAAGAGCTGCCTGTCTGTAGAGTAATCTACTTTTGGGCCGCTCTTTTTTTACAAGATTATAGAATGAATAAGCTTTCAGCGAAGCGTAAGTAATTCTGCATTCGCATATTTCAGGATCAGGATTCGGTACCTTTATATTTGTTATCGATGAACTCCTTGATTTCCTCGACGGATTTTCCTTCGTCATGAAGCCGTTTGGCATCCTGCAGCTCGGTCAGGCAGATTCCGCACTGGGCGCCATGGTCCGTCCATTTGACTTCGCCGTCCTTATTCTCGGCGATGAAGCAGCGATGGAGGGAATCATGATAGCCGGTCTCCTCGTCCATGCAGCCGCAATAACATTTGATTTCCTTGATAATGTCCTCAAGTTCGCCGACCGTAGCATAAGTTGCTTGCGTATTGTCGGTATAATTGGACAGAAACTCCGGCATCACCGTCAGGCTGGCCGTTGTCTCGTATCGTTCGGAATCGGCGCCGTGCTGATGCCCGGCAGCGGATTCTTTACCGCCGCATGCGGTCAGCAGCATGCCCGAAATGACAAAGGTAAAGAGGATGGCGCGAGTGCGGTTCATTTCGTCACGCTCCCCTTGTATTTATCCAGGAATTGCTTGAAGTCATCGATGGAGTAGCCTTCACTGGAACCTTCCGGTTTCAATCCGCCGACCATGCGTTCTTTCTCTGCGCCGTTCTCGAAGTAGACCAGCGTCGGGGTGAACTCAATGTTGTATTCTCTCCAGCCTTCCTGGTATTCGCGAAGGTTGTACTGGTGCATCGTAATGCCGGCATCATCCGCCAAAGGCATCAGTTCCGGGGTCGTCGCACGGCAGTGCGGACAGTCGGATGCAAAGAAGTACACAAAGAAATTCTCTTTGTTGTCGACCTTGCTCTTCAGCTGATCCGGCAAAATGATTTGCTGGTAGTTCGGATCATTAAGGAGCTCCTGCGTAGCCGGGTTCAGGCTGGAGACCTTCTTTCCGCCGTACAATTCGCTTGCTTCTCCTTGACCGTTCAAGAAAACGAGCGCAGCAATCAATAAGACGAAGACTCCGCCGAAGGCGTATAATGCGGTGTATTTATTCTTTTTTTTGCGGTTCATGGATCCACCCCCTAATGATTAATAATAAATAAGGACTTGTCCTTTTTAATGTAGTTTATTATACAATATTAAAAGTCGGAGCGGAACATGCGAATGTCTGCTTCAGCACAGTGAAAATATACTTCAAACGATACGATACAGAACAGGTAGGTACCTTGTATGGCATTACGACTGCCCTCGCCGTTTCTGGCGAAGATGAAATCGCTGCTTGGCGAAAACTATGACAATTTTATGAAGTCTTACGAACTAGCTCCGAATGCCGGCATTCGGGTGAATACGCTGAAGATCAGCAGAGAGGAATTCATGAAGTTGTCCCCCTTTGAACTTGCGCCCATCCCCTGGTGCTCCACCGGTTACTATACTCAGGCCGGGGAGCGTCCGGGACGGCATCCTTACTATCATGCGGGGTTATATTACATCCAGGAGCCTAGCGCGATGGCTCCGGTCGAACTGCTTGGCGTAACGCCGGGGGATTTGGTGCTGGACCTGTGCGCGGCTCCCGGCGGCAAATCTACGCAGATTGCGGCCAAGCTGAATGGGCAGGGGGTGCTTGTCAGCAATGATCTGCATCCGGATCGCACCAAAGCACTCGCCAAGAATCTGGAGATGTACGGCGTTCGGAATGCGGTGGTGCTGAATGAGGACCCGGATCGGATTGCCAGGGCTTTTCCCGAATTTTTCACGAAAATATTGATTGATGCTCCCTGTTCCGGCGAAGGGATGTTTCGCAAAGACGAGTCCATGCTGAAGTACTGGGACGAATCCTCTCCGCTCAAGTTTGCGGATATGCAGCGGGACATCCTGAAATCGGCGGCAGCCATGCTCCGGTCGGGAGGCCGGCTGGTGTATTCCACCTGTACCTTCTCGCCGGAGGAGAATGAAGGGATGATTGCCGAGTTTCTGAGCGAACATCCGGATTTTCGCGTGGTCCCGGTGGAGCATTCGGAAATCTTTTCCCCGGGAGAAACGGATTGGATGGCGGGTCAAGGGAATGTGAAGGAGGATGTGCTTAAGCAGCTTGCCGGTACTGCTCGATTATGGCCGCATAAGGTCAGAGGCGAAGGGCATTTCATGGCCGTGCTTCAGCGGGACGGCGAGCTGGATAAACGTGAAGTTGAACGGGAACAAGCGCCATTATTCAATTCGGGCACCTTGGCCAATGAATCGCTTGCTATATCCTCCCGAGCGGAGCATCCCCGTGAGCGTAAAGGAAAAGCGGCTTTCAAGGAGGAGCGCCCGGGTAAACCGGGGAAATACGGTAAAGGTGCAGGGCGCCAACAGGCATCCCGCCGGAGCGTAACAGATTCTGAATCGGGTTCGGTTTCGATCAATCGGTTCCAAGCCTTTATCCGCGAGCAGCTGGATTTGAAGCTGACCGGATATCCTGTAACCTACGGGAACCATGTGTATGTATCACCCCTGCCGGAAGAGCGTCTGAAGCAGCTCAAAGTGATTCGACCCGGGTGGTACATGGGACAGTTGAAGAATGAACGGTTTGTACCTGGACATCCCTTGGCTACAGCGCTGCAAGCGGATGAGGCTGTTCGATATGTCAGCCTGTCCTCCGAGGACGGAGAAGCGGTCCGGTATTTGAAAGGGGAAACCTTGTCGATTCCGGAAGAGCGCGTGATTCGTCGATCGGGTGCTGAAGCGAAGGGTTATGTGTTAGTGTGTATAGACGGATATTCTGCCGGTTGGGCCAAATGGCAAACAGGAATATTGAAGAATGAGTATCCGGCAGGGTGGAGGTGGACATCGATATGAATGCTAAAGGCAGAACAACGCTAAGATTGGATAAGGTGCTATCCAATCTTGGATTCGGCTCACGGGCCGAATTGAAGAAAAAGGCCAAACAAGGGAGCATAGTGGTCAACGGAACGGTGATGAAGGACCCCGGTAAACATGTTGATCCTTATACGGATATCATCGAGTTTGAGGGGGAGACCGTGCAATACCGGGAATTCATATATCTCATGCTGCACAAACCGCCGGGCGTCATTTCGGCGACAGAGGATCTACGTGACCGAACGGTGCTGGATCTCCTGGATGAGGAATATCTGATCTTCGAGCCGTTTCCGGTCGGCCGATTGGATAAGGATACGGAGGGATTGCTGCTGCTTACGAATGACGGTAAATTGGCCCACGAGCTGCTGTCGCCGCGGAAGCATATCCCGAAAACCTATGAAGCGATGGTAGCGGGCAGGGTGGACGATGAGGACGTGCGATTGTTTGCTGCGGGAGTTACCTTAGATGACGGGTACGTGACCTTACCCGGAGAGCTGATGATTCATTCCCATGAGGAACGAGGCGACGGAGTCCAGTTGTCCCGCATCTCGCTGACGATCCATGAAGGGAAATTTCATCAGGTCAAGCGGATGTTTGAGGCGGTTGGCAAAAAAGTCGTTTATCTCAAAAGAGTCAGCATGGGCGAACTCCGTTTGGATGAAAATCTCGAGATCGGAGCGTACCGGGAGCTGACCGAGCATGAACTGTCTTTGATCGGAAGGGCATGATTACGATAGAGAAATAGAGACTAAAGGATGGATGGAGAATGGCATATAAATTGGTAGCACTTGATGTGGATGGAACGCTGCTGAATGATGATCATGAAATCACGGAGAAAACGAGGAACACCGTGATGGAAGCAGCAAAACAAGGCGTGGAAATTGTACTGTGCACAGGCAGAGGACCGCTGAATTCGATTCCTTTTATGAAAAGCATGGGTTTAGGCGGTTATGTCATCAGTCATAATGGTGCGGCAACGGTAGAAGTGGAGACCCATAACATCGTGCATCAGTTCGGCATGGACCCGCTCCAGCTTGAGCCTTTCATGAAATACTGTCGTGAGCACGGGGTGCATTTTGATGTGAACACCGCCTTTGAGATGTATGTGGACCAGGTGGAGGAGCTTGCCGGTCCGGTTCGTTCGATGTACGAGAACTATTTGATGCTGCCAAGCAACCTGCCGTCATGGGAGGAGCTGTCAGACCCGGTCGTCAAATTTACGGTCTTCGGCGAATCCGCCGATATCGACCGTGTCTATGCGGATTGGAGTCAGTGGACTCTTCCCTTCAACATGCTGCGAAGCGGAGAATACTTCATCGATCTCATGCATAGCCAAGCATCCAAGGGGAGTGCGCTTCAGCAACTGGCTGCAAGAAGAGGTTATGAGCCGGACGAGGTGCTTGCCATCGGCAATTATTTCAACGATATTACGATGCTGACCTACGCCGGAATGGGGATTGCGATGGATAACTCTCCGGTCGAGGTCAAGGCTGCAGCCAATGCGGTGACAACCTCGAATAACGAGGACGGCGTACACGAGGCATTGGTGAAATACTGCTTGTCATAAATCGATTTTTTATACATGAGAACCCGCCACAGGACACTTGGCAAAAGTGCCTGATGACGGGTTTTTTGCGTGGATTGAAGCTTGTTAACAGATTTCGCGCAGAGCATGGGGGTAAGCATTTCCTTCCAAATTTGGATTGACACGATGGAAATGGCATGCTATTTTTATCAATGAAAATGATAATCATTATCAATTAATTAAGGCTGATCAACATGCCTGCATAGCCTGCAACTCGTTTTATCGTAAAAAAGGAGGCAATTCATGAGTGTGGAAGAAGAGCTGAAAATAGATAGCCTATCGGATTCGGATCGTAACGGGAGAACCAGCCTGGTTGAGATTAAGGAGTATATAGATTGCCATTATAAAGAGACGATAACCATTGGCCAATTAGCCAGAATGGCTAATATTTGTCCCAAGTATTTTGTGGATTTATTTAAAAAGACTTTCGGCCAATCCACAATCGATTACCTGACCCATGTGCGTATGAATCATGCCAAGCGTTATTTGGCCGAATCCGACGAACGGCTTCGTGACATCGCACAGCGAGTCGGTTACAAAGATGAGTTCTATTTCAGCCGTATTTTTAAAAAGAAGGTGGGCATGTCGCCGTCCGAATATGCCCGAAATTCAAGGCAGCTAATTGCGGCCTGTTCCTCCTCTATTATCGGGCAGTTGGCAGCACTGAATGTTATTCCTGCGGCTGCGCCTCTTGATGCGAAGTGGACCCCGTATTATTACAATGCGTATCATTCGGAGATCAAGTCCCGCTTGAAGCTGACGTCTCCTTATCCGGACAGCCGCTTCGAGGAGAATATCGAGCAGTTGTTCCGTGCAAAGCCTGACGTTATTATTGGCATGGACCATCTCGATCCGGAGGAAATCACCAAGCTGGAGCATATTGCCCCTACCTTGATTGTTCCATCTCAGGCAGGGTGGAGAAAGCAGCTGGAGCGTATTGCAACGTTTCTGAATAAAGAAGAACAGGCACAATCCTGGATAGAACAGCATGAACGAAGGGTGCAGTTCGCACGCTCCCGAATGCGGCAAGTCGTGGGAAGCGAGCGTGTCGTAGCGCTGCGAATATATGGACAAAGCTTGTATGCATATGGTAACCGGGGACTCGAGGAGGTGCTGTATCAGGATCTGCAGCTCAAGGAAGCCGGCGGTCTGGATACCACGCGTAATCAACAGATTACGCTGGAAGATGTGCAACAGCTCAATCCGGACCGCATCCTGATCGCGGTATGCCCTGAAGCCACATCACGCCGCTATTGGCTTGCACTTCAGCATTCTGCGAAATGGCAGACACTCCGAGCTGTTACTCGAGGCAGCGTCTACATGATCTCGTCCGATCCGTGGTTCGAATATTCCGCGCTTGCCGTGATGAGAATGCTGGATGAGGCATTGCTGTTGTTTACAGGAGATAGTCCAAACGGAGTTCTGGATAAAAGCCATGGTGAATCGTTTGCCACGTAATATATACTCGACTTAATTGAGAATCATTATCACAGGAGGAGATACATTGTGGCAGAACGTTTTAATAGGGGAAAAAGAAGTTGGAAGATCAAAATATCAGCAATTGCGTGCTGTGCCATCGTCATAGGCTTGTTGTCAGGCTGTGGAGAGAAGGTGGATTCCGAAGCGGCGGGCGGCGATCAGCCGGCAGCGAAGACCGCGGCGGTGGAGACGTCCGGTAAGGCAGGGAGCAGTCAAGCGTCGACGGAGGAACCAGGGACGAACCAGGAGGAAACGCCCGCGGAGAAGGAGCGAACGGTAACGGATGAGCTTGGGCATGAAGTGAAGATACCGGCAGACGTGAAAAACGTGTTCGCACCGAACATGGAGGATTCTTTACTGAAGCTCGGCGTGAAGCCTGTTGCACAATGGGCGAACGGCAAGATGGGACACACCTATTTGCAGCAGGAGCTGGACGGCGTCCCCCTGATTGATTTTTCAGGAGGCTTACCTTCACCGGAAGCTCTGATGTTCTACGAGCCGGATCTTATCGTGCTCCATACCGAAACCTATGCCGCGGACGATACATATGAGAAATACGCCAAAATCGCGCCAACGTACGTGTTCAAAAATGCATCCGGGAATGTCGAGAAGTCGCTGACCACCTTGGGGGATCTGCTTGGGAAAGCGCCCGAGGCGGAGACCGCCCTAAAGGATTACCAGCAAAAAGCAAGTGAAGCGAAGGCTAAGCTGAGTTCCGTGGTGGGGGACAAGAACGTTGCCATCATTCGTTTTGCACCTAGAGGCGTCAGTTTGATGGGCGGAAATTATCTCTGCGGCTTTGTGATCCATCAGGACCTGGGACTGGGCAAATCCAAGCTGGTCGAGAACGAGAATGCAGCTAACATCTCGTTGGAGATACTTCCGCAGCTGGATGCAGACTATATTTTTGTCATTAACGCCTATGATCAGGGAACGGAGCGTTTAAAGGAAATGACAGAAAGCCCGATTTGGAAGGGTGTGCAGGCCGTCAAGAACGGGCAGGTCTATGAAGCGAATAACGAATACTGGCTGGGAAGCGGCCTGATCGCCTACGAGAAAATCGTGGATGATGTCGTTCGCTCCATTACGGGTCTATAGCGGGAGGCACGACATGAGCAATCATACGCCTTCCGTTGATATGATGCGCCGCAGCGTAGAGCTGCCCCATGCGGAGCATTGGGTGATGCGCTCGAGGGCAGGGAAGCGCCGCTATCGAATCATTGCCGCACAGCCGATGGGGCAGGCTCCGCCGTCAGGTTATCCGGTCATCTATCTGTTAGACGGCAACAGCGTATTTCACACGATGGTCGAAACGCTGCGCCTGCAGTGCCACAGACCGGACAAAACAGGGATACTGCCGGCGGTCGTAGTCGGTATCGGTTACGAGACGGAGGGGCAGTATGCTCCGGACCGGTTCTATGATTACACGCCCTACCCCAACACGAACTTCAAGAACAAGTTGGATAGCGCTTCTGTTCCGGAACAGGGCGGAGCGGCTGAATTCCTGCAATTCATTGAGGAGGAACTGAAACCGCAGATCGAGAGCGAATTTAACATCGACCGCCGTCGTCAGACGATATTCGGCCATTCCCTTGGCGGGCTGTTCACGCTCTATGCCATGTTCAGCAAACCGCAGGCATTCTCGTGTTATATCGCGGGCAGCCCTTCTATTCACTGGAATCAGGAATATTTACATGAGCTGGAGCAGCGCTTTGTCAAACGCGTCAAGGAAGAACCTTGCCCTGTTCGACTGCTGCTTGGCGCAGGAGAGCACGAGAGGTCCCATGTCACCGGCAATTGCATCAGCGCATCCGAGCTCGCCCAGCGTCTGGCTGCTGTGTCTGCGTATGGCATCCGAGCCGAATTCAAACAGTTTGAGGATGAGGGACATCTTTCCGTGCTGCCTGTCCTCATTAGCCGAGGGTTACGGTATGCACTTTTTCCTCAAGATGATGGAGGTGATCGCCTTGGAGATTACAGGTATTAGCGGGAAAGTAGCCCTCGTGACCGGTGCCGCCCAAGGGATAGGCGAAGCGGTGGCACGAGCCCTCGCCCGGCAAGGAGCTGTCGTTGCGGCATGCGATCAGAAGGAAGCCGAGTTGATCCGCCTTGCGGCCGATCTATGCAGCTCAGGTTTACAGGCTGCTGCTTACAGGGCGAATGTCAGCTGCAGTGCCGAGGTTGAAGAGATGATCGAGCGGATTGAGGAGGAACTCGGTCCGATCGAGATTCTCGTTAACGTTGCCGGAGTGCTGCGAATCGGTGGAGTTGAGTCGCTTCGCGACGAGGATTGGCAGGAGCATTTCAACGTCAACACCAACGGCGTATTCTATACGTCACGCTCCGTCGTAAGGCGGATGGCGAGCCGTAATTCCGGAGCTATCGTGACCGTGAGCTCGAATGCCTCCCAAGTTCCGCGGGCCCGGATGTCGGCTTATGCGGCCTCCAAGGCAGCGTCTACGATGTTCACGAAGTGTTTGGGGCTGGAATATGCCCGTCATCACATCCGCTGCAATGTGGTTTCCCCGGGTTCTACGGACACCGGGATGCAGCGCTTGCTATGGAAGGATGATCAGGGCGCAGAGCCCATCATCGCAGGGTCGCTGGATGATTACCGTGTCGGCATACCGCTGGGTCGAATCGCGCTTCCTTCCGATATTGCGGATGCCGTCGTATTTCTCGTATCCGATCGGGCCCGGCACATGACCATGCAGGATGTATGCGTGGATGGCGGTGCGACGTTGGGCTGCTGAGGATCCGCTCGTTTTATTCTTTTTACTATTTCGATAAATGGTAGGCTCATAAGCAGAGAGGAGACTGAAATGTTGCACTATGAAACTCCAACCGCAGCCGAGGCTGCGCAACTTATGGAACAATACCGGGTCGGTTCGTCCTTCTTCTTCTCATCCCCGCGCAAGACGTTGTTAACGCATGGAGAGTATTCGAGACTTTCGGCTTCTTCAGGGAACAACCATAGATCATTGTCGGAACGCGTTACGGAACTGCTGGATCGCGCCAAGCAATCGGGTCGGCCGAACGCGGTTGTTGTAGGCGCCATCCCTTTTGACATATTGAAACCGGCGAGCCTGTTTATTCCGCTTTCGGTTCAGTGGCATGATTCCCTTCTATTCTCTACAGGACAAGCCCCGGAACGGCCTCGAATTTCCAGCTATCACGTACTGTCCGTTCCCGAACCGGAGGCGTTCCAGGAAGGCGTGAACCGGCTGCTGGAGCTCATTTCTCAAAAGAAACTCCATAAAGCGGTGCTTTCCCGAACACTGGATATCACGCTTCCTCATGCATTATCCATTCCTCATATATTGAATCACTTAGCTTACCATCACTCCCATGGATATACATTTGCCGTTCCATTGGCACCTGAATTGTCCCACACTTCAAGTCCGGATGCCGTTGCATCCACAAGGACGCTGTTTGGCGCAAGCCCCGAGCTGCTGATTACGAAGAAGGGGCTGCGCATTAAAGGAAATCCGTTGGCAGGCTCTGCGGGGCGAAGCGCCGATCCCGTTGAAGATCAGCGGCGGGCGGCAGCGCTGCTGTCATCCGCCAAGGACCGATATGAGCATGCCATCGTGATTGATGCCGTGGCGTCGGCTTTGCAGCCTTATTGCAGCAAGCTGGAGGTTCCTGCGGAACCTTCCCTCATCCACACGAATGCCATGTGGCATTTGTCTACCGAAATCAACGGCATCCTGAAGGATGATTCGGTAACGTCGTTGGATCTTGCCCTGGCGATGCACCCGACACCGGCGATCTGCGGCACGCCGACCGATGCGGCCAGGGATGCCATACAAGCGATCGAGCCGTTCGATCGCAGCTTCTATTCGGGGGCCGTCGGTTGGTCGGATGCTAACGGAGACGGCGAGTGGGCCGTAACGATTCGCTGCGCGGAAACAGAAGGAACCTTATTGCGGGTGTTTGCGGGAGCCGGAATCGTGTCAGGCTCCATTGCGGAAGCCGAACTTGCCGAGACGTCGGCCAAATTCCGTACGATTCTGGCAGCCATGGGCTTGAACGAACAACAGACATCGATTTTAAGGGAGGAATAAGGAATGTTGGCAGGTTGTAAGGCTTGGCCGGAGGAGTTTGCAACCCGTTATCGGGAGGAAGGATGCTGGCAGGGCGAAACGTTTGGAGCGCTCCTGCGGAAGCGTGCGGCGGAACATGGGGATCGGATTGCGATCGTGAGCGGCAATCAGCATACAAGCTATGCCGAGCTGGACAACCGGGTGGACCGCTTGGCAGCGGGATTTCTTAAGCTTGGAATCAAGGCGCGGGAACGGGTTATCGTTCAGCTTCCGAATATCGCGCCATTTTTCGATACGATATTTGCGCTGTTTCGCATCGGGGCCATTCCCGTCTTCGCCCTGCCTGTTCACCGCCGGAGCGAAATCGTATATCTATGCGGCTTCAGCGAAGCGGCCGCTTATATTATTCCGGATCAGGATTCGGGATATGATTATCGGAACTTAGCAGCTCAAGTCCAGGCATCGGTTCCTTCGCTGCGCCATGTCATCGTTGCGGGCGGCCCGGCCTCGGGGGCATTTCTGTCCCTGGATGACCTGTATCTCGATGATGCGGAAAGTCCTTCTCGCCGTTTAGACGAGGAAGGCCCCGATCCCGGCGAGGTCGCGTTCCTGCAGCTGTCCGGCGGGACGACCGGACTGCCGAAGCTCATTCCGCGCACGCATGACGACTATATTTACAGCTTGCGTTTGAGCGCCGAAATCTGCTCGCTGGATAAGGATAGCGTTTATTTGGCGGTACTGCCCGCTGCCCATAACTTTCCGCTTAGCTCGCCGGGCGTGCTGGGGACGCTGTATGCGGGAGGGAAAGTCGTCCTTGCCCGGTCCGCGAGTCCGGAGGTGGCGTTCCCGCTGATCGCCTCCGAGGGCGTAACCATGACGGCGGTCGTTCCGCCCCTGGCCTTAATCTGGCTTGAGGCTGCACAGTCCCGTTCGGATGACCTGTCAAATCTGCAGGTGCTGCAAGTAGGCGGGGCCAAATTCAGCGCAGAGGCAGCCAAGCGGGTAAAAACGGTGCTGGGATGTACGCTGCAGCAAGTATACGGGATGGCGGAAGGCTTGGTGAATTATACCCGGCTGGATGATCCGGAGGATATAACGGTGCATACGCAAGGGCGTCCGATGTCTCCGTATGACGAAGTGCGGCTGGTCGATGAGGATGACGTGGAGGTGGCTCCCGGTGAAGTCGGTGAATTGCTGACGCGGGGACCCTATACGATTCGCGGCTACTATAAAGCGGACAAGCATAACGAAAAAGCTTTTACCACTGACGGTTTCTATCGAACGGGGGATCTGGCGAGCATGACGCCTTCAGGATATCTGGTGATCGAAGGCCGTTCGAAGGATCAGATAAACCGCGGGGGCGACAAGATTGCGGCCGAGGAGGTCGAGAATCATCTGCTTGCCCATCCGAGCGTGCACGACGCAGCTGTAGTCGCCATGCCGGACGAGTATCTGGGCGAGCGGACCTGTGCCTTCGTTATTGTCCATGATGCTGCGGTTAGCGGCAATGAGCTGAAGGCTTTTCTCAGAAATAGAGGGCTCGCTGCGTACAAAATCCCGGATCGGGTGGAGTTTATGGATTCCTTCCCGCACACGGGTGTCGGTAAGGTAAGCAAAAAGAGTCTGCGTGAACTAGCGTTACAGAATCATGACGTTCGGGTGAATATGCCCAATTAACCTAGAAATGAGGAGATATGATGACACTTCCAAAAATTTTACCTTATCCCATGCCAGGGGAGGCGGATCTGCCCAAGAATAAGGTGGCATGGACGGCAGATCCGAACCGGGCCGTGCTGCTCATCCACGATATGCAGCAATATTTCATCGATGCGTTCACTCCGGATCAATCGCCGGTCGTGGAGCTGATCACCCATATTCAGAAGCTTCGGTCCTGTTGCGCCGAGCTTGGCATTCCCGTTATCTATTCGGCACAGCCTGGCGGACAAGCACCGGAGCAGCGCGGTCTGCTGCAGGATTTCTGGGGATCCGGCATCAATGACGGTCCTTATCAGAAAAGGTTCGTGGATGCGGTGGCGCCGGACGAACGGGATCTGCTGTTAACCAAATGGAGATACAGCGCCTTCCAGAAAACCAATTTGCATGAGATGATGCGCGAGTTAGGCCGCGACCAATTGATGATCTGCGGGATATACGCCCATATTGGCTGTTTGCTGACCGCAACCGAAGCTTTTATGAAAGACATTCAGCCATTCTTCATTGCAGATGCCCTTGCCGATTTCTCGGAAGAGAAGCATCGCCTGGCACTGACTTATGCTGCCGAACGCTGCGCTGTTACGCTGACCACGGAACGTTTGGTTGCTTCGTTAACTCAAGAGCAGCGTTCTGTCTCGGAGCATTCTAAAGCTCAGGGCGGAGAGGGGAATACGGGGAGTTCTGCGAAGGTCCAACCGCTGCTGACGCTGCAAACGCTGCGAGAGAACGTAGCGGATTTGCTGCAGGAGCAGCCGTCAAATATTGGTGAAGATGACCATCTGATTGAGTACTGGGGGCTGGATTCCATTCGGATCATGAGTTTGGCCGATCGTTTACGGCGCGAAGGCATCGACATCACCTTTGTGGAAATGGCAGAGCTGCCTACATTGGCGGGCTGGTGGGGATTGCTGTCAAATAGGCTAAGCTTGTCGCGGCCTAATTATGATTATTATACGGTGTAAGGAGGGATGGATATGCTTGAGCGGGAGAAGGAGCGCTGGTCACTGTCCGGAGCGCAGCTGGGGATATGGTACGCACAGCAGCTTGACCCGGTCAACCCGATATTCAACACGGCGGAATGCATTGAAATACAAGGACCTGTAGATCCGATTCTGTTCGAGAGGGCTTTACGTCAAGTGGTCGGGGAGGCTGAAGCATTGCATGTTCGCTTCGGCGAAGATATGGACGGTCCTTGGCAGTCGATTGATGCATCTCCGGATTGGCAGCTTCATGTGGTGGATGTCAGCGGAAAGGAGGATCCGTTTCATGCCGCCCACAGCTGGATGGTGCATGACCTTGATCAAGCCGTGGATCTAAGCCAAGGGCCGTTGTTTACGGAGGCGCTGTTCAAGATTTCCGCCGATCGCTACTATTGGTATCAACGCATTCATCATATCGTAATCGATGGGTTCGGCGTATCGCTTCTGCTGCAAAAAGTCTCTCAAGTCTACACGGGATTGGCGGGCGGAGAATCTTCAGGCACAGGCGCGTTCGGCAGGTTTCGCACGATCCTGGAAGAAGATACGTCATACCGCATGTCGCAGCAGCTCGACTCGGATCGCGAATTCTGGCTGCGGCGCTTTGCCGATGAGCCGGAGGTCGTCAGCTTAGGGGGGCAGGCACAGCGTTCGGCGCGAAGCTTCCTGCGCCGTTCGGTGCAGCTTCCTGGATCTTCGATCCATCGCATACAGGCGGCCGCGCAAGCATCAGGGACTAGCTGGCCGGACGTGATAGCGGCTGCAACGGCTCTATATATACATCGAATAACAGGCGCAGAGGATGTTGTTCTTGGATTGCCGGTGATGTGCCGCTTAGGTTCGGCCTCCATCCGTATTCCAGGGATGGTCATGAATGTGCTGCCGCTTCGAGTGCGCGTTAGGCCCGATATGAGTCTAATCAACCTGCTGCAGCAGGTCGCACGGGAGGTTCGCGAGATCAAGCGGCATCAGCGGTACAGGCATCAGGATATCCGGCGCGATCTCAAGCTGCTTGCTGATAACCGCAGGTTATTCGGACCGCTCGTTAATGTGATGCCCTTTGCTTCGGAATTGAACTTTGGAGGCTGTGGCGGCATCGTCCGTAACCTGGCTTCCGGTCCGGTGGATGACCTGACCTTGAACGTATATGGAAGTTTGGATGGAAACGGGCTGAGAGTCGATATGGATGCCAATCCGTTGATCTATAGCCTGGAGGAGTTAGCTTCCCATTTACATCGCTATTTGTATTTGCTGGACAGTCTTGCCGAAACGGAGCAGGACCATCCTGTTGGAAGCGTGGCTTTCATCTTCCCGGAAGAACGCGACAAGGTGCTTTTTCAGTGGAATGATACGGCACGGCCCTTACCGCAGTTAAGCATACCGGAATTATTCGAGGAGCAGGTGGCACGTACCCCGCAGGCGGAGGCGGTGGTATGCGAGGGATTAACCTTACGTTACGAAGAGCTGAACAGGCGAGCGAACCGTCTGGCCCGCCTGCTTATTGACTCCCATATAGGTCCTGAACGAATCGTTGCCCTTTCCCTGCCCCGTTCGGCGGACATGATCGTTGCGATCCTTGCCGTGCATAAGACTGGAGCGGCTTACTTGCCGTTAGATCCGGATTATCCGGACGAACGAATCGCCTATATGCTTGAAGATGCGAAGCCGGCGTGTTTGATAACGACACAAGATCTGGCTGGAAGCTTCGCAGCTGTCATGAAAGACAAGGACATGGTTATGCTGGATGCTCCGGCTACCCTTCAGCGATTGGAGCAGCAGGCGTTTCATAACCCTGTCGATGCTGATCGCATAAGTCCGCTGCTGCCGCTTCACCCGTCCTACGTTATCTATACCTCCGGATCAACGGGCCGGCCCAAGGGCGTCCTGCTTACGTTCGAAGGACTTGCCAATCTGCTGTCGGATATGCGCGAGCGAATGGAGATAGGGGAGCGGGATCGCTGGCTGTCGGTTACCACGATGTCATTCGACATCTCGGTCATGGAAGTGCTGCTGCCGCTTTCATGCGGCTCGACGCTCGACATCGTGATGCGGGATACCATTCTCGACGGAGCGGCTCTCATAGGCCGAATTCGGGAAACGGGGGCGACCATCATGCAGGCGACCCCGACGTTGTGGCAGTCCATTGTCGCTTGCCGTCCAGGAAAGTTTGAGCGTCTCAAAGTCATAACCGGCGGTGAGGCGCTGCCGGTCGGACTTAAGCTTGCCCTTCAAGATCTGAACTGCGAAGTGAATAACCAGTATGGACCGACGGAGACAACGATTTATTCGACAGCGGCCAAGCTCGATTATGAAAGGGACAAGCCGTCCATTGGGGGGCCCGTCTGGAATACGAGGTTATATGTGCTTGATTCGTCACTGTCCCCGGTTCCGCCAGGCGTAACGGGCGAGCTGTACATTTCAGGCTCGGGTCTTGGCCGGGGGTATCTGGGAAGACCCGATTTGACAGCGGAACGGTTTGTAGCGGATCCGTTCGGTCCTCCCGGATCCCGGATGTATCGTACAGGCGATCTTGCCCGCTGGCTGGAGAACGGCTGGATTGATTATTTGGGGCGTGCCGATCATCAGATCAAGCTGCGCGGCTTCCGGATCGAGACGGGAGAGATTGAGTCCGTGCTTGTGGATCATCCGGAGGTGGAGCAGGCCTGCGTCATCATCCGCGAGGATCGGGCCGGTGATCGCCGTCTTGTTGCTTATATCGTAGCATCGCCATCTGCTTCAAATCTCATCAATACAGCAGAATTACGGGATTATGCCGCAGAGAAGCTGGCCGAGTACATGGTCCCGTCTGTCATCGTGGCACTCGACGCGCTGCCGTTAACGCCGAATAAGAAGGTGGATCGCAAGGCGCTGCCAGCGCCGGATCATCCGTTAACGGGCGGCCGCATGCCGCGGACACCGCAGGAGGAAATGCTCTGCACGATTTTTGCCGAGGTGCTTGGTTTATCGCGGGTTACCATTGATGATGATTTCTTTGCCCTCGGCGGCCATTCCCTGCTTGCCGGCAGGGTGATGATACGAGTCAGGGAGGCCTTCGGCGTGGAGCTTAGCATAGGAAGTCTATTTGAAACAGCGACGGCTGCGAGTCTTGTCAAACGGCTTGATCATGCGCAAGAGGCCAGAGTGACTGTACGCCCCGTGATAAGGACCGAGTATCCACCGTTGTCTTTTGCCCAGCAGCGGTTATGGTTTTTATATCGCCTGGAGGGTCCGAGCCCGACCTATAACATTCCGCTCGTGGCTCGCTTGTCAGGTGAGCTTGATCTGGCAGCGCTGCGGTTGGCGCTGGGTGATGTGGCCGCTCGTCATGAATCGCTGCGCACGGTTTACCCGGAACATGACGGGACTTCCTATCAGCACATCCTGGATGCCGAGGAGGCACGACCGGAACTGATCGTGACCGAAATCAGCGACTCGGCGCTGCCCGATCGATTGGCGGAAGCCGTCAGGCACCCATTCGAGCTTGCCACGGAAACCTCGCTGCGGGCAGAGTTGTTCAAACTGGGGAATGGAGAGTTTGTCCTGCTGTTGCTCTTGCATCATATAGCTGGAGACGGCTGGTCGCTTACCCCCCTGACACGCGACCTATCGGATGCTTATAAGGCACGGCGCCTGGGGAGTGAGCCGGAATGGTCTCCGTTACCGGTCCAATATGCAGACTATGCCGTTTGGCAGGAGAAGCTTCTTGGCAGCACAGGCGATAAGGGCAGTCTGATCGCCCGCCAGCTGGACTATTGGACCGAGGCACTTTGCGATTTACCGGAGCAATTGGAGCTGCCCATCGATTATCCGAGGCCGGCTGTTGCCAGCTATCAGGGCGGAAGCGTGTCGTTTCCGATTTCGCGTGAACTGCATCGGCGGCTGAATACACTCGCGCAGAGCAATCGGGCGACTTTATTCATGGTGTTTCAGTCTGCGATGGCTGCGCTGTTTACGAAGCTGGGTGCAGGCACGGACATTCCGATCGGCAGTCCGGTCTCGGGCCGGAACGACGACAGCCTGGATCAATTGATTGGTTTCTTCATCAATACGCTTGTGTTTCGTGTCGACACGTCGGATGACCCGTCGTTCGACGAGCTGTTGCAGCGGGTGCGCGAGAGGAGCCTGGCGGCTTTCGAGCATCAGGATGTGCCGTTCGAGCGGCTTGTCGAGACATTGAATCCGCCGCGTTCCAGGTCTAGACACCCGCTCTTCCAAGTGATGCTCGTGCTGCAAAATACGCCGGAAACTTCGCTTGAACTGCCGGGAGTCAGTTCGAAACTGCAGCTGCAAAGCGTAGGTACCGCAAAGTTTGACTTAACCTTCGAGCTGACGGAGCGGCGGGATATGCACGGCGAACCTGACGGAGTTGACGGTATGATCGAATTTAGTACGGATTTGTTCGAGCGCAGAACGGCGGAAGCGATGGCGGAACGGTATGTGCGCGTATTGGAGAGTGCTGCCAATGAACCAAGTAAAGCCATCAGTGAACTTGATATATTAACCGTTCATGAGCGTGAGGAAACCCGTCGACAGTGGAGCGCTCCGCTGCCTCTTACCAACCAGGCAACCTTGCCTCAGCGGTTTGAGGAGCAGGTCATCCGTACGCCTCAAAGGAACGCGATTGTCCATGATGGTTTATCGCTTACTTATGGGGAGCTGAACGAGCGTGCCAATCGGCTTGCTCACTTGTTAATTGCCTCCGGCATCGGGACGGATCAGATCGTAGCGCTCGCCTTGCCGCGTTCGTTGGACATGGTCATCGGCATATTGGCTGTACTTAAGGCAGGGGCTGCTTACCTGCCGCTGGATCCGGAGTATCCGGAGGATCGGCTGGCTTACATGATGGAGAATGCTTGTCCGGTATGCGTCATTACGAGCGTTCAGGTGATGGATCAGCTGCCGAGCTTTGCACGCATAAAGCATGTTGTCATTGATGAACCTGAACAAGCTTTACGGGTGCAGCGCTATTCGCATGAGAATCCAAGCGACCATGAGCGTCATAGGCCGCTTATGCCGCTGAGTGCCGCGTATATCATCTATACTTCCGGGTCTACCGGCAAACCAAAGGGCGTGCTTATACCGCATCAGAATGTCATCCGATTGTTTGACACTACCGCACATTGGTTTCAATTTGATGAGACTGATGTATGGACATTATTCCACTCGTATGCCTTTGATTTCTCGGTATGGGAATTATGGGGGCCTCTCTTGCACGGCGGCCGACTTGTGGTTGTTCCGCATACGACCAGCAGATCGCCGGACGACATGTTGAGCTTGCTGGTCCGGGAAGGCGTAACCGTGCTGAATCAGACTCCCTCGGCGTTTTATCCGTTGATTCAGGCGGATCGGGAGCAGGCGGAACTGGGGCAGAAACTATCGCTGAGGTACGTTGTGTTCGGCGGTGAAGCCTTGGAGCTCGGACGGCTCACGGATTGGTATGAGCGTCATGCCGACGATGCCCCGCGTCTGATCAACATGTATGGCATTACAGAGACGACCGTGCATGTCAGTTATATGGAATTAAACCGGAACCTTGCGCTGTCTGGAGCCGGCAGTCCGATCGGAGAAGCGATTCCGGACCTTAGGATATATGTCCTGGATTCCAAACTTCGGCCGGTTCCGTATGGCGTAATTGGAGAGATGTATGTCGCGGGTGCAGGACTTGCGCGTGGGTATTGGGGGCGTCCAGACCTGACCGCCGACCGGTTTGTGGCCGATCCGTATGGTCCGCCGGGGACGAGAATGTACCGAACCGGAGATCTGGCGAAGCGGCTGGCCGACGGTACACTGGATTATTTGGGGCGGTCCGACCATCAGGTGAAAATACGCGGCTTCCGGATCGAACTCGGCGAGATCGAATCGGTCCTCACACGTCATGCCGATGTCGCTCAGGCCGCAGTCATCGTGCGCGAGGACCAGCCCGGAGACCGCCGGCTTGCGGCTTATGTTGTGAGCAAGCCAGGCAGCGATTTGTCTTCAGTCGCTGAGCTGCGCCGTTATGCGGCCTCAATGCTTCCGGATTACATGGTTCCCGGGGCGTTCGTACAGATGGACATGCTGCGGCTTACGCCTAACGGAAAGCTCGATCGCAAAGCGCTGCCGGCTCCAGATATAGGGCCCGATGCCGATGGACGCCATCCACGAACCCCGCAGGAAGAAGTGTTATGCGAGCTATTTGCGGAGATATTGGGAGTCAAACGGGTGGGTATCGATGACAGCTTCTTCGAGCTCGGCGGCCATTCGCTACTGGCTGTCCGGCTTATCAGCCGGGTTCGCGAAGCGCTCGGCAAAGAATTAAGCATAGCAGCTTTATTCGAATCGCCTACGGTAGCGGGGCTTATCGATAAGGTTGAGATGGGCGGCGGACACAGCGCGCTGCAGGTCGTGCTTCCGCTTCGGGCGCATGGAGATCAAATACCGCTGTTCTGCGTGCATCCGGCAGGAGGATTAAGCTGGTGTTACGCCGGTTTAATGAAGCATCTTGGCATGGATTATCCGATTTACGGGTTACAGGCGAGGGGGATTGCGCAAGCAGAGGAGCTGCCGAAATCACTGGAAGAGATGACGAAAGACTATATCGACCATATTCGTTCTCTTCAACCACAAGGGCCATACCGGCTGCTCGGATGGTCTCTGGGTGGCAATGTCGCGCAGTCGATTGCGGTACAGCTGCAGGAGGCGGGTGAAGACATTGAATTGCTAGCCATACTGGATGCTTACCCAAGTCATTATTTGCCGATTAAGGAAACCCCCGATGAAGATGAGGCTTTAACCGCGCTGCTGGCGCTGGGAGGCTTCGACAGAGAGAGCATTGAAGCGGGTCTTGGAGACGCGCCGTTAACCATAGCGGCCGCCCTTGAATTGCTGCGGAATGAGAGCAACGCGCTCTCGTCCCTTGAGGAAGAGACGATCATGAATCTGAAGACGACCTATGAGAATTCGGTACAGCTGTTGAAGGCTTACGTTCCGAAACGGTTTGAGGGAGACATGTTATTCTTCCATTCGACGATCATCCCCGATTGGTTCGATCCCATTGAACCGGAGATGTGGGAGCCTTACGTGGGCGGTAAGATCGAGCGGCACGATATCGAATGCCGGCATAAGGATTTATGCCAGCCGGGTCCACTGGATTATATCGGCAAGTGCATTTTAAGCAAGCTGGAGGCAGCTATAACCCGAGGGCGGATCACATCGGAGAGGAGGGAACTTATCCATGACCAATCCTTTTGAGCAAGTCGACGGCAAGTTTCTTGTGCTGGTAAACCATGAGGGGCAATACTCGCTCTGGCCGGGTTTCGCGGCTGTTCCGAACGGCTGGACACAGGCTTTTGGACTTAGCACGCGGGAGGAATGCGCAGCCTTTATCAACGAGAACTGGGTTGATCTGCGGCCGCGAAGCTTGTATGCCAACACCGTGCCGTCAGCAGAGCATAGGTCATGAGCACCTGGCTGAACCCGAATAAGGTATTGTGCATCGTGTATATGTGGCAGCGATGTTTGTTGTCGCTATGGATGCCACCGTGCTGAATGCTGCGTTTCAGACGATCAGCCTCGAACTTGGAGTGCCCCTGCGGCTTCGGAACTGTAAGAAGTAACTGTCGTCTCGTTAAAGATAAGGATGCAGCCTAAGATGAGGAAAAAAGCATCCGGTTTTGATTAGGTGGATAAAGTAAGGGGCGTCTCTCTGTTTGTAATGCAGAGAGACGCCCCTTTTAATGTCGCGTTTGAACGTATGTTATACAGTATTCGGTTCGGATCGGCTTATCATTCATTATAAAACTGCGAATAGAAGCGTTACTTAGGGTTACGCAAACCTTTGGGCAAATGATTTTTGAGCTGTCCGCCGCTGGCCTTGCCCCACCCCAGAGGTAATCCATCCGTGGTGACCAACGTCCAGCCCCGGTATTCGGAAGGAATGGAGAGCACCTCTCCCCGCAAATAAGCAGCCGTCTCGGCTGAATCTGAAGGCAGATCCCAGCTGCGGGCAGCTTGGCCAGGATGCAAGGACATGGCAAGAGCATGGGCCGGTTCGATTCGATTCTTCTTCAGGTGAGCCAGATGCAGACCAGCGCGCGGCATCTTCAAGCCTTTCAGCTGCTTGTCATTCCATGCCCAGCTCTCGCTGACCGGAAGCCAGTACAGTTCCTCGCCGAACAATATCGGAGTGCCGAAGTCAAGCTCAAAGCCGGGTAGTTCCTGCTTTGCCCAGTCTTG
This sequence comes from Paenibacillus sp. LC231, assembly GCF_001860525.1. Taxonomy (NCBI): domain Bacteria; kingdom Bacillati; phylum Bacillota; class Bacilli; order Caryophanales; family Paenibacillaceae; genus Paenibacillus; species Paenibacillus sp. LC231. The sequence goes on along the minus strand of NZ_JFOM01000053.1, from coordinate 8,272 downwards.
AAAGTCGGCCAGGGCCGAAAGCGCAGGTCCTTGTTTGCCGCCCCGGTTGGATTTGGCCGGGGATTTGCTGCTGACCGAAGAGTATGCTAGATCTTCATTTAAAACTTCGGCAGCCGTCGATTTGACCAAGATGGCAACAAAATGCCCCTCCCCCCGTTCCAAGTGCGGCCACAATCGCTTCATTTCACGCAGCTCCATATCGGGATACTGCGAAAGAATACGCTCAATCATCTCTTCGTTCTCAGCCGTATTGAACGTACAGGTGGAGTAAGCCAAGGTTCCTCCCGGTTTGAGCATCCGGTACGCCTCCTGAACAATGTCCCACTGCCGGGCAACGCACAGATCCACATGTTCAGGAGACCATTCCTCAATCGCTGCGGCATCCTTTCGAAACATGCCTTCACCGGAGCATGGCGCATCGAGCATGATCCGGTCAAAGCAGGCAACGAAACGGCGGGATAGCTGATCCGGTGCCGCATTCGTAACGACGGTATTCATTATTCCCATACGTTCCACGTTCTCGGCCAGAATCCGTGCCCGTTCGGGATGGATCTCATTGGAGACAAGCAGTCCCCGGCCCATCATCTTGGAGGCAATATGGCTTGTCTTGCCGCCGGGAGCTGCCGCTAGATCCAGGATGGTCTCTCCGGGCTGAGGATTCAACAGCTCGACTGCGGACATTGCCGAGGGCTCCTGAATATAATATAATCCAGCGGCATGATAGGGGTGTTTGCCTGGACGCAGGCTTTCATCATAATAGTATCCGGAATCACACCAGGGCACGGGCGTCAGCTTGAATTGCCGGATGAGGTTTTTTACGCTGTCTGCGGCATGAACCGCTTTCAGCCGGTTAAGGCGCAGCCCGTGGGTGCGGGGCAAATCGTAGCTGTCCCAAAAATCGCACGAGGCATACCCGAGAATATCATTTATGCTGGCAACAAAGCCAACAGGTAATAGTTCCTTTCGCATTCGTTAGATTGCTCCTTCTTTAGAATAAGGTACATGCTGCAGTGTAAAGGCAAAAGAATCCTGGTTCAGCGTCATTTCTTCTCTGTCTTTAAGGAATCGGTCATTAGTTTATCATGATGCCGCAGGCGTAGTAAAGAAATGTCAAGCAAAAAAAAGACCGCCCACTTTATATCGTGAGCAGCCTGCGCCAGAGTTATCCGGCGGATTCCGTTGGTTCGGTTGATGAGGTTGTTAAGGACCGGTAATCGGATACCTTGTTTTTGCCGGTCGTTTTGGAATGATACATCGCTTTGTCGGCCTGTTTCATGAGTTCATCGCCGCGAACGCCTTTGCGCAGTACGCTGTAGCCGATACTGAGCGTGACGATGCTCTCGCTTGCCACTCTGGCCCGGATGCTCTCGGCGACCTGTGCGGGTTTGACTTTGCGGTCAACCACCAGGGCCACCAACTCCTCGCCGCCATACCGGCCGGTAATCCCGATACCGTCAAGCTCTTCCTCCATAATGGCCGCGACCTGCTTCAGCACTTCATCGGCTCGGGCATGGCCTTGGGTATCATTCAGTTTCTTGAAATTATCGATGTCGCAGAAGATAGCGGATATTTTCAATTCCTGCGAGGCGTAATGGTCCAGATACTTCATAAAATGCCTGCGGTTGTATAGTCCTGTTAATCCGTCCGTAATGGCAGACCGGTAGATGGACTGCATCAGCTCCACAATGCGTCTGAACAGGATGAAGAACACGATGCTGTAGAAGAGCACCGGCAGAGCGAGAGCGAGTCCCTGAAACGCAGGCGACAGGCCGCCGGAATAGGTATGGATAGATTGCAGAACTGCCGAGATGGCGTAGACAGCAAGTCCAATCGCATATTTGATCGGTTGTCCGATCCGCGGAGTGACTTGGGTATAAGCCAGGTAGAGCGCAGCGAGCTGAAAACCATCAAAATATATGCTTTGCCATATCGGGTCCAGAGTGTAAGGAAGAAATGAGGGAAGAATGAGCGGAAGCATAAGCAGTGCGGCTGACAACAAGGGAAGCCAATAATGCATGGTCTTGATCTTACGGTACAGCATGACAACCGAGACGTTCAGCAGGACAAACGAAAAAAGCTGAATGAAACGGAGGATGTCCGATTCCGGCGGAAAAACAGATTTTCCTGTCCAAGCCGAATGGATGTTCAAACTCTCGTATGTCATAATGAAGAAGAAGGCTGCCGCCATATATATGTAAGCATTCTTGCGTTGTTTGCTGTACATAAAGAGACACATGATCAGCATCATGAGCGCGATATAGGCTCCGCACACAGCAAATATGGTGGGTAGAGGAGAAGTGGACCAGTAGCTCAATTCATAGGACAAATCGATTCACTCCTGAGTAGAGATGGGTTTTTCGTTGCATGAAACATATGTTCTAATATATCATATCGAAAAAGAATCTGAAAAGAGATTTAGAGAAAGGGGGATCCCCATGAAACTTCTTCAAGCATTATTCTTCCCTCCTGAACAGCCAGGCGGCGTCTCGTCCATGATTCCTTATTTGCAGGAGCGTTTTCATTCATCCCGTTGGGAGATGGAGATGTTCTGGCTGCCCAAGCGGATCCGCAACAAAGGCCAGGAGGATCCGATATTTCACACCTTTGATTGGAAAGAGTTTGAAGGGAGTGCCGTAGTGGCCAAATACCTTCAAACCTACCGGGATTACCTGTGGTGGACACGTCTGCGTCTTCAAAAGCCTTATGATCTTATCCATAGCCATCATCCGATTGCAGGCATGTCGATGAAAGCGGTATTCCCAGAGGTTCCGCTCATCCAAACCGTGCATTCCAGTTACGAGCGTGAGCTTATCCTCAACGGAAGAATCAAAGAAGGTGGGCTGGAGCACAGATTCCTGGTCTCCTTATATAAGGAGCTTGAATATATCAGCGACCGTCTGTTGACGGTGTCGAACTCCTTCAAGGCTTACATGGCTCCGTACGTGAAGGAACCCGAATCGATCGGGGTTATCCATAACGGATTTGACGATAAAAGATTTAAGCCGGTGCCTCATGAAAATGCAGTGCCGCAGTTGATTACGGTATGCCGTCTGGTCCCTGCAAAAGGGTTGGACATTCTGCTCCAAGCCTGCGCGGAACTGAAGCGCAAAGGATATGATTACGTCCTTCATATTATCGGCGACGGACCTTCCCGTCAGGAGCTTGAGGAGATGGCCAAAACACTCGGCATCTACCAGGAGACGATTTTTTACGGATATACGCTGCATCCCGAGGAGTTCATGCCGTTCTTTGATATCTTTGTCCTGCCCTCGAGAGCGGAGGCATTCGGCTCGGTGTTCGCGGAAGCGGCGCTTAGCAGCCTTGCATTGGTAGGTACCGATGTCGGCGGCATCGCGGAGCAGATCGAGGATGGGGTAAACGGCTTGCTTGTACCTCCGGAGGATCCGATAGCGCTCAGCGTTGCGCTCGAGAAGGTCATCAGTGATCCGCTCTATCGCTACGAGCTTGCCCGGACCGCTTCGGATAAGGCGAAGAATCAATATTCCCTGTCCCGATCCGTGAATGAACTGAAAAAAATGTATTTGAAATTTCAACCTAAGATAGAGAGTTAGGGATCGATTATGGCTTCTTTTCGATTTATGCATGCTGCGGATTTACATCTGGACAGTCCGTTTATCGGGATAAGCGGACTCGATGACACTCTGCGGTCGTACGTTCAGGAATCGACCTTCCGTGCGCTGGAACGGCTCGTTCAGCTGGCCATCGACCAGCAGGTTGATTTTATTGTCATCAGCGGGGATATATACGACAGCTCCAACATCTCGCTGCGCGCGCAGCTTCGCTTCTTGGATTCCCTTAACCGTCTGGGAATGGAAGAGATTGCGGTATATGTGATCCATGGCAACCATGATCCACTCGACAGCACCAAGCTTAGCATGGCGCTGCCTCCCCATGTCCATGTGTTTGGGGCGGAGCCTGCAAGCGTAACGGCCGTTCGCCGCTCGGATCATCATGAAGTGGCGGTCATTACGGGCATGTCGTATCCGACCTCGAAGGTAACCGATAATATTGCAATACGTTATCCTGCCCCGTCATCCAGGCTATACCATATCGGACTTCTGCACGCAAACGTGGATGGGGATCCCCAACACGAAACCTATGCACCTTGTACGAAAAGGGATTTAATCCAGTCCGGATTTCATTACTGGGCGCTCGGGCATATTCACTCCCGTCGAATCTTGCAGAAATCTCCTTATATTGTGTATCCGGGCAATATCCAGGGACGTCATATCCGGGAGACGGGACCCAAGGGATGTTATATCGTCGATGTGGATGAGAGCTCCAACACGAAGCTGAGCTTCCATGAGCTCGGCTCCATGCGCTGGCACATCGTTGAAGCGCCTCTGGATTCTTGTCAGGACGTCGATGAATGGAGACGCTCACTGGAATCCATTCTCACCGAAATAAGCAGAGAGAACGCGGATGGGCTGAGCATGATCCGCGTTCGGATTACGGGCCGGGGTCCGGTTCATCGTCAGCTTGAAGGCGGATATGTGCTCGATGAGCTGCTGATCGATCTGCGGAGAAGAGAGGCCGCGAAGGGACAGACATGCGGCTATCGGGGATGCGTCTGGATCGAGAGCTTCTCGCTTCATTCCGGAGATGCGATCGATAGGCAGAGGCTGCTTGCGGAAGACAGCTTTGCAGGGGACTTGCTTCGTCTTGTTCGAGGGGAACAGGAACGGGTTCAAGATCCTGGCGGGGTTGTTGCCAAAAGCTTGGAGCCTCTGCTTGAGCATGCGGAAATCCGCTCCTTGCTGGACGAGATCAGTCCGGAGGAACTGCTGGAATGGGTTCGCAGAGCGGAGGAACTGACCTTAGGGTTGTTGCTGCGCGAACGTTCGCAAGGGGAAGGTGTCGGAACATGAGACTAGAGCGGATGAACATTCAAGGCTTTGGAGCTGTTCGGGACAAGAGCCTTGAGATAGATGCGCCTGTGACCGTGCTATATGGGCCGAATGAAGCGGGGAAGAGCAGCGTCCTGTATTTTATCCGAGCCATGCTGTACGGATTCCCTGGCAAGGGCTCGCCTGCAGAACGCGGAGAGCCTCCGGAGGAAGGCATTCACGGCGGCGAGCTGCGGTTTCTGGATAAGGAGGGAGTGCCTTGGGTGGTTCGGCGCTACAACCGGTCCAGAGAAGGAAATTCAGCCACCGGCAGAGGCGAGCGCGCACATATTCATAAACTAGCGGATAATGGAATTGTAATTGAGCTTGGACAACTGGAGCTGGAGCAATATGCTTTGGGCGGTGTGTCCAAGGATATGTTTCGTCAGCTGTTTGCCATCTCGTTAAGCGAGCTGCAGGAAATCCGGAGTTTGCAATCTGCCGAGATGAGCGGTTACCTGTTCCATGCCGGAATCGGCGGCGGGGCCAATATACTGGAAGCCGAGCGCAAGTTATCCCAGGAGATGGACAAGCTGTATAAGCCGCGAGGAAAGGTTCAGCACACCGCCAAGCTGCTGCAAGCCATCGAGCATTTAAGAACCCGGGTTTCGGAGAGCAAGACGTACGTTTCCCGCTATAACGAGACCGTTACATCCATTCTGGAAATACAGGAACGGTTGAATCTTCTGGAACAGGATCGCACCCGGGACGCCGAGGATCTGTTGCTCCTTCGAAAAGCGCAGGACATTCGTCCGGCTTGGCTGGAATGGCGTGAGGCCAGATTGGAATTAGAGGATCTGATGGACAGTGACAACTTTCCTCCGGATGGAATCCCCCGATACGAAAAGATGCAGGAGGAAGAGCGCCTTCTCCTCACCCAGTCGATTCGCGCCGAGCGGGCGATCGAGGATGCGGAGGATAAGCTGAGAGCGCTCCCTCTGAATGCGTTCATGGAACAGTATGGCGAACAGATTGAGGAGCTCTGGGCGAAACGAAGCCTGCACGAAGCCGCCAACCGGGAGCTTGCCGAGCTTACGACCGAATACAAATCTCAGGAGATCCGGCTGGAACAGCTGCTTCGGGATATCGACCCGGCATGGACCCGGAAGGAGCTGCTGGGTCTGTCTTTATCCGCTTCAGAGCGCGAGGAGGTCCGGCGTATCAGTGCGGCCTTTGCCGGGTATGATCGCCGGATGGAGGCGCTGTTCATTGAACAGCGCGGGGCCCAGCGTTCTGCGGCGGCAGCCGAATCGGCGCTGCGGGAAGCCAGGCGGCAGCTGCGCGAGGAGATGGAGCGGGGACAAGAGGCATTTGCCATGATTAAGTCGGCAGCGCCCCAGGAGACCGCTGTGCTGTGGAATCAGCTGCAGCTGGAGATTGAGCGCTGGCGCGAACGGAGATTGACCCGGACTCAGCCTGAGCCTGCTTCCACGCGCCCATCGGGAAGAGGCAGTCTACCTGGGATGCACGCGGGTCTGCTGGCGGGAATGGCTGTTATGACATTCCTGTTGGTGGCCGTATTGTTATGGACGTCAACCTCGGAAGCTGCCGTGGTCTCAGGCATCGTGATGCTGCTCGGTATGGGTTATGTATTCTGGAGCGGTCAAAGAGGTCGGGAGGTTCATGGTGCAGCTTCGAATGAGACTCCTATTCAAGACGTGCAGGGAACGGAACATATAGATCATCTCTATTCCAGTCTCGTCTCTGACCCATATGCGGCGGCAGCAGCGAGCACGATTCCGGGCAGTCGAAGGGACAAAAACGCTGCATTGGCTCGCGACCCCTTCATGGTGGAGGCTCAAATGCGCGAGCTTCGATCCGTGATGGAGGGCTGGCAAGCATGGCGGCAGCGGCTGGATCGACTGACATCCGATTGTGCGGGTGCTGAGGAGAAAGCTGCGCTGCAAGCGGCTGAATTACAAACGGTTCAGGGCGCTATTGATCAGGAAGAGAAGCGATATTTGGAGCTGGAGCGGCAGTGGGAGGATTGGCTTATGTCCCGATCACTCCCGCAGAGTCTATCGCCTGACGTTATGCTGGACGTGTTCGTCAAAGTGGAGCAGGGGCAGGAGCTGATCCGGCAGCAGAAATCGCTTGGACTGAAAATGGACGTGCTGTTAAAAGAGGCGGAGGATTATATCATCCAATGCCATGAGATCTTTGCGGCGGATCCCCAAGGTGACGTTAACGGCAACCGAATCCCAGCCGTTGCCGAGCTCGGTAACGTCTATTCCAGATGGAAGTCCTATCAAGAGGAATCGAGACAGAGGAATGTCCTTGCAGAGCGTATTCAAGAGCTGCGCAAGGAGGGGATTGCGATTGCAGATGAGCGGGAAGGGCTGCAGCTGCGCAAAGCAGCTCTGATTGCATCATCCCAATCGGCAGACGAAGAAACCTTTCTTCGTATGGGAGCTGCTGCGAAGCGTCGTGAGGAGCTTGTTCGCACGATCCGCCATCACGAAATTACCATGTTCAGCGGATGGGATGAAGGGGGGCAACGGCAGCTTGAACAGCTGCTGGAGCTGACGGATGCAGCGGAACTTGATGCTCAATGCATGAAGAAGGAGGAAGCCGTATCCGCTGCGCTCCACCTGCGGGACGAGCTCCAGGAACGGCGGGGGCGGCTGCTTCAGGAGAGAGAGTCGCTGGAAGCAGCGGGGAACGAGGATTTCGCCCTGCAGCAGCTGGAGGAGCAGCGCACCGCCCTGCGGGAATTAGTCTCGCAATATGCGGTACGTTCGATGGCTTCCGAATTTATCAAACGTACGCGCCGCATGTACGAGGAAGAGAAACAGCCGCAGGTGCTGCAGTTGGCTTCCCACTACTTCTCCATGCTGACCGGCGGCATGTACAGCCGGATTGTCATGCGGATGGGAGATCAGAGCCTGCTGGCAGAGCGCCCGACTGGTGAATTGGTGGAGAGCAGCCGGTTAAGCCGCGGTACGGCGGAGCAGTTATATCTGGCGATGCGGCTCGGCTTGATCCAATCGATGCCGCATGCATCGGGGTTGCCGTTATTGCTTGATGATCTGTTTGTTAATTTTGACGGCGAACGGCTCGGACATGCGCTCGAACTGTTTTCTGAATTATCGCAGGACCGGCAAATCGTGATGATGACGTGTCATCGGCATGTAGCGGAGCAAACCATGAAACTCATACCGGGTGCGCGATTCATCACGATGCAGCCGTAAAAAGGGGCTTCCCAAAGGCAGGTTTACCTTACCTTTGGGATAGCCCCTTTATTGTAAAAAGAAAACCATACGCTATGCGTATGGTTCAGGATAGCTTAAGCGTTGTATAAAAAAAATCCTCCGAAGTGTTAAGATAAATTCGGTTCGCCAACCAAATTTAAAACACGAGGAGGA